>JAJEIY010000090.1 GCA_022828085.1 Acidobacteriota bacterium | reverse complement strand
CCCCGCGCCGGCCTGGAGGCCGGCGTTCCCGAGGAGTCTGAGCCGCATTCTGCGGCGCAGACTCCTAATCGGGGATCCGCAGCACCCCTTCGGCGACTTCCACGGCCTGTCCGCCGACGCGGACCAGCGACGGTTGCCCGCCTTCCCGTTCGACCTCCACGTGGATCGAACTGGGGCGACCCATCTCGTAACCCTGTTCGATCACGAGGCGGGCCGGATCCCGGTCACCGTCTTTCACCAGTCCGTGCCGGACCAGCCAGGCGCCGAGCGCGCCCGCGGCGCTGCCGGTCGCCGGGTCTTCGTGCACGCCGAGTCCCGGGGCGAACATCCGGGCGTGCGCGGCGCTCTCCTCGCCGACGCACTGGGTCGAGAAGACCATCATGCAGTCGGAGCCGATCTCCTCACGGTTGAGCAGCGCCTGGGCCGCCACCGGATCCAGTTCGAGCCTCTCGATGCTTCGCAGCGACCGCACCGGCACCATCAGTTGGGGAAGCGCCGTCGAGACGACCTGCGCCGGACGTCCGTCGGGAAGGAGCTCGTCGGCGCCGATGCCGAGGCAGCCGGCGAGGGAACTCCGATCCGTGAGTTCGGCGAAGAAGCGGGGGGGCGCCTGCGTCATGACGACCTGCTCCACCTCGCCTCCCCGAACCCGGATGTCCACCGGCAGCACTCCGGCGCCACATTCCTGGTGGATGCGGTGGACGCCGGTGCCGAGGTTCCGGAGCGCCTCGCCGAGTCCGAGTTCGCCGCGCCGGGCGAGCACGAAGAAGGTCCCCACGACCGGATGGCCCGCCAGCGGGAGTTCCGTGTTGGGGGTGAAGATCCGCAGGCGGCAGAGCGCCTGCACGTCGGTCGGCGGCAGTACGAACGCGGTCTCCGAGAGGTTCATTTCGGCGGCGATCCGCTGCATCTCCTCGCCCGACAGCCCCTCGGCGCCGGTGACGATGGCCAGCGGATTCCCCGCGAACGCGCGGTCGGTGAAGACGTCCGCCTGAAGGAACCGGTACTCGCGCACGAACGCCCCGAGTCTATCCCCTGGGCAGAAAGAGCCGGCCGCCCCGGTTGGGCCCGGGCGCCTGCCGCCCCTGCTTCACCGCTTCTTCCGAGGCGAGGGTATGGGCCCTTTCGTTCCCCGGGTGGCCGGCATGACCCCGGACCCACTCGAACCGAACACCGGGCCGGCTGGCGCGCGCCTCGGCCAGCCGCCGCCACAGGTCCGCGTTCTTGACCGGGCGGCGGTTCGCCGTCTGCCAGCCGCGCCGGACCCAGGATGGAAGCCACTGGGTGATGCCCTTGACCACGTATTGACTGTCACAGAACACCGTGGCCGCGGTGCCGTCCGGGACCGCTTCCACCGCCCGGATGGCGGCGGTGAGCTCCATGCGGTTGTTCGTGGTGTGCGGTTCACCCCCCGAGAGGACCCGCTCCGCTCCGGAGTCGGTCAGGATCACCGCCGCCCACCCTCCCGGCCCGGGGTTCCCGAGGCAGGAGCCGTCGCACGCGATCTGCAACATCGGCTCGGTATCCTATGGGGACCATCGGTCCAAAAGCCCAATGTCCTGGATTCACATGGTTTCGCCGGCTGCTCCCGAGGGGCGGTCGGGCAGGCTCGGGACGCTCTACCGGCGGCACCGGCGTCCCGATGGACTGGTGGACAACATCCTGAGGGTGTCCAGCCTGAACCCGGAAGCGCTGGAGCACCACCTGTCCCTCTATGAACACCTGATGCGGGGCGAATCGGGCCTCAGCCTCGCCGAGCGGGAACTGATCGCCGTCGCCGTCTCCGTGGTCAACGACTGCCACTATTGAATCGAGCATCACCGGAGGGGTCTCCTCCGGCTGACCCGGGACCCGAAACTGGTGGACGCCCTGCGCCGTGACCCGGACGGTTGTTCGCTCTCGCCCCGGCATCGCGCGCTCGCCGACTACGCCATCAAGCTGGCGCGCACTCCGGGGAGCCTGGTGGAGCGGGATCTCGAGCCGCTCCGGAGCGCCGGACTCTCCGATCGAGACATCCACGACGCCTGTGCGGTGGCGTCCTACTACTGCTTCGTGAACCGCATGGCGAACGGCCTGGGGGTGGAGCTGGAGGAGGTGGAAGCCCCCCGGTAGCCCGGCCCCTTCGCGCTAGGGACTGCCGGGGCCACCCTGAACCGCGGCGTCGAGCCGTTCGAGTTCCTCGTAGAGGGCCGGAAGCCGGCTCTTCAGGTCCTCGTAGGTGGCCGTCACTTCACGGGATCCCTCCAGGTCGCCGAAGAACCCGGGCGCCGCCATGCGCGCCTCCAGGCTCTCGACGGCGGCCTCGGTGTCCGCGATCGCCTCGAACACCTCGCGCCATTCCCGCCGCAGCTGCCGCAACCGGTTCTTTCCGGGCTGCCGGCGCGCGCCGGCGTTGCCAGCGGGCTTCGCGTTTCGCTTCGGACGCTTCGCAGCAGCCGGCGCCGCCGCGTCAGGCTTCGGGGGGCTGACCCTTGCCAGGTAGTCCGAGTAGTTGCCCCAGTAGAGGGCCGCTCCGCCGCCGCCGATCGCGGCCACCCGGGTGGCCAGGGCATCCATGAAGTACCGGTCGTGGGCGACGAACACGATCGTGCCCTGGTAGTTCGAAAGGGCGTTCAGGAGCGCCCGCTTGGCGTCCAGGTCGAGGTGGTTGGTCGGCTCGTCGAGGAGGAGGAGATTCGCGGGACGGAGAAACAGGCGGGCGAGCGCCAACCGGCTTCGTTCGCCGCCGGAGAGGACCGCCGTCTTCTTTTCCACGGTCTCTCCCGAGAACAGGAACGCCCCCAGGATGTTGCGGATCTCCGGGAGCATGGCGAGCGGCGCCGCGTCGGCCATGGTCTCCCGTACCGTCCGGTCGGGGTCGAGATCGTGCCGGTCCGGCCCGTAGTAGGCGACCCGGACGTTGTGGCCAAGCTCGCGATGCCCGGAGTCGAGGCCCGCTTCACCGGCGATCAACCGGATCAGGGTGGATTTCCCGGCGCCGTTCGGCCCCACGAGCGCCAGACGCTGACCCCGTTCCACGACCAGGTCCACGTCACGGAAGACCTCGTTCGTTCCGAAGGCCTTGGAAACGCCGGTGAGCGTCACCAGGACCCGCCCCGAACGCGGCGGATGCGGCAGGCGGAGGGCCACCCGCCGGGGCTCCGGCGGCACTTCGATCCGCTCGATCTTCTCGAGCATGCGGACCCGGCTCTGCACCTGCCGCGCGCGGCTGGCCTGGTAGCGGAACCGATTGATGAAGCGTTCGGTCCGCTCGATCTCGGCGGCCTGCTCGGTGGCGCGCTTGCGCAGGTCGGCGATTTCGGCGGCCCGCTGGGTCTCGTAGCGGCTGTAGGTGCCCGGGTAGTTGCCGAGCCGGCCCAGGCCGATCTCGGTGATCCGCGTCACCACGGAGTCGAGGAAGTAGCGGTCGTGGGCGACCAGCACCAGGCCGCCGCGGTGACGGGCCAGGAAGCCGAGCAACCAGGTGCGGGCCTCGATGTCCAGGTAGTTGGTGGGCTCGTCGAGGAGGACGAGGTCGTTCGCCTCGACCAGCAGCCTGGCGAGGGCGATGCGCATCTGCCAGCCCTGGCTGAAGGTCTCCACGGGGCGTTCCTCGTCCCCGGCCGCGAACCCCAGGCCGGAAAGGACCTCGCTGATGCGGGTGTCCATTTCGTACCCGCCGCGGCGCTGCCACTCCTCTTCCAGTTCGCCGTAGCGGGCGACGAGTTCGGGCTGATCCGGGGCGCCCGCGAGCTCTTCCGCCACCTCCTCCTGTTCGCGCCGCAGCCGGAGCAGGTCGGCGAAAGCCGTGCGGACCTCCCCGGAAACGGTGCGGCCCTCGAGGCTCAGTCCCTCCTGCGGCAGGTATCCGACGCGTTTCCGCTTGGCGAGCACGACCTTTCCGGCGTCGGCGGGGACCAGTCCCGCGAGGATCTTCAGGAGGGTGGTCTTGCCGGATCCGTTGGGTCCGACGAGTCCGACGCGGTCGCCGTCGCCAACCCGCCAGGAGACATCACGGAGCAGGACCTGTTCTCCGTAGGTCTTCGAGGCCTCGACGAGCTGGATCATGGTTGGATTGGTGGCCGGGAACCGTATCGCGGGGGACAGCCCACGGACGGTCGTTCGGGTTCCGGGCGGATACCGCCTCCAGCGATGGAAGCCGGCGCGGGTTGGTCATAATGGGGAGTCCATGTTCCGGAGCCTGAAGCCCCTTCTCTCCTGGCGGCTGCCGCTCGTTGCCGCGGTCGTGGTGTCTTCCGCCGGCGCCCGGACGCCGCAACCGGAGGCGGGCGCCGGGATGAGCCGCGGGGTGGCGCTGCTCGAGCAGTTCCGGTTCTCGGACGCCGCCGCCGAGTTCGCGCGGGTGGTGGAGCTCCGGCCCGAGTCGGCGGCCGCCCACGTGAACCTGGGCATCGCCTGGTTCAACGAGCGTGATTTCCCCGCCGCCCGCGCTTCCTTCGCCCGGGCTCTCGATCTCGATCCCGGCGGACTCCACGCCCGCTACAACCTGGGTCTTGTCGAAAAGCTCGAGGGCAACACCGAGGCGGCGCTCGCCGCCTTCCGGCAGGTCGCGGCGGCCGACCCGGATGACGCGATGACGCAGTACTACCTGGGCGCCGCCTACGCCGCGGTCGGCCGTCTCGAGGAGGCGGAGGGCGCCCTGCGCACCGCCATCCAGCTCCAGCCGGAGCACGAGTCCGCGCACTTCAGCCTGGGGAACGTGCTCGTGCGGGCGGGGCGCCGGGAAGAGGGCCGGGCCCAGTTGATGCGGTTCCAGGAACTCAAGAACAGCTTCTCCGGAGGCGGGGTCTCCGCCGGGCTCCAGTACACCGAGCTCGGGCCGTACGCGGAGGCCGTCGAAGAGCGTCCGGTATCGCTGCACGGCGGCCAGGACGAACCGGCGGCGACGGGTTCGGTCCGCTTTTCGGAGGCCACCGGGGAATGGAACCTGGCGTTGCCGGCTGCCGGCGCGCCTTCCGATCCTCCCGTGACGCTGCGAGCGGAGGAGTACTCGCCCGACTGGGTGGCGGCGAACCTGCTGCCCCAACTCGGCTCGGGTGTCGCCATCCGCGATCTGGATGCGGACGGCCGGCCGGAGATCCTCCTGGTGCGGGACGGGAGCGTGGCCGTGTTCCGGAACACGGGCGACGGCTTCGAGGCCTGGACGGACTCCGGGCTCGAAACGGACGGGGCGGTCAGCGTGACCGTCGGTGATGTGGACCTCGACGGCGATCCGGACCTCTACGCGGCCGGAGTCGGCCCGAACACGCTCTTCCTGAATCGGTCGGGTGAGGCCGGGACGCTCTTCGCCAGGGCGGAGGCATCGGGAGCGGAGGGAGACGACCTCTCGGTGGGCGCCACGTTCGCCGACTTCGACCACGACGGCGACCTCGACATCCAGGTGTCCAACTACGCCCCGGCTTCGCTCGCGTCGCTTGACGCCGTCCCGGAGGTCCTCCGCGTTCCGGACGATCTTCCGGGGGCCCCGAACCGTCTCTACCGGAACAACGGGGACGGCAGCTTCACGGACGTCGCGGTGGAGACCCGGACGGACGGCGGGGCGCGGCGCAGCCTCTTCGCGCTGTTCTCCGACTGGGACGACGACCGCGACGTGGACTTCCTGGTGGTGAACGACGGCAGCCCGGTGCAGGTCTTCTCGAACGATCGCGTCGGAACGTTCACCGAGAGCGCGGAGGCCTGGGGCGTCGAGACGGCCAGGCGGATGCGGGGGGCCGCGGCCGCCGACTACGACCGGGACGGCTTCTTCGACCTGCTCCTCTCGGCCGAGGGAAACGCGCTGAACATGCTGCTCCGGGGATCCGGACCCGGCGGGTTTTCACCGGACGTCGGGTCCCCCTTCCTGCTGCGCGCCGGCGTGCCCGGAGCCCGGTACGGGGTCTCGTTCCTCGATGCCGACCACGACATGGATCTGGACCTCCTCATGGCCACCTCCGGGGCCGACGGGCCTCTCACCCTCTACGAGAACTCCCCCGGCGGGTTCTCACGCGCGGGAACGGTCCCCGCCGCGCTCGACTCCGGCGAGGAGCCGCGCGCGCTCGCGACCGGCGATCTGGACGGAGACGGGGATCTCGACGCCGTGATCGGCACCACCCGGGGGCGCATCTTCGCCTTCCGGAACGATCAGTCGGGGGCCGGAAACTGGCTGGCGGTCAGCCCGCGGGGCCTCCGCAGCAATCTGGACGGGGTCGGGACCAAGATCGAGGTCCGGGTCTCCGGGGTGAGCCAGCGCCGTCAGGTGCGGACCACCTCGGGTTACCTCTCGCAGAGCGACCTGCCCGTCCACTTCGGGCTCGGAGACGCGCTCGCGGCCGACTACGTCCGGTTTCTCTGGCCGGGAGGGGTGAAGCAGGTCGAGCTGGACGTGCCGGCGCTGGCGGTGGCGTCCGTCGAGGAGTTGAACCGGAAGGGCACCTCCTGTCCCGTCCTCTACGCGTGGGACGGCCAGCGGATCCGTTTCGTCACCGACTTCCTCGGCGGCAGCGCGCTCGGCAACCTTCTCGCCCCCGGCGCTTACAACGTCCCGGACACCGCGGAAGTCGTGAAGATGGAAGCGTTTCCGCTGGTGCCCAGGGACGGGGCCTACGAGATGCGCTGGGTGAACCAGCTCGAAGAGGTCATCTTCTACGACCGGGCGGCGCTGTGGGTGGTGGACCATCCGGAAGACGTGGACGTGTTCCCGCTGGAACGTCTGATGCCCGGCCCCCCGTACCCCGATCCGGGACTGATCGCCGTCCGGAACCGGCGGGCCCCGTCCCGGGCGTCGTCTTCCACGGCCGCGGGGGAGCGGGAGGTGACCGCGGCGCTCGCCCGGGTGGACCGCGTTTACGTCGACGACTTCGCTCTCCTTCCGTTCAAGGGATACGCGGAGACTCACGACCTGACGCTCGCGTTCGACGGGGTGCGCCCCGGCGTCCCGCAGGTCCTCCTCCTCTACGGATGGGTGGACTACGCCGACTCGAGTTCCAACCTCGCCGCTTCCCAGGCGGGGGCCCGGGTCCAGCCGCCGATTCTGGAGATTGCCGACGGCGACGGGTTCCGAGTCGCCACCGAGCGGATGGGATTCCCGGCGGGCCTGCCCAAGACGATGGTGGTGCCGCTACGGGACATCGCCGTCGAGAGCGGGCGGCCGCTCAGAATCCGGACCAACATGCGCATCTACTGGGACCGGATCGAGCTCGCCGAGGTCGCCGACATCCCCGTTCAGGAGTGGCGGCTCGACGCCCAGACCGCCGAGTTCGGCTTCGCGGGATATCCCGAACCCCATCGGCCCCGCGGCATCCCGCCCACCGAGTACCGCTACGGAACGCGCGCGGCGCGGGACATCTGGGGCGCCCACGAGGGGGAATACACGAGGCACGGCGACGTGCTGCCCCTCCTCGACGAGATCGACGACCGCTACGTCATCGCCCGGCACGGAGACGAGCTGCGGCTCCGGTTCGACGCGCGGCAGGTCCCGCCGCCGGCCCCCGGGACCCGCCGCTCGTTCTTCGCGTTCGCCGACGGCTTCGGAAAGGACATGGACCTGAACTCCGCCCGGCCGCACACCATCGAGCCGTTGCCGTTCCACGGGATGCCGAGCTATCCGTATCCCCCGGACGCCTATCCGGACTCCGAGGAGCTGGCGCGCTGGCGCGCCGAGTACAACACCCGGCGGATCGGCCCGGAGGGACGGCACGGGTTCCTGGACGACGGCGAACCGCCGATCGAAACGACCGGCGAGCCCGGTCGGGCCGCCGCAGCCCAACGGGAGCGGCCCCGCTAGCGATGCCCAGAGACATCCTGCGCGCCGAGCTCTACCGGTTGCTCTTTGACGACCGGCAGGGGGCGGCCGCGTTCCTGGCGCCGCGGATGCTCGCGGATCCGCAGTCGCTCACCCCTGAGGTGCGCTGGTGCCTGATCTACCTGCTACGCGGGATCCGTTCGGTGGCGGCGAGCAGCCGCCTGCTGGAGCCGGACTCGGTGCTTCACCTGGTGGCGCACACGGTGGAGGCCGCGCGCCGGGCGACGGCTGGTATCGACGGGCACTGGTACGAGATCGCAAGAGAACTACCGGGCCACTGGTTGCGGCGCTACGAGCGGGGAGAGGTCCGATACTCGCTGGACGAGCTCCGCTACCTGAACGTGCTGCTCGCCCGGTTGTGGTTCGTGGAGCGGCAGCGGATCGCCTTCATGGACCCGCCGCTGCTCCCGCGCTACCTCCGCCCCGAGGGGAACGAGGCGATGCTCCAGGCGGGGTGAACCCGCGGAGAGGCTAGAAGCCGCCTTCGCAGACCCCGTCCTCGATGTCGAGGATCATGTCCTCGACGTCCGCCGCCCGCGAGTCGCCCCTCGCCAGGCGCATGAACGCCCGGAAGTAACGCTCCGCGGTGCTGCACTGGCCGCGATTGAAGGCGATCACACCCAGGGAGTAGTTCGCATCCCGGGCGTTCGGGTTGTTGGGATCCGCCGCGAGCGCCGCGCCGTAGTGGCGCATCATGCCGCTCTCGTCGGTGCTGCGTCCCGCGATGAACCCGAGCATCCAGTGGACCTCGGTGGCGTACTGCCCTTCCGGTTCCGCTTCGAGGTACTTGCCCAGCCGCTCGGCGGCGGTGTCGAACTCCTGGGCGTTGTAGGCGAGCTGGCCGGCCAGGAAGAGAACCTGGGACAACTGCGGGATGTCCGGGTTCAGGGCGATGACGGTTGCAAACGCGCCCTCGGCTCCGGCGTCGTCGTCCTCCTGGAGCAGCGCGAATCCAAGCCGGAAGTGGGCTTCCGCGTCCGACGGATCGGCTTCGGCGACCTGCCGCAGCAAGGGGATCGCCGCCGCCCGGTCGCCCATTTCGCTCTTGGCGATCGCGACGTTGCGCCGCGCCATGGTGATCTGGTCGCCGAGCTGCGCGGCCATCGCCGGATTCGCATCCGCGGCGGAAAGGAACTGCTCGAAGGAACCGATGGCCTCGTCCTGGTTTCCGGATCCCTGGTGGGCGAAGCCGAGGAAGAGATGGGCGACGAAGAAATCAGGAACCGCATCGAGGATCGCCGGACAGGCGGTCAGCGTGGTGTCCCAGGCGCCGGCCTGCGCCGACTCCACGCACTGCTGCTGGTTCTGGTAGTTGATCGTGGTGTGGGCGTAGTCCACGTTCTCCTTGTAGAACTCGTAGTCCTGGTCGCTCTCGTCGAGAGTCGAGAGCAGCGGCTCGCACTTCGCGAGCACGTCTTCCCAGACCTGGCTCTCGATGGCAGCCTGGCACGCTTCGCCCGGATCCTCCTGGAGAAGGGAGTGTGGGAGGGCTGCGGAGAGGGCAAACCCCGGGAAGGCGAAGGTCGCAACGAGCAGAAGCGGGATTCCGATGTTGCTCCGGATTGACATGACAGAACCTCCTCGAGGGCGGGTAGGGCGCTGCGGCCGGCGAAAGCCGGCCAAACCCCCAGAGTCCCCGTCCCCATTACGGGAACGAAGCAGCCTAGCACAGGCAACGAATGGTGGTGTAAAGGCGAATACGGACATGGAACAGCGAACGGCTACTGCGGATTCGGCGCCCGTGAGGAAGGCTTCGGACGGGACCGTGCGGGTCGTCAGCCTCAGCCGCCCTCGCAGCCGCCTTCCGCGATCGACGCCAGGATCTCGGTCACCTGGGCGGCGTTCGCATGGTCGGGCGCCAGTTCCATGAACGTCTGGTAGTGGGTCTCGGCGTTTCCGCAGTCGTCGCGGTTGTAGAAGATGGTGCCGAGGGCGAAGTTGGCGTCCACGATCCGCGGATCGCCCGCCGCCGACCCGGAGAGGAAGCCCTGGTAGTGGGTGACGGCCCGGTCCTCGTCCGAACCCTGGAGCGCCTGCGCCAGCATGAAGTGGGCGTCCGGGACGCCCCGGTCTCCTCCGGCGTTGGCCAGGTAGGCGGTCAGCCGGGTATCGGCCTTGGCGTAGTCGCCGGCGTTGTAGTTGAGCTGTCCGGCCAGGAACAGAACGCTGGCGATCGGGTTCGGGGCGTTGTCGATCACGACCGAAAACGCCCGCTCGGCGCCCGCGCTGTCGCCCGTCGACAGGAGGGCGACGGCCAGCCGGTAGTGGACCTCAACATCGGTCCCGTTCGCTCGGCCCGCCGCCTGCAGCAGGGGAATGGCGTCCTGCATCGCGCCCGCCCGCGCGTACGCAATCCCGCCGGAGCGCTGGGCGGTGGCCACCTGGTCCGAGAGCTGCGACGCCGCCTCCGAGTTTCCGCGGACCCCGTCCAGGAAGGCGGTGAAGTTGACCGCGGTGTTCGCCCAGTCCTCTTTCGTCTGGTGGGCGACGCCGAGGAAGTAGTTCATGATGAACGCCCCGGGGTTCGCCTCGACCGCCATCTGGCAGTACGCGATCACGCTGTCCCACTGCTGGGCTTCGAACGCCGGCTGGCACTGGAGGCTGTAGGCGTAGTTCACCGTCTGCGCCCAGTGCGCGTAGTACGGATGGTCCTCGGGAAGTACCTCGAGTACCTCGGGGCAGGCAGCGAGGACCTGTTCGTAGTTGGCGCCGTCCACCGCCTGCATGCACGCGGCGGCCTTCTGCGGGTCCACATCCTGGGCCGTCGCCTCCTGGGCGCTTCCCATGAGTACGCCGAACGCGGCAACAACGGACAGGGCGAGGAATCGGGTAGGCATGACGAATGTCTCCTTGACGGGATGACCGGACGCCCCGTGGCGCGCACTTGGAATAGGGCGGTCACGGCCCGTGCGAACGGGGGAAACTAGCATAGCCCTTGGGAATTGGGCGAATTCCCGGCGGGAGCCGGACAGGGTGCGAAACCCTCCTCCAGATAGCGCCGGACCTCGGACGCGCGTTCGTGGTCCGGCGCAATCCGCAGGAAGTCCTCGTAGTGCCGGCGGGCCTGATCGCACTCCTCCCGGTCGGCCGCGATGGTGCCGAGGAAGTAGTGCGCGACCGCCGCGCGGGGACTGTCCGGTTCGACCTCCAGGAGCGCGGCGAAGTGGCTGCGCGCCTCGCCGGCGGCGCCGGGGTCCGCGGTCTCGGACTCCGACCTCCTGAGGGCGATGGACCCGGCCATCCAGTGCGCGTCGGCGGCCAAGGGTCCTGAAGGCGCTGCCTCCAGATAGCGGGTGAGGTGGGCGCCCGCCGCCTCGTAGTCCCCCGCGTCGTAGCGGAGTTGTGCGGCAAAGAACCGCGCCTGATGGATCTGGGGGGCTTCCCGGACCACGATCGAAAAGGCCGCCTCCGCCCCCTCGGCGTCACCCCGTTGCATCAGCCCGACCCCGAGGAAGAAGTGAACCTCGGCGTCGGCCGGCTCGGCCTCGGCGGTCCGGCGGAGCAGAGGGAGCGCGGTCTCGAGGTCTCCCCCGCGAAACCACGCCAGACCGGCGCTCCGTGCCGCGATGCCGAGTTGCTCCTCCGGACGCGCAACGTCTTCGGGCAGTCCCTCGACGGCGGTGAGGAAGGATTCGAATGCGGCCCCGGCCCGGGTCCATTCCTGCCTCGCCTGGTAGGCGAAACCAAGGAAGTAATGGATGCCGTAGGTGTCCGGGGATTCCCGGATCGCTTCCTCGCAGACGGTGACGGCGGCGTCCCAGTCGGACGCCTGCGCGGCTGCCTCGCATTCCGAAACGGCGCCCGACCCTTGCGGCGCCGGCAGCGCGACAAGGGGCCCGGCCGCGAGCAGGCAGGCGGCGCTCCACCCGGGAAGCGCCCGGAGGGTCCCGACGGGCTGGTTATCCGGCCCGAGATTCACTGGAGGACGAGGAAGTCTTGGCGCCGCCCGTCGCTGCCGGCCCCGTTCCCGAACTCTCCTTCCCCTTTGGTTTTCCGGAGTCCGATTTCTCCGGTCCGCCCTTCGTCGCGGACCCGTTCTTCCCGTTGGCAGCCTTCTCGCCGTTCTTCCTCGCGTAGTCGGTCACGTACCAGCCCGTGCCGAGGAACTGGATGGCCGGGCTGGAGACGATCCGGTGGGCGGCTCCGCCGCAGCGCCGGCAAGCGTCGAGCGGTTCGTCGCTGATGCGCTGGATGGCCTCGAACACCTGCTCGCAGTCGTCGCAGCGATATTCGTAGATGGGCATGGGTTTTCGGAGCGTCGGCGCGGGGAGTGTAGCGAAGAAAGGCCGGCCGGTCCGCCGCCGCTAACCCGGCAGGCGTGGGGTGGTCGGCGGCGGTTTCCGGTGACCGGTGGCCTGCTCGTAAGCGAACGAGATGCGGAACAGCGCGCCCTCGCCGAGGGCGTTCCCGAGAAGTTGCAGGCCGCCCGGGAGCCCTGACGGGGTAAAGCCCATGGGAACGGTGACCGCCGGAAACCCGGTGGGAGGGGAGAGCTGGGGCGAGTTGTTTCCGTCGGGCGTGGTCAGGTCGCCCAGGAGGCGCGGGGGGTTGCTCCAGGTGGGGAAGGCAAGCGCGTCGAGGTCGTGATCCTCGAACAGGCCCCCGACCTCGGCCCGGAGTTCCCCGGCGCGCCGGTTCGCTTCGGCGCAGATGTCCTGCGGCTCGCCCTCCACCTCGAGCGCGGTTTCGAGTCGGGGCCGGATCGACGGATGGAAGTCGCCGCCCTCCACCAGCTCCTCGAGCGTCGTCACCGGAGCGTTCGGTCCGAGGCTTGCCAGATAGGCCTCGAGCTGGGCGCGGAAGGGGTTGCACCACAGCGATCCCTCGGCTTCGAGCCCTTCGATCCGCACCGGGTCCACGACGGTGACCCCCAGCCCCTCGAGGTCGGCGAGGGCCGCCTCGAAGAGCGCTCCGATGTCGGGGTCCGCGGTTTCGGTGTCGCTGAGTTGCCGGACGACGCCGATCCGGAAGCCGGTGAGCGGTCCCGCGTCGAGATACTGGAGATAGTCGTCCTCGCGCTCGAACCCCTCCGTGGCGTCGTCGGCCGGGTCCGGCCCCGCCAGGACGTCGAAGACCCGCACGCCGTCTTCGACGGTGCGCGCCATCGGGCCGCCGATGTCGCGGAAGAGGTTGAGCGGCACGATCCCGTCCCGGCTCGTCAGGCCCATCGTCGACCGGATCCCGAAGAGCGCGTTGTGGGACGAAGGCCCGCGGATGGAGTTGCCGGTGTCCGTCCCGAGGCCGACGGCCCCGAAGCTCGCGGCCACGGCTGCCCCGGTGCCTCCCGAGGACCCGGCCGGCACCCGATAGGGGTCGTAGGGGTTCCTGACGTGACCCGGAATGACGGAGCCGAGGCTCTGATAGGCGCTGAAGGCGAACTCGGCCATGTGGGACTTGGCGAGCACGATGGCGCCCGCCTCGCGGATCCGCTGCACCTGGAAAGCGTCATCGGGCGGGATCGAGTCCTCGAGCGCCGCCGATCCGGCGCTCGTGGGGAGGTCCGCGGTGTCGTAGTTGTCCTTCACGATCATCGGAACGCACTCGAGCGGCCGGTCCGGGTCGAGCCCGGAACCCGCGAGGCGCTCGTCGGCTTCCGCGGCCCGCTCCATCGCCTGCGGATTGACCGTGACGATCGCGTGGAGGGCCGGGCCCTCGCGGTCGTACGCCTCGATCCGGGCCAGGTACGCCGCGACCAGTTCCGCGCAGGTGAAGTCGCCCGCCTGGAGGCCCTGGTGGATCCCGGCGATGTCGAGTTCCACCACGTCGAGACCGGCCGCCGCTTCCGGCGCCGGAGCGCCGCAGCCGGCCGCACCGCATGCCGCGATGAGCGCCAGCCCGATCCTGTTTCCCTTTCCGAGAGTCCCCGCTGCACCAACCATGATCCGATTCTATGCGTCCGCTTCCCGCCGATCCCGGAAGCCGGGCTCGACGGGGAACGGACGGTGAACGAGCCGGCGGAAACGCGAACCTCGGGATGCCGGATGCCGCGTGAGTTTCGCCACAGGCTGCTAGAATCCCGCCCCCATGACGCTCAGCGAGTCAGCCCGATCGCGCCATTCCCGGCAATGGCTGTGGCGATGGCGATTTTGCATTAGGCCGGGCTCGTCTCGCGTCCGTTCGATCCACTGATTGCGGCGGGAGGCGGCCCGACCCGGGACGCCTCCGGACGACGGCGCGAGAGGGTGCCTGAGGGCGCCCGCCAAGGCTTCGAGGTTCCCGGTTCGGGACGCGCTGACCGTCACTGACCCCACCAAGGAGCCACCCCCGTGATCGCCCCACTCCTCGAAACCCTGCTCTCCGGCGAGGCCGCCGATTCCGGCGCGCTGGAGACCGCGCTCCACCGGATCCTGGCCGGCGAGAGCGATGTCGCCCAAACGGCCGGACTGCTCGTCGCTCTGAGGATCAACGAGCCCGATGCCGCCACGCTGGCCGCCTGCGCCCGCGCGCTCCGGGGTCACCGCAAGGCCGTCATGTCACAGGTACGGCCGCTCGTGGACACCTGCGGAACCGGTGGCGACAAGAGCGGCACGTTCAACATCTCCACCGCCTCGGCGCTGGTCGTCGCTGCCGCCGGCGGCGCGGTGGCCAAACACGGCAACCGCAGCGTCTCGTCCATCACCGGCAGCGCGGACGTGCTGGAAGCCTGTGGAGCGCCGCTCCATCTCGAGCCCGGTCAGGCGTCCCGGATTCTGGACTCCACCGGCTTCGTGTTCCTGTTCGCGCCCGCCTTCCACCCCGCCATGGCCCACGTCGGGCCGGCGCGCCGGGCGCTCGGGATCCGCACCCTCTTCAACGTGCTCGGCCCGCTCGCGAATCCGGCGCTCGCCGACCGCCAGTTGATCGGTGTCTACGATCCGTCCCTGACCGAGACCGTTGCCGGCGCGCTCGCCGAACTCGGGTCGACCTCGGCCCTCGTCGTGCACTGCGAGGGGCTGGACGAGATCGGCCTTCACGCCACGACCAGGGGCCACGCCCTGAACGACGGGAAGGTGGCTCCGGTCGAGATCCGGGTCTCCGAACTGGGACTCCGCGAAGCCTCGATCGAGGACCTGCGTGGTGGTGGCACGTCGGAAAACACGGAGATCCTCAGGGCGGTGCTTTCCGGCAAGGACGAAGGGCCGAAGCGGGATGTCGTGGCTGCGAACGCGGGCGCCGCGCTCGCCGTTGCCGGTCTCGCCCCCGATCTGCCCGCCGGGGTCCAGACCGCACTGGAGACGCTGGCGTCGGGCCGCGCCCTCCGCACGCTGGAGCGCTACGTGGAAACCAGCATGCGGATGACGGGAATGAGTGTGGCCTGAGTTGAACGTCGGATGACCAATCGGGTGCTTGCCGGGCTTGTCCGGTCCGCCGAGGCGAGGGCGACACGTCTCGCGGCGGGTCCGGCGCCCGGGAGGCCCGAGCGGAAGCCGCCCTCCTTCCGAGACGCAATGGGCGGCCGCGCCACCCTGTCCGTGATCGCCGAGTTCAAGCGCCGGAGTCCGAGTGCCGGGGCTATCCGCAACGACGATCCCGCCACTCGCGCCGCCGCCTATCGGAAAGCGGGCGCTTCGGCCATTTCCGTACTGACCGATCCCGATGCCTTCGGGGGCTCCCTTGAAGATCTGCAGGCCGCTTCGTCGGCCTCCGGACTTCCCGTGCTCATGAAGGACTTCATCGTGGACCCGGCGCAGATCCGGGCGGGCTGGGCGGCGGGTGCGTCCGCGGTGCTGCTCATCGTCCGCTGCCTGGACGACGCCCGGCTCCGCCGTCTCCACCGGGAAGCGCGATCGCTGGGGCTCGACGCCCTGGTCGAGGTGCACGATGCGGCGGAACTGGAGCGCGCCCTGGCGCTCGAGGACGCCATCGTGGGGATCAACAACCGGGACCTGGACACGCTGCGGACGGACCGCCGCCGCGCCCGCGATCTCCTTCCCCGCGTTCCGGCCGGACGGATCGCGGTCGCCGAGAGCGGGTACCTGGAGCCGGAACATCTGGCGGAGCTGCGGGGGCGGGCGGACGCGGTGCTCATCGGCACGGCGCTGATGCGCGCCGCCGATCCTTCGGCATTCCTCCGGGCCGCTACCGAACCCGTGCCGGCCGGCGTCTGAGGAACGCCGGCGCGCGTCGTGGAGATCAAGATCTGCGGCCTCCGCAGGCCGGAGGACGCCCGGCTGGCCGTGCGGCTCGGCGCGCAGTGGATCGGCGTGGTCCGGGCTCCGGACTCCCCGCGCTCGGCAACGCTCGAGGAAGCCCGTCAGGTGATCGCGGCCGCCAGGGAAGCCAACCCGGAAGTGCGTCCGGTGCTCGCGACCGGGAGGCGCACCCGTGACGAGGTCGCCTCGGACGCGTTCGCGCTGGGAGTGGAGCGGGTCCAGCCCCACGGTCTCTCCGAAGCTGGAATTCGAACGCTGACGGAAGCCGGCCTGCTCGTCCACCGGGTGGTGAGCGTGCCCGAATCCGCGGCCCGGCTTCCGGACTTCGAATCCCCTTCGGAGGATGCCGGGCCGCTCGTGTTCGATGTGGGAGGCGGCGGCAGCGGCCGGGCCTTCGACTGGCGCATTCTGGGGGAGCGGGCTCCGGAACGGGCGTTCATCGCCGGCGGACTGCGGCCCGAGAACATCGGGCGGCTGCTTCCCTACCGGCCCTGGGGTGTGGACGTCTCGAGCGGGATCGAGTCGTCGCCGGGCGTCAAGGACCCCGAGCGGCTGCGGCGTTTCTTCGACCTGCTGCGGCCCCCGGCTGCCGCATGAAGCCGTCCCTCCGCCCCCGGCAGGGCGCGTTCGGTTCCTTCGGGGGGCGTTTCGCCCCGGAACTCCTCACCCCCGCGCTCGAGGAACTGGAGACGGCGCGGCGGGAGATCGTCCCCACGAGGACGTTCCGGGACGAGCTGGACCGCGAGGCGCGCGCCTGGGTGGGGCGGCCCACGCCCCTCACGAGCGCCCCCCGGTTCTCCGCGCGGGCCGGCCTCGAAACGGTCTTCAAGCGCGAGGACCTGCTCCACGGCGGAGCCCACAAGGCGAACAACGTGCTGGGACAGGCGCTCCTGGCCCGGCACATGGGCAAGTCCCGGCTGATCGCGGAGACCGGCGCCGGACAGCACGGGACCGCGACCGCGATGATCGCCGCCCGTTTCGGAATGGAGGCGGTGATCTACATGGGGGAGAAGGACATGGAGCGCCAGGCCCCCAACGTGAAGCGGATGGAGCTCTGCGGCGCCGAGGTCATCCCCGTGACCGCGGGCGCCCGCACCCTCAAGGACGCGATCAACGAGGCGCTCCGCGACTGGACGGCGAGCCTGTCCACGACCCACTACCTGCTCGGGACGGCCGCCGGACCCCATCCCTTTCCGCGGCTCGTGCGGGACTTCCAGGCGGTCATCGGCCGCGAGGCGAAGCGGCAGTGGCGGCGGGAGTTCGGCGGGCTCCCCGACGTGGTGGTGGCCTGCGTCGGCGGCGGCAGCAACGCCATCGGCATCTTTCACGCCTTCGTTCCCGAGGAGTCGGTGCGGCTCGTCGGCGTCGAACCCGGCGGAGCGGGACTGGACAGCGGCCGCCACGGGGCCACCCTGGTCCGGGGGACGCCCGGCCTGCTCCACGGAGCCCGCACCATGGTGCTGCAGGACGACGAGGGGCAGATCCTCGAACCCCACAGCATTTCGGCCGGGCTCGACTACCCCGGCGTCGGCCCCGAGCACGCCCATCTCCAGGAGACCGGCCGGGCTCGCTACGTGGCCGCCACCGACGAGGAAGCGCTGGCGGCCTTCGAGGTGCTGTCGGCCACCGAAGGGATCGTGCCCGCTTTCGAGCCGTCGCACGCGCTCGCGTTCGTGCTGCGCGCCCGCGAGTCGGGAGAGCTTCCCGCCGGGGCGCGGGTGCTCCTGAACCTCTGCGGACGCGGCGACAAGGACCTCGAGACCTACTTCGCGCTCGACCGCTCCCGATGAGCCTCCGGTCGCTCCGCACCGCACTCGGCCGCGGTCCGTCGGTCTCGCCGTTTCTCGTCCTCGGGGACCCGACTCCCGAAGTTTCCGTCGAGCTGGCGCGGGCCGCGGTCTCGGCGGGCGCCGGGATGCTCGAGATCGGGTTTCCCTACAGCGATCCGGCGGCCGACGGGCCGGCCATCCAGGCGGCCACGGGGCGAGCCCTTGCCGGGGGGACGTCCACCCGGCGCGCGTTCGAGCTCCTGGGAAGGATCGCGGAGGCCAGTCCCGGTATCCCGCTCAACCTCCTGGTGTACGGCAATCTCGTGCATCGCACCGGATACGAGCGATTCACGGGTGCGGCAGCGGACGCGGGTGCTTCCACGCTCCTGGTACCGGACATTCCAATTGACGAGGCGACTCCGCTGCGCCGGGCGTGCCGGCGCTCCCGTCTCGGCCATGTCGAGCTGGCGGGCCCCCTGACCCCGGCGCCGCGTCTCCGGCGGCTCGCCGCCGCTTCGCGTTTTCTGTATCTGGCTGGCTTCCAGGGCGTCACCGGGGTGCGTGCGACCGGTTTCGACGGCGTACTCGACCGGGTCGCCCAGGTGCGAGCGATCACGGACGCTCCGGTGTGTCTCGGCTTCGGGCTCTCCAGTCGCGACCAGATCGTCCGCGCCTTCGAGGCCGGGGCGCGGATCGCGGTCGTTGGAAGCCATCTGGCGCGGCTGGTGGGAACCCTCTACGGTGCTCCTGCGGACGCGGACCGCCTCGTTGCCGGCTACCGTTCCGCCGTACTCCGACTTACCGCAGAGGAGTAGAGAGCCCGTGGAGACAACCTTGCGCGAGACGTTCGCGGCGCGTGGCGCCGCGGGGGGAGGGGTGCGGGGAGGGGGTTTCCCCTTCCCCGCGAAAGAAGATGGCGCGGGTCGCGCAGCGAGCCGCGCTATCACCCGCGGGAACCGCGCCCCGCACGGCAGCGCTTTCCGCTGTTCCGGCGTATCGACTCCGCTCCGCTCCGTGCGGGGCGCTGTTTCCGCGGGCTGTTAGTCATGCTGGTCATCATGCAGACGACCCCCACGGAGGAGCAGTGCGCGCGCGTCGAAACCGCGATCCGCGACATGGGTTTCACCCCGCTCCGGGTGCCGGGCGCCGACCGGACCGCGATCTGCGTCACGGGAAACCGGGGTCCGGTGGACCCCTCGTTCCTGATCCGGCTCCCCGGGGTCGCCCGCTGCATCCCGGTCACCAAGCCGTTCAAGCTGGTCAGCCGCGAGGTCCATCCGGCGGACAGTGTGGTGGAGATCGGCGGGGTCCCGGTGGGGGGACGCGACCCGGTGGTGATCGCCGGACCGTGCAGCGTTGAGACCGAGGCGCGAACTGTCGAGATCGCCCGCGCCCTCCACGCGGCGAAAGCCGACCTCTTCCGCGCGCGGCTGGGGTCGGAGAACGTTGGGCCGTACCATTTTGCTGGCGTCGGCGACGAGGGCCTCCACACCCTGGAACGGGTGCGCGAGGAAACCGGGATACCGGTCATTACAGAGATCGTGGACCCGCGGACCGCCGAGCGAGTGGCCCGGTGCGTCGACGCCGTCGAGATCGCCGGGCGTCACATGGAAAACGAAGCACTCCTGGAGATCGCTGCCGACCTCGCCGTGCCTGTCATTCTGGAGCGGGGACCATCCGCGACCGTTGAAGAGTGGTTGATGGCGGCGGAATCCCTTCTTGCCCGCGAGAAGCGGGATGTGGTCCTCTGCGAGCGCGGCATCCGGACCGGCGGCCAGCGCCGCACCCTGCTCGATCTCCACGGCGTTCCGGTGGTCCGGCGGATGTCCCATCTGCCGGTGCTGGTGGACCCTTCGCATGCGGTTGCCGAACGGGACCGCGTGCGCCCGCTGGCTCGCGCCGCGCTCAGCGCCGGCGCCTCCGGCATCGCGATCGCGGTGCACACCCACCCGGACACCGCCTACACCGATCCCATGCAGACGGTGGACATCCCCACCTTCGAGGGCATCCAGCGCGACCGGGCCAAGATCAGCGAGTTCGAGGCGCTATAAACACCCTGTTGGCGCCGTCCCCATGACCGAGCCGTCTCCCCCGCCACCCGAAGCGGGGGACGTTTCGTTCGCGCGGACCCTGCTGCAGTTCTTCGTGATCCCCATGCTGGTGGTGATCCTCGGAGTGGGGATCTTCCTGGGGTTCGCGTGGCTCGTCTCCGACGACACCACCGCCGAGGAACAGCTCCAGCGGATCCGTTCCGGCGGACACCGGGAGCAGCGCCAGGCGGCGTTCGAACTCGCGAACCGCATCCAGCACGGTGATCCAGCGGAATTCCGCGCCCTCGGACCCGACCTGGTGCGGGCCTTGGGAGAAGCGGCGCCGCCGGCGGACCCGTGGGTGCGCCAGTACCTCGCTCTCGCCCTCGGAACCCTCTCCGAGGAGACGGCGGTTCCGGCGCTCGCCGCGGCGCTTGCCGATCCGGACGAGACGGTGCGGGTCTATGCGGCCTGGGCGCTCGGCGCCATCGGGGGCGGCGCCGCGGTCTCCGCGCTCGGCGAAGCCAGCCGGGCCGACGACGCGGGACTGCGCACCATGGCGGTCTACGGTCTCGGGGCCATCGGCGATCCCGAGGGCGCCGAGGCGCTCCGGCGGGCGGTCGACGATCCCGTACTGGACGTTTCCGTGAACGCGGTGGTGGCGCTCGCCCGCATCGGCGACGAGGCGGCCGCCGAACGGCTCCTCGGCATGATGGAACCGGACTACTGGGCGAACGTGCCCGGAATGCTGGACGGCGAGCGGACGCTCGCCCGGCTGAGCGCCGTGCAGGCGGCGGGTGTGCTCGAGTCCCCGATGGTCCGGGCCCGGCTCGAGGAGGTCGGGGAAAGCGATCCGGACCTCAGGGTTCGCGAGGCCGCGCTTTCGGCCCTTGCCGGAAGGGGAACGGCGGGACAACTCCCACCTCGCTGAGGCGACAAATCCATGACTCCACTTCGGGGGGCTTCCGTTAGAATCCCGCGCCGATCCAGAATTTCTCGAACTCCAAGCAATGCCTGATCCCCCGGCCCAACCGGCACCCCCGAAACCGGCTCCCCGGCGGGCTGCCGGCGCCGCGAAAAAGGTCACCCGCCGGGAGTTCCCGTTCCTCGCCATCGGCTGGGGCATGTTCACGGCCGCGATGGCGGCCGGCCTGACCGCGGCGGGCCGGTTCATGTTCCCGAACGTGCTCACCGAGCCGCCTTCGACCTTCACGGCGGGCTTTCCGGATGACTTCGCCATCGGAGTCGTGGACACCCGTTTCAAGGAGCGCTACCAGGTCTGGATCGTCCGCGACGAGGAAGGAATCTACGCGCTCTCCACGATCTGCACCCACCTGGGATGCACCCCGAACTGGCTCGAGGCCGAGAGCAAGTTCAAGTGCCCCTGCCACGGCAGCGGGTTCTACGCCTCCGGGATCAACTTCGAGGGACCGGCGCCCCGGCCGCTGGAGCGCGTGGGAGTGAGTCTCGCGGAGGACGGCCAGGTCCTCATCGACAAGTCGCGCCTCTTCAAGTTCGAAGCGGGTCAGTGGAACGACCCCGCTTCCTTCCTCTCCCTCACGTAAGCGAAAGGTCCGGGCGTCATGTTGAACCGCATCCTGGCGCCTCTCTCCGCCGCCTGGAAGGAGGCGACGGACTCGCAGGTCTGGACCTCGATCTTCCGTCACGGCAAGCCGGTCAGCAACCGGAACCGGGCGCTCGTGATGATGAGCAACGTGTTCCTGCACCTGCATCCGGTGAAGTCCCGGAAGGCGGGCATCAAGCTCCGCTACACCTGGTGCATGGGAGGCATCACCTTCTTCCTGTTCCTGGTGCTCACCTTCACCGGGCTGCTCCTGATGTTCTACTACCGGCCCACGGTGGAATACGCCTACGCGGACATCGTGGACCTGCAGGAGCACGTGCCGCTCGGCATCATGCGCGAACTCCACCGCTGGGGCGCGCACGCGATGGTCATCACCGTGTGGCTGCACATGCTGCGCGTCTTCATGACCGGTTCCTACAAGCCGCCGCGGGAGTTCAACTGGGGCATCGGGGTGGTCCTGCTGGTGCTCACCCTGCTCCTCTCCTTCACCGGCTATCTGCTGCCCTGGGACCAGCTGGCGATCTGGGCGATCGCGGTGGGTTCCAACATGGCGCGCGCGACGCCGCTCCTCGGAACGGAGGGGCCGTTATCGGCCTCCCTCACCCTGGGGGACATCAGCCTCATCAACGCGGGGAACGACGCGCGCTTCGCGCTGCTGGGCGCCCGCTCGGTCGGCCAGCCCACCCTCCTCCGCTTCTACG
This sequence comes from Acidobacteriota bacterium, assembly GCA_022828085.1. Classification (GTDB taxonomy): domain Bacteria; phylum Acidobacteriota; class Vicinamibacteria; order Marinacidobacterales; family Marinacidobacteraceae; genus Marinacidobacterium. The sequence continues at coordinate 8,799 of JAJEIY010000090.1, read as the reverse complement.
TCCTTCACTGTGTCGGGTTACCCCTGGTCGCCGCGTTCCTGATGGCGGTGCACTTCTGGCGGGTCCGCAAGGACGGGGGTATCTCGGGGCCGATGTAGGTCCGAATCCACCTTTGAGAGAAGACGTTCCCGCCGCGACCCGTTGAGACAGTGATCGACCTCTTCAAGGACCTCGTGAACTGGGCCTCGGGGCCCACGGTCCTGTTCACGATCGCGACGCTCGGCCTGCTGGCCGCCTTCCGCTTCACCCAGGTCTGGAGCAAGACCTCCGCGAAGGTGTTCTTCGCGGTCCTCGCCGTGTTCTACACCGCGAGCATGTGGGACCCCGACTTCTTCCTGATCGTCGCGAAGCCCGACAACATCCCGATCACCGGAGTCATCTTCCTGGTCTTCTTCTTCACCTGGTTCGCGATGCACCAGGGGATCCAGAACGACCGGCGGAGCGCGGGCGAGGAAGAGGTCCTCGAGAAGCAGGAGTCCGAAAAGGTCTGGGTGTGGCCCGATCTCGTCTACACCGAGATGCTCGCGATGGTGATTCTCAGCATCGTGCTGCTGGTGTGGTCCATCCTGCTGGCGGCGCCGCTGGAGCAGCCGGCGAACCCCGCCGATTCGCCCAACCCGTCCAAGGCGCCCTGGTACTTCCTCGGGCTCCAGGAGATGCTCGTCTATTTCGACCCCTGGCTCGCCGGGGTGGTCTTCCCCACGCTCATCATCGTGGGGCTGATGGCGATTCCCTACATCGACACGAACCCGAAGGGCAACGGCTACTTCACCTTCAAGGAGCGGAAGGCCGAGATCGTCATCTTCCTGTTCGGCTTCCTGATCCTCTGGTGCCTGCTGGTGGTCTCGGGCACGTTCCTGCGGGGGCCCACCTGGAACTTCTTCGGCCCCTACGAGTACTGGGATGTCCACCGGGTGGAGCCGCTGCTCAACGTCAACGTCTCCGACTTCTTCTGGGTGAAGCTGCTCGGGCGTCCGCTGCCGACGGGAGGATTCTTTGCCGCGCTCATGCGGGAATGGCTCGGCATCCTGATGGTCGGGGCGTACCTGTTCGTGCTTCCGGTGGTCATGTCGTGGCCGAGGGACCGGTTCCCCACCGGGCTCAAGTGGCTGAGCTGCCACCACTACTTCGAAAAGATGGGCGCCACCCGCTACTACCTCGGCGTCAGCCTCTTCCTGATGATGATGAGCCTGCCGATCAAGATGTATCTGCGGTGGGCCTTCAACCTCAAGTACATCGTCGCTTTCCCGGAAATCTTCTTCAACATCTAGGCAACCAGCAGTGTCCAAAGTCGCTCCCGGCCACGCCCACAACATCTCGAAGCTGAACGTCATCTTCGCGGTCTCGAGCGTCTTCTTGCTGTTCTCGACGCTGTGGATGATCTGGTTCGACTACTCGCGCGAGTGGAAGGGGTTCCAGCGGCAGTTCGTCCAGATGGAGCGCGACCTCACGGCGCGGCAGATCCAGGAAGCGCAGCAGGGGATCAACCAGGCGGACCTGCAGAGCGTTCAGGCGGAACTCCAGCAGGCCCGGACCGCCCTCGCCGCCGAGCAGGCCGCGCTCGAAGCCCTCGAAACCGAGATCGCGGACCTCGACACCCGCCGCACGCTGGCGGACATCCGCGAGCGCGAGATCAAGGCGGTCTACGACTCCGACAAGTTCTACTACGAGGAGACCCGCGAGCGCGGCACGCCCCTGGGCAGGGCGGTGAGCGACGACGAGTTCCAGGCGCTCGAGACGAGCTTCTTCACGGCGCGGGACGTCCGGGTGGCGCTCGACTTCGAGCTGACCGAGAAGCGGGCCGAACTCCGCGAACAGCGCTCCAGCGTGACGGAACTGGCCGGACGAATGGAAGAGCTGACCCAGGCGGTGACGCTCGCCCGCAACAAGCTCGACAGCCTGGCGCCCAGCTTCCCGAACACCTTCCGCAACCTTCCCGTCGTGGACTTCATCGATCCCTCCATCGAGGTCCGGCAGGTGCTGGTCCGGAACGTCACCGAGGAGCTCAACTTCGCCCAGGTGCCGCGGATCGACCGCTGCCAGACCTGTCATCTCGCGATCGACAACCCCGACTACGCGGACGCGCCCCAGCCGTTCACCACGCACCCGAACCTGGACATCTTCGTCAGCCGCGAGTCCAGCCATCCGGTGGACGACTTCGGCTGCACCTCCTGCCACCTCGGACGCGGCCGCAAACTGAGTTTCAGCGGCGCCACCCACACTCCCGAGTCGGTCGAGGAAGAACACGCGTGGATGGAGCAGTACGGCTGGAAGGAAGACCACTACTGGGACAACCCGATGTACCAGGCAAACCTCACGGAAGCCGGGTGCATCAAGTGCCACCGCGACCAGGTCTTCATTCCCGGAGCCGAGCAGCTCAACCAGAGCCGGATGACCTATGAACTCGCCGGCTGCTGGGGGTGTCACAACACGGCCGGTTACGAGGACAAGCGGAACCGGGGACCGTCGCTGAAGCGGATCGCCCACAAGACCGACCGCGACTTCGTGGCGCGCTGGGTACGGGATCCGAAGGCGTTCCGGCAGTCCACCTGGATGCCGACGTTCTGGAACCTCGACAACAACCCGGACTCCGAACTCAGGGCCCGGAACGACACCGAGGTCGCCGCGATCGTCGAGTACGTCTTCGAGCATTCGACCGACGACGCCGACTACGCCGCGCCCCCGCGCGGGAACGCGGAGCGCGGCGAGACGCTTGCGAACGAGATCGGCTGCCTCGGGTGCCACCTCACCGACGAGAGCGGTTACGACCAGGCGAGCATCTACCGGCGGCGCGGCCCGGCGCTGGTGGGCACCGGCACCAAGCTGGATGCCGGCTTCGTCTACGAGTGGGTACGAAACCCGCGGCACTACTGGGAAGAGACCTACATGCCGGACCTCCGGCTCACCGACCAGGAGGCCGCGGACATCACCGCCTGGCTCATGGGGCTCGAATCGAACGGGTTCGCCTCGATGGCGGTCCCGCAGGCGGACGCCGGCGAGCTGGACGAACTGACCCGCGAGTTCCTGAGGACCAGCCTCCCGGATGCGATGGCCGCCGAGCGGCTCGCCGGGATGTCGGAGCGGGAAAAGCTGCTCTTCTCGGGTGAATGGCTGATTCGCCGGCATGGTTGCTTCGGCTGCCACGAGATCGGCGGCTTCGAAGACGCCCAGAAGATCGGAGTGGACCTCTCGACCTGGGGGTCCAAGATGGTGACCCGCCTCGACTTCGGGTACATCGACATCCCGCACACCCGCCAGGCGTGGCTGGAGCAGAAGCTCGCCGCGCCCCGGAGCTACGACCGTGGAAAAGTGAAGGCCCCGGCCGAAAAACTCCGCATGCCGCAGTTCGGTTTCTCGGACGGCGACCGGCAGCACGTCGTGCGGAACCTGCTGGGTCAGGTGCGCGACGAGTTCCCGCAGGAGGGAACCAAGACGCTCTCCGCGGCCGAGGCGGTCGCCGAACAGGCGCGCCACCTGATCCACAACTACAACTGCCGCGGCTGCCATCTCATCGACGGTGTCGGCGGCGGCATCTACGAAACGATCGAAGACACCGGCATGCATCCGCCCAACCTGAACACCCAGGGACGTCGGACCCAGGCGGACTGGCTCTACCACTTTCTTGCGGATCCCACCGAGGTGCGGTTCTGGATGAACGTCCGGATGCCGAGTTTCAACTTCACCAACGAGGAAGCGAACACCCTGATTTCCGGGTTCCTCGCGATGGACGGCGCCCAGCCGTTCGACGAGGAACAGGAGCGGGTGTACGACCGCGCGGAACTCCGGGTGGGCGCGCAGTTGCTCGACCAGCTCCAGTGCGAGCGCTGCCACATCGCGGCGGCGGCCGGCACCATGGAGGCGTCGCAGCTCGCCCCGTCCTTCCGGCTTTCCGGGGAGCGGCTGACCCACGACTGGATCGTGGACTGGATGCTCGATCCGCAGTCGATCACCCCGGGGACGCAGATGCCGCAGTTCTGGCCGACCGATCAGCAGGGCAACCGGCTGACACCCCTGCCGGACGTGCTGGACGGCGACCCGATGGCGCAGATGCGCGCAGTGGCGTCGTACCTGATGAACTACGACCGCTGATCCCTTGGGATCTCTGATCGAAGCCGCACCCGGACGCCTTGGCCGACAAGCGTCCCGTCAGTAAACCCCAGGAGAAACATCAGATGGCCGATGAACCGAAGGGAAGCCGCGGAAGTCTTCAGGGGATCGCCATGGCGGTCGTCATCTGGGCGATCGTGGTGCTCTCGTCGCTCTACTACGTTCGCTACGGAGTGCCCGAGCTGGCATCCGACCGCGGCTATCTGGACACCCTCTACTACGTGATCCTCGGGATCACCGGGGCGGCCTACATCCTCTATCAGCTCGCGCTCGGCTACGTCATCTACCGGTACCGCGGCGACCGGCCCGGCGCCGAGTCGAGCTACTGGCACGAGAGCCACAAGCTCGAACTCACCTGGACCATCGGAACCGCGGCCATCCTCATCCCGATCGTCTTCACCGGCCTGATCTACTGGGATCGCGTGAAGGGTCCGGCGCCGGAGGATGCGGTGACGGTGATGGCCGTCGGGGCGCAGTTCCAGTGGGACTTCCACTATCCCGGAGCGGATGGCGAGTTCGGCCGCTTCGATCCCACGCTCTACGCCATCGACAACCAGATCGGCCTCGACGAGACGGACCCGGCGGCCGCGGACGACTGGGTGCTCACCAACCAGCTGGTCATCCCGGTGAACCGTCCGACGCGCATCCTGATGCGGTCGAAGGACGTCCAGCACGCCATTTTCCTTCCCAACTTCCGGGTGAAACAGGACCTGGTGCCGGGCATGACCACCGAGGTCTGGTTCACCCCGGTCAAGACCGGGAGTTACGAGGTGGCGTGCGCCGAGCTCTGCGGACTCGGTCACTACCGGATGCGCGCCTTCCTCGAGGTGATGGAAGAGGCGGACTACCGGCAGTGGCTGAGCGACAACGCGCCGGCCTCGGTGGCCGATGCGACGGAACCGGCGGCGGAGGCCCCGTCCGCCTCGGCGGAGTAGGCGAAGCGGCGAGCAGGCGAACGAAGAAGCGGATCCCCCCAAGAACTACGGAGTAAAGCGATGGAGCACGAAAAGCAAGGCTTCGTGAGCAAGTACATCTTCAGCTTCGATCACAAGATGATCGGCAAGCAGTACTTCACGCTCGCGATGAGCATGGGGTTCATCGGCGGGATCCTGGCGGTGCTGATCCGCCTCCAGCTCGGCTTCCCCTCGCAGCCCTGGCCCTTCCTCGAGAACCTGTTCCCGGTCGGCATGGCCAGCGGGATCATGACCCCCGAGTTCTACGTCTCGCTGTTCACCATGCACGGGACGATCATGGTGTTCTTCCTGCTCTCGCTGCTGCCGGTCAGCGGCTTCGGGAACTTCCTGATTCCCCTTCAGATCGGAGCGCGGGACATGGCGTTCCCGTTCCTGAACATGCTGTCCTTCTGGACCGTGGTTCCCGGCGCGATCATCATCATCATCTCCTTCTTCGTGGAGGGCGGGGCGGCCGCCTCCGGCTGGACCGCCTATCCGCCGCTCTCGGCGATACGGAGCGCCATACCGGGCTCCGATCTGGGCCAGACCCTCTGGCTGGTCGGGATGATCTTCTTCGTGGCTTCCTTCACCATGGGCGGCCTCAACTTCGTGGTGACGATCCTGAACCTCAGGACCAAGGGACTCCGGATGATGCGCATGCCGCTCACCACCTGGGCCCAGTTCGTGGTCGGCATCCTGGGTCTGCTGTCCTTCCCGGCGCTGGCCGCGGGCGCCCTGCTGCTGACCTTCGACCGGTCGCTCGGAACCAGCTTCTTCCTCCCGGCCGGCATCTTCATCGGCGACACCCTGATGCCCCACGAGGGCGGCACCCCGCTGCTCTGGCAGCACCTCTTCTGGTTCCTCGGCCACCCCGAGGTCTACATCATCATGCTGCCGGCCATGGGCTTCACCTCGGACATCCTGGCCACTTTCTGCCGCCGGCCCATCTTCGGCTACCGCTCGATGGTGTACGCCATCTGGGCGATCGGCACGCTGAGCTTCCTGGTCTGGGGCCACCACATGTTCGTGAGCGGGATGAGCCCGTTCCTCGGCAGCCTGTTCGTGGTGACCACGCTCGCGATCGCGATTCCCTCGGCGGTCAAGGCGTTCAACTGGCTGTTCACGATCGCGCGGGCGAGGATCCAGTTCACGAGCGCCTCCCTGTTCGGACTGGGCGTCGTTTCGCTGTTCGTGACCGGCGGCCTCACCGGCATCTTCCTGGGTACGAACGCCGTGGACATCCAACTCCACGACACGTACTTCGTGGTCGGACACTTCCACTTCATCATGGCGGGCGCCGGACTCTTCGGCGCCTTCGGGGCGGTCTACTACTGGTATCCCAAGATGTTCGGCAGGATGCTGAGCGAGCGTCTCGGGAAGATCCACTTCTGGATCACGTTCGTCGCCTACTACGCGGTGTTCTTCCCGATGCACTACCTCGGCGTCTCGGGAATGATGCGACGCATCTACGACCCGAACGTCTACGAGTTCCTGCAGCCCCTGCAGCCGGTGAACCTGTTCATCACGATCTCCGCCTTCGTGCTGTTCGCCGGGCAACTGATCTTCATCTACAACTACTTCGTCAGCATGCGGCGCGGCGTGCCGGCGACCGCGAACCCGTGGAACTCCGCCGGCCTCGAGTGGTCCGCTCCGGCCCATCCCGGGCACGGCAACTGGGAAGGCGAGATTCCGCCGGCCCACCGCTGGCCCTACGACTACTCCGAGCCCGGCAAGAAGCGCGACTTCACGCCGCAGTGGGAGGCCTGATCGGGCTTCCCGCAGGATGACCAAGGTGAGTTCCTGGACGGCCGGAGCGGCAGCGCCCATCGACGCGGCGCGGACCTCGTCCGACCGTCGTCACATCAACCGCCTCGGCCTGCTCGTGGCCCTCGGCGGGATCACGATGCTGTTCGCCGCCTTCACCTCCGCCTACATCGTGCGGAGCGGGGGCGGGGACTGGGCGGTTCTCGAGCTGCCTCCGGTCCTCTGGATGAGCACGGCGCTGATTCTGGCCAGTTCCCTCACGCTCGAGTTGGCCCGGCGGGCTTTCCAGCGCGGCAGCCTCCCGTCCTTCCGGTCGTGGAGCGCCGCGACCGCCGCGCTCGGGACCGGGTTCCTGGCCGGCCAGTACGCCGCCTGGCTCTCGCTCAACGAGGCCGGGATCTACCTCCAGAGCCACCCGAAGAGTTCCTTCTTCTTCGTGTTGACCGGGGTCCACGCCGTCCACCTGCTCGCCGGCGTCCTGGCGCTGCTCGCGCTGTTCGGGCTGGCCGCCGCCGGCAAGCTCGTCCCCGGGCGTTCGGACGCGCCCACCCTGACCGCCATCTACTGGCATTTCGTAGGCGGCCTGTGGATCTATCTGCTGGCCGTACTGTCTCTTCTCGGCTGATGTCCGTTTCGCAGACCGGACGCCGATTGGGAGAGGAGGACGCATGAGCCAGACCGCGATTGCTCAGGCGGACTGGGGGGGCGGTGCGAGCCCCTTCGGTGTGACCTGGCAAAAGATGATGATGTGGTTCTTCATCGTCACCGACGCGCTGCTGTTCGCCGGCCTGCTGGTCAGCTACGGCGTGGTGCGGATTGCCACCGGCGACTGGCCGACGCAGAGCGAGGTCTTCAGCCTCACCTACATCGCGACGATGACGTTCGTGCTGATCACCTCCTCCGCCACCATGGCGTGCGGGGTGAAGGCGGCCGAGCTCGGGCGCGCGAAGACAGCCTCCAAGTTCGTGTGGCTCACCATCCTCGGAGGCTTCATCTTCCTCGGGATGCAGGCCTACGAGTGGACCCACTTCATCCAGGACGGCGGCGGACTCCTCGGAAACCCGTGGGGCTCGCCCACCTTCAGCCAGTTCTTCTTCATCATCACCGGCTTCCACGGCTTCCACGTCCTCACCGGCGTGACCGTGCTGCTGGTAGTGGCGATCCGGGCCGCCATGGGCCGCTATTCCCCTGCCGGCGTCGAGAACGCCGGCCTCTACTGGCACTTCGTGGACCTGGTCTGGGTCTTCGTCTTCGCCCTCTTCTACCTGGTCTAGGAGAAGCGAAATGTCCAGCGACGCTCATCCCTACCGCTTCTACTGGCTCCTCTGGGTGGTGCTCCTCGCCGTCACCCTGCTCATGATCGCCGTCGAGGGCGCCAGCCTGCCCGCCGCCCTGGCGGTCCTGGTCCTGCTCTTCGGCTCGGCGATCAAGGCGACCCTCATCATCTTCTACTACATGCACCTGAAGTTCGAGCACATGGGGCTCATCCTGACGGTGATGGTCGGGTTGTTCGTGACTGCGATCCTGATGTTCGTGCTGCCGGCCTACGACGGCGGCCACATCCTGGAGTCGTTCCAGAGCCTGAGGGAGCACTCTGGCTGACCGCCATGTCCCGTTCCGGCCTGCTCGTCGCCATCGCCACGGTGGCGCTTCTGGCGCTGCCGGTCGCCGACGCGTCCGCCCAGTGCTCCATGTGCCGGACCGCGCTTGAGCAGAACGAAGAGGTGGCCGCCAGCTTCAACAACGCGATCCTGTTCCTGCTGGCGATGCCGTACGCCGTCTTCGCCTCCGGGGCGGGCTACGTGCTGCTCTCGCGCCGGCGACGCGCGCGGCGGTCCGTCGCCGTGACGGCTCCGGCAGTCCGCGCCGAACTGCTTCCGGCCGACGATCCGGTCAGCGTCACCTCCTGATCGCGCAGTAGCCGTCCCGGCCGGGACCGCCGGCTTGGAACGCCGGTCTCCGACCGGCACGCGCG
>JAJEIY010000080.1 GCA_022828085.1 Acidobacteriota bacterium | reverse complement strand
ACCCGCGGCATGGCTCTCTTCTTCGGAGCCGACCGGAACAGGGGCCACATCCTTGTCCCGGCGTCCCATCGGGGCAAACAGCGATACGTCGCCTGCGGCCCTTCGGGCCGCGTGCCGGTCGGAGACCGGCGTTCCAAGCCGGCGGTGCCAAGCCGGCGGCGCCATCACGGGGCCCGCGACGCGGATGGTGAACCGACGTTTGACAGCGTTGCGCCATACCCGTGGTGTCCTGCGCTATGCGGCGAAATGGCTGAGGGAGTTTCGCCCGCTGCGCGGGCGATGCCGCTCTGAAGAGCGGCGCTCCTAGGCGTGGAGGAACACCTCGCGGCCCAGGGCGCTCGACTCCTGGATCGCCTTCACCACCCGCAGCGACCGGAGCGCCTCCTCGCCGGTGAGCACCGGGTCCCGGCCTTCCCGCACCGCGTCCGCCATGTCCTGAAGCTGCACCCGGTGCCGGGTCTGGGGATAGGCCCAGGGGTCGTCCGTGTCCACCCAGTCGGGCGTCTCCGGCAACCCCTCCGGACCCGGCACGCCTTCCACGTCCCAGACGAGGAAATGATCGTACTGGGCGTTCGCGATCACCGTGCCGCGCTCCCCGTGGATCTCGAGCCGCGAGCGGAGCGCCGGACGGATCGCGGTGGTGCTCTCCACGACCCCCATGGCGCCGTTGTCGAAGCGCAGCAGCGCGGTCGCGAGATCCTCCACTTCGATGCTGTGCCGCCGGGTGGCGGTGCGCCCGATCACCGAGACCACCGGGCCCACGAGATGCTGCAGCAGGTCGATGATGTGGATGGACTGCGTCATGAGGCAGCCCCCACCCTCGAGCGCTGCGGTGCCGCGCCACGCCGCCCTCCGGTAGTAGGACGGGGACCGGCTGGCCTTGTCGAACGCATCGGCGAGCCAGATCTCCCCCAGCCCGCCGCTGCCCAGCAGCTCGCGAAGCATGTCGGCGACCCGTCCGAACCGCATCTGGAAGATGACCCCGAGGCGCACGCCCCTTGCCCGGCAGTGCTCCACCATCCGCTCACCGGCCTCGACCGTCGCTTCAAGAGGTTTTTCCACCAGCACGTGCCGGCCGGCGTCCGCCGCCGCCAGGGTCATTTCGGCGTGGAGGCCCGTGGGGGACGTGACGATCACCACCTCCACCTCCGGATCGGCGATCAGCTCCCGGTAGTCCGTGTGGGCGCGCGGGTTCCCGTGCTCGGCGGCAAACGCGCGCAACCGCTCGGGATCGCGCGAGCAGACCGCTGCCAGGAACCCGCCCTCGACAAATGCCAACTCCCGGGCGCTGAAGCCGCCCGCCATTCCGGTCCCGATCAGGCCGAACCCGACCGGTTTCTGTTCCACGGCGCCCGCCAACTCAGCGCTGGAGCTCGAGGACGATGACCTCCATGGGATCCTCGCCCCGGTTCACGTCGCCGTGCAGCTCGCCGGGCGGATCGGCGTCCAGCCAGTAGGCCTTCCCGCTCTCCCAGTGCATGGCCTTCTCCTCGCCCTCCTCGGTCACCACATGCAGGGTGCCGCCGCGAATCGCCACGATGGCCCGGCCGTTCTCGTGGCGGTGCATGGCGAGCGGCTGGTTCGGAACGATGAACGTCTTCCAGACCTTCAGGTGTTCGTTCTCGAACTGCGGCTCCCGGCGGGTGCGCGCCTCCTGGCCGCCCGCGAACCGGGAACCCGAGACGAACCCGACCAGCAGGCCGAGGGACAGAACGAGTAGCAGACGCATCATGGGAGGTCCTCCGCGCACCATTAGGCTATTCGCATCATGGTTGAGGCTCCAAAAAGAACACCCTTCCGGATCCCGGTGGCGGCCGCCGTCCTCTTCAGCCTGGCGGGGTGCGGCGGAACCAGCGACATCACGCTGCCCTCGGCGGATCCCCGAACGCCCTACCGGCTGGCGACCTACCGGGCCTCCGACGCGGGGGACGGCTCGCCCCGCCCGGCCATCGTCATCGGGGACACGATTCTGGACCTGGCCGCGGCCGACGCCCTCTTCGCCACCGAGATCAGCGCCCAGCCGTACGGTTTTCCTTCGGACCTGATCGCGGTCATCGCCGCCGGCGACCGGGCGCAGAGCCGGCTGAACCAGCTTGCGAACCATTTCGCGGGCCGCGAGGACGGGTTCCGGTTCCGGATCGAGCCCCATCGTTTGACGGCGCCGCTCCTCTACCCCGCGCACCTGCTGGCGGCGGCGGCCAACTACCGCTCCCACGCCGCCGAGATGGACGTGGAGCAGGAGGTGGACCCCGACCGGGACGCCCCGTACCTCTTCGCCAAGTCGCCCCGCTCCGGCATCATCGGGCCGGGCGAGCCCTACCGGATTCCGCCCGGCCGGGACCGGATCGACTGGGAGGGCGAACTCGGCGTGGTCATCGGGAAGACCGCCCTGCGAGTTTCGCTGGAGGACGCCCTCGACCACGTGTTCGGCTACACGGTCGTCTTCGACGTGAGCGACCGGGGCGGCCGCTACCGCGAAAACCCCATGCTCCCGGGCCCCGACTGGTTCTCCGGAAAGAGCGGCGACCGCGCCGCCCCGATGGGGCCCTACGTCACGCCGGCCGCCTTCCTGCCCGATCCGCAGGCGCTTCGGCTCACCACCCGGATCGATGACCGGGTCGTCCAGGACGACACCACGGCCAGCATGATCTACTCGGTCGCGCACCTCGTCGCCTACGCGAGCCAGATCGTGACCCTCCACCCCGGAGACGTGATCGCCACCGGCACCCCGGACGGGGTCGGCTCGGCGCGGGAGCCGCCCGAGTTCCTGAGCCCCGGCCAGACCGTCCACATCGAGATCGAGGGGATCGGCACGCTCTCGACGCCGATCGAGGGGAACAGCGGGTCGTGAGACGCCCGGCAACCGTCACGGCGGTCCTTGCGGTCCTCGCCGCTGTCGCGCCGGCGGACGGCTACCGCCTGCGCAGCCGAACGACGTGGACTCCGTCCTCTGCTGACGCGCTTCACTGGGACGCGTCCGATTTCCCCCTCCGTTTCCGGATGCTCGACAACGACAACCTTCCTCCCGACGTGGAACTCACCCAGGAGGGTTGGACCGCGATCGTGGAACGCGGCCTGGCGCATTGGACGGACATCCCTACCGCGCAGATCGAGATCGTTCTGGAGGAGAACGCGGTCGCGCTCCCGCAGGCCGACCAGGACGACGGGATCAACACCATCGGGTTCTCCTCGCACGAGGGATTCGTGGATCACTGGGGCACCGCCTTCGCCGCCTGGCGCTGGGACGGCGACGAACTGGTGGGATGCGATATCGAGGTCAACCCCGACTTCGTGAAGAACTGGTCCCCCCAGGACCCTTACCGGCTCCTGGAGGTGGTGGCCGTCCACGAGATGGGCCACTGCCTGGGGCTCGCGCACACCGAGCCGCACCCCATGCCGCTCTGGACGACGCTGCCGGTGGGCGCCGACCGGGCCTTCTTCCCGGATCCGGTGATGTCCTACTCCAACTCCTACGGGCTGGACCTGCCCGAGGACGACACCGTCCCGGTCTCGCTGCTCTATCCGGCGCCCGGCTTCCTCGAGTCACGCGGGACGGTGGGGGGAAGCGTGGTCCTTGAAGGCCGCCCCGCTGCATTCGCATACGTGCAGGCGATGCGACCGGGCGAGTCGGGCCGCACTACCCGGCCCGGGCCCGGGACCTTCGCCGGCCAAAACGGCGAATTCCTCCTGGAGGGACTGGAGCCGGGCAACTGGATGCTCTGGGTTCACCCGATCCTCATCACCCGCCGGAACGCCCACGCAATGACGGAGCTGGCCGACGAGGCCGGCGCCTCTGATTTCCGCGACCAGCTGCGGTGGGTGCGGGTCGAAGCGGGAGAGGTGCTCGACGGCGTCGAGATCGTGGTCCATTCCGGCCGCGAGGTGAGTCCGTGACCACCCGGATCGCCCGCAGCATCGGAGTTTCCCTGCTCGCCGCCGGGACCCTGTGGCTACCGGGGTGCTCGGATAGCTCCACCCCGGCCACGCCACCCCCGGCGCCCGCTCCCCCACCCGCGCCCCCCGCACCGGCGCCGCCGGAGCCCGAGGAACGGTGCGGCGGCGTGTCCCTCGAGGTGGCGTTCCTTGGCAGCGACACCGCGGCCGGGATCGCCAGCGGCAACCTGACGCTGGACGTGGGCGATCCGGAGACGGCGCTTGACTTCGTGCGGCCCTACACCATCCAGGTGCCGGACGGGGGCGCCAACCTGGACATCCCGAACCTCCGCCCCACAATCGGGGTGTTCGTCTCGAATCTCGCGTTCTCTACCCTGGGCGAGGGATTCCGGCAGACCATGACGATCGAGTGGATCTCGGAACTGGAGGTCCGGGCCGGCGGGCCGGACTGCGAACCGGTGAGTGTTTCCTGCGACCTCGCGGGTTGCAGCGGTTCCTAGCTCGTATTTCTCGTAGTCAGTCGTTCACGACCGCCAAACCTGTCCCGGATCCGCGTGGCCCAGGGCGGATCGCGGCACGTCATCCGCGGGCCTCCGGCCCGCTGTGCCGACCGGAGGTCGGCGTTCCAAGCCGTACGCGCTACCTCCGCTCTTGAGCGCCACGCCGAGGGGGCAGCCGACTCTGCGGGTGGGGTTGCGCCGTGCGCGGTGCGGAGCACCGCGCGTGCCGGTCGGAGACCGGCGTTCCAAGCCGGTGCGTGATCCGGGCTAACGCCGTCGGGGGGGAGCCTGCCGTGACGCCGCCACCCGGGTGTTGGGTTCCGGGGGTTCGAACCGCTCCTGGGCGCCGTCCGGCCAGCGCACGCGCAGGCCGGTTACCTCCGCGCCCGCCGGGATCCCGAAGTGGGCCACCGGCTCGCTGCTCGTCAGGTAGCCGGCCTCCGGGTTCAGGGCGCGGACCACGCTACGGCCGCCGAGTTCGAGCGTCACCACCGCGCCGGGACTCGAACGTCCGAACTCGCGCGGCTCCACGATGAGGAATCCGCCTTCCCTTGACGAGCGATTCTCGAAGAGGCGGGCCGGCCCGCCCACGGCGGTGACCAGGAGGTCCAGGTCCCCGTCGCGGTCCCAGTCTCCGGTGACGAGACCCCTGCCCACGGACCGGACGTCCGTGAAGCCCTCGACCGCCGCTTCCTCGAAACGGCCGTCCCCGTCACCCAGGAAAGCCTGCGCCGGCTCGGCGTAGACGTCGAGTCCGCCGGCGGCCGGCGTCCCGCCCTCCCGGGCCACCGCGCCGTTCACGAGCAGGAGGTCGAGGTCACCGTCCATCTCCAGGTCGAGGAAGCGCGTGCCGAAACCGGTCCAGGGAAGGCTCGGCAACGCGAGCCCCATCGCCGGAGTGTCGTCGAGGTATCCGCCGCCCTGGTTCCGGTAGAGCGTGTTCGTCTGGGCGCGGAGGTGGGTCATGAAGAGGTCGAGATCCGCGTCCCCGTCCACGTCCCCGAGCAGCACTCCCATGCTGGCCTCGGAGCGTCCCTGGGCGTTCAGCGCCACGCCCAGGAAGAGCGCGGCGTCGGAGAAGGTCCCGTCCTCGGCCTGCTCCCAGAGCAGGTTGGGCTCGCCGTCGTTCGCCACGTAGAAGTCGAGCCGTCCGTCCCCGGTGAAGTCGTGGCACAGGACGCCGAGCGCCGGCCGGCGCTCCGACAGGATCCCCGCCTCACCGGACACGTCCTCGAAGGTCCCGTCGCCCCGGTTCCGGAAAAGGCCGTCGCGCTCGTAGGGAAGGCTCTGCGGCGAGCAGAAGTCGGGTTCACCGGAGGCCGAGACGCAGTCGCGGTCCGGATCGTCCGCGAGATAACCGCCGACGTAGAGGTCGAGGTCGGTGTCGCCGTCGTAGTCGCAAAGGGCCGCCGAACTGGACCAGCGCTCCCCGAACACGCTGGAATCCATCCGGAGGAACGACCCGCCGCCCCCGAAATAGAGGGCGTCCTCCCCGTGGTTCGCGACGAAGACGTCCGCGCCGCCATCCCCGTTCACGTCCCCCACCGCGACCCCGGCGCCGTAACCCCGGTCGAAGAGGCCGCGCGCGCCGGCGTCGTCCCGAAACCCGCCGTTCGGCTGCTGCAGGAAGAGGCGGTTACCGGGGATCTCCGCGGCGAGGATCCCATCGCGATCCTCTGGGAGCGGACCCGCCTGGATCAGGTAGATGTCGAGGTCCCCATCCCCGTCGGCGTCGAAGAGCGCGGCGCCCGAACCCATGATCGCGGGCAGTGGGAACCGGGAGAGATCTCCGGGCTCGTGGAGGAATCGGACCCCCGATGCGGCGGTCACGTCCTCGAGGCGGACCCCCTCCTGGGCCGCCGGCGAGGACACCCCGGCCAAGCCGAGGCCGGCGGTGAGGATCAGGCGCCGAGCGCCCGGTGAACGCACGCGAGATCCCCGTCCCTCAGCGGCCCGGTTCGGGATGCTTCGCGCGCAGAGCGGTGACGAAGCCCTCGGGTACTTCGGCGCCCAGATTCCGCGCCTCGCGGACCGCGCTCCACGCTTCCTCGAAGCGGCCGAGTTCGGCGAGCGCAACCGCCGCCAGCACGCGGGAGGAGCCGTCCTCCGGATCGAGCCGGCGAGCGCGCTCCAGCGCGGCGAGGGCCGGCTCGAAGCGCCGCTGGCGGAGCAGCACGTCGCCCAGCGCGGCGTGGGTCTGCGGCTCGTCGGGCCGGGATGCGAGCGACGCGCGGAACTCGTATTCCGCGGCGGGAAGGTTCCCCTCGCGCGCCCGGAGCACGCCCAGCCCGAAGCGCGCGAGCGCCTGTTCCGGGTCGAGCGCGACCGCATCGCGGTACCGAGGCTCCGCTTCGCCGGGCCGGCCCCGTTGATCGAGCACCGCGCCGAACTCGGCGAGCACGTCGGCGTCCCGGGAGCGGATCCGGGCCAGGTCCCGATAGAGGATCTCGGCGTCCTCCAGGCGGCCCGCCTCCCGCGCCATCCGGGCGCGCTCCAGCAGGCGCGGGGAAGAGATGTCCCGCTCGGTCATCCGGAAATGGATCGGGTCTTCAATCGGAGGGAGACCGGCGTCCGGCCGCCCGTCTCCGGCGCCAAGCACCTCGCGGCCGCGGTCCCGGTCCCCGGCGGCATTCCAGGCGCGCGCGAGCGCCGCCCGCACCGCGCCCGCATCCGGCGCGAGCGCCAGCGCCCGCTCGAGGAGCGCGATCGCCTCCCGGGCTTCTCCAGCCGTCAACTCGATCAAGCCGAGCCGGAAGAGCGCGAGCGGCGATCCGGGATCGAGTTCGAGCGCCTGCCGGTAGATGGCTTCGGCGGCGGACCGGTCACCGAGTTCTTCCCGTAGTTCGCCGAGGAACAGGAGGCTTGGCGGGTATCCCGGATGCTCCGCCACCGCCGCCTCGAGCACCTCGGCGGCGCCGGCGCGGTCGGCCCCCCGCAGGGCGTGGGCGAGCAGATAGCGCGCCGTGAGGCGCGTCACGTCTCCGGCGGGTAGAAGTTCGAGCGCTGCGCGGTAGCACTCCGCCGCCTCACCGACGAGGCCGTGGGCGTGGAGAGTCTCCCCGTACTCCAGCCAGTGGGCCGGGTCTTCGGGCCGGGCCCGCAACTCTTCCACGAGCCGGTCGAGCAGCACGGCAATCTGCGGCTCCATGTTGCGGCCGTCCGCTACGGGAGGTTCCGGGGTCTGGCCGAAGGCGCCGTGGGCGGCGAAGGCGAGAACGAGGCCGCCAAGGAGGCCGGCGCGCCGGGCCGTCGGGATCACGGTCCGATCGTACTTCGGTGGGTTGGGAGGAGGGAGCGCGGCGCGTACTCCTGGCACTGCCGCGCCGTCCTGATCAATGGCGGGGTGCGTTTCGCCCGCTGCGCGGGCGATGCCAGCCGGAGGCCGG
>JAJEIY010000066.1 GCA_022828085.1 Acidobacteriota bacterium | reverse complement strand
TCGCTCTTGGCGTCGGCGCCGTGGTGGGAGTCGTCTTGTCGGGGTGGGGTTGTGCCGTGCGGGGTGCGGAGCACCGCGCGTGCCGGTCGGAGACCGGCGTTCCAAGCCGGTACACCATCACGCGGTGGAGCGCCCCAACGAAGAAGGGGCGCCGGCCCGCAGGCCGGCGCCCCCGTTGGTCAGGCGCCGATCAGAACTCGATCCGGACGCCGAGCCGGAAGACCCGGGGGTCGAGGATCGCGACGATCTCGTTGTAGCGGGCGCCCCCGATGGTCCGGTAGTTCAGGACCGTCGAGCTGTTCGTCAGGTTGAACCCGTCGAACAGCAGGGCCATGGTCGCCCCTCCGGGAATGTTGAACGACTTCTCGGCGCGCATGTCGAAGATGCCGACGTTCGGCGCGCGGTCGCTGTAGCCGTCCGGCATGACCCGCTCGGTGCCGGCATTCGGGAGCCGGACGCTGACGCGGCGTCCGGTCTGGTACCCGCTCTGGAGCTTGTAGGAGGCGCTCACCCCGATGTCGTAGGGGAAGATGTAGCGCCCCACCATCTTGTAGTTCCAGTAGGTGGTGTCGATCGGCCCCAGCCGGAGCGACTGGTTCGCCCGCCATTCGTAGGTCGTGCCCTCGACGAAGTCGAAGCGGGCGGCGGCCCGCACGCTGGTCGAGGACGTGGTGCGCATGTAGGCGTTCGCCCAGGTGTGCAGGAACGAGGTCAGGAACATCCAGCGGTCCGCGAAGCGGCGGTTCAGCGCCACCTCGACGGTGTGGTAGTTCCCGTCCGGCTCCGGCAGCCCGTAGGCGCCCGGGTTCACGTACTGGCGGTCTTCGGGAACGCCCGGCTGGCGGTCGATGAGCTGGATCGTCTGGTCGTCACCGGTGCCCGCGACGTTGTCCGGCCCGCGGTCTTCCCAGGTGTACGGGGTGTCGTAGGCGAAGGCGCGGTTCAGGTCCACGATCCCGTAGCCGTTCCGGGAGTTCTTGTGGACGTAGGAGGCCCGGAAGGAGAAGTTGTCGGCGATCTGCTGCTCGAAGTGCGTCGACATCTCGTGGCCGTAGGCGTTCGTCAGGTTCGGATCCACGGTCACGAATCCGGCGCCGCCCAGGGTCCTGAGCTTGTCACCGAGCTCCGGCGAGTCGGCGAGGCCGCCGCTCGGGCCCGGGTCGAGGACCCGGTTCCCGTTCAGGTCGTTGAACGCGTAGCGGAACGCGGCCTGCCCCACCGGGTTCTCGTCGTCCACGATGGTGGTGCTCGGGTTCCAGTAGAAGCGCCCGAAGAACAGCTTCACCACCGTCTCGCCCTCGCCGGTGACGTCGAAGGCGGCGCCGACCCGCGGACCGATGTTCGACAGCGTGAGCACGTCGCGCTGCGCCACCTCGAGCGGCGGGAAGATGTCCGAGTGGGTGGGCGAGAGGGAGTTCTCGGGCCACCCCATCTTGTAGCGGTCGAAACGGAAGCCGAGGTTCAGCGTCAGCCGGTCGTTGAGGGTCCATGAATCCTGTCCGTAGATCGCGGTCAGGAAGATGTCGTTGATGCCGGTGTTCGGCGTGTTGTAGATGTCCACCTCGCTCGGGACGCCGTCAATGTCGCGGTAGAAGAGATCCTCCGGCTGCATCCGCAGGAACTTGCGGCGCTCCCGGTAGATCTCGGTCCCGATCTTGAAGGTGTGCTGTCCCGCCAGATCGTCCGCGAAATAGGTGAGGTTGCCCGAGATCTGCGGCTTCGTGACGTTCCGGAGGTGGTAGTAGTTGTTGGCGTTCGTGAGGTCGCCGGTGTTGACCTCGAGGCGGCCGGCCGGCAGCCCCTCCACGCTCTCCGACTTGGTGGCGGTCGGGAAGAGGGGGAACTGGTTGATCCAGTGGCTGAGCTGTACGTTCAGGAAGGTCTTGTCGGTGACGACGTTCGTGTACTCGAACTTCATCGGCTTGTTGACCGAACTCTGGTACCAGGCCGCATCGAGCGGCACCGAAGGGCCCAGGTTCCGCTCCGCCTGCAGCTTGGTGCGCCGGTTGAAGAAGCCGATCAACTGGCTGGATTCGGTGAGCTGGTAGGTCGCCTTCGCGGTCCAGTTGCCGAGCTGGGTGGTCGCCGGATCGGGGTTGCCGATGGTCAGCTTCTCCTGGTGGTTCAGCCGGTAGCCGCCGTAGAACCAGGCCTTCCCGGGATAGAGCGGTCCGCCGATGCCGATGTTGATGTCGCTCTGCAGGGTGATCGGGTTGCCGGCCTCGAGACCGTCGCCGCCCGCCTTGTAGGGGCCCTGGGTCCCGCCGCCGGTGCGCAGCGCATCCGGGACGTTGTCGCCCACCGTGGAGTCGTTCTCGAAGTCCACGTAGATGTCGCCGCCAAAGCGGTCCCCGCCCGACTTCACCGTGAGGTTGAAGAAGGCGCCGAGCCCGTGGGTCTCGCCCATGTTCCCGGAGCCGCCGAGCTGGAAGTCCTCGAAGCTGCCGTAGTCGAAGTAGCCGGCGTTCCCCGAGGTCGTCTCGGTGACGTTGATCCCTTCGAGCAGGGTGCGGTGCTGGTCCCCGAAGCCGAACGCCTGGAACCCGGTCTGGGTGCCGGTGTGCGAGCCGCCCACGTCGTAGCCCTCCATCTGGAAGCCGGGGGCCTGCGCCATCGCCGCCCAGATGTCGCGGGCGTTCGGGATGTCCTCGAGGAGCTCCTCGGTGAAGTTCACGCCGGTGGCGGTGGTCTTGACGTCCACCACCGGGGCCTCGCCGGTGATGGTGATCGTCTCCTCGAGACCGCCGACCTCGAGCGTCGCGTTCACCGTCAGGGTGGTGTTCAGGGTCATCTGGATGTTCTCCCGAACCACCGTGCTGAAGCCGCCGAGGGAGAAGGTGACCGAGTAGACCCCGGTGGGGAGCGCCGGGAACACGTAGGTCCCCTGGCCGCCCGTCACCACCACCTGGTCCTGGATCATCGCCGGGCTGGAGGCGGTGACCGTCACGCCCGGAAGCACCGCTCCGGTCGCGTCCATCGCCGTGCCGACAATGCGTCCGCGCAGCTCCTGCGCCGCGGCCGGAGCCGCCAGTGCGCCCGCGATCCCGAGGACCGCGAGCCAGCTAAATCGTTTGCGCATCCGTCACCTCCCGGGTGAACGAGCGTCTCCGTCCTTCCTGAGTGATGGTGGCCATTATGGGACTGCCCGGAAACCGGCGCAAGCCGGAGCGCCGGGGGGTGCGGGGGCGGGGCCGTAATCGCTATGCTCCTGGTTGCGATGAACAAGAACCATGAAGTGAATGCTGGAAACGTTGAGCCTCAGGTGACCGCGATCAGGTCACTCTGCGTCTATTGCGGGTCGTGGCGCGGAATCGACCCGAGCCTGGAGCAGTTCGCGCGGACCTTCGGTTCCGCCTGCGCTGCGCGCGGCATCGAGCTCATCTACGGCGGTGGCGGCATCGGCCTGATGGGAACCGCCGCGGAGGCGGCGCTCGCGGACGGCGGACGGGTCATCGGGATCATGCCGCGCTCACTCCTCGAATCGGAGGCCCCGTCCCCGGACGTGACGGAACTTGTCATCGTGGACAGCATGCACGAGCGGAAGAAACAGATGTTCGACCGCGCCGACGGCTTCGTGGTGCTGCCGGGAGGCCTCGGCACCCTCGACGAGACGATCGAGATGATCACCTGGCGGCAGCTCGGCTTCCACGACAAGCCCATCGTGCTGGCGAACTACCGGGGCTACTGGAACCCTCTCCTGACACTTTTTGACCACATCGTGGCAACGGGCTTCGCCCAGCCGGACTCTCACGACCTCTACACGGTGGCCCATTCGATCGACGGAATCTTCGAACGACTGACGGCCAACGTCCCGTCACCCATCCGCGCCACCGCGTAACAGGAGGGAGCGCCGGTCTCCGGCCGGCTGGATGGCGTGCCGGCTTGGAACGCCGACCTCCGGTCGGCACGCGGCCCGGAGGGCCGCAACGGCGTACCGCTCCCAGGCGGGAACGCCGTCCCGATTCGTGGATTGCGCTGCTCGATGGGCGCTTGCGCCTTGTTGGGGAGCGCGGGTCCGCTTACTGTTGGCCGCACGGAGGGGGGATGTCTCGCATGGGTGACTTCTGGCGAGCACGAGCGCCGTGCTCGAAACTGCTTCGCGCCGCCGGCGCCGCCGCCATCGTCCTGGCCGCGTGCGGCGACGGGACTTCACCGACCTCCGCTGCCCCGGCCGCCCCGCCCATCCCGGCGCCCCCGGCGCCCCCGCCCACGCCGGTGAACATCGGCTTCCTGGTCTCGGGCGTCCGGACCTATACGAACGGCGCGATGGTCGCCGTGGACGAGGCCAACGCAAGCGGCGGGCTGTTGGGCCGGCCCGTCGAACTGATCGTCGAGGAGAACCTGGAAGACGCAGCGACGGCGGTAGAGGTCGCGGAAGCGATGATCCTCGACGACGAAGTGGCCGCGCTCATCGGCCCCAACCGCTCGGTGCACGCAATCGAGGTGGGGGCCGTCGCCCAGCGTCACGGCGTGCCGATGATCACGACGGCAGCCACGAACCCACGAGTGACGGCGGCGGGCGATCTGGTCTTCATGGCCGCGTTCACGGACCAATTCCAGGGGCGCGTCATAGCCGATTTCGCCTTCGAGACGCTCGGAGTGACGACAGCCGCCGTCCTCACCCAGCGAGGCGAGGTGTACAGCGAGGGGATCGGGGAGTTCTTCGTCAACCATTTCCGCCGCCTGGGCGGGACGGTCGTCGTCGACCAGTCTTACGAGGAAGGCGCGACGGACTTCGCCGCGCAGTTGACAGCCGTCGCGGACGCTGCCCCGGCGGTGCTCTTCATGCCGGGTCCGGCGGCGGAAGTCGTGCTGTTGACCGCGCAGGCGCGCGCCCTGCCGCTCCTCGATGCCGACGGGGAGCCGACCGTGTTCCTCGGAGCCGATGCGTGGGACAACGCGGCGCTTCTGGAGAACGAACAGGCCGCCGTGGAAGGCAGCTTCTTCAGCACCCACTTCTCGCCGGACACGGACGAACCGACCTCACGCGCCTTCGTCGAGGCATATCGAGCCCGGTTCGGGATCGCCCCCACCGGCGGCGACGGAGTGAGCTACGACGCGGTCCGGTTGTTCCTGCAGGCGGCGGCTCGCGTGGGCGGTCTCGACGCCGACGCCATCCGGCGCGAACTGGCGGCCACCGAGCAATACGCCGGAGCAACACTCATTTCACACTACGACGAGAATCGCCATCCGACCAAGAGTGCGGTCATCATGACCATCGAGAACGGCGTGAAGAGGTTCTACCAACAGGTGGACCCGTAGCCGGGCCCAGACAGACCGAGCAATCCCTGCATCCGGAGGTCCAGTCCACTGCTCACGAAAACGCTTCACGCCACCTGCGCTGCGGCCCTCGTCCTGGCCGCCTGCGGCGACGGAACTTCACCGACCTCGGTCGGCAGCACCACCCCGCCCCCGCCGGCCGCGCCCGCTCCCGCCCCCCCGGCCACCCCGGTGAATATCGGCTTCCTGGTCTCGAGCGACCGGGACTATCTGAACGCCGCGATGATCGCGGTGGACGAGGCCAACGCGGACGGCGGGCTGTTCGGCCGTCCCGTCGAACTGGTCTTCGAGACGGGCCTCGAGGAAGCGGCGATGGCGGCCGAGGCCGCGGAAACGATGATCCTCGAGGACGAAGTGGTCGCGATCATCGGCCCCAACCGCTCGGCGCACGCAGTCGAGGTAGGGCCCGTCGCGCAGCGCCACGGCGTGCCGATGATCACGACGGCGGCCACGAACCCTGCCGTGACGGCGGCGGGCGACCTGGTCTTCATGGCCGCGTCGACCGATCAGTTCCACGGGCGCGTCATGGCCGAATTCGCCTTCGAGACGCTCGGAGTGACGACCGCGGCAGTCATTGTCCAGCGAGGCGACCTGTACAGCGAGGGGCTCGGGGACTTCTTCACCGACAGTTTCCGCCAGTTGGCCGGGACGGTCGTCGCCGAGCAGTCTTACGAGCGTGGGGCGACGGACTTCACCGCGCCGTTGACAACCATCGCGGCCGCCGCTCCGGCGGCGCTCTTCATCGTGGGTCTGGCGGTGGAAGATGCCGCGCTGCTGACCGTCCAGGCGCGCGCCCTGGCGCTCCACGATGCCGCCGGGAAGCCGACTGTGTTCCTGGGCACCGGTGGCTGGGACGATCCGGCGCTACTGGAGAAGGCGGCGGCCGCCGTGGAAGGCAGTTTCTTCACCACCCAGTTCTCGCCGTTCACCGACGACCCGACGGCGCGCGCATTCATCGAGACCTATCGAGCCCGGCACGGAGTCGCCCCGGGTGGCGGCAACGCAGTGAGCTACGACGCGGTCCGGTTGTTCCTGCAGGCGGCGGCTCGCGCGGGAAGTCTCGATGCCGACGCCATCCGGCAAGAACTCTTGGCTACCGAGCAATACACCGGAGCGACACGGATTTCACACTACAACGCAGATCGCCATCCGACGAAGAGTGTGGTCATCATGACGATCGAGAACGGTGGGCTGAGGTTCTACCGGCAGGTGGATCCGTAGGCGAGCGATCACGTCCGCCGCGGACGCCGCCTGAATCCGTCCGATCTCGTCCTCCAGGCCGGGCGTCCTGGCAGCCTGTAGAGCAGGTGACCTGAGCACCGAGACCGGATTGACCTCCGCTCCGCCTGATGGCGTGCCGGCTTGGAACGCCGACCTCCGGTCGGCACGCGGCCCGGAGGGCCGCAACGACGTACCGCACCCTGGCGAGATGGCGCTGCCAACTGCAACCCGCCGTGTACCGCGGCCCCGGTCAACTGTTCCTCGACCGTGTAGCCCTCGCCGAGCCGTGGCCAGCCCTGTGGGATCGGTCTTCTTCGTTGTTCCAAAACAGAACTGGTTATTGAAATACGGTTCTCCCCTATTTCAATAACTGTTCCGGTTCTCTTTGTTATTCCAAAATAGCGCTTTTGAATGAAATAAGATATTCTCCTATTTCAATCAGTGTGGCTTTTTGCTTGAGGAACGGTTATTCCGATTTCTCCGTCTGATTGAAATAGAGAGATGCGCTATTTCAAGAACTGATTCAGGATCAGGATCCGCCATGCGACGAACAACCGGCACCTATCGAGTCATCGCCTCCGCCGGGGAACAGGTCCGCGCCTTCGTGCCGACGCCCTTGCCGCCTCAACCGCCCCTCCAACTGGACGGTCCATTGCAGCGAGCGCTCGAGGGCGCGAACCTCGCCCTCGGACGGCTGGACGGCATCTCGGGGCTTCTTCCCGACCCGGCCCTGTTCCTCTACTCCTACGTGCGCAGGGAGGCGGTCCTTTCGTCGCAGATCGAGGGGACCCAGTCATCGCTGTCCAACCTCCTCCTCTTCGAACTGGAGGAAGCGCCGGGAGCGCCGCTCGACGATGTCCGCGAAGTCTCGAACTACGTAGCGGCCTTCGACCACGGCCTCGACCGCCTACAGGCGGATTTCCCGCTTTCGAACCGCCTGATCCGGGAAATCCACGGCGTCCTCCTCGCCGAGGGCCAGGGCAGCGACAAGGACCCCGGCGAGTTCCGCCGTTCGCAGGTCTGGATCGGCGGCACCCGGCCCGGCAACGCCAACTTCGTCCCTCCCCCGCCAGATGCCGTACCAGACTGCATGACAGCTTGGGAAGGATTCCTCCATGACGAGACGGATGACCTGCCGACCCTGGTTCGGGCCGGGCTCGCCCACGTGCAGTTCGAGACGATCCACCCGTTCCTGGACGGGAACGGCCGGATCGGTCGGCTGCTCGTCACGCTCCTTCTCTGCCAGGCCGGCGTGCTCCGGCAACCTCTCCTCTATCTCAGCCTGTATCTCAAGGAGCATCGCGCGACCTACTACGAATTGCTCAACGACGTCCGCCGGACGGGCGATTGGGAGGCATGGATCAGTTTCTTTCTGGAAGGTGTGCAGCAGGTCTCGGAACACGCCGTCGCCACGGCCGGACGGCTCTCCGGGATGTTCCAGCGCGACCACGAGCGGCTGTCTCGGGTGGCGGGCCGGCGCGCGGGTTCGGCGATTCGCGTTCACGAGGCGCTGAAGAAACGTCCGATCCTCTCGCTGCGGGCCGTCCGCACGATGACCCACCTGGCTTACGGAACGGCGGCCTCCGCCATGGACATTCTCGTAAAGCACAAGATCGCACGGGAACTCACCGGCCAACGCCGGAATCGCCTGTTCGCCTACGACGGTTATCTCGCCGCCCTCGAAAAGGGAATCGAGGGCCCGGACCGGACGCGGTAGCGATTCCGAGCCCGGGGCCGCCGGCCGGAGGTGATGCCCATCAGAACGGCCGTGTCGAAGAGCATCACAGGTGCTTCCGGGCGAGCACCCGGTAGCGGGCGTCGTTCCGGGCCGCCGGCTCGAATCGTCCCGTCCAGCGGGAAGCGAACGAGGGCGTGTCCTCCGCAGTGGTTTTCCTGAGGGACGCCTCGAGAAGGGAAGACAGGGATACGCCGCGGGAACGGGCAGTCTCCTCGGCGCGGGCGAGCAACTCGCTATCCACCGTGATCGTCAGTTTCTTCTTCATCGGTCGCCCGTCGCAGGGGACACGTATAGATAACACCACTGCACGCGGTCGGAGATGCTCCCCGGCACCCGGACCGCGCCCGTTCCCGTCCGGCGCGAACCCTGCTACCTTCGCCGCCGCCCACGCATGAACCACAGCCAGATCGTCAGTTTCCTCTGGGGCGTGGCGGACCTGATCCGCGACACCTTCAAGCGCAGCAAGTACCAGGACGTGATCCTGCCGCTCACCGTGCTGCGGCGGCTCGATTCGGTGCTGGCCCCCACCAAACCGAAGGTGCTGGAGGTCCAGGCCAGGTTCAGCAGCAAGATCGACAATCTCGACCCGCTCCTCCGGAAAGCCTCCGGATTCGCCTTCTACAACACCTCGCGCGACGACTTCGAGAAACTGCTGGCCGACGCTCCCGGCATCGCCGGCAACCTCCGCAACTACATCGCCGGGTTCAGTCCCAACATGCGCGAGGTGCTGGAGAAGTTCGACTTCGACAACACCATCTCGAAGCTCGACGAGTCGGGACTGCTATTCCTCGTCGTTCAGCGCTTCGGCGATCCGAAGGTGCGCCTCCACCCGGACGAGGTGGACAACGCGACGATGGGCACGATCTTCGAGGAGCTCATCCGGAAGTTCAACGAGGCGCTGAACGAGAACCCCGGCGAGCACTTCACCCCCCGTGACGTGGTCCATCTCATGGTGGACCTGCTGCTGGCCGGGGACGAGGACCGCCTGGGCACCAAGGGCATCGTGCGGAGCGTCTACGACCCGTGCTGCGGCTCGGGCGGCATGCTCACGATCGCCCAGGAGCACATCGTCGCCGGCGAGACGCGCGACGGCGAAGTCCTCTCCGAGGCCGTGAACCCCGACGCCGACGTGCACCTGTTCGGCCAGGAGGTGAACCCGGAGACCTTCGCGATCTGCAAGTCGGACCTCTTCATGAAATCGGCCGACGGCCGGGACGCCGAGAACGTCCTCTTCGGGAGCACGCTCTCGAGCGACCGCCACGCGAACGACAACTTCGACTATCTGATCGCCAATCCGCCCTACGGCAAGGACTGGAAGCGCGACCAGGACGCCGTGCGCACCGAGCACGACCGGGGCGCCGCCGGCCGGTTCGGGCCGGGCCTGCCGCGGATCAGCGACGGGCAGCTTCTCTTTCTGCTGCACATGCTGGCGCACCAGAAGGATCCGGCCCAGGGCGGCTCGCGGGTCGCCATCATCATGAACGGATCGCCGCTCTTCACCGGCGACGCCGGCAGCGGCGAGAGCGAGATCCGGCGCTTCATCCTTGAGCACGACCTGCTGGAGGCGCTGATCGCGCTGCCCGAGCAGCTCTTCTACAACACCGGCATCGCGACCTACGTCTGGGTGCTCACCAACCGGAAACGGCCCGAACGGCAAGGGAAGGTCCAGCTCATCAACGCCAGTTCGTTCTGGCGCCAGCTCCGGAAGAGCCTGGGCGACAAACGACGCGAGGTCCCCTTCGAGCGGAAGGAGGACATCCTCCGGCTGCTGGCCGACTTCGAGGACGGCGCGAAGCGGATGGCCGGCGACAACGGCGAGGAGCGCGAGATCGTCGTCAGCCGCATCTACCCGACCACCCACTTCGGTTTCCGCAAGATCACGGTGGAGCGCCCCCTCCGCCTGAACTTCCAGGCGAGCCCGGAGCGGATCGCGCGGCTCGAAGAGCAGCGGGCGTTCGCGAACCTGGCTGTGTCGCGCAAGCGGGGCGAGGCCAAGGAGAAGGACGAGGCCGCGGGCCGCGAGCAGCAGGCCGCGATCCGGGCGTTGCTTGAGGGCCTGTCGGACGAGCTCTTCGTGGACCGGGCGGACTTCGAGGCGGCGCTTTCCGCGGCCGCCGAAGACGCGAAGCTGAAGCTCGCCGCACCGATCCGGAAGGCGATCCTCTCCGCGCTCTCCGAACGCAACGAAGCCGCGGCGATCTGCCGGGACAAGGACGGGAACGCCGAACCCGATCCGGAACTCCGCGACACGGAAAACGTCCCGCTCCTGGAGGACGTCGAGGCGTTCTTCGAGCGGGAGGTGAAGCCCCACGTCCACGACGCCTGGATCAACACCGGCCGCCGGGATTCCCAGGACGGGAAGGTCGGAATCGTGGGCTACGAGATCAACTTCAACCGGTACTTCTACGAGTACCGCCCGCCACGTCCGCTCGAAGACATCGAAGCCGACATCCAGCAGGTCGAGAAGGAGATCGTGGCGATGCTCCAGGGGATGGCGGGCTGATTGACTACCACCAGAACCGGAGACGCCACACCGAAGAGCCAACCTCTCCATCCCGGCCGCAGTATCCGAGAGAACTATCTGGACCCGCTTGGATTGAACGTGGAGCTAACTCCCTAGGCTAAACACTTCGTGGTCGTCAGCCTGCCTTGTCGGCCTTGCCGGTCTCTGGATTCAAGGCCCAGCCCAAGGAGGTTAGCGTCACTTTGTCTCCACCCCGACCATGCTCAGGGATTATCGTCACTAGCCCCTTGGCTTCGAGTTCGCTCATCACGCGGTTGTTCACTTCTATGTCGATCTCGGTGTGATAGACGCACACCAGCCTAGGCGCTGATGGGCCAAGGAACCGTATTAGCTCGAAGATCCCTTCATCCGTGGGGTCTGACTGCATCTGCGTGAACACCGCCTTGGCATGGTCCGAGAGGACCAATCTTTCGGGTCCATCTGTCGATGCTTTCCCTCGTGATCTCTTGGTTCTGCGGAACAGTTCCACAGCGCCGATCACCAAAAGGCCAGCGCCTATCACTAATCCTGCTATTTCGATCAGTTCACCCATCGCCCATCAGTTCTCCTTCTGAGGCTCGGATCCTTCTCTGGAGGAAGCGGGAGGTCCGTGCGGATCGTGTCAGGCATCCGCCGAACGATCTCACGAGCCTCCTCTTCCGAGTGTCCCTGCTCCTTGACCCAGTCCACGATGGGTCTCGACTGTGGGTCCATTTCCTCCTGGGCGTCCCGCTCGCAGCTCGGGCAGACGCCCGATGGTTCGTTGCGGCGAATACGAATCAACCCTAGCCGACCGGAGGGTGAATGTAGAGGCGACCCCTCTCTGCACCATCGTCACGATCGACGGGAAGGGCGAATCGAGGCGGCGAAGGTGTTGGGCATCCCCCGTCACCCCCTTTCCCGGATTCTGGACGGCCACACGGCGATTTTCCCAGAAACGGCTATCCGGCTGGAGAAAGCGGGGTGGTCCAACCCCGAGTTCTGGCTCCGCCGGCAGGCCACCTACAACCTCGCGCGAGTACGAGTCAGAACAGACGATTAAAGTGTCGGCAATTGCGTGCAATTGCCGACACTTTGCCTATACTGCCTAGATCGGGCTATCCTTCGAAGATGAGCGATCCAAATAGTCGGCAATCAGGGATAGCTGCCGACACTTTCGTACACACTGCACAAGCAGCCCTGGCGAGCCTGCAGGACCTCGGGCCACAGACGTTCTTCCGCGCGCGCGACGCGGCCGAACTTGGGGTTCACTCCCGCGCACTCCGGGAGCTGGCTGACGAGGGCGCCGTCGAACGCGTGGCTCGCGGTCTCTACCGCATCACGGCTGCTGAGCTGACCGAGCACTACTCCCTGGCCGCCGTCTGCGCCCGTGTTCCGGAGGCGATCGTCTGTCTGCTGACCGCGCTGAACGTGTACGAACTCGGCACGCAGCTTCCCCGAAAGGTCTGGATCGCCATTCCTCACAAGGCTCGCGCACCCCGCGCTCCGGAGCTGCCGATTCGGGTGGTCCGCTTCTCCGGAGCATCGCTGCACTACGGGATCGTGGAAACAACCTTCGATGGCGTGCCTGCACGCATCACCAGCCCGGCCCGGACGGTGGTGGATTGCTTTCGTTTCCGCCGGCTGTTCGGCATTCACGTGGCGTTCGAAGTGCTGCGCGACGCCCTGCACGACCGCAAGGCAACCGCCGACCAGATCTGGCGGGCGGCGGAAGCCTGTCGGGCCAAATCACTTGTCGGCCCTGCGCTGGACGCGCTTTCCGCGTGACCCCTCGCCATTACTTGCGGGACGCCGCTGCCTCTGTCCACGCGCGCCTTCTGAACCTTGCGCGCAGCGAGGGACGGGACTTCAATCTCCTCCTCCTGCGCTTCACGGTCGAACGGTTCCTCTATCGCCTCTCGGTCTCGGACGAAGTGGACAGATTCACCCTGAAAGGGGCGGCGCTCTTCCGGGTATGGGACGGGAAGGAGGCGCGGCCAACCCGGGATATCGACCTCCTGGACATGTGGTCCGAGGATCGCGCGCCGATTCGCGCCTCCCTGGAGGCAATCTGCGCTGTTCCCTGCCCTGAGGACGGAGTGGTCTTCGACGGGGCAACCATCCGGATGGCTGCCATCCGCGACGATCAACCGCACGGAGCCGTGCGCGCGCGAATCCGGGGTCGCCTGGGTCAGGCTCGGCTACCCCTTCAGATCGATATCGGCTTCGGCGACGCCATCACGCCCGAGCGCGAGGAACGAGATTACCCAACGCTCCTCGATTTGCCGGCGCCCCGCCTCTGGACTTACCCCCGCGAGACCGTGGTCGCCGAGAAACTGCACGCAATGGTGGAACACGGCACCAGGAACACCCGGGTAAAGGACCTGTGGGACGTCGCGCACCTTGCTCGTTGCTTCGCATTCGATGGTGAGGTGCTACGGAACGCGATCAGCGAGACCTTCCATCAGCGAGGAACGTCGTTCGGGCGCGAGCCCCCGATCGCACTGCTCCCGTCCTACTACGAAGACGCGACGCGCGGGCGACTCTGGAACGAACTGCGACGCGGGATGGAGGAGGACGCCGACGGCCCGGTCCGCCTCGTGGAGGCGGGTGATGAACTGCGGCGCTTTCTGGGGCCCGTCTGCAGCAGCCTGATCGAGAGCAGTTCGTTCACGGAGGCCTGGCCGGCTGGCGGGCCGTGGCGGGCGGGAGTTCAGGCTCGGACGGGGGGAGAGGGCAGTGGCTGAGGTGAACCGTCGGAACGAGGAAGTTCGGCCGCGGCGCTTCCATCCTTACGCGGAGTATCGGGACTCCGGCGTCGAGTGGCTGGGCAAGATCCCGGCGCACTGGGGAGTGAAGCGGCTCAAATCCTTGGCTTCGGTGCGATTGAGCAACGTGGACAAGAAAACCGAAGCGGGCCAGGTTCCGGTAAAGCTCTGCAACTATGTCGACGTCTACTACAACGAGTTCATCACCGCCAATCTCGACTTCATGAGGGCAACCGCCACTCCTGAACAGGCACGGCGATTCCAGCTCCGGAAGGGTGACGTCCTGATCACCAAGGACTCTGAGTCATGGGACGACATCGCTGTCCCCGCTCTTGTGGTTGAGGATCTAGTCGATGTGCTGTGCGGATACCACTTGGCCCACATCCGGCCCGGGCGCGACCTCCTCGGAAGACTGCTGGCTCGGCAGTTTTCGGCGATTGGGATTCGGGATCAATTCCACCTTTCCGCGAACGGAATCACGCGGTTCGGTATCGGTCGCGACGCGATCCGCACCAGTCTATTTCCGGTCGCGCCACTCGACGATCAACGCGCCATCGCCCGTTTCCTCGATCGCGAGACGGCGAAGATCGATGCGCTGGTGGCGAAGAAGGAACGGCTGATCGAGCTGCTTGAGGAGAAGCGCACGGCCCTCATCACCCGCGCCGTCACCCGCGGCCTCGACCCAGACGTCCCCATGAAGGACTCGGGCGTAGAGTGGCTGGGCGCAATCCCGGCGCACTGGAACGTGGGTCCGCTGCGATTGGCCTGCCAATCGATCGAAACCGGAGGAACGCCGTCCGTTGACTTCGTGGACGATCAGGGGACGGGTCGCGTGAACTGGTTTGCTCCTGGGGATTTCGGGGACAACCTCGTCCTCGGCACCTCAGTGCGCAAGCTCACGCAAGAGGCCGTGTTACTCGGGAAGGCAAGACTGTTTCCGGCCAGCTCGATATTCGTTGTGGGCATAGGGGCCACGCTCGGAAAGGTGGGACTCATCGAGGAACCAGCCTCTTCTAACCAACAGATCAACGTTTTGATCCCACGAGCCACTATTGATCCCAGTTTTCTCGCAAATGTCCTGCTGGGACTCGGCGATGTGATGGCGATGATGGCCAACAGCGCCACCCTACCAATTCTGAATCAGCAACAGATCGGAGCGATACGTATCCCCATTCCCCCAACGCTTGAGCAAGAGAACATCGCGTCGGCTATTGCTAAGGAGACTGACCGGATTGGCCGCATTCAATCGACTGCTAAACGCACCGTCGACCTCCTCAGCGAATACCGCGCCGCCCTGATCGCCGCCTCCGTGACGGGCAAGATCGACGTCCGAAAGGAAGCGGCATGAAGCTCGAGATCTCCGAGCGCGCCTTCGAAGACGCCATCGAGCGCGCGCTGCTTCGGCACGGGCCCGACGCTTACCCGGACGACCTCATCGGAGTCCGGGAACCGGTAGCGGAGTTCGGAGACGACCCGCTACCCGGCAGCTTCCACAAGCGCCAACAGACGGACTACGACCGCGGACTCTGCCTGATCCCGTCCGACGTCCTCGACTTCCTCCTCGCCACCCAGCCGAGGGAATGGGCGAAGCTGAAGCAGCACTACGGGGCCGACGTGAAGCCCCGCTTCCTCGGCCGCCTCTCCCGCGAGATCGCCCGGCGCGGGGCGCTCGACGTCCTCCGAAACGGCGTCAGGGATTCGGGCTGCAAGTTCCGCCTCGCGTACTTCCGCCCGGCGAGCGGGCTCAACGAGGAACTCCGGCGGCTGCACGCCGCCAACCTCTTCGCGGTCATCCGCCAGCTCCATTTGAGCGAGAAGAGCGAAGCGAGCATCGATCTCGCGCTCTTCCTGAACGGCATCCCCATCTTCACCGCCGAACTCAAGAACCCGCTCACCGGCCAGGACGTCCAAGACGCGATCCACCAATACCGGGCCGACCGGGACCCGCGTGAGTCGCTCTTCGCCTACGCGCGGTGCCTCGCCCACTTCGCGGTGGATCCGGACCAGGTGTTCGTTGCCACCCAGCTCCTCGGCGCGAAGACCCGGTTCCTGCCGTTCAACCGGGGGCGCTTCGGCGGCGCGGGAAACCCGCCCATTCCGCCTACCCGCACCGGCTATTCGACGGACTACCTCTGGGAGCGGATCTGGGCCCGGGACAGCATCCTCGACCTCATCCGCCAGTTCATCCACGAGGTCGAGGACGAGGACCAGCGCGGACGCAAGACCGGCAAGCGCTTCCTGATCTTCCCCCGCTACCAGCAACTCGACTGCGTCCGGGGCCTCGTGCGCCACGCCCGGAACCACGGCGCCGGCGAGCGCTACCTGGTCCAGCACTCGGCGGGCAGCGGCAAGAGCTTCACCATCGCCTGGCTCGCCCACCAGCTCTCGGTCCTGCATGACCACGAAGACCGGCGCGTCTTCGACTCGGTCGTCGTGGTGACCGATCGCCGGGTGCTCGACCGGCAGCTCCAGAGCACCATCCGGCAGTTCGAGCAGACCCTCGGGGTCGTGGAGAACATCGATCAGACCTCGCGCCAGCTCCGCGAGGCCCTCGAGGCGGGCCGGACGATCATCGTCACCACGCTGCAGAAGTTCCCGGTCATCTCCGAACAGATCGGCGAGCTCCCCGGGAAGCGCTTCGCGGTGATCGTGGACGAGGCGCATTCGTCCCAGTCCGGCGAGAGCACGAAGAGCTTGAAGGCGGTGCTCGCGGCGGGAAGCCTGGAGGCCGCCGAACGCGAGGAAGCCGCCGCCGAGACCCCGGAGGAGGAGATCAACGACCGCGTCCTCGAGGAGATCCGCCGCCGCGGGCGACTTCCGAACCTCTCCACGTTCGCTTTCACGGCAACCCCAAAGCCGAAGACGCTGGAGCTCTTCGGGCGGAAGCGGCCGGACGGGAAGTTCGAACCGTTCCATCTCTACAGCATGCGCCAGGCGATCGAGGAGGGGTTCATCCTCGACGTGCTCGCGAACTACACGACCTACAAGGCCTACTGGCGTCTCCTGAAAAAGATCGAAGACGACCCCCGCTACGAGAAAGGTCAGGCGGAGTACCTCCTCAAGACCTTCGTCGAGCTGCACCCGCACGCCATCCGCGAGAAGATCGCCATCTGCGTCGAGCACTTCGCGGCGAAGGTCGCCGGCGAGATCGGCGGGCGGGCGAAGGCGATGATCGTGACGCGCTCGCGGCTCCACGCGGTGCACACGAAGCTCGCGCTGGACCGCTACCTGGCGGAGCTGGGTCATCCCTGGAAGGCGCTCGTCGCCTTCTCCGGAACGGTGAAGGACGGCGGCGAGTCCTACACCGAGTCCGGCATGAACTCGGCCGGACAGGAGCGGGTGATCGGCGAGCGGCAGACGGCTGCCGAATTCGAGAAGCCCGAGTACCGCTTCCTGGTGGTCGCCAACAAGTTCCAGACCGGGTTCGACCAGCCGCTCCTCCACACGATGTACGTGGACAAGAAGCTCGGCGGCGTGAACGCGGTGCAGACGCTTTCCCGGCTCAACCGCGTCCGGGCCGGCAAGCAGGGAACCATGGTGCTCGACTTCGCCAACGAAGCCGAGGAGGTCAAGAAGGCCTTCGAGCCGTACTACGAGACCACCCTACTCTCGGAAGAGACCGATCCGAACCTGCTCTACGAAGTCCAGGACCGGCTGCTCGACTTCGGGGTGTTCAGCGGAGCCGACGTGGAGGTCTTCGCGCGGGTGTTCTTCGCCGCCAAGACGACCCAGGATCAGCTCTACGCCGCGCTGGAAACGCCGCGCCTGCGCTTCGGCGACCTGTCCGATGCCGAGGGAGCTGACTTCCGCGGCCACCTCGGCGACTACGTCCGCCTCTACGCCTTCCTGTCGCAGGTGCTGCCGTTCGAGGATCCCGATCTCGAAAAGCTCTACGTCTTCGCCCGGCTCCTGAGGCGCCTGCTGCCGGGGAGTCGAATGGAACTGCCCATCGAGATCCGGCAGAACATCGACATGGAGTCCTTCCGAATTCAGCGGACGAGCACCGGGCGGATTGCCCTGGAGCGGCAGGTTCAGGCCCTCGATCCCGTCGGGAGCAAGGCCTCCGGAGTCGCCGCCGGCCCGGAACTGGAGCCGCTCTCACAGATCATCGAGGGGCTCAACGAGCGCTTCGGCCTCAACCTCGGCCGCGAGCACAAGCTCACCCTTGAGCAACTGCTTACTTCCCTGGACGAGGATGCCGCGCTCGACGCCAGCGCGCGCGTGAACACGCGCGAGAACGTGCGCCTGACCTTCGACCCAAAGGTCGAGGACCGCTTCCAGGAGATCGTCGAGACCAACTTCGACTTCTACAAGCGGATCACCGACGACCCCGAATTCGGCCAGGCGCTCAAGGACGTCCTGTTCGACGACTACATCCGGCGGCACCGGCGGGTGGAAGAGCTGCTCAAGCTCCAGGAATCCAAGACGCTCGAGTTCAAGTCCAGCCTGCGCTGGAACCTCAAGGAAGACCGGAAGGACGACAAGTTTGTGACCCATGCCGTGCTCAAGACCATCGCCGCGTTCCTGAACACCGAGGGCGGCGACCTCCTGATCGGGGTGGGCGACGACGGGACGGTGCTCGGCATCGACCACGACCGCCTGGACAACGACGACAAGTTCATGCTGCATCTCGCCCAGGTGGTGCGGAACGGCCTCGGGGACCGCGCCGGGACCTGCATCGATCCGAGGACACAGATTGCCGAGGGCAAGACCGTCTGTCTCGTGAGCTGTAAGCGGAGCCCGGAGCCGGTTTATCTGCGGTGGAAGGGCCTGGAGAAGGCCCCGGAGGGCGACTTCTACGTCAGGAGCGGCCCGGGCACCGTGCGGCTCGGAGAGGGAGACACCCAGGGTTACGTCGCCACCAGGTACGGCACCACCTGATCCGGACAGCGTCGCACGAAGTTGTTTTGCACCCTGTTGCCATCCGCAGAATCGGATTCCCGCCCGCGATGGATCAGGTCAGCGCCGACGGCGGCCACTGTCCTGAAAGTGCTTCGTTCCCCGTGCTGACCTTGAACTATGCCTAACCCCCGCCGCAGGCAAGAGAAGCAAGGCATAGATGCCGCTGGCCGTTCGAAAAGAGTGACAACACTTCGAAGGAAAGCTCGTCAGGCCATCACGCGTTGGTTTGGCGTCGGATTTCTCGCTGTGATGGGTGTATTGGCCTTTGAATGGATTCTGCCTCCTGGGTGGCGTCTCGCGCAAGGAATGCAGGACACGTTTGCATGGTGGTTTCTTGGATTCTCGACAGTCGCGGTCACCTCCGTCCTCCTATGGATGCTCCTCGAACCCATCAGCGTGCGCCGGGCTCATCTAGCCAACATGTGGTGGTACCCGCCGACATGGGTAGCTCTCGTTCTTGCCTTTCTTTTCGTCGTCGTACTTGAGGTCTGTGCCCCCAGCCTTCGCCATCCCGGAATCACACCCCATTGGCTCCGACTAGAAGTGCTCCTTGCGATTAGCGTCTCCATCGGAGGTGCCGTACTCCTCCGGCGCATGGCTCGACGCCGTCGCAAACATCTGCCGGACACTGGAACGGACCCGCCGCCTGTGGCCACGACGCCCAGTCAGCAACGTTGGACGTGGAACGATGTTCGGGATTGGCTCTCGGCCGGCGAACGGCCCATCGAACACGTAGCCTCTGACCTCTTAGGTCGAGGTCCCCTGAGCGCCCGGGTTACGGTGCGATTGAACGAGGGACGATCCGTCGCGCTCTTGGGTCCTATGGGAAGTGGCAAGAGTAGTGTTCTGAACCTCGTACGAACCCGCCTTCGGGCATCTGCGACGACAACCATTCTCGTGGACTTCGACGTATGGGCGGTTCCGCGCGCCGACGAGGTCCCGCGCCTTGCGTTGGCTCGAATTGTCGAAGCCCTCGACAACTACGTTGACACGATCGAACTGCGCGATTTACCAGCGACCTATCAGCGTTTGGTAGCAGCGGCGCCCGTATCGAATCTCTCTCGCGCACTCGGCCTTGATACGGAAACCGACTCTACTGAGACGCTTCAGCGTCTAAACGAGATACTCGCGGCGTTAGATGCTCGACTCGTTCTGATCGTGGAGGACGCTGAGCGTACAGGCGCAGCGTTCGAAACACGTCATCTCGAGCGGCTCCTGTGGGCGCTCCGCGAGATTCCGAACATTTCCTTCGTGCTCGCCTTTGACCCGAACCACGGCCCCCGCATCGCGTTCGCCAAGTTGTGCGACACCGTCGAACTATTGCCACCCATGGACGACCGTGATGTCGCTATGGTCCTCTTGGCGGCCGTGGACCACTGGACGTCTGCGCATTTGGACATTGACCCCAAGCCCGAGCGGCGGGGGAAACTGCAGCTCTCGTATCTGACGGGAGGTGCGTTGCTCGAGTTCGCCTATCGGACGAACCAGAACAGGCCATTGCGCCACATGACACGGCTTCTCAAGACCCCGCGTGACCTTAAGCGCTTTGTTGCGCGGGTCGATTCCGCGTGGAAACAGCTTCATGGCGAGGTGGATCTCGAAGATCTGCTGATAATCACGGCTCTGCGAGAAGCCGCCACGCCCGTCTACGAGTTTCTCGTATCGCACATAGATGCAGCCCGGTGTGAGGAGGGGTCCGATCTCTTTGGTCCGGCATCCGTCAAGTCGGAGTGGACTGCGTGCCTAGAGTCTTCCAACACTTCAGACTCCATTAAGCACCTTGTCTCGCTGTTGGGGATCACGCAACTGTCGGACCAACAGGCCCCGCTTCTATCTGACAAGTCCCCACAAGGTGTCCACCTATCCGATCCAACTGACTACTTTCGTCGGATCAATGCGGAAGAACTCGATCCGAATGACCTCCGGGACCAGGTCGTGCTCGGCCATATCGAGGAATGGCGTCAGGGCGAGTCAAACTCACTAGTCGCGGAACTAGTGGCGTCCAGGGGAGATGATCCGCGGTACGCGCGCATCTGGAAGCACTTCGCTTTTCGACATGATCGCTTGGAACTGAGTCGATTGGCAACGGATGTGGTCCTCCTGCTCCTGGAAACAGACGGCCCCAACGCAACGATGAACCATCCGGCGATGGTCCTGTTGCGACACGAGTGCGAACGCCAGCTCCTCAATGAAGAGAACAAGGACTGGCTTCAGAACGTGATATTGAAATCGGTGCCCGTCAACCTCAGTTACGCTGTCGACCTCTACCACCGATTTACACATCCCAGTGACACGATCGTCACTCCGGAACAGCGGGAGAAGCTGCGCGTTGCGTTAGTCAAGGCCGTTCACGACACGGTGCGAACGGATGCCGATTTGGCGCGGCATCTGAACGACCAGGATGCGCTCGTCATATGGTTGCTGATAACGAACACCAGCCCCGACGAAGGGCCTCCGGCCTTGGAGGCTTGGGGGAAACACCTCGCTCCGATCTTGGTGAAGGGAGCCAGAATTCACTCTGGAGAGTTCTTGGCCGAGCTGGCAAACCTAGTTGGGACACCTGCTAGCAACATGAGGAACCCCGACCAGTATCCACCGATCTTCAGGCACCCTTACGAGATAGATCGCGATCGAGCACGCACCTTCCTCGGGGTGCATCTTGACAACGCGCTAACTGAGCTTGCCAACTACAAGGGCAATAACCCCTACGCGCAACGGGCAACCGAAGAGGCCGCACGGTGGCTTCAGGAGCGGGGCGGCAAGGCTCGCGCGTAACGCCTCCGCTGGTTGGGGCGTCGGTGTCCCCGTGGTCACCAGCAACGACGTCCGAGCTAGCCTCTCAATCCACCCCCATGAATCGCGCCGCCTGGACGCGCGGGGAGAGAGTCTTGTACAGACGCTGCATAGCGTCCACAATCTGACCAATTGTTGAGGGCCACGTCGTGTCGTCAACCCACCCGCCCGGTACACTCAAACTGATTCGCGAGGCACGCTTGTGATCAAGCCGCTGCCAGGTGAGGGGAGTTCCGAACTCAGCCTCGATCGCCCCACGTTCGGCGTGAAGTGCATCGAAGAGGGCCTTGTTCGCCTCTGCCTCAGGCGCATCGATGTACAGCTCAGCCCGGGCTTGGTCCTGCAGAACGACGTAGTTCCACCACTGTCCATGCCTCCGCGTCCCGAGCCAGTTGAAGCGGTTCGCGGAGATGCGGGAGTGCAGGTCCGAGACTTCGTTTGCGTGGGCGAGTAACGCCCGCCAGAAGGCAAACCGCGCCTCATCGCGGTCGGGTCGGTCGACCGTGTCCAACGTATCGTCCTCGGGCTCGGCAATCGGCTCGGGTGTAGGGGGCTTCTCCCCATCGAGATCCAGTCGTGATGGATTCCATACCCACTCAGCTATCCGGATGTACAGCTCCTGCCGCTCCGCCTGCTCCTCGGGTCCGAAGGACTCATAGGCGCGGAACAGCAGGCCGGTTCGGTCCATCAGTGACCCAAAAGTCGGCTGGTTTTGGTAGGCAAGCGGATGAAGGCTGCGAGCGAGGAGATTCTCGCTGTTCGAGAGGTAGGCATCCCGCTTGGCTTCGTAGGTGGCGTCTCCAAGGCTCTGGTTGACCCCGCGCTGGAGAAGGAGCAAACCCCCAAGCCTGTTGCGCTCGGTTTCGAAGTCGCTCGGATGAGCGAACCAGTCCTTGAACCGATCGTAGTGGTCCGCCCAGATATGTTCGATCTCAAAAGGGCGAGCTCGACCCTGGGAGATCAGATCCTCGAACTTCGACGAAAGGCTGCACTCCGTCTCGACCCAGTGCGTCAGTCGCGCAAGGACATGCCGAACCTGCCGATAGTTCTGATTGTGCAATCGGAACCGCGGTTCGCGCGCGAAGCTCTCCTGTTGTTCATCCAGTTGCTCGCGGAGGAACTCCGACACACTGGCCGTGTTCCTCCCGCGCAGCTCCTTCGTCAGAATGAAGAGCGTGTACTTGACGGAGGAGTAGCTGATGGTTCGGAAGTTCCAGACGCGGCGCGCCAACCAGATGTCCAGGTAGTCCGCCACCAACGCGACCTTGCGGCGTGTCTCCTCGGCTTCGTCCGACGGCGTCAGAGCGGCGAGCAGAGCTTGCGTCTGGAGGGTAAATCCTCGGTCCTCGTTGTAGCGGATGGACTCCCAACCACGAGTGAGGACACGAGCTGCCTGCCGTATCTCGTACGCGCGGCGGGCATAGAAATTCAAGTCACGGGAGACAAGCCGAACGAAAGCGTCCGAGTCAGTGAGTCCAAGTCGATCGCGGTAGTCACGGACCCATCGATGAAACTCCGAGCCGATGCGCTCATAGTCTCGGTTTTCCGCGCCCTTGCGTCCGGGCCGGATGGTGTCGGCGTGGCGCGCACGAAGCCAGTTCTTGAAGAAGTCCACATCTTCCTCGCCGCCGAGCTCCTTCAGACCCTGCATGTGTTTCTTCCAGGTCTCGTTTACAGATCGCTGATCGTCCTCGTGGCGGACGTTGGCCAAGACGTAGCCCTTGAGCATCTCCGGGAGGCTCAGACTGAGTCCCCGATCGTTCATGGTCTCGAAAATCGTGTAAGCGTCCTCATCTGAGAACGCATCGATCTCGACAAGGTGGACGTTCTCCAGAAGCCAGTCGACGAAATAGGGAAGGGCCGGCCCCGTCACTTCCTCCGGCAGATGGTCCGCGATGTTGGCGTGGCGTGCGACGATGTTGCGGACCGACTCACTAGCACCATTCACATCGACCGACTCTCGCTCCATCAGTTTCTGCATAACCTCGGCGCGTTCGGGGACATCAAGGTTGAAGCTCTTGCGACCGTACTTCTCGGAATAGATGAGATTCTGGACCTCAACGCGGTGTTCACGCTCTTCCTGCAGGCTCTGCAAGTGGATTAACAGGAGCGTCAGTGTTGTGAGACGTTGCTGTCCGTCCACGACAAAGCGCTGCTTGCGCTTGTGACTGATGACGATGGAGCCCAAGAAGTAGTGGTCGTATCCCTCGACCTCGTGGCGCGTATGTCCCGGCTCGTACGAGTCGAGGAACTTGCCCGTTAGGTCGTCAAGAAGCTCGCGGACCTGGCGCTCCTGCCACGCGTACTCCCGCTGGTAGAAATCGATGGCGTACTTGGCTTTATCGAGAAGTTCTCGGACCGTGCGTGCCCGTCCGTCGATGGTCTTGACTTGCGTCTCAGGTCGAGCCACTCCGTTACCTCCTGAAGAGCAGTTCTTCCCTAGAAGCTCAACTTCGTGGGAATGCGCCACCAACTGAACGACTATTGACCGACAGGTGTCTTGGCGGCCTAGAAGTCACGGTTGGTCGAGGGATGGCACCCGTCGTGATCCATTGGGAAGACCCAGTCCGCCAACGCGACCGCGGCCCCATCGTTAGCTAGCGTCGAACGCAAGTCCACGGCTCGGGGATGGCATGACACGGACGTCGTAGGGGGGCCATTCTCGTGGGGCCAGCCTACCCGCCACCCCCTATATCGGTCTTCGGGCATTGATTCGCTATGAAGGCTCCCAACGAACTGGGAAACCAGGCGCGCTCGACTGTCACTTGAACGGATGTCGCCTCGACCTTTACGGATTCGCTACACCATTGGAACAACAGGATCTCTACCTACCTTCTGCACGAATCCTTCATCATTTCTGCAATCCAGTGCCGAATCTGAGAGTTCGCAGTTCGCGTCGCGCGGCGCGCATCACTATTTCGGGGGCTCTGACCCGAGTGAATACCGATCTGCACCCTACTGCCGTTGTGCAACACCAATAGAGGGCCGCCACTGTCTCCCCCCTCCGTCTTTGCGAAAGTCTCGAACTGCCTAGGTTCACGCTGGCTGGACTCGACCAATCGATAGAATCGTGTCGGACAACGACTCAAAGTGTCTGGTCCTGAGTAGTCCCAACCTACAACTTCCGCATCTGTCACAAAGTCCGGGAAACCATCGTCATCCGTGGACCAGTCCACGGGTTGTACGGGCACCGGCTTGCACAGTTGGATGAGGGCTGCATCGAAACCGATGGGACGGCTATCAGTTTCGGCCACATAAGACGGGCAGCAGTAGAATCTGGGGCAGATGTCGGCACCCCCACTTCGTTTCTCACCGTTGGAAAACACTACTGTTAGATTCTCTACCTTGACACCTTGTTTTCGATCTCTGTTGAAGAGATTGTGGGCAGCGGTAAGCAGAAAACGCTCACCCACGACTGTCCCCGTGTACTGATACGGCTGCTTACCGGTTCCCGGCCTGTCTTCGCTAAAGAAGACAACAAAAGGATAATCGACCCAGTTGGCCTCGCACCGCTTCGAATGGGACATCCGGTGTTTCTCGTTAGCAGTCTTGTCTCCGAAGCACGTCGGACGGGCAAGCTCCTGTCTCCGCAATCCAGCCTGACTCGCGCTACGGGGCCTTCACCACTCGCCCGTCGCGCATCACGAACCGGACGTCCTCCATCACCCGGATGTTCTCGAGCGGATCCCCCTCCACCGCGATCACATCCGCCGCGTAACCGTCCGCGATTCGGCCGATCTCGTCCTCAAGGCCGAGCGTCTTCGCCGCCACGGTCATCGCTGACCGGAGCGCATCCGTCGGACTGAGTCCGATCCCCACCATCACCGCGAACTCGCGGGCGGCGGTGTCGTGCGGGAAGATCGTGTCCGAGCCGAAAGCCACCGGGGCTCCGGCCGCGAACGCCGCGCCCATCCGGCGGTCGCGCTCCTCGATGAGCGCCCGCGCCTTCTCGATGCTCTCCTGCGGGAAGCCGATCGCCTCGCCTTCCTCGAGGATGTAGTTCATGACGTAGAGGGTGGGCACCATCGGGACGCCGCGCTCCTTGAAGAGCCGGATCCCCTCCTCGTCCACGAGCGTCGCGTGCTCGACCGAGTCCACCCCGGCGCGGAGCGCGGTGACGATCCCGGGGGCGCCGTGGGCGTGGACGGTGATCTTCTTCTTGTGGCGGTGGACCTCCTCGACCGCGGCGGTGACTTCCTCGAGGGTGTAGGTGCTGACGTTCGGGTCGTCGCCCGCCGACATGACCCCGCCGGTCATCATCAGCTTGATCCAGTCGGCGCCGTACTTGAACTCCCGCCGGATCTCGAGGCGGAGTCCCTCCGGGCCGTCGGCGATCCGGGTGGGCGTCTCGATGTGGAGATCCGCCATCAGGTTGTTGAAATCCCCGTGGCCGCCGGTGGCCGAAATCGCGTGCGGCGCGACGAGGAGGCGCGGCCCGACGTGCTGGCCGCGGTTG
Organism: Acidobacteriota bacterium; assembly: GCA_022828085.1. Classification (GTDB taxonomy): domain Bacteria; phylum Acidobacteriota; class Vicinamibacteria; order Marinacidobacterales; family Marinacidobacteraceae; genus Marinacidobacterium. The sequence goes on along the minus strand of JAJEIY010000066.1, from coordinate 9,035 downwards.
ATGGCGTTCTTGAGGTCCACCGTCGCGTAGTAGCCGTCGAACTCGCCGGGGGTTCGGAGCGTGGTGAACCCGGCATCCAGCATCTTGCGGGCGTTCGCGAGCGCGTCGAGCGCCCGCGCCGCGCTGGAGCGGTTCATGTCGAGCGCGGTCAGGGTGTCCGGGTTGATGGTGAGATGCGCGTGGAGGTCGATCAGCCCCGGCAGGCAGGTGTGACCCGACAGGTCCACCACGTCGCCGGAGTCCGGCGGTCCGGTGACGATCCGCCCCTCGCGGACCACGATGTCCCCGCCGCCGCCCATCGCGTCGCCGTCGAAGATCGCCCCGCAGCGGAGCACCGTGTCCTGCGCGGAGACCGAGGCCCCGAGGAAGAGCGCCGCCACAAGAACAAGGACTGATCGTGTCATGCCGTCGCCTCCGCCATGCTGCACCGACGCGGGTCGCCGCAGGCGCGCCGGATCCCGTCGTCGCCGATGTGGATGCCCTCGAACGAGCCGTGGTGCCAGTTCCAGGGGTTCACGATGTCGAAGTTGACGCCGCGCGCGGCCACCTTCTCCCGGATCTTCTCCGGGAAATCGGCCTCGATCAGCACCGCGCCCGGCACGGTCAGCGAGGGCCCGCCGAACCGCGGCCGGTTCACCGAGTCCCCGACCGGCACCCCGAACTGCAGCACGTTCAGGCTGTTCTGCAGGACGTTCTGCAGCAGGCTGACGCTCGGCGACCCGGACGCCATGACCGGCCGGTTGCCCCGGAAGATGATGTTCGGCGCCACGTAGGCCGAGATCCGGTGGCCGGGCTTCGGCATGACCCGGAAGAAATGGGCGCCCGCCGCGCAGATGCTCACCCCGCCGGCGAAGAGGCCGTTGCTCCACGGGTAGGACATGCACGAATGCAGGATGGTCGAGACGTTGCCGGCGGCGTCCACCACCGTCACGTGGTTGCTGCCCGCCGGCGGGGGCGGCTCGGACGCGTCGGCGACCGGGTGCCCCATCTGGAGCAGGTCGAAACGCATCTTCGCGTAGTCCTTGGAGAGGATCGTCTCGAGCGGCAGCGGGTGACTCTCCGGATCGTTCTGCCGGCCGCCCTCGGTGTAGACCAGGTGGCTGATCCGGACCATCTGCAGCAGGCTCTCGGCCGACTCGGTCGGCGGCCCGAGGCCCTCGAGGTCGAGGAACTCCAGCATGTGGAGCATCTCGATGATGTGCGTGCCGCCGTTGTCGGGCGGCGGGGAGCCGGCGATCCGGAGATCCCGGTAGGAACCCCACGCCGGCTCCTGCCAGCGCGGCTCCCAGAGCTCGAAGTCCTCAGGGGTCAGGACGCCGCCATGCGCCTGGACCACCTCGCAGACCTCCTTCGCGAAGTCGCCCCGGTAGAAGTAGTCGTTCCCTTCCTCGGCGAGCCGCTCCAGGGTGTCGGCGGCCTGCTTCTGGTAGAGCGTCGCGCCGGGGCGGGGGATGGCGTTCCCGTCGAAGAAGATGTCGCGGCCCACGGCTGTCTTCCCGATCTTGTCGGACTGGATGAAGACCTCGCCCCAGAGGAACGGGTGCATCTCGAACCCGTCCCGGGCGTAGGCGATCGCGTCGGCCATCAGGTCCTTCCGGGAGAGCGAGCCGTGGCGGTCGTGGGCCGCCTCGAAGCCGCCCCACCAGCCCGGCACCGCGACCCCGCGTCCGCCGGCCAGGTCGTGGCGGCCGTAGCCGGGCAGCGGCGCCATCGGCGCGTTCACGTTGCCGTTGACGTAGGTGGTCTCGCCGGTCGCCTGGTCGAAGTACATCTGCGACAGGCAGCCGGTGATGGTGGTCATGTGCGGCTCCACCACGGTCTGGGTGATGGAGGCGGCGAGCGCCGCGTCGCAGGCGTTCCCGCCGCGCTTCAGGATATCGATGGCGGCGCGGGTCGCGAGCGGATGCGAGGTGATCGCCATCCCGCCCGCGCCCTCGGCTGGCGCCTTCTTGCCGAAGTGGGCGAGTTCGATGAGGCGCTGGCGTTCCGCCGCGTCGGGCGCGGCGGCCGCGCGGGATGCGGGGAGCGCGGCGCCGGCGAGGCCGGCGGCGGTGGCGCCGAGGAAGGTTCTGCGGGAAGTGTGGAGTTTCATGGGGGACCTCCGGGGGGGACCGAAACTACCAGACCCACGGGGGAGTTTTCTCGGCGGCTACATGTCGCACCAGCCGATCCTCCGAAAGCGACGTGTAGCAGTAGCGGAGTCCGCCGGCCAGCTACATGTCGCAGTAGCCGATCCTGCGGGAGGAACATGTAGCGGTAGCGGAGCCGGCTGGCCTGCTACATGTAGCACTAGCGCGGCCTCCGGGAAGAACATGTAGCACTGGCGGAGCCGGCTGGCCTGCTACATGTAGCACTAGCCGGTCCTCCGGCAACATGTAGCGCTAGCGGTGCGGGTCGGACAACAGCCGTGATGGCGCCGCCGGCTGGGAACGCCGACCTCCGGTCGGCACGCGCGGTGCTCCGCTCCGCGCGCGGCGCCGCGCTGACGTGCCCGATGGGGCTCTTCCCTCTGTGCAACTCAACAGGCGGGATGTGCCCGGGCCTTGGTCGCCCAAGGCGGATAGCGGCACGTCGTCCGCGGGCCTCCGGCCCGCTGTGCCGACCAGAGGTCGGCGTTCCAAGCCGGTGCGTCACCGAGGCGTGCTGAAGGCTGGGTTCCCAGCCGGTGCGCTTCCCCCTACGGGCTCTCCAGGTCCGGGAGCAGCCTTTCGCGGACCCAGTCGAATCCGGGCTCCAGTTCCAGCGCCCGGTCGTACGCCGCGCGGGCCTCGTCGCGCTGGTTCTCCCGCGCGTACGACAGACCGAGGAAGGCGTGCGCCTCCGGCTCGCCCCACCAGAAGACCCCCGCCGGAGCACCCTCCGCGAAGCGCGCCACCGCCGCCTCCAGGTTGCGGCGCGCCTCCTCCCGGTTCCCGAACGGGCCCGGCGCCATGAGCTGGTTGACCCCCTTCAGGTAGAGGGCGCGCGGGTCGCCGGGCCCGAGTTCGAGCGACCGGTCCAGCGTCTCGCCGGACCGCCGGCCGAAGCGCATCCCGGACATCATCCCGGTGATCCGCGCCTGGTAAACCTGCGACAGGACGAGGTGCGCCTCGGCGTCGTCCGGATGGGCTTCGATCCGCGCCTTCATCAGCGCCTCGGCCTCTTCGAGCAGGGGCTTCCGGATCCGTTCGTGCCGCCGCTTCGTCTGCCGGTTCACCTCGCGAATCCGGTGCATGCCGGCGACGCGCCAGAGCGCCCAGGCGCGGGTGACCTCGTCGGTCTCGCCGAGCGCTTCGAGCGCCTCGCGGCCAGCTTCCGGCTCGCCCGCGTAGTAGGCGCTCTCGATGGCCAGCAGCGACGGCGCGGGGGTCTGGGCGAAGGCGGGCAGCGGCGCGACGAAAAGGCACGCGGCGCGAAGAAGACGCCGGCTCACTGCGGCTCCTGCGGCAGCGTCCACGCGGCCTCGACCGGGAAGCCGTCCTTCCAGACCCCCGCGATCGCCGCGCTCCGGCTCAGGTCGCTCTCGAGATCGCCGGCCACCAGCAGCAGGTCCGCGATCCGGCCGCGCGCGAGCCGGCCCCGATCCTCGACCCCGAAGGCATCGGCGGCCACGCCGGTCGCCGCCGCCAGCGCCTCCGCCGCGCTCAGTCCGGCGCGCTCCAGCAGCCGCAGCTCCCCGTGCATGGAGATGCCGAAGCCGGTCCCCGGGTTCGGAGCGTCGGTCCCCGCGAGGATCCGCACGCCCGCCGCGTGGAGCCGGCGGACGCTCTCGACGGCCGCCTCGCTGGTTCCGACCGGCCGGGGAAACGTCTGCGTCAGCGTCTGGCGCTGCATCGGCGACACGTGCTCCGGCTCCGTCGCTTCCAGGAGCGCCGGCCCCATGGACTCCCCCGCCGCCGCCACCCGCACGGAGAGCGTCGGGATCACGAACACCCCCGCTTCGGCGAAACGGGCCGCGTCCGCCTCGGAGATGACTTCGTCGCCCCAGACGTGAACGAACCCGTCGATGCCCATGTCGAGGGCGGCGAGGCTGTGTTCCAGCGTGCTGGCGTGGATGACAGCGAGCAGCTCCTCGGCGTGGGCGGCCTCGATGACCGCGGCGATGGTCTCCCGGTCGAGCGTCGGGATGTCCGCGCCGAAGGTGCCGCCGTCCTCCCAGACGATCTTGACCCAGTCGGCGCCCTCCTCCTTCCGCGCGCGGACGAAGGCCGCCGCCTCTTCGGGAGTCGTCAGCGTCTCCACCGGGACCCCGAACTGCGTGCCGTGCCCTCCGGGCGCGGTGGCGAGATTCCCGGCGGAGAACAGGTCGGACTCGTCGCCCCGGGCGAGGCGCTCGCGGGCCGGACGCTTCGCCGCGGCGAGCGAGGGCATCGTGAACTGGTCGAACACGGTGGTCACCCCGAAGCGCAGCGCGTCGGTCAGCATCATCCCGTAGGTGTGGGTGTGGGCGTCGATCAGCCCCGGCAGCAGGGTGTGCCCGCGGCCGTCCACCCGGGGCAGGCCGTCCGGGAGCGCGAGACGCTGTCCGACCGCGCGGATGCGGCCGTCCTCGACCCAGACGTCCCGATGGGGCCGGAACGCCTCCCCGTCGAACACCGTCACGTCCACTACTGCGAAGTTCGTCTCGGGGAGCGGTCCGCCGGGAGGGTCCGCGGGTTCCGGCACCGGGAGGATCATCACGATGCCGGCGAACACCGCGACCGCGGCCAGGGCGATCCACGGATCGCGGCGCCAGGGAGAACGCTCGGCGGCGGCCACGTCACTCACCGCCCCGAGAACCTCCGGAAGCCCGCCGCCGCCACCGCGAGGCAGACCGCTGTCTGCCCGCCCAGGAGCGCGAGGTGGAACCACAGCGGGCGGCCCAGATCGAGATCAATCACCTTCAGCGCCAGTTGGCCGAGGTGGTACGCCGGAAAAACGTTGGCGAAGTCCTGCAGGAACCCCGGAAGCATGTGGATGGGGAACCAGAGCCCCGAGAGCACCGACATGCCGATGAAGAGGAGGTTCACCACCGCCACCGCGGCCTGCTGCTTCGCCCACGCGCCGATCGCGAGGCCCACGGCGCTCAGCGGGAGCACTCCGGCGAGGATGACGGCGGCGAGCGCGAACCACTGCCAGCGGTGGAGCTCCACCCCCGCGGCGAATCCGGCGAGCAGAAACAGGCTGGCCACCACCACCGCCCCGAAGATCATCGCCACCCCCACCCGCGCGAACAGGTAGGCGGCGGTGGGCATCGGCGTCGTCCGCTTCAGCAGGAGCGCCCCGGTGTCGCGTTCCTGCGCGAGTCCGACCCCGAAGCCGAAGATCGACGGAGCGAGAACGCCGAACACGGCATAGGTCGCCAGCATGTAGGTCGGCGCCGTGAGCGACACGCCGCCCTGCTGGAACAAGACGCCGAAGAACAGGTAGAAGAACAGCGGAAAGAGAAGCGTCGGCACGGCGAACGCCGGCAACCGCAGATACCCCAGGAACTGGAACCGCGTTTCGAGGAGCGCAATCCTCAGTTGCCAGAAGAGGCCGCGTCGCAGGACGCGCGCGGAGTGGGCCGCCATCTACGTCCCTCCGTCCGCCCCGGCGCCGTCGCCGGTGAGCGCGAGGAAGGCCTCCTCGAGCCCCGCGCCAACCACGGTGAGATCGCTCAGCCCGGGGTCCATCTGGAACATCCGGCGGAGCAGCGCCTCCGGCCCGGCGGTCACGATCTCGAGGTGCTGCCCCTTCGTCTCGACGCGGGCAGCCTCGGGAAGAGACCGCGCCGTTTCGGCGCTGATCTTCGTGACGCAGCGCACCACCCGCCCGGCGGTCCGGGACTTGATCTTCTCCGGCGTCCCTTCGGCGATCAGCCGCCCCCGGTGGATCACCGCGATCCGGTCCGCGAGGGCATCCGCCTCCTCCAGATAGTGCGTGGTCAGCACGGCGGTGCGCCCGGCCGCCTTGAGTCCGCGAATCTCGTCCCAGAGGCGGCGGCGGCCGTCGAGATCGAGCCCGGCGGTCGGCTCGTCCAGGAAGACCAGCTCGGGATCGCCGGCGAGCGCCAGAGCAAACATCACCCGCTGCTTCTGTCCGCCGGAGAGCTTTGCGAACCGCCGGTCGCGGATCTCCTGAAGCCCCGCCATTTCCAGCAGGCGCGCCGTCGGCAGCGGCGACGGGTAGTAGGCGCGGAAGAGCGCCAGATGCTCCGCGACGGTGAGCGTATGTGGGACCCCGGAAACCTGGAGCATGGCGCCGCGCCGGAGCCGCACCTCGGCGGCGTCCGGGGCGCTCCCGAAGACCCGGGCGGCGCCGGTCTGCAGCGTCAGCGTCCCGAGCAGCAGGCTGACCGCGGTGGTCTTGCCGGCGCCGTTCGGACCGAGCACCGCCAGCACCTCGCCCTCGCGGACTTCGAGATCGAGCCGATCGAGCGCGAGGACGTCCCCGTAGCGGTGGCTCACGCCGGAGAGGCGCGCGAGCGGCGCCGTCGAGTGGGGTTCGGAAGACATACGGGTGCGTCGAAGGAGCGGGCCGTGCTGACGAATACGACCTGGCGGGCAACGTTATTACGGGGTCACGCGGGTTCCGGTCGTTAGAATCGCGGACCCTTCGGACGGCGCACCCAGACTTGGCGATCAGAACCCAGACCATCGGCGAACGGGTCCGGAGGCGGGAGGATCCCCGGCTGGTCACCGGTCAGGCCCAGTACACCCCGGACATCCCGCTCCCCGGCGCCCTCCATCTCGCGGTGGTGCGGAGCCCGTATCCGCACGCGGAGATCGTCTCGATCGAGACCGGGGAAGCCGGCGCCGCGCCGGGCGTCGCCGGGGTGTTCACCGCGGCGGACATCCTCCCGACGCTGAAGCGGCCCTTCCCGGTGGCCAAGGCCCCGGACGGGGGAGCGTTCACCGAGCTTCACATCCCCGCGCGCTGGGCACTCGCCGACAAGAAGGTGCTCACCGTCGGCGACCCGGTGGTCGCCGTGGTGGCGGAAACCGCCGCGCAGGCGGCCGACGCCGCCGCACTGGTCGACGTGGACTACCGGGACCTCCCCGGCGCCGGCGATTCCCGGGCAGCGCGGGCCGAGGGCGCCGAGCCGCTCTACGAGGAGGCGGAGGGGAACCGGGCCTTCGTCTGGGAACTCCATCCCGAGGGCGCGCCCGAGGCGGCGCAGGGGGAGGTCGAGGTCTCGCTCGATTTCCGGATCCAGCGGCTGATCCCGAGCGCCATGGAAGCGCGGGCGGTCGCGGCCCGGGTGGACGGCGACCGGGTGACCATGTGGACCTCCACCCAGTCGGCGCACCGCGTCAAGTCGAGCGTCGCGCGCATCCTGGGGATCCCCGAGGAACGTCTCCGGACGATCGCCCCCGAGGTGGGCGGCGGGTTCGGCGCGAAGGCGAACCTCTACGCCGAGGAGGTGCTGGTCCCCTGGCTGGCGCTGAAGCTCGGCCGGCCGGTCCGCTGGTTCGCGACCCGCACCGAGGACTTCCAGACCACCACCCACGGCCGCAACCTGTTCGTGACCCTCGATGTCGCGGCCGAGCGGGACGGGCGGGTCCGCCACTGCGACGTGGACGTCCTCTACGACTCGGGCGCCTACTTCAGCCGTCCCGGCCCGACGACCCCGTCGCTCACCGGGGCGATGATCGTGGGACCCTACGACGTCGCCACCGCGCACGCCCACGCGACCGGCGCCTTCACGAACACCGCGCCGAACGAGCCCTACCGCGGCTCCGGCCGTCCGGAGGCCACCTACCTGATCGAGCGCGCGCTCGACGTGCTGGCCGGCCGGCTCGGCATCGATCCGGCGGAGATCCGCCGCCGCAACCTGATCCCGCCGCACAAGTTCCCCTACCGGACGGCGACCGGCCTCACCTACGACAGCGGCGAATACGAGAAGGCGCTCGACAAGGCGCTCGAGGCCGGCGACTACGCCGGGCTCCGCGCCGAGCAGGCCCGGCGACGCGCCGAGGGCGGCAAGCCGCTCGGCATCGGACTCGCCTGCTACGTGGAGATCTGCGGCTTCGGGCCCTGGGAGGCCGGCGGCGTCACCGTCGAGCCCGACGGCGCGGTCACCGTGCGCAGCGGAACCTCGCCGCACGGGCAGGGACACGAGACCGCCTGGGCGCAGATCGCCGCCGACCAGCTCGGGGTTGACCTGGAGGACGTCACCGTGCTCCACGGCGACACCGACGAGTGCCCCCGCGGGATCGGCACCTTCGGCAGCCGCAGCGCCCCGGTGGGCGGCGCCGCGATCTTCAACAACGCCGAAACGGTGCGCGAGAAGGCGAAGGCGCTCGCCGCAAGGCTCCTCGAGGCGGCCACCGAGGACATCCGCTTCGAAGACGGCCGCTTCTTCGTCGCCGGCTCACCGGCGCGGGCCGTCGGGTGGTCCGAGATCGCGGCGTTCGCGTATTCGGCCGAGGCGCCCGAAGGGGCTTCGGCCGACCTCACGGCCGACGTGGACTTCAAGCCGCCCGGCGAGACCTTCCCCTTCGGAACGCACCTCTGCGCCGTCGAGATCGATCCCGACACCGGCGCGACCGAGATCCTCCGCTACATCTCGGTGGACGACTGCGGCAAGGTCATCAACCCCCTGCTCGCCGAGGGGCAGGTCCACGGCGGGCTCGCGCAGGGCATCGCCCAGGCGCTCTACGAAGACGCCGTCTACGACGCGGACGGAAACCTGCTGACCCCGACGCTCCTCGAGTACGCCGTGCCCAAGGCCGACATGCTGCCCAAGTACGAGCTCCACCGCACCGTCACCCCGACCCCGGTGAACCCCCTCGGCGTGAAGGGCATCGGCGAGGCCGCGACCATCGGCTCCACGCCGGCCGTCTGCAACGCAGTCATGGATGCGCTACGCCCGTTCGGGATCGAGCACCTCGACACCCCGCTCACCCCGGAAAAAGTCTGGCGCGCCATGCAGGGCTGAGCGCTCCGGCGACTGACGGCGCACCGGCTTGGAACGCCGGTCTCTGACCGGCACGCGCTGCGCGACAGCGCAGCGCACGGTGCGCCACTGACCTGCGGGATGGCACCCCCGGCTTGGAACGCCGGTCTCTGACCGGCACGCGCGGTGCTCCGCA
>JAJEIY010000016.1 GCA_022828085.1 Acidobacteriota bacterium | reverse complement strand
ACCTGCGGCATGGTTCTCTCCTTGGGAGCCGACCGGAACAGAGGGGACGTGCTTGTCCCGGCGTCCCGCGGGGGCAAACAGCGACACGTCGCCTGCGGCCCTCCGGGCCGCGTGCCGGTCGGAGACCGGCGTTCCAAGCCGTTTCCGCCATTTCATCACGGGCGGGGTGTGCAGGAGGACCCGATCATGAGAGTTTCTCCCGGTGGGGCGATTACACCGGCAACGCCCGCGCAGCGGGCGCAACTCCCGCTGGCGTTCCGCCGGAACCCGCAGGGCGTCGATGCCGGCGATCCGCTTGCCGGCGGGCCGGGGTTCCGGTGCTCACTCCACCCGGGCGATCACCGCAATCGTCTCGCCGCGGTTCACCGGCGGGGTGCCGAGCAGGATGAGCATCATTCCGGCGGCCGGCGCCCGGATCTCCGCGAGGGGGTTCCCGTGGAAATCCCGCACGACCCCCAGCCGGGCGCCATTCGCGACGTACAGGCCGGCCTCGACCCGCGGGTCCGGCTCCCAGACGCCGTCGTGTTCGCTGGTCGCGTAGGCGCGCTCCCGGACGTACAGCGGGTTCTGGGTCGGTGTGAGCTCTCCCGGCGCCATTCCGAGATCGCGCATCACGCTCAGCACCCCGTCCACGATCGGAGCGATGGTCCGGTCCTCGATCAGGCCCATCTCCCCGGACTCCACGTCGATGGAGGGGATGCCCCGGGCCGAGGTGGCATTGAGGAAGGACCCTTCGTCGAAGGCAGAAGGTACGGCCGCTGGGTTTCCCGGCCGACGGCGACCGGGCCGAGGGTTCCTACGTGATCCGGATGAGAAACGAAACGGTCCGAGAGGAGATCGACCGGGACGACAAGCTCATCCGGCGGTAGCGCTCCCCGGCCGCTACGTCTCCGGGAGGTGAACGGAGTTCAGTCGGACGAGGGCGCGGCGGCCTGCCGGCTCCGGAAGACCCAATAGGCGATCAGGCCGAGCCCGAGGAAACCCAACGAGAACCAGACTCCGGTCGGCGGCCCGGTGAAGAAGAGTGCGATCCAGAGCGCGAGCGAGAGGAGCGCCGGGATCGGGTAGAGCCACATCCGGAAGGGCTGGGGGATGTCCGGCCGGTAGCGGGCGATCAGGAGCACCGCGACGCACTGCCAGGCGAAGCGCAGCAGGATCTGGACCTGCATGAGCCAGTTGATGAGTTCTCCCAGGCTGAAGAAGCAGAAGGGAATCGAGACCGCGATCAGCCAGACGAGCGAGACGTGGGGGAAGCCCCGGGCGGGATGGACCTTCCCGAAGATGGCGAAGAACTGCCCGTCGCGGGCGGCGGCGTAGGGCATGCGCGAATAGCCGAGCGCGAAGGCGAAGACCGAGGCCACCGCCACGAAAAGGATCAGCGCGGTGATCACGGATCCCGCGAGCTGCGCGAGCCCGGGGTCCTCCACCGTGCGGGCGATGAAGATGGAGGCCAGCGTGCGGCTCGCCTCCGCCTCCTGCCAGGGGATGAGTTCCAGCATCACGGTGGTCATCGCGATGTAGATCGCCGCGACCACCACGATCGAGAGCAGGATGGAGCGCGGCACGTTGCGCTCCGGGTCCTTCACCTCGCCCGCGATGTTGCAGACCTGGTTGTAGCCGCCGAAGCTGTACATCGCGATCACTGACGCCGCGCCGAGCGCTGGCCAGAAGCCGGCGTCGAAGCCGTAGGGCGGCATGAACGAAGGAAGTCCCGGGCTCTCGATGAGGCCGGCCACGATCACCCAGCCGGTGGTGGCGAGGACGAGCGCGAGCATCGCCTTCGAGAGGCGCTCGACGGAATCGATGTTCCGGTAGAGCAGGAACAGCACCAGCAGGCAGACGCCGGCGGCGGCGAGGTGGTGCGGGAGCCCCGTCAGGTCGGGGAGGTAGAACCCGAGGTAGTCGGCGAATCCCACCGCCCCGCCGGCGAGCGAGAGGGGCGCCACGAGCAGGATGTGGAACAGGAACAGGAAAGCCATCAGCCGCCCCAGTCCGAACGGCCGGAACGCTTCCCGCAGGTAGATGTAGGGCCCGCCGCTACCCGGCAGCGCCGCCCCGAGCTGGGCGTAGACGAGGCCGTCGGCGAGCGACAGGAGCGCGCCCACCAGCCACGCCCAGATGATGTGCGGCCCGCCCATCGCGTAGACCATGAGCGGGATGGTCAGGAAGGGACCGATCCCGACCATCCCGATGATGTTCGTCGAGGTGGCCCCGAGGAGCCCCATCCGGCGCTGGAGGCCGTCGCCCGGTCCGGCTGCGCTCATGCGGATAGCGTGTCACGAACCGCTGCCGGTGTGGCGCTATCGTTTCGGCGCGCCGGCGCCAGGTCCGGCGTTCCTTGAACCTCAGGAGGTAACCGCATGGCAATCCGCATCGGCGACATCGCGCCCGACTTCACGGCCGAGACCACCCAGGGAACCATCCGTTTCCACGACTGGATCGGCGACGGCTGGGCGATCCTCTTCTCGCACCCGAAGGACTTCGCCCCGGTGTGCACGACCGAACTGGGCTACATGGCGGGACTCGAGGCGGAGTTCGCCCGGCGCAACTGCAAGATCATGGGCCTGAGCGTGGATCCGGTCGAGGACCACCAGCGCTGGAAAGCCGATATCGAGGAGACCCAGGGCCACGCGGTGGGCTACCCGATGATCGGCGACGACGACCTCGCGGTGGCGAAGCTCTACGACATGATCCATCCGAACGCGCTCGGCGGAAAGGGCCGCACCGCGATGGACAACATGACCGTCCGGTCGGTGTTCGTGGTCGGCCCCGACAAGCGGGTGAAGCTGATCCTCACCTACCCGATGACCACGGGCCGGAACTTCGACGAGGTGCTGCGGGTACTCGACTCGATGCAGCTCACGGCGTCCCACCAGGTGGCGACTCCGGTGAACTGGCGGGACGGGGACGACGTGATCATCGTGCCGGCCGTATCGGACGAGGCGGCCCGGGAGAAGTACCCGGACGGCTGGCGGGCCCCGAAGCCCTACCTGCGCCTCGTTTCCCAGCCCGGCAAGTAGCCGTTTCCCCAAGCGCCCGGACAGTTGGCGGCGGGGAGGCCCGTTTTCCCGGAACGGCGGCTGCTATCATTTTGATAACAACTCGCGGGGAACGAACCAAATGGCGACGATCAACGTGCGGCGGCTGGACGACGATGTCGTCGAGCGCCTCAAGGCGCGGGCCGCTGCCAACAAGCGGTCCCTCGAGGGGGAGGTGCGCCACATTCTGGAGACGGTCGCCCGCGATGACGTGCAGGCGCGCTGGGCGGAGTTTCGGGTGGTGTCGGCCGAGTTGCGGCGGCAGACGGCGGGCCGGCCCCAAACCCCCGCAGAGGTGCTGATCCGCGAAGACCGCGACTTCGGACACCGGTTCTGATGAACCTGGTGGTGGACGCGAGCGTCGCCGTCAAGTGGTTCGTAGAAGAAGAAGATACGAAGCGCGCCTGCCTGCTCGCGGATGGGGCCGAGGAGATTCACTGTCCCCGTCTCCTGGCATCCGAGGTAGGCAGCGCCCTCTGGCGCAAGGTTCTTCAAGGGCAGGTGGAGCTCGGTGACGCAAGAACCGGGATGGAGTCCCTCGCGCGGATGCCGATCACCTGGCACGCCGACGAGGCGCTTGGCGCGGATTGCCTCCGGCTGGCGTTCGCCCATGACCGCACCGTGTACGACTCCATGTACCTCGCACTGGCCTATCGCCTGAACGCGCGGCTGGTGACGGCCGACCTCCGGTTCGCGAACGGGCTGGCCGCCACCGATGCGGGTTCCATGGTGTTGAGACTGCGGGACTACCCGGACGGATTCGCGGAGCGGCCCGGCTGACGTCCGCCGAACGCGGACGCCCCTACTCCGTCCGCACCGGCTTCCCGGGGTGGTAGCTCTGGTACGCGAACCAGTACGCCATGTGCCCGGGCAACCGTGGGAGCGTCTCGCCGTCCGGGCCGGCGAGGGCGTCCTCGCTCACGCTCCAGAGTGCCCCGCCGCTCTCGATGTGGGCCGGATCGTCCGCCACCACGCTGAACGTGCGTCCCCCCGAGTCGTAGGCCCGCACCGTTTCGAACTCGGCGTCGCCGATGACAACCACGTCACGCCCCCCCACCCGGTCGTGGAGGGCGGCGCCGCCCTCAAAGAGGGAGAGGGCCCACGCCATCTCGGCTTCTCCGTCGCGTAGCACGAAGATGCGGTCCTTCGGGTCGAGGCGGCGGTCCCGGACCACCACGGGGAACATGAGCTCTGGGCTCGCGAAGTACTGCCCGTAGGGCCGCCCGGGCCGGTAGTCACGGTCGAAGCCGGTGTCGAGCGAGAGCACCGTGGTGTCGGGGTGGGCGGTGAGCCAGTCCTTCCAGCTCGTGATCACTACCGGCAGCACCTTCAGCACGATCTCGGACTCGGTGAGTTCGCCGACCACCGGCTCCCCCGTGAACTGGTTCCACAGCGACTCCGTCTCCGTGTCGTACATCAGCTTGTTGGACCGGTAGAGCAGCCCCGAGGAGCCGAACACGAAGGGTTTCCGGCGTCCGGGAACCCGGGTGTCGAACAGGATCCCGGACCCGCAGAGCGTGCAGTAGGCGAGCGACACCGGGACGCCGCCGACCACGTCGTTGAACATCTCGTGCCAGTCGAGGATGCGGAGCGGATAGGCGCGGGAGTCGCCGTTGATGCTGACCCCGAAGACCAGTTCGCGGTCGGTGAGATAGGCCGCTTCGGCCGCCGGGATCTGCTCGGCGTTGACGAGCGCCGGAATGCCGTCCTTCTTGACGCCACCCCAGACGATCTCCTCGATCCGGATCCGGTGCCGTACCCCGCGGTAGAGGAAGTCGCGGAAGTTGGGATCGATCCCCGCGAGGATGTCCGCCTTGAAGGAGACGAATCCGCGGTAGGGACGGATCTCGGTGTGCTCCTCCTGCCATTCCGTCCATGCCTTCCAGTCCCGGGGGATGTTCGCCCGGGCGAGGCGCTGGAGCGCGTCCAGCAGCCGTCCGTCTTCATCGGGCAACAGCCGCAGCACGGCGATGAACGCCGGGATCACGTCCTTCTGGTCGCGTTCCACCAGGAAGCGGAGCGCCCGGGTCCGCTGCGCGCCGTTCCTCGAGAAGAAGGCGGCTCGCACCAGCGCGTCGACGTCGGCGTCCGGCTCCCCGAAACGGTTGCCGAAGGGGTCTTCGCCGAAGGGATCGCCCGGGTTGGGCGGAGGCTGGGCGGCGAGCGGCGCCGCGAGAGAGAAAAGGAGCACTCCGGCGAGCGGCGCCGGGAATCGGGTCATTCGGAACATCTTGGATCCCCGCCGTTCCGAGGCTCTGCGTCGTGGAATCTAGCGCCCGAAACGACTACCCGCATCGTAGCGAAACCGGCCTCAGACTTCCTCCGCGACCGTGTGGAGGTCACCGAAGATCGCCGCCGCTTCGGGGCCTCCCGCCGGGTGTTCGCGGAGGGCCTCCGCCGCGGTTCCGGGATTCCCGGCGAGCGCGGCCCGGACGAACTCCCGCTCGGTCGCTTTCACCCGCCGGAGGAGGTCGCGGGCGCCGGCCGGCAGCGGCGGCTGGGGAATCGGTGCGACGCCGTTCCTTCCGACGAGCGCCGCAACTTCCACGACGTCGTCCGCGGGGAGTTCGGGCACCGCGGGGCCTCCGAGCGGGCTGCGGTTCCGGGTGTTCACCACCATCTCTTCCGGCTCGTCCCCGAGCAGCGCCCGCACTGCCTGGAGGCCGATGCGGTCGTACCCCGTGGGGCCGCCTCCGGGCCGGACGCCGACTGCCTGCCGGGCGTCCCCCCGGGACTCGATCTGGAAATAGGTGGCGTCGCGCTCGCCAACGAACTGGAGATACTCGGAGTGCGCCCGCTGCCCGTCTCCGGCCGCCGCCGTGAGTCCGGCGAAGAGGGCCTGTTCGAGATTGAGGATGGCCGCTCCCCGGGTGGTTCCGGAGGCGCGGGTGCGCTCCGCCGCGCGATGGGGGTGGAGATGGAGGAACACGTACTCCGAAGGAATGGCCCCCGCCATCTCGGAGGTTTCGAACAACCCGGCGCGATGGATCCGCAGGAGGCGGTCCGGATCGCCGAACAGGTCTTCGAGGCGGTTTTCCGGAGGGAACGCGCCGGTCGGATCGGCCTCCTCGAGAGCGGTGAGCCAGCCGAGATGGTTGATTCCGGACCAGCCGACCGAACAGGCCGCGGGATCGAGGTAGAGGAGCTCGACAACCCGGTCCGTGAGTTCGGCGGGGGTGTCGCAGATGCCCACCACCTCCAGTGAGGTCTCGTTCAGGAGCGCCTCGGTGACCATCCCGGCGGGATTCGTGTAGTTGATGAGGGTGGCGCCCGGTGCCTCCCGCTCCACGACGCGCGCGAGGCGGAGCATCGCCGGGACGTTCCGCATGGCGAGGGCGGCGCCCGCCGCTCCCACCGTCTCCTGGCCGAGCACTCCCGCCTCGATGCACACGCGCTCGTCGTGCGCGCGTGCTTCCTGGCCGCCGGCCCGGATGGAGGCGAAGACGAACCGGCTGCCGCGGACGGCGGCGGCCGGGGTCCGGCTGACGCTCACGCGGATGCCGGGCGCGCTCGTCTCGACGACCGGAGCGATTGCCGCGAGCCGCCCCGGGTCCTTGTCGTAGAGCGCGAGTTCCCGAACCCCGAGGCCGCTGCCCGCAAGCGCCCGGGCCAACAGCGGGCTGCGCAGGCCGCCCCCGCCGAGGAGAGCGACCTTCAAGGGCGCCAGGGCCGGCGCGGCAGCCCGCCGAGGTGCTGGACGGAGCGGGCCCCGCAGACGTTGCCGGCCGCGAGCTGTTCGTCGAGCGACCCGCCCCGAAGCCTCCGCGCCAGGAATCCGGCGGCAAAGGCGTCGCCCGCCCCCGTGGTGTCGCGGATCCCGCGGAGAGGGATCGGCGCGGCGACCCGTGTTTCGGGGCGTCCGAAGACCTCGGCGCCGTCCGCCCCCCGCTTCACGATCACCAGCGTTCCGGCGTCCGCGGCCCGCCGTAGAAAGCCGTTCGGGCCGTCATAGAGGTTCGCTTCCTGGCCGTTCAGGAACACCCCGGCTGACTGTTCGAGGAGTTCGGGGAAGCCGTCGCGCCGCGGCAGGTCCTCGTCGTACCCGAAATCCCAGAAGATCTCGGCCGTCTCGCCCACCTGCCGCATGGCCGTCTGGAGTTCCGACCACGCCGGGCAGACTCGGGGCGGCATCGCCATCAGCACGGCGCCGAAGGGAGAGGTGGATCCCGCCCGCCGGAGGGCGACGTAGATGCGCTGCTCGAGTTCCCGGTTCATCCCGTTGAACGTCGCGAAGCTGCGCTCCGGCCCGAACGACAGACAAGCCGTGACCGCGTGGGGCTCGCGCGGCCGGCGGAGGTTGCGGTAGCCGATGCCCTCGGTTTCGAGGACCCGGCCGACCCGTGGCGGAAGCGCCGAAAGGAGGTCCACCTCGAGGCCCTCGGCCCGCGCCCACGCCGCCGAGATGAGCGCGCCGCCGCCGAAGGTGCGCCGGAACTGGTCGGTCCGGATTTCTTCGCCGGGCCGGGGCAGGCGGGGCAGCTCCGCGAAGATGAGGTCCTCAAATGTCTCTCCGGCGATCAGGAGGCGGGGCGCGCCGGAAGGCATGGGGGGAGAGGCTATCCGTACCCGTCGCGTCAGCCGTTAGGCTTCGCCGGATGCTCGGAATCGGGTGGCGTTCCTGGTGGATGGGCCTCTTCCTCGCGGTCCTGCTCGCCCGCGGCGCGCCAGTGTCGGCCCAGCCGCCGGGTGGGCCGGCCTTCCACGACGCGCACTACCACCCCACGGACTACATCCAGCAGGAGACGGCGCTTCCCGCGTTCCTCGCGATGATGGGCGACCGGGTGGGGCGCGCGGCGCTGATGGGGATTCCCCTCCAGCAGAAGTGGGACTGGTTCGAGTCGGGCGACCGCGCCCCCGACTACTACCTGCGCTCGGACGCGGCGCTCTACTACTACCCGTTCGTGGACGCGATGGTGGCGGAGGCGGTGCGGGCGCTGCCTCCGGACCAGCGAGACCGGTTCGATCCCATGATCACCGGCTTCAATCCCACCGACATGTACGCGACCGACCACATCCGCCGGGTGCTCCGGCTCTACCCGGGGGTGTTCTCGGGGATCGGGGAGTTCTCGATCCACAAGGAGGTGGTGTCCCCGAAGACGGTGGGCCACACGGCGAGCCTTCGCAACCCGGCGCTCGACCGCATCCTGGAGTTCGCGGGCGAGGCGGGGCTGTTGACCCTCCTGCACAACGACGTGGACGTCATCCTGCCCCACGAGGGAACCCGTCCGACGCATTTCGACCCGTTCATCGAGGTGATCCGGCGCCATCCCGGAACGACGATCCTCTGGGCGCACGCCGGCATCGGACGCTTCGTGGAGCCGACGCCCGGCTACGTGGGCCTGCTCGAGGAAACCCTGCGCGACGAAGGGCTGAACCACCTCTACTTCGACCTGTCCTGGGACGTGGTGGCCGAACAGATCGCGGGGCCGCCGGAGACACTTGACGCGTGGGTGGCGCTGGTGAACGCGTGGCCGGAGCGCTTCGTGCTCGGATCGGATTCGGTGGTCGCGACGGATGCGGGCGCCTATCTCGGCGCGCTGGAGGCTTGGCGTCCGCTCCTTGACGGCCTCGATCCCGACGCCAGCGAGAAGGTTCGCCTCGGCAACTACGAGCGGCTGTTCGATTCCGCCCGCGAGCGGGTCCGCGTCTGGGAGGCCTCCCAGCGCTGAGGCTGGGAGCGCCGGTCTTCAGACCGGCAATCGTCTGCCGGAGGCGGGCGAAAGGCCCGACGCCGCCTACACTTTCGGGCGATGTGGACACCGGGCTTCTCTCGTTGCCTCAGCGCGGGCTTCCTGTGCCTCGCGGTCGGGACAACAGCGTCCGCCCAGCCGACCGGTCCGGGGCAGGGGCGGGCGGCCGAGGCCTGGCACTGGATCCAGAAGCTCCAGACGACCGGATCGGTGCTGCACGTCACCGCGCATCCGGATGACGAGAACGGGGCGCTGCTCGCGCTGCTGAGCCGTGGCCACGGCGTCCGGACCGCGCTCCTCAGCCTCACCCGGGGCGAGGCGGGCGCGAACGCGATCGGGCCGGAGCTCTTCGACGGCCTGGGCCTGATCCGGGCCGCCGAACTCGAAGCGGCCGGGAACTGGTACGGACTCGACCGGATCTACTACACCCCCCTCGCCGACTACGGGTACTCGAAGAATCTGGACGAGGCGCTCCGCTCCTGGGACGAGGAGGCGGCGGCCGCCGACGTGGTGGAGGTGATCCGGCGGGAGCGGCCGATGGTCGTCCTCGCGCGGTTCACCGGGGACCCGCGGGACGGGCACGGCCAGCACCAGTTCGCTGGCCGGATGGCGGCGCGCGGCTTCGACGGTGCCCCGGACATGGGGGCGTTCCCGGCTCGGGAGGGAAGGCGTCCGCACCTGCCGCTCGCTCTCTTTCAGCGGGCGCGCGACGAGGAAGGGGCGCTCGAGATCGACGTCGCGGGCTCCCGGCCGTGGCTCTCCCATTCGTTCGCCGAGCTGAACGCGGTCGGGCTCTCCTACCAGCGTTCGCAGACCCGCGGGGTGGTCCGGCCCGTCGCCGGCCGGCGCACAGCTCGCCTGCTGCGTGCGGACGGCGATCCGGACGCCGAGCACGACCTGCTCGCCATGCTCGGCCCCGAACGGGCCTCGCTTTCCGCCCGTTTCGGCCCGGTGGTGCCGGCGCGGCTCATGGCGGTGCTCGAGCGGCTGGATGCGCACTTCGGGGCGGTCGCCTCCGAGTTCGACTGGAGCGCCCCCGAAGCCAGCCTGCCGCGGCTTGGCGAGGCGCTCGCCGAAGCCCGGGAACTGCTCTCCGAGCGGTCCCCGTCCGGGTTCTTCGACGTCAGGCACGAACTCGAGCGGAAGGAGGAACAGCTCGTCGCGGCGATCCGGGCCGCCGCGGGGGTCTCCTTCGAGGCCCTGGCGAGCGAACCGGCCGCGGAGAGCGGCGGATCGCCCTTCGCGCCGCCCCCGGCCTTCGGCCCGGCCGTGCCCGGCCAGCGGTTCGCGGTCCGGGTGAATGCGTCCGCCCTGGCCCCGGCCCGGGTCGCCGGCGTTTCGCTGGACGTTCCCGGCGAAGTCGAGCCGGCGGACCCGGAAGGAGGAACGCACCGATTCGTCGTGACCCTCGCCGCCGACGCTCCGTTGCTCCAGCCGCACGTCGAACGCTCCGGACTCGGCGAGAGCCGCTACCGTGCGAACGGTGACTGGACGCTCGGCGCTCCGCCGCCGGCCATGACGGCGACCCTTGATCTGGAGATCCACGCTGGCGACGGAGGCGAAACCGTCACTGTCGCGCTCGCCGCCCCGGTGGAGCGTTTCGAACCCAATCTCCCCTACGGCTACGAGCGGCGCGAACTGGAGATCCTGCCGCCGGTCTCGGTCGCCTTCGATCCGGGTTTCGCGGCCTTTCCCTCGGGAGCGGACTCGGCCGCGTTCGAAGCCAATCTGACGGTCACCGGGAATCAGGCCGGCGAGTTCCGGGTGGGTCTGGAACTGCCGGATGGCTTCCGGGCGGAACCCGCCGGGAGCACCGTCGTCTTCGGCCGGGCCGGCGAGGAGGCGGGCGTCCGCTTCACCGTCCACGCGGACGGCGTGGCGGCGGGCGCCTACGAGATCACGGCGAACGTGGACGCAGGCTCCGGTGAGCCAGCCGCTGCTATCGGCTACCAGCGCATCGCGCACCGGGACCTGCCGCCGCGCTACCTGGTGCGTCCCGCCTCGCTCCGGGTTGCCGGCGTCGAGTTGGCGATGCCGGACGGACTCCGGGTCGGTTACGTGGTGGGCGCCGGTGACGAGGTCCCCGCCGGCATCGAAGCCCTCGGCGCCGAGGTGACGCTGCTGGACGAGACAGCCCTCCTGAACTCGGATCTGAGCGGTTACGACGCGGTGGTGACCGGGACCCGAGCCTATGCGGTGCGGCCGGACCTCCTCCGCGCCAACCGGCGGCTACTCGACTACGCGCGGGACGGCGGTCACCTGGTCGTGCTGTACAACACGAACGAGCTGGTCCCGAACCAGCACGCGCCGTATCCGGGCGTCCTCCCCCGGCGGTCCGAGGAGGTCTCCGAGGAGGACAGCCCGCTGACCGTGCTGGCGCCGGACCATCTCCTCATGACCTGGCCGCACCGGATCGGTTCCGCCGACTTCGAAGGCTGGGTCGAGCAGCGCGGCTCCAAGTTCTGGAGCGATTGGGACGCGGCCTACACCGCGCTCTTCGAGACCCGGGACACGGGGCAGGAGCCACAGCGGGGCGGGGCGCTCACCGCCGAGGTGGGAGAGGGGCGCTACACCTACTTCGCCTATGCGCTCCACCGGCAGCTTCCGGAGGGGGTCCCGGGCGCGTTCCGCCTGCTCGGCAACCTGATCTCGGCGTCGCGGAGACCGTGACAACCGGCCATTAGCGATGGCGCACTCAAAATCACGCTATAGTGCGTGAATCTGGTTGGTATTCCGGAGGGTTCATGCAGATTCAGGAATTCGTCCGAGACGACCTCTTCTCCCCCAGCCTCGTTGCGCGGGCGCTTCGTACCACGCAGGCGGAGATCGCCGACACCCTCGGCCTGCCACGTGAGGCCCTGTCCCGGAAAACACGGGTGGGGGCGGCGAAGACGCAACTCCGGCTCCGCCAGATGCTGGAGATCCTCCGCCGGGTCTCGGACTACAGCGGTTCCGTGCTGTACGCCTACGCCTGGTACCGCTCGGAGCCGCTGCCCGGATTTGGCGGGATGACTCCCGTCGAACTCGTGCGGGAAGGCCACGCTGACTGGGTCCACAACTACCTCAGCGAGATGATGGACGGCGGCTACGCCTGACGTCTCGCTACGTTGGAGATTTGTCCGATGCGGTTCCGGGGCGTGGTGTACCGGGCCCACCTGCCCGAACGGGCTCTTGCGGACCCGTTGTCGGGGAAGGGGGCAGCCCTCTACGGCGGAAGGTTCAACCGAAGGGGAGTCCCGGCGTTCTACACGTCCTTGTCGCTGGCCGGTGCAGTCCGGGAAGTCAGTCGAGCCGGGTTTCCGATCCAGCCGGTACTGCTCTGTGCCTACGAAGTCGATGCAAGCCCGATCTTCGACGCCGCACGGCCGGAAGTGATGGCCCAGGAGGGGGTGCAGGCCGAGGACCTCGATCCGCCGGACTGGAGACGTGATCGGGACCGAGGCAGAATCCCCGCCTGCTGGGTGGTCGCCGACCGCCTGATCGCCCGTGGCTACGCCGGAATGCTGGTCCCGGCCTTCTTCCGCGGTGCAGGCCCCGACGATCGCAACCTCGTTCTGTGGACGTGGGGTGACTCGCTTCCGAGCCTGGTCCAGCTCATAGACGCTGAAGGACGCCTGACCCCCCAATGACCACTGAAGCGAGCGAACCGCTGGTTCGCCGTATCCGCCGGCCGGATTGGCCGGAGGAACGCGAGGTGGTGCTGGTCGGCACCGCCCACATTTCCCCGGACTCGCTCCGGCTCGTCCGGGAGACCATCGAGCGCGAGCGGCCCGACGGGGTGTGCATCGAACTGGACGAGGCCCGCTACGAGGCGCTCATGGATCCGGCGGCGATCGAGCGGCTCGATCTCAGGCAGGTGGTCCGGGAGCGGAAGCTGCTGCCGCTGCTTGCCTCGGTGGCGCTCGGCGCCTGGCAGGCGCGGATGGGGCTCCGGCTCGGGGTGGAGCCGGGCGCCGAACTGAAGGAAGCGGCGCGCACCGCCGAAGAGGTGGACGCCGAAGTCCATCTCGTGGACCGGCAGGTCCGGACCACGCTGCTCAGGGTCTGGCGGCGGGCCGGTTTCTGGCAGCGGGTGAAGCTGCTCGCCAGCGGGCTTGAGTCGGGGACCGCCGACGAGCCCACGAAAGAGGACATCGAGGAGCTCCTTTCGGGGGACGTGGTCTCGCGGCTGGTCAGCGAGCTGGGCGAGGCCTTCCCGACCCTGAAGGAGGTGGTCATCGACGAGCGGGACACTTGGATCGGGGAGGCGGTGAAGGCGGTGCCGGGGGGACGGCTCGTGGTCGTGATCGGCGCCGGACACCTCGACGGCGTCGAACGGACGCTCCTGGCGGAGGAAGCGGTGTCCACCGAGCCGCTGGCCGAGATCCCGCCGCCGGGCAGGACGGGCCGGATCATCGGGTTCGCCATTCCGGCGATCATCCTGGGCGCGCTTGGCTGGACCTGGGCGGTGCGCGGGGCCGACGCCGCCTCCGAGGGAGCGCTCTTCTGGGTCGCGGTGAACTCGATCCCGGCGGCGATCGGCGCGGCGTTGGCGCTCGCGCATCCGTTCACCATCCTGGCGGCGTTCCTGAGCGCGCCGTTCACCAGCCTGACGCCGGTGGTGGGGACGGGTTACGTCACCGCGCTCGTGCAGGCGTGGGTGCGGCCGCCGCGGGTGTTCGAACTACGGGAACTGAAGGCGGACGCGCTGGTTCCGCGGCGCTGGTTCCGGAACCGGGCGCTCAAGATCGCGCTGGCGCTGATCCTGCCCACCATCGGGAGCATCTTCGGGACGTTTGTGGGCGGGTCGCGGCTGATCAGCGGGGCGCTCGGCGGGTAGGGGTCCGCCGCTTCCCCAGGAGAAGGGTTTGCGCGCTGCGCTGCGCGCAGCGGTGCCGACCGGAGGTCGGCGTTCCAAGCCGTGTGCGCCGCCACGCTCGTTGGAGGGGATGCGGTTGCGGCCCTGCGGGTCGCGGTGCCGGCTGAAGGCGGCGCGCCCTCCTGACTGCCCCTTGCCGCACAATCCCCGGGCCGCGTGCCGCTCTCCACCACCGACCTGATCACCTTCGTCCTGTTCCTCGGGGCGGTGATCTTCGTCTCGCTGCGGGCTTCTCGCGGGCGCCGCACGGCCGAGGGGTACTTCCTGGCGGGGCGGAACCTTGGCGGGTGGGCCATCGGGATGTCCCTGGTGGCGACCAACATCTCCACCGAGCACTTCGTGGGGATGTCCGGGTCGGCGGCGACCGACATCGGCCTCGCCATCGCCAGCTACGAGTGGACGGCGGCGGTGGCGCTGATCATCATCGGCTGGTTCCTGCTGCCCCGCTACCTGAAGAGCGGCGTCTTCACGATGCCGGAGTTCCTCGAGCGGCGTTACGACCGGGGCGCCCGAACGATCCTCGCCGCGCTCCTCACCGCCGCGACCGTCTTCGTCGCGATGGCGACCGTGCTCTACGCCGGAGCGGTGGCGCTGAACGCCATCTTCCTGCTGCCGGAACTCCTCGGGGGCTGGTTCGGACTCTCGCCCGACGCCGCGGAGCTCGCCGCCACCCTGCTCGGGGTCTGGGGAATCGGCCTGCTGGCGAGCGTCTACACGATCTACGGCGGCCTGCGGGCGGTCGTCTGGTCCGACTTCATCCAGGGGATCGCGATCCTCGCCGGCGGGGGGATGGTGCTCTGGCTCGGCTTCGCGGCCCTCGGCGGGGACGACGGGGTGTTCGCCGGGGCGGCGCGGTTCCTCGCGGAGAACCAGGACCGGCTGCACACGGTCCTCCCCGCCGACCACCCCGAAGTGCCCTGGACCGCCGTCTTCGTGGGCGGCCTCTGGATCGCGCAGTTCTTCTACTGGGGGGTGAACCAGTTCATCATCCAGCGCACCCTGGCGGCCAGGAGCCTGGCCGAGGGACAGCGGGGCACCATCTTCGGCGCCTGGCTCAAGATCCTGGTTCCGTTCCTGATCTGCTTCCCCGGGATCCTCGCGGTCCAGCTCTACGGGGACCAGATCGCCCACCCCGACCAGGCCTATCCGGTGCTGGTCCGCGAACTCCTGCCGCCGGCGCTCCGCGGCGTGCTGCTCGCCGCGCTCGCCGGGGCGATCATGAGTTCGTTCAACTCGATGCTGAACTCGGCCTCCACGATGTACGCGCTCGACGTGCACGGCCGCCTCTTCGGCGGGCGGAAGGCGGGCGGGGAGGACGGCGAATCGTCGGTGCGGATCGCCCGGATCGCTTCGACGGTGTTCGTGGTGGCTGCCTGCCTCTGGGCGCCCCTGATCGGTGGGTTCCCGGGAGTGTTCCGCTACATCCAGACCGTCTGGGGGTTCGTCACGCCGGGGATCGTGGCGGTGTTCTTCGCCGGCGTGGTCTCAAAGCGGGTGCCGGCCTTCGCCGCCCGCGCCGGCTTGCTGGCGGGTATTCCGATCTACGCGGCCCTGCGCCTCGGCTGGCCGGAGACCGCCTTCCTCCACCACATGGGGATCAGCTTCCTCATCCTGGTTGCCGGACTCGCGCTCGCCGCGTGGCGCCGGCCGCGGACGGAGGTCGCGGAGCCCCCGGCTCCGGTCACCGGTGTGGACCTCACGCCGCTGCCCGGGGTGTACTGGAAGGGCGGGCTCGCGTTGGCGACGATCGCCGCGATCTACCTGATCTTTCCCTGAGGCGTCAGCCGTCCGCCGCCGCGAGCGCCGGCTTCAGGATCCAGCCGTCGCCGCGGCTGCCCTGCATGCGGACCCGGAGCGGCTCTCCGAAATGGAGGTGGCGAACGGGGCCGCTCTCCCAGACCGAGGGCCGGGTGGCCAGCCAGTCCCAGTCGAGGACGCCGTCGCCCCGTTCGGGATTCACCGTGAAGTAGCCGATCCCGTGCGAAACCAGATTGTCGAAGAAGTGGGTCCCCTGCGAGGGGGTGACGATCAGGTCCCGGAACCCGGCCTCCACGATGACCCGGGCGCCGCTCACCTGTTCCCAGGTCACCGGAATGCCGAGGAAGCGGTCGCGCGAGCCCCAGCGCCCCACCCCGATGAGCACGTAGGGACGCTTCTGTTGCTGGAGGCGGCTGTTGACTTGCGCGACGTCGCGGGCCACCTCCCGGCTCTTCAGGCGGTCGTAGGTGTCCCGGTGGACCACCACGAGGTCGCGGAGACCCTCGATCTGACCGTGACCGAGCACCTGGGAACTGCGGCAGAGCACGCCCTCCCCGCTGGCCACCGCGACCTCCTCCGCCGGGGGCGGTTCCCGCGTCTGCTGCAGGCGGCGCAACTGGACGAATCCGAACTCGCGCGGACTGCCGCGGGGAACGGAGAGATTGGCGGCGAACTCCAGTTCCACGGGGGCGCGGCACGCCTCCTCTCCCAGATCGAGGAGCTCGGTCAGGATGTCCGCGAGCGGGAAGACGTCGGGCATCTTGAGCAGCGGAGCGAGCGTGAGGAGCCGGCTTCCCGGCCGCGAGATGCCGTCCGAGAGAGCGCCCGAGTCCTTCGACCAGGTGGAGGCGAGCAACCCGAGCACCCCGTCGGCTTCGGCGTCGGCGAGCGAACTGCTGAGCAGCGGGGGCAGGCCGGCGCCGCCGTTCGGGGCCTCCGCCTCGAGATCCACCGCGAGGAACTCGCTCTGCGAGTTGCGCCAGGCGTCCTGGGCGCTTGGGTGACCGAGGCGGTGCTGCGGGTGGCGCGGCGAGAAGCGGACCGCCGGGCCTCCGCTCGTGATCTGCTCCCCGAGTCCGAGCCCGACGGTAGCGATTCCGTCCCCGGCCCGGAGTGGCGCGGTGGGATAGAAGTTCTGCGACCGGGCGGTGCCCGCGATGTCCGGGTAAAAGCGCCGCCCGTGGGGCAGGCCGACGACCCGCTGGAGAATCACCGCCATCTTCTCTTCCTCCTGGCGGTAGGGGGTGCTGTCGAGGAAGCTGCGCACCCGGGGGAGGAACAACGAGGCGTAGACCTGCTTGATCGCCCGGGCCAGCGCGTCGAGGCGTTCCCGCGCGGTCTCTTCCTGGTTCGCGACGAGCACGGTCTCGTACACCCCGGAAAAGGGCTGGTAGGGCGAATCTTCCAGCAGGCTCGAGGAGCGGACCGCCAGCGGATACCGCACGTTTTCCTGGAACCGGCGCAGGTCCCACCACGCCTCCTCGGGGAAGCGCGACTTGTCGAAGCGCTCGCGGAGCTCCGCCTCGCTCGAGACCTCGAGCGCGAAGGGCAGGAGGTCGTTTTCCTCCATGAACCGGTCGAAGATGCCGGTGGCGAGGACGACCGCCTGCGGCACCGCGACGACGGTGTTCGGATAGCGCTCCTGGATTCCCGAGCGGGCGAGCACCGAGTTGGTGAACGCCAGCCCGCGCGCCTTGCCGCCGACCGACCCGCTGCCGATGCGGAGGAAGCTCGCGTCGGGGTCGAACCCCTCCCGGGGGAAGTCCGCCACCACCGAGCGGCTCCGCTCCTGGCGGCGCTTCGCGAGGCGCTTCGCCACGTCGCGGCCGATGTGGTCCCCGGGTCCGTAGTCGGAGATCCGGACGTCGCGCAGCCGGCGCGCGAGCTCCAGTTCCCCGCGCGCCATCAGCCAGTGGGAGATCTCGTTCTTCCGCGCGGACTCGAGGATCGCCTCGTGCGGGACGTCGGGGAGCATCCGTTCGAAGGAATCGAGATCCTCGGCGCGCGCGACCTCGGTTCCGTCCGGCATCCGGAAGATGAAGTCGCCGAAGTGGAACCGGTCCCGCATCAGGTGCCGGATCTGGCGCAGCAGGTCCCGGGAGCCCTTCAGGAGGAAGTCGGCCCCCACGCTGCGGGCGAGGGCTTCGTTCTCCGGACGGCGGGAGTGGAGGATGGCCGGGATGTCCGGCCGGACCTGGCGCATTGCGGCGACGAACCGCTCGCCCGCCTGCGGATCGGGCCGGCCGCCCCGGGGGAACTCGACGTCCGAGATGACCCCGAGGATCTGGTCCCGGTAGGCGGTGAAGTAGTCCCAGGCCTCCTCGTAGCGGTCGCAGAGCAGGATCTTGGGGCGCCGCCGGATGCGGTCGAACTTCTCGGTGAGGCTCAGCCCTTCCGGGATCAGCTTCCGGGTCTGTTCGAAGACCGCCTGGTAGGCCACCGGCAGGAACGACGAGTAGTAGCGGATGCTGTCCTCGATGAGCAGGATGGCGGGAACGCCGAGCCGGCCGGTGTCCTGCGGCGCGTTCCGGCGGTCCTCGATCTGCTTCACGATCGCGAGGAAGATGCCGACGTCGCCCTGCCACACGAAGGGCTTTTCGAGGTCCTGGCCGTGGTGCCGCGTCAGGTACTCGCGCACGGTGCGGGTGTCGTAACCGAAGAGCGTGACCGGGGTCTCGCACCCGGCGTGGCGGAGGCGGTGCGCGAACGTCCCGATGTCCATGTCCCCGAGGTCCGGCGAGGCGATCACGAGCTGAAAGCGGTCGGGCATCCGGGCGATGCGTTCGAGCGCCTCGTCGCCGGACTCCACCTGGATCACCCCGGGGAGCGTCCGCAGGTTCAGGTCGAGGAACCCGGAAAGGACCCGGTCGTCGAGCTGGCCGTCCTCCGCCAGGATGAACGAGTCGTAGTGACTCAGCACGAACAGGACATCGTGGATCTGGAAGCCGACGAGGTCCGCGAAGGCCGGTGACAGGGCGCCGTGGAGCGGCATGGAATTCTTAGTTTGTCACCGGGGGAACGGCGTTCCGGCGTTCCCGGTGCGCCCGGTTCATGAATAGCACGAGCAAACCCGGCGCTACACCCCTACAATCCGCGCCCAAATTGCTCGGAGGGTCCATGAGCTACATCGAATCTGTCCTGAACCAGGTCGCGGCGCGAAACCCGAACGAGCCCGAGTTCAACCAGGCCGTCCGGGAAGTCATCGAGTCGGTGGCCGTCGTCATCGAGCGGCACCCCGAGTACCGCGCGGCGCGGGTCCTCGACCGCATGGTCGAACCCGAGCGACTGGTCCAGTTCCGGGTCCCCTGGATCGACGACGCCGGGGAGGTCCAGGTGAACCGGGGCTTCCGGATCGAGATGAACAGCGCGATCGGGCCATACAAGGGCGGGCTCCGGTTCCATCCCTCGGTCAACGCCTCCATCCTGAAGTTCCTCGCCTTCGAGCAGGTGTTCAAGAACTCCCTGACCACGCTGCCCCTCGGCGGCGGCAAGGGCGGCTCGGACTTCGATCCCAAGGGCAAGAGCGACGCCGAGGTGATGCGCTTTTGCCAGTCGTTCATGACCGAGCTGCAGCGCCACATCGGTCCCTACACCGACGTCCCGGCCGGGGACATCGGCGTCGGCGGCCGGGAGATCGGCTTCCTCTTCGGCCAGTACAAACGCCTCGCCAACGAGTTCACCGGGACGCTGACCGGTAAGAGCCCCGGGTGGGGCGGCTCGCTGATCCGGCCCGAGGCCACCGGCTACGGGGCGGTCTATTTCGCCCAGGAGATGCTCAACACGCGGAACGACGGCCTCAAGGGGAAGACCTGCCTCGTCTCGGGCAGCGGCAACGTGGCCCAGTTCACGGTGGAGAAACTGCACGAGCTCGAGGCGACGGCGGTCACGCTCTCCGATTCGTCGGGCTTCATCCACGACCCCGCGGGCATCGACGCCGAGAAGCTGGCCTTCGTCATGGAGCTGAAGAACGTCCGCCGCGGCCGGATCCGCGAGTACGCCGAGAAGTTCCCGGGCGTCAGTTACCACGAATCCGATCCGGGCGCCGACCACAACCCGCTCTGGGCGATCCCCGCCGAGTGCGCGTTCCCGAGCGCCACCGAGAACGAGATCAGCGCCAAGGACGCCGCGACGCTGCTGGCGAACGGCTGCTTTGTCGTTTCGGAGGGCGCCAACATGCCGTCGGTGCCGGATGCCGTGGACCAGTTCGTCGCCGCGAAGATCCTCTACGGGCCCGGGAAGGCCGCGAACGCCGGCGGCGTCGCGGTATCCGGGCTCGAAATGGCCCAGAACATCGGGATGATCCAGTGGAAGCGGGAGGTGGTGGACCACCGGCTGGCCGACATCATGTTCGAGATCCACGACGCCTGCATCAAGGCGTCGGAGCGGTTCGACGCGGCCGGCAACTACGTGGTGGGCGCCAACATCGCCGGGTTCTTCAAGGTCGCCGACGCCATGATGGACCAGGGCGTGGTCTGACGGGCGGCCACCGGGCCGGGCGGCGCCTCAGACCGGAGGCGGTTCCCCGTCCAACTGCTCCTTCTGCCACTCGGGGACCACGACCCCGAGCGAGATGATCATCTGGAGGGCCTGCTGCCGGCTCATCGAGAGTTCGATGACGTCCTCCTTGGGGAGGGTGATGACGAAGCCCGAGGTCGGGTTCGGGGTGGTGGGCACGAAGACCGCCATGACCTCCCGCTGGCCCGGTGCGGACTCGCCGGGTACGGACGCCGCGTCCGCTCCGTTTCGCTCCGCGATGCGCTTCCGCACCCGGTGCTGCACTTCCCCGAGTTCCCCCGCCATCTGGAAGGCGATGCTGTAGACCCCGCGCCGGGGGTATTCGATCAGCACGACCTTCCCGAAGGCGTCGCCGGAGCTGAAGAGCGCCTCCAGCAACTGGCGCACCCCGGAATAGACCCAGCGCGCCACCGGGATCCGCTGGAGCGGTTTCTCCACCACCGCCCGCAGCACCACCCGGGCGACGCCGAACTTGGTGACTCCCCAGCCGGTCAGGAACAGCACCCCGATCACCACGCCGAGCGCGGTGAGCCGCGGCTCCCAGGGGAGGGAGGGGAAGAACCAGGACTGGATGATCGAATAGATCAGCCGGCCGACCAGGAACACCGCCGCGAGCGGAATCCACACCAGGAAACCGCGCAGCAGATAGCGGCGGAGGGATCCCCAGAACGTCAACTTCGAGGCCGCGGGCATTTCGGGGTGAGTCTATGGCTGCTGGAGCCGTTTACCATCCCCGGCCACCATGGATCTGCCCATCGTTTGTCTTCCCGGGGACGGGATCGGCCCCGACGTGGTAGCCGCGGCGGAGCGCGTACTGGAGCGGGTGGCGGAGCGTTCCGGCCACCACTTGGAGGTGGAGCGCCGCGACTTCGCGGGAGTCGCCTGGGACCGCACGGGCACCGGGTTCCCCGACGAGACGCGGGCCGCCTGCGCCGGCGCGCAGGCGATCCTGCTGGGGGCGGTCGGGGATCCGCGCCACGACGTGCTCCCCGCCGCCGAGCGTCCCGAACGTGCGCTGCTGGAACTGCGCCGGATGCTCGGCGCCTACGCGAACCTGCGCCCGATCAAGGTGATCCGGGTGCTCGACAGCTCCCCCTTCCGGCCCGCGGCCATCGAGGGAGCGGATCTCCTCATCGTGCGCGAGCTGACCGGCGGCATCTACTACGGGGAGCCGCGCGGTATCCGGGAGGAGAACGGCCGGCGGGTCGGCATCAACACCCTGCGGTACGACGTGCGCGAGATCGAACGCATCGCGCGGGTGGCTTTCGAGGCCGCCGGCCGGCGGCGCGGGCTGCTCCTCTCGGTGGACAAGGCGAACGTGCTCGAATCGTCGCAGCTCTGGCGCGAGGTGGTCGCGGGCCTCGCGTCCGACTATCCCCAGGTCCGGCTCGATCATATGTACGTGGACCGGGCGGCGATGGAGATCGTCCGGGACCCGCGCCAGTTCGACGTGGTCCTGACCGGGAACATGTTCGGCGACATCCTGAGCGACGAGGCGTCGGTGCTCGCGGGGTCGCTCGGCCTGTTGCCGTCGGCGAGCGTGGGCGAGGGCGGCGGCCTCTACGAGCCCGTGCACGGCTCGGCGCCCGACATCGCGGGGCAGGGGATCGCGAACCCGCTCGCGGCCATCTCCTCCGCCGCGATGATGCTCGAGCTCTCCTTCGGGCTGAAGGAGGAGGCCGCGGCCATCGAGTCCGCCGTCACTGCGTGCCTGCGGGGCGACGTCTTGCCGCGTGATCTCGGCGGAACTGCCGGCACCACCGAAATCACCGACGCCGTGTTGGCAGCGCTGTAGGCACCCTGGAACCGCCGGCCTCCAGACCGGGCCGGTGGCATTCACGGCTTGGAACGCCGGTCTCCGACCGGCACGCGCGGCGTTCCGCGCCGCGCACGTCGTAACTCCGCGCGCCCTCACGTCACACACGGCTCGGAACGCTTCCCCGAGTGACGGCGGCGCTCTACCCGGCAAAATATCCCCACCGGCCCCTCCAGCCGCCAAGGAGTCCCCATGTCCCGTACCCGCCTGCTCTTCGCCGCCACCCTTCTCGTCGCCCTCGTGGCGCCGCTCGCCCTCGCCCAGCCTCCCGAGACCCAGCGCCAGGTGGTGGACCGCCGCCAGTTCCTGAACGAAGTCCAGACCTCCGACGACCCGCGCCGGGTCCCCGCTCCGCCGGGCCCGCGCGGACCCGAGGGGACGAGGGTCCTCTACGGCGGCTTCATCTTCGACGGGACGGGCGCCGAGCCTCGCATCGGCACCGTCGTCATCGAGCGGAACCGGATCGCGGCCATCCTCGGCGAGGGCGAAAGGGGGTGGCCGGAGGGCTCCCAGGTGCTCGACGTCTCCGGCCACACCGTCATGCCGGGACTGATCGACCTCCACACCCATCTCACCTACACCGAGCCCGGCGTTCCGCAGGTGCTGGCCATCGATCCGGCCCACCAGACGCTGCGCGCGATGGAACGCCTCCACGTCTTCATCGGGGCGGGGATCACGTCCATCCGGGACACCGGGTCCGCCGGAACGGTGCCCTTCATCGTCAAGGACTGGGTGAACCAGAACCGGTTGCCGGGACCGCGGGTCTTCGCCGCGGGATCGCTCATCACCGGCACCGGCGGCCACGGCGCCGAGGGGTACTCGATCCACCACCCGCTCTACGGCGGGATCATCGAGGCCTCGGGACCCGACGAGTTCCGGGACGCCGTCCGCGAGCAGTTCAAGATAGGCGCCGACCTGATCAAGATCGCGAGCCACTACAGCCGCGAGGAGATCGCCGCGGCGGTGGACGAAGCCCACGCGCTCGGGCTCAAGGTCACCGTGGACTCGGAGACGTTCTACACCGGCTGGGCGGTCGAGGCGGGCGCCGACACCATCGAACACCCGCTGCCGCGCACCGACGAGGTGATCCAGATGATGGCGCGGAGCGGCACGGCGTCGGTGCCCACGATCATCACCTACGACTACATCTTCAACGAGCGGGGCAGCTACCACAGCTCGACGTCCCGGCGTTTCGAACTCGACGGCGAGATCAGCCGGGCCATGCTGCGCGAGCTCAAGGACGCCGGAATCCTGATCGGGGTGGGGACCGACCTGATCCTCGAGAACTACCGCGACCTCCCCTACGCCTACATCTGGGAGCTGGAGTCGTACGTGGAGAGCGGATTCACCCCCACCGAGGCGCTCGTTTCCGCCACCCGCGACAGCGCCCGGATCCTCGGCATGGACGACAAGCTCGGGACCCTCGAAGTCGGGAAGCTTGCCGACATTCTGATCGTGGAGGGGGATCCGCTCACCGACCTGGGCGCGCTCGCCAACATCGCGGAGGTCTTCCGCGACGGCTACTGGGTGGTCCGCAACGGGACGGTCCAGCCGACCCCGCCCGAGACCCGGGTCCGCCCGGGCCCGGGGATCGAGAACTGAGCGCCCCGCCCCCGGCCTGCGCCCGTTTCCCGACCGGCGTCGATATCGGGTCCACCGGCGTCGATATCGGAGCCGGCTGAAGGGACTTCTCGTCCCATCGCCGGCGGATCCATCCGTCGGCGCGCCCTGATCAGTCCGTGACGACCGGCAGCTTCTCGAACGTCTCCCAGCCGCCCCGGGTGAAGTCCGGAAAGTCCATCGGCCGGCTGCGGTCGGCCACCGAACGTTCGCTGAGGTCGGTGACCGCCGAGAGCGCCGCCGCGTCGTAGACGTTCATCTCGGTCGGCAGGCCCTCCTGGAGACAGCGGACCAGGCGGTAGTCCTCGAGGTAGTCCATCCGCCCGTGGCCGAGTTCCTCGCCGGGGCTCGCGACGTTCCGCCAGAGCGGGTGCGCGTACTCCTCGTACCAGGTCTCGGCATCGTCCCAGCGATGCGACTCGCTCCGCCCCTCGACGTAGACCCGGTTCGGATATCCCTGGAAGATGCCCCGGGTGCCCTGGACCAGGTTGATGCGGCTGTAGGGACGGGGCAGGTTCGTGTCGTGGACCACGGTGATCGTCCGGCCCCGCGCCGTCCTGATGAGGCTCAGGTTCACGTCCCCGAGCCGGAACTCCTCGGCCCGCTGCGGCGCGCCCTCCGGGAAGTGTTCCCGCGCGTAGTCCTGAAGGCCGCGTGACGGTCCGCTCATGGACACGAGGTAGTCGAAGCGGTCCCCGCGGCCGATGTCCATGCAGTTCGCCACCGGCCCGAGCCCGTGGGTCGGGTAGAGATTCGCGTCGCGGGTGCGCGAGTGCGCCCGCCGCCAGAGTCCCTCGCCGCGATTCGCGAACTTCACCTCGCGGAGGTCGTGGAGATAGCCCCCCTCGGCGTGGAGAACCTCCCCGAAGATCCCCAACCGGACCATGTGGAACACCATCATTTCCCACCGGTTGTAGTTGCAGTTCTCCATCATCACGCAGTGGCGGCCGGTCCGTTCCGCGGTCTCGACGAGCTGCCAGCACTCGTCGATGGTGGTCGCCGCCGGCACCTCGGTGGCCGCGTGCTTGCCGTTTTCCATCGCCGCGACGCACACCGGGACGTGGAATCGCCAGGGCGTGGCGGTGAAGACGAGGTCGAGTTCCTCCTCGGCGCACATCCGCTCGTAGTCCCGTTCTCCCCGGGTGTAGAGCGTGGGTTCCGGTCCGCCGGCCTCCCGGATGAAGTCCCGCGCCCGCTCCGCGTGCTCGGGCCGGATGTCGCAGACCGCCCGCATCTCGACCCCGGGAGACGCTTCGTTCACTGCGAGCAGGTTGCGGACGTGGACCGTCCCCATGCCGCCCACGCCGACGAAGCCGATGCGGACGTTCGGGATCTTCGGCGCGGCCAGGAGACCGGTTGGCGCCGCCTGGACGCCCGCGAGCGCGGGGCCGGCGGCCGCCGCCCCCGCTCCCGCGGCCAGCAGTTGCCTGCGGGTCAGTCCGGATCGCTTGTCAGTCATGGCGTGTGCTCCTGACGGGGGACCGGGTCCCAGAAGTTCCCGGTCAGCCCCAGGCCGGCGAAGATAGCGCGAGCCTCTCCGGGAGAGGGCCGCGGCGCTTCGGGATCGAGCCGGGAGCCGTACCAGACCCGTGACAGGCGCCAGAGTTGGGGCACCGGCACCATCGGCCCCGGCTCGACGCCGCGCTCCCGGCACCAGGCGCGGAGGTCGTCTTCCGACCGGAAGAACAGCATGTTCGCTCAGGTGAAGACGATGTCGTCCCACCAGTGCGCCGCCGGGACGAGCGAGTGGAAGAGCCAGTCACAGTCCTCCGGGCCATCGTCGGTTACTTCGAGCCGCAGGGATTCTCCGGAGTGCGCGCAGCGCGACCGGACGGTCCCGCCGCGCCCGAGCGCCGCGGGAATCCCAAGCGCGTCCCAGGCGCAGTTCGCGTAGTAGCGGATTCCCGCGGACTCGAAGGTGTGTTCCGTGGAAATCCCCGAGAAGGGGTTCGCCATCCGGATCGAGACTCCGTCCTCCCCGGTGACGATCGCCCGGCCCCCCCGGAGGCGGTCCCAGGCCGCGAGGACCGGCTCGACGTCCGATCCCAGCCGCCCGGCGACGCCGGCGGGCGACGGTGGGTCTCCCGTCGCCGCGAAGGCCTCGAGGATCGCGGTCCCCACCCGCGCCTCGAACGTCACGCCGGCCGGCCGTTCCCTCAGTCCGCGGCGAGGACCTCGGCGACCGCCCGGTGCGCCTCCCGGATGGCGGCGTCGGTGTGTGGACTCGCCGCCGAGTCGGTCCCGGCGATGGCGATCCGCCCGAAGGGCTGCCGGGCGGGAATGTTCGGCCGGTCGTCCGGGGTCCCGAAGGACCACTCCGGGGGATCGAAGAGGGGGTTGTAGGAATAGGTGTAGCCGTGCGGCCAGCGGTTCACGGTGATCGCCGCGATGTCCCGCTGGTCGTCGAAGCCGCTCCGGCCGAGCATCCGGTTGAGCTGGTCGCGGATGTTGGCCTCCACCGTCTCGAAGGTGGTGTGGAGGAGCTCCATCCGGCCGATCCGGTGCTGCTCGCGCCGGGAGAGCCCGGGCTCGCACGGATATCGGTTCATCCGCACCACCAGCGGCTCATCCGGCGAGGTCGAGGTGCGGTAGTCGCCGAGCGCGAGCTGCGGAGCGAGCCCGATGGAGGTGTGGTAACCGCCGGGGGCCGCGATGGAAGAGACCCCGGCTTCGGTGAACGCGCGCCAGTTGTGGAGCAGCACGCTCGTGTACTGGAGCGGCGACTTCACCGGCCAGGAGAGCGCGTCCCGCTGGGCTTTCGGCAGTTCGGGAATCAGGTAGGGAATGATGTTGTGCCAGCACGCCAGGACGACCCTCCCGGCGGCCACGGTGCGCCCCCGGTCGTCCCGCACGTAGGTGACGCGGGCCGGGCCGTTCTCACCGGGCTCCACCCGGATGACCGTCGAGGACAGCCGGATCCGCGTCCGGTTCTCCGGCCGGTCGAGCATCCCGTAGTCGAGCGGCGCCATCACCACGTCTTCCATCGTGGATCCCGGGATGGCGCTCGGGATGAGCCCCCGCACCAGCAGCCGGGTGATCGTGGCGTTCCCGTCCGGGAAGTAGAGGTCCGGATCGCCCTCGTTCGCGCGGGCCTGGTTCTCCCGGCCGTGCTGGCCGCCCGGCTCGTCAGCGAGCGCCTCCGGCGGCGTCTCCGGAATCTCCATCCCCGAAAAGCCCGGCAACCCCTCTTCCCACGCGTAGCGGGCCGGGTAGGCGTCGATCCCGGTGCAGAAGAGGCCCTTGGGTTGGTGGTCGAAGAACCAGGCCACGCCGGGGTCGCACTTCGCGTGCTCGATCAGGAAATCCTGGTAGCTGATGGTGGCCAGGAACGTCTTCTTTTCCGCGGGGGAGAGATCCGGGAGATAGTCCGGTTGCCCGTCGGAATGGAGCCGGATCAGGTCGTTCCGCACCGCTTCCGGCATCGGCGAGTCGGCGAGGAACTCCGCGAGCGGCCGCCGTCCGGCGCCGGCGACCAACTGGTCCGTCCCCCAGGTCTCGCGGTCGAAGAACATGGCCCGCTGGAGGCCCAGGTTGCCGTAGGTGTCCGAGACCGCGGCGACGGACTCGTAGTAGCGCTTCCGGTCGATCCCGATCTCCTTGAGCAGGCCCTCCGCGATCTCGCCGTACTGCGAAGGCGCTTCCACGTTCAGGGTGCCGCCGTTCATCAGGTACGTGCGGCCGTCGAGCCGGAACTCGTTGCGTTTGGCGTGGCCGCCGAAGTCGTCGTGGTTGTCGAGGAGCAGGATGCGGGCGTCCGGGCCGGCCTGCTTCGCGAAGTAGTGCGCGGCGGCGAGCCCCGAGATCCCGGCGCCCACCACCACGAGGTCGTACGTCTCTCCGGTGTCCGTCGCGGTCCACTCGCGGCCCTCGTGGGCAAACTGGTGGGCGACCTCGAACGAACCGTCGTGGGAGCCGCGCATCCCGGTGCGCAGGGGCGGGTAGTCCGCGGCGCCCGCGCGATCGATCTCCGCCTGGAACTCCGGGACCTCGCGGCAGGCGAGGGCCGCCCCGGTGAGGGCGACCGGAACTCCGGACAGGAAATCGCGGCGGCTGACGCCGTCTCCGAACGGGCGGTACGTCTTCTTCGGCGAGGTCATGGTGGGGCCTCCGGTTGGCGTGCGGCGCCGCGTCCTCCGCAGGATAGGATCGGATGGCTGCCCTCGGCCGGCGGAAGGGACGAACACCGCTTGTACCACATTTGCCTCCGCCGCGGCGCTTTCCCGCCGGGGTTCCCGGACGGGCGCCGGTGATGCCGCTTCCGCCACCGGCGCCGTTTCCCATCGCGGGGAGCGAGGGCAAGTTCCGGCGCGTCCACGCGGTCGTCCGGCGGGTCCCGCACGGGCGGGTGACCACTTACGGCCGGGTGGCGCGCGCGGTCACCGCCGCCGGGTATCCGCTCTCGGCGCGGGCGGCCGGCTGGGCGCTCCGGAACTCTCCCGAGGGTGTGCCCTGGCACCGGGTGGTGAACGCCGAGGGCGCGCTCTCCGCCGAACTGAGCGGGAACTGCGAGCCGGGCCGGCAGCGGGGTCTGCTCGCCCGGGAAGGCGTCCCCTTCGACGAGCGGGGCCGCGTGCGTCTCGACCGGTGCCTCTTCGACCCCCCGGATTCGGACGCGTTCTTCTTCCCCGACGGGGAAGCCTCCCCGTGACGCCGGCCCGCGCCCGGTTCCGCCCGACCTGGGTGGACGGCGCCGGGGCGCTGTGCGCCGCGCTCTACCTCGGGCTCGCGTCGCTGGCCCGCGGCCCCGGCGACCCGGGAGTCGCTTCGTTCCTGCTGGTCTCGGCGGCGGCCGCGGCCCTGACGTTCGCGGTCTACGCCCGGTCGGGAAAGGAGCCGGGCCGGGTCTCGGTGGGGCGGCTCCTGCTCTGGGCGGTGGTCTTCCGGGCGATCGGCCTGTTCGGCGGGCCGTTCTTCGAGGACGACTACTTCCGCTACCTCTGGGACGGCTACCGCTTCGCGCAGGACGGCACGCCGTACGGGCTGGCGCCGGAGGCGTTCTTCGCCGACCCCGCGGTCCCGGCGCTCTTCCAGGGAATCCTCGACCGAATCAACTTCCCGGAGCTGCCGACCATCTACGGCCCCGCGACGCAACTCGCCTTCCTGCTCGGTTACGGCGTTGCGCCCGGCAGCGTGGCGGCGCTGCAGGTCATCTTCATCCTCTTCGACCTGCTCACGATCGGCGTTCTGCTGCGGTTGGCGCCGCCCCGCGCCGTCCTGCTCTACGCGTGGTGTCCGCTGGTGGTGAAGGAGGTCGCCTTCACGGCCCACCCCGACGGCTTCGCGGTCTTCTTCGTGCTCGGCGCGGTGCTGCTGGCGAAGCGGGAGCGGCTCCACGCGGCAGCGGCGCTCCTCGCTTTCGGCGCGGCGGCGAAAGTCCTGGCGCTGGTGCTGGCGCCGTTCGTGCTGCGTCCGATCCGCTGGACCCACGGGGCGGTCTTCGGCGGAGTGCTCGCGATCCTCTACCTGCCGTTCGCCTGGCAGGGGGGCAGCGACCTCCCGGCGCTCGTGGTGTTCGCGCGCGACTGGGAGTTCAACGCCTCGGTCTTCGCGCTGCTGACCCCGCTCCTGCCGAACGCGGCCGCCCGGGTGGTCTGCGGCGGGCTGTTCCTTGCGGCAGCGGCGTGGCTCTACTTCCGCGACCGGGATCCCGGCGGGAACGTCCCGCCGGGCGACCGCCTCTACGGCCTGCTCCTCGTCCTGGCCCCGGTGGTGAATCCCTGGTACCTGCTCTGGGTGTTGCCCTTTGCGGCGATCCGTCCGAGCCTCTGGGCGTGGACGGCTTCGGTGGCGGTGCTGCTCTCCTATGCCACCGGACTGAACCTCCAGGACATGAACCTCCATCCCTTCGGGCACCCTCCGTGGGTGCCGGTAGCGGAATACGGGATGGTCGCGCTCGCGCTCGCGGCCGGCGTCGCGTGGCGCCGGAAGGCGGACCCGCGGGAGGGGACGGCGTGTACCGCGGCCTGAAGGTCGGCGCCGTCGTTCCGGCGCGGGACGAGGAGCGGAACATCGGCCCGGTGGTGCGGGATCTGCTCGCGCTCCGGGACGCGGCGGGCGGGCGGGTGATCGACGACTTCGTGGTCTGCGACAACGGCTCGAACGACCGGACCGCGCTCCGGGCGCAGGAGGCCGGGGCCCGGGTCGTTCGTCAGGACCGGCCCGGCTACGGCGTCGCCTGCCTGACCGCCCTGGCGGCGCTCGCCCCCGTGGACGTGGTGCTGTTCACCGATGGGGACGGGTCCTTCGTCGCCGCCCAGGCCGAGCGTCTGCTGGCGGAGGTCGCCGGGGGTGCGGACCTCGTCATCGGATCCCGGGTGCGCGGCTCCGCCGAGCCCGGAGCGCTCTCCCTGCCGCAGGTGGCGGGGAACCGCGTGGCCGCGCTCCTGATCCGCCTGCTCTGGGGGGAACGGATCAGCGATCTCGGTCCCTACCGGGCCATCCGGGCCGCGTCGCTGCGCCGGATCGCGATGGAGGACCGGGCCTACGGGTGGACCGTCGAGATGCAGATCAAGGCGATCCAGCACGGTCTCCGGGTCGTCGAGACGCCGGTGGACACCCGGAGGCGGCGCTACGGCCGGTCCAAGGTCGGGGGCACGGTCCGCGGGGTCGCGGGCGCGAGCGCCGGCATCCTTCGAAAGATCGCTAGGCTATGGGTAGAACAGAAAACCCGGACCCTCCGGACAGGCCGGAGAAAGGAGGTAGATCGCTCATGAAGAGCGAAGGAATGATCCGAGTCGGGCGTCGGAGCCCCGTGCTGGCGATGCTCACCGTCCTTGCCGCCGGTGGCTGGCTCGGCGCCAGCAACTGCGCGTCGAACGGGCTGGACCCGGCGGTCTCGTGGTCGGATCACGACAACACGAACGGCGACACGATCGATCACGCGGAGTGGCAGGCGGTCCTGGACGGCTACCTGCGCACCGACGATCCCTCGGGCGTTCACCTGTTCGACTACGGCGGACTCAAGGCGAACCCGGCCGACCGGGGGCGTCTCCAGGGGTACATCGCGCACCTCGAGGCGGTGGACCCGCGCCTCTACTCGCGCGACGAGCAGATGGCCTACTGGATCAACTTCTACAACGCGCTCACCGTCGAAACGGTGGTCGAGGGATACCCGGTGGACTCGATCAAGAAGATCCACGAAGGCATCGTGCCCCTGTCCGGTCCCTGGGGCGACAGGCGCGCCACCGTCAACGGCCAGCGGCTGACGCTCGACAACATGGAGCACGACATCCTGCGGGCGCTCTGGCGGGATCCCCGGATCCACTACGCGGTGAACTGCGCGAGCATCGGGTGCCCCAACCTGATGCCGACGGTGTTCACCGCGGCGAACCTCGAGGAGATGATGGATGCGGCGGCGCGCGCCTACATCAACCATCCGCGCGGGGTCGAACTCATGGACGAGGCGTTCGGCGTCGTCTCGAGCATCTACACCTGGTTCCAGGAGGACTTCGGAGGCAGTGAGGCGGGTGTGGTGGAGCACCTGCTGCTCTATGCGGAGCCCGAACTCGCGGAGCAGCTACGGAGCTTCGAGGGCGGCTTCGACTACGAGTACGACTGGGACCTCAACGACGCGAGCTGAGGCGGCAGCCGGCTCGGCTCCGGACGGGCCTGCGCAGCCCGCCCGGAGCCCGGCCTCCCGGGCGGTCAGTTGATGAAGCTGTAGGTCACGCCGAGCCCGATCACGCGCGACGCGGCGGTGTTCCGGCCGCCGATGATCCGGCCGAAGAACCCGCTCACGCTGATCGTTTCGTTGACGGTGGCCAGCACGCGGCCGCCCAGCAGCTGGGCATCCTCCTGAAGCTCCGGGAAGCGGTCCGGTGAGAAGCCCGGGCCGCCGATGTCCAGCCCCGAATCGCTGCCGTTGACCATCCGGTAGTCGGCCGCGACCGTGATCCGGTCGTTCACCGGGAAGAAGCCCGCCAGGTTGATGAAGGTGTCCGAGGGGATGTCGTTCGAGCGGGAGCGGTAGCCGACTTCGCCGGACGCTCCGAAGCGGTCGCCGAACCTGCCGACCAGGACCGATCCCTCGAACCCGTTGCCGCCGTCGCCGAGCGAGTTGATGTAACCCGTCTCGTAGCCGCCGGCGGCGATCACCCCGGCCCGGATCGCCACGCTGGGGGCGCCCTGCGTCACGAGTTCGTCCACCACCCTCCAGGTCACGGAGACGTTCGTGTCGACCAGGCCGCTGAAGCTCTCCTCCGGCGTCGGGCCCACCGGGCCGGGGATGTGGCTGCGGCCGAGACCGGACCGCAGGTCCACCGCGATGGCGTCGGTGATCGCGTAGTTGACGTCCAGCCAACCGGTCGTCTGCGAGAGGTTGGCCCCGTCGCCCGGCGTCGGGCCCTTGACGTCGGCCCGGTAGAACTCGGTGGCGGCCTGGTGTCCGTAGGTGATCGTGATGGAGCCGGTCCGCGGTTCGGCGATCCAGGGGGATCCCTGGGCGAAGCCGGAGGCGGCGGAAAGGACGATGAGGGCCACCGCGAAGGCGGCTGTACAGAGGAGGCGGCGGTTCATCGGGACGCGCCTAGAGCCGGAACCGGCGGCTGAGGAAATAGTGGACGGTCTCCATCCGCAGCTTGCACTCCTCGACCCCCGCTCCACACAGCGCCTGGACCGCCTCGTCATCCGCCGTCCCGGCCGTCTCGCCTTCGTAGGCGGCTTCGAGGCTCCGGGTGAGGCTCATCGCCCGGTCCTTGTCCAGTTCGTCCTTCTGGAGCGGGCAGCCGTCGCACACGAGCTCCCTGAAGGTGAGCGCCTTGCCCTGGGCGTAGGCGGCGCGGGGACTGAGCTTGCCGGCCCCGACGCCGATGGACCCGGATGCCGCTTCGGATGGCGACAGGGTTCCCAGACCGGCGGTGAGCAGCGCTCCCGCAAGAATCGTTCGAATCATTCGTAGGGACCCCCTTGGTTGCGACCCACGATTGCGTATTGAATTCGGAGAGCATAGTCGCCGGAGAGTTGGCGGGAGAGGAGCGAACGGACGCCGAGAATGACCGCCGACCGAGCGGCGCAACCGCGCCCGGAATCCCATGCCTGGGAGGTGTCCCCGCGCGAAGCGGCGGCGATACAGCGCGAACTCGCCGGGCGGGTCGAGGGAAAGCCGCCCCCCGGATTCGATCCGGGGATCGTGGCGGGACTGGATGCCGCCTTCCCGAAGGGGGGCAGGGAGTGCGTGGCGGCGGCGGTGGCGTGGGACGTCCGGGAGCGCCGGGTGATCGAGGAACGGGTCGTCCGCCGCCCGCTGACGTTCCCCTACGTCCCGGGGCTCCTGTCCTTCCGCGAGGCGCCGGCCGTGCTGGCCGCGCTCGCGGAACTCGATACCACGGTGGAGGTGCTGCTTTGCGACGGCCACGGGCTCGCGCACCCGCGGCGGTTCGGGTTGGCGTGCCATCTGGGGGTCCTGACCGGGATTCCGGCGGTCGGCTGCGCGAAGAGCGTCCTGGTCGGCGCGCCCGGGGAAGTCGATTCGGGCCGGGGCTCCGAGGGCCCGCTCGAGCATCGCGGCGAGCGGATCGGGACCGTCCTCCGCACCCGCGACCGCGTGCGGCCGGTGTTCGTGAGCATCGGCCACCGCATGGATCTCGAGTCCGCGGTGGGACTGGTCCTTGCCTGCGCCATAGGATTTCGTCTCCCGGAACCCATCCGCCGCGCCGACCGCCTGGTGAGTGAGGCCCGGAAACGCTGACCGCGGAGGAAGGAGGAATGCGATGGTTCACGACCCGAGACAGCGGTTCGCCGCGATGGCGCTCGCCGCCGGATTGGCGGCGGCCTGCGCGGGCGACGATCCGGCGCCTTCCCGCGAAGCGGCTCCCGTGGACCTGACGCCTCCGGCGCTCGAGCAGGAGGGTGCGGCCGCGTTCGCGGCGCTCGCCCTCGATTGCGTGACGAAGGAGTATCCGTACGGCCTGCGGGTGCGCCTCGAGAGCCCGGACGACCTCGGCCTCCCCCGGGACCTGACGCCGGTCTTCTACGGCTGCTACGACTGGCATTCCGCGGTCCACGGGCACTGGCTGCTCGCGCGCCTGACCCGCCGGTTCCCCGGCGCCGTGTTCGCCGGGGAGGCCCGCGCCGCGCTCGATCAGAACCTCACCGGGGAGCGGGTCGCCGGCGAACTGGACTTCGTCTCGAAAGAAGGCCGGCGCGGATTCGAGCGCCCCTACGGCCTTGCCTGGCTGCTCCAGCTCGACGCCGAACTGGCCGAGTGGGCCGCCGATCCGAAGTCGTCCGACGACGACCGCGGCCGGGCCGCCCGCTGGCGCGCAACGCTCGCGCCCCTGGTCGAAAACGGCGTGGAACGGCTGAGTGAGTTCCTGGACAAGCTGGAGCATCCCGTGCGGGTGGGCGAGCACAAGCAGACGGCGTTTTCGGTGGGACTGATCCACGACTGGGCGGTGTCGGTGGGCGACCAGGGGATGCAGGACCTGCTGGCCGCCCGGGCGCGGGTCTGGTACGGCGGGGACCGTGACTGCCCCGTGGACTACGAACCGTCGGGACAGGATTTCCTTTCGCCCTGTCTTGCGGAGGCCGACGTGATGCGGCGGGTGCTGCCGTCCGGCGAGTTCGCCGCCTGGCTCGACGGTTTCCTGGCCGGCCCGCTACCGGCGACGCTGGAACCGGTCCACGTTCCCGCCGACGAGGAAGACGCCTTCGGCCATCTCCACGGCCTGCACCTGAGCCGCGCCTGGATGCTGCAGGGCATCGTGAGCGCGCTGCCGGAGGACGATCCGCGCCTGCCGGGAATGGCCGCCCTCGCCAGCCGGAACGCCGAGGCCGGCTTCGCCGGCGTGGACCCCGACAACTACGTCGGCAGTCACTGGCTCGGCAGCTTCGCCACCTACCTGGCGACGAGGCGCGGAATCAGGGACTAGCGACGTAACGGCTTGGAACGCCGACCTCCGGTCGGCACAGCCCTCCGGAGGCGGGCGGCGGCGATTACGTCGCGCGGGCGATCAGCGGTACAGCAAAAACGCGTCCCGCACCGGCTCGAAACCCTCCCTCTCCGCGTCCCCCGCGTCGGCAATCTCCGCAGTGGTGCGCCTGGCCTCGATGCCCTCCCGGATGTCCGGACTCCCCCCGAGGATGTCGATGGGTAGCCGAACCAGCTCGTACTCGTAGGGCGGGGGACGCCAGGCGAAGTCCGACGGCCAGAGCCTCCGGACCTGGTTCAGGATGGCGATTCCGGTGCGCCAGGGCAGGTACGTGTCCCGATCCGTGACGTGCTGCATCACGCCCCCGCATTCCTCGCCCGCGAACTTGTGGAAGGTGGGCCGGAACCGCACGGGGCGGAAACGGACGCCGGGAAGGTCTTCCTCCGCCAACGCCTCCGCCAGCCGGAGCCCGTCCACCCACGGGGCGCCGCAGATCTCGAAGGGCCGCGTCGTCCCCCGGCCTTCGGAGAGGTTGGTCCCCTCGATCAGGCAGCCCCCCGGATACACGGTGGCCGTATCCAGGGTGGCCATGTTCGGGGACGGCGGGATGAATGCGAGCCCGGTCTCGTCGAGCCAGTGCTCGCGGCGCCAGCCCTCGCAGCCGACGATCACGAGATCCGCGCCGACCCCGTAGCGGCGGTTCACGAGCCCGGCGATCTCGCCGGAGGTCATCCCGTGCCGGTTCGGGAGCGGATAGAGCCCCACGAAGGAGCGGTGGTCGTGCCGGATCAGGTTCCCCTCCACCGCGCCGCCGATCGGGTTCGGCCGGTCGAGGACGACGATGCGCTTGCCGTGCTCCGCCGCCGCCTCCATGGCGTGCGCCATCGTCCAGACGTAGGTGTAGTAGCGCGAGCCGACGTCCTGAACGTCGAAGACGAGGGCGTCGAGCCCCT
Source organism: Acidobacteriota bacterium (assembly GCA_022828085.1). GTDB lineage: Bacteria > Acidobacteriota > Vicinamibacteria > Marinacidobacterales > Marinacidobacteraceae > Marinacidobacterium. Next base: position 61,837 of record JAJEIY010000016.1, on the reverse strand, counting down.
CCAGCATCGCCGCCGTCGGGCGCCGGGTGGGCCCGTAGAGGCTGTGGACGGGAATGGGGCCGTCGCCGTCCGCGATCTCGATGAGGTCCTGCTCGACGGCGTCGAAGCCGTGTTCGGGAGCGAAGAGCGCCGCCAGTGTCACCCCCGGCAGGCCGGCCACCACATCCCGCGCGTGACGGAAGGACGCGTCCACCGACGAGGGGTTCGCGATCAGTCCGACCCGGAGCCCCTTGAGCAGCTCCCCCATTTCCGGGAGCCGGTCGAGCCCGGTCCGGACCGTAGGGGGGTTCATTGAGGGAAGACTACGCAAACCGGATCGGGCGGGTTCACCGGAATCGCTGCCCGAACCGCCTGCAACTCGCGCCGCGCCAGCACCCAGTGGGATACTTGGCCGGTTGCGGCCGGGGTATTTCCGGCTGCCGGGGAGGCCCGCCGTGTTCGCTCGTTCCACCGTTTCCGTTGTCCTCCTGGGACTTCTTTCCTTGGCTGTCGCCGTTCCGGCGGCTGCCGAGGACGACCGCTGGACGCCGGCGCTCTCGATGAAGTACCACCGGGTGGGCTCGGTCGCCATTTCCCCGGACGGGACGCTCGTCGCCTTCGTGGTCACCGCGCCGCTCATGGAGGGAGAGAAGTCCGAGTACCGGACCCAGATCCACGTGGTCCCGGCGGCCGGCGGCGACGCGGTCGCCTACACCACCGGCGAGAACTCCGCGACCTCGCCCGCCTTTTCCCCGGACGGGCGCTATCTCGCGTTCCTCCGGAAGGGGGAGGAAAACCAGCAGGTCTGGCTGCTGCCGCTCGCCGGCGGCGAGGCCTACCAGGCAACCCACGCCGAGAACGGGGCGCGTTCCTTCCGGTTCTCGCCGGACGGCTTCAGCATCGGCTACCTGATGACCGATCCCGAGACCGAGGAGGAGAAGACGCGAAAGAAGGAGAAGCGCGACGTCGAACTGGTGGATCAGGACTTCAAGTACGGCCACCTCTACGTGACCCTGGTGTCCGACCGCTACGACCCCGACGGCGAGGACCGCCGCCTCACGCGGGGCGACTATCACGTCTCGGGCTGGGACTGGTCGAGCAGCGACCGCATCGTCTTCAGCCACCAGGACGATCCGCGCATCAACACGAACCGGCGCTCGGGGGAGCTTTCGGTCGTCAACCTGGGGAACGGAGCGATCAACCTGCTGCACGCGGGGAACGGGATCGAGAGCTCGCCGCGGGTCTCTCCCGACGGCCAGACGGTCGCGTTCCGGTCCACGGGCGACCAGCCGGAGCCCATCGGGCTGGGTGACGTGTACGTGATGCCGGTCATGGGCGGCGAGCGGGTGAAGCTCGCCGAGACGAAGGACCGGAGTCCGGGGATCCTCGGCTGGTCCCGGGACGGCTCGCTCGTCTATGTCGCCGAGGCTGAGCGCACCTCGCGGCGGCTCTTCGGGCTGCCGGCGGACGGGGGAGATCTCGTGGAACTGACCCCCGGTGAGGGCGTCTTCCGCTCCACCGCCGTCGCGACCGCGGCCGACGTGATGGCTTTCACCCACGAGACGCCGGAGACGCCCTGGGACGTCTTCGCGGCCGACCTGGGGAAGGGAGGCGCCGCCGCGGCCGCCTTCGAGCCGCGCCGTCTGACCGATCTCCACAAGGACGTCGCGAGGCCGGCGATGGGGAAGACCAGCGTCCTCACCTGGACCTCGCCGGACGGCACCCCGGTGGAAGGGCTCCTGACCCTCCCGGTGGACTACGAGGAAGGCCGGCGCTATCCGCTGGTCCTGAACGTCCACGGCGGACCCGCGGGGGTCTATTCCGAGACCTTCACCGGCGCCCCGTCCATCTACATGCTCCAGTACTTCGCCCAGGAGGGGTTCGCGATCCTGCGGCCCAACCCGCGCGGCTCCACCGGCTACGGGAAGGAATTCCGGTACGCCAACTTCATGGACTGGGGCTTCGGGGACATGGACGACCTGATGGCGGGGGTGGACCTCGTCATCGAGCAGGGCGTGGCGCAGGCGGACCGGCTCTACATCATGGGCTGGAGCTACGGGGGCTACATGACCTCGTTCGCCGTCACGCGGACCGACCGTTTCGTGGCCGCCAGCATGGGGGCGGGGCTGCCGAACCTGATCAGCATGGTCACCACCACCGACATCCAGGACTACCTCGCCGGCCACATGGGAGGCGACTTCTGGGAGGACTACGAGGTGTACGAGGCCCACTCGGCCATCTACCGCATCGCGGAGGTGACCACCCCGACGCAGGTGATCCACGGGGCGCAGGACCTCCGGGTCCCCTTCACCCAGGGGCAGGAGTTCTACCGGGCGCTCGACCGCCGGGGGATCCCCACCGAGTTCGTCGTCTACCCGAGGACCCCGCACGGGCCCCGGGAGCCCAAATTCCTGATGGACGTCTCGGAGCGCATCCTGACCTGGTTCCGGGCGCACACGCCGGAGGCGGAGACCGACGACGCGGCATCCAGCCGCTGAGCGGGCGTTGGCCGCCGGCGCCAGAGCCGACCTTTACGCATCGGCGGATGCGGTGCTCGCGTCCGTTCAAGGGGTGCTGGAGAAGGCGCGGGAGCTCAGGCGCCGGGGCGCGGACTGCAATGTGTTCCAGTTGCTCCGGATGGAGGGAAGCGAAGACGACTTGCACTCGCGCTTCATTGCCGAGTTGCTGAATCCTCGTGGCTCCCATGGCCAAGGGGACTCGTTCCTGCGGTTCTTTCTAGAGACGGTAGGGAAGACGGACGGTGTGCGTCCGCGCGAAGCGCGTGTGAAGTGTGAACACGACATAGGACACCTGGTGACCGTCTTGGCCGAAGAGGTCAAGACAGAAATGAAGAAGCGGACCCTGGGAGGCAAATGGGAGATCCGCATCCTGACCAAGCAACAAAAGACACCGGGCCTGACCGTGCGAAACGCGATTTGGCGCGATTCCGATCTCGAGGTCCGGTGGGAATGGGACTACCTTGGCATCTGCAGCCCAACATCGTCGAGCGGTGCGAATTGGGTCAGCGATGAGAAGTTCCGCGAAAAGTACCCTCGCTCGACCCCGGACGGCTGGCGTCATTGGCGCTACGTCCGTCACAGGTTCGACACAGAAGAAGGAATCGATCCCCTGTTCGACCAATCACAGCGCCGGAGCCTCGCCGAATGTCTCGCCAGCGAACTGGTGTACCTCGCCAACTACTGCGACGAGAAGTTTCGCAACCAAACATCCTGACCTTACGGAAGGTCCGTCCGTCGGAACCCGCGGCGCGGAGGGGCCGGGAACCGTTCCTTACAGACCCAGGACCAGCCGAAGCCCAGCTTCGACCCGGGCCATGAGTCTCGGAGAGAGTTGGCCAACCCGACTGTCGAGGTCGTCCTCGTCAATGGTCACAATCTGCGTGACGTTGGCGACCGAATTCCGCGGAAGCCCGGTACCCTGGGCGGGAAGTAGCACGTTTCCCGGAGCCTGAACCAGTCGCGTGGTGGACGTCAGCATGACGCCGACAACCGTACTCAGTCGGCTCCGATTGAATGCGTTGGCCTGGACCACGAGGATGGGATGGCGAAACCCGGGCTCAGAGCCGCGTGGTTCTTCCAGATCCGCCCACCACACCTCTCCGCGCGAAACTACCAATCGCTCGGACCGATGCTTCGCGCCTGGGCTTTCCGGACGGCGGGATGCAATCCTCGCGGTTCGTCGGCGAGTACTTCGTTCAGCTTTGCGGTGATCTGCTCGTCGTCGTACTTGGCCACGTATTCAGCAACTGCGGTCGCGTAGAGTTGGCTTCGCGACACGCCTTGCCGTTTTGCCAGTTCGTCGGCTGACAGAAAGACCTCATCGGGTACTGAGACCGCTGTTTTCATACCCCAAGTATACTACTGTCATACCAGCCAAGCCCGTACGGCGGACGGTCCCGAACCGCCCACGGTGCTACGCGCCGCGATGCCGACCGGAGGTCGGCGTTCCAAGCCGGCGGCGCCATCGGGCAGATCAGCCCTACGCGCTCTGCGGGCCTGACGGTTCGCGGCGCCGGCCTGAAGGCCGGCGCTCCTCCTGCGGGCCGCTACACTTCGCGCCTTCCGGTCCCGAACGGGCGGGACCCTGAGCACATCGCGGCCCGGCTCCGCCGGCGCTCCCCCGGCCGAGCCCGCGCATCTCACCGAGTGAGGAGAACCCCTTGATTCGCAGACAGGATGCCCTCGACTACCACCTGAGCGGACGGCCCGGGAAGGTCGAGGTCCGGCCCACCAAGCCCACCCAGACCCAGCGGGACCTCTCGCTCGCATACAGCCCCGGCGTCGCCGAGCCCTGCCGGGAGATTCACCAGGAGTCGGGGCGCGTCTTCGACTACACCGCCCGCGGGAACCTCGTGGCCGTGGTCTCGAACGGAACCGCCGTCCTCGGCCTCGGCAACATCGGCCCCCTCGCCGCCAAGCCGGTGATGGAGGGGAAGGGCGTCCTCTTCAAGCGGTTCGCCGACATCGACGTGTTCGACATCGAGCTCAACGTTACCGAGCCCGAGGAGGTGGTCCGGGTGGTGAAGGCCCTCGAGCCCACCTTCGGCGGCATCAACCTCGAGGACATCAAGGCGCCGGACTGCTTCTACATCGAGTCGCGCCTCCGCGAGGAGATGGACATCCCCGTCTTCCACGACGACCAGCACGGCACCGCGATCATCTCCGGGGCCGCCTTCCTGAGCTGGCTCGAACTCACCGGCAAGGACCCCGCCGAGGTCCGGCTGGTCATCAACGGCGCCGGCGCCGCAGGCATCGCCTGCGCCGAACTCGCCGAGAGCCTCGGGGTGCTCCACGAGAACGTCGTGATGTGCGACTCGCGCGGCGTCATCCACACCGGCCGCGAGTCGGGCATGAACGAGTTCAAGGAGCGCTACGCCCTCGACACCTCGATGCGGACCCTCGACGACGCCATGCGCGGCGCCGACGTCTTCATGGGCCTGTCGGTGAAGGACGCGGTCTCGAAGGAGATGGTCGTCTCGATGAACGCGCAGCCGCTCGTGATGGCGATGGCGAACCCGGACCCGGAAATCACCTGGGAGGACGCCATGGACGCCCGCAGCGACGTCTTCATGGCCACCGGGCGTTCGGACTATCCGAACCAGGTCAACAACGTGCTCGGGTTCCCCTTCATCTTCCGGGGCGCCCTCGACGTGCGGGCCCGCACGATCAACATGGAGATGAAGCTGGCCGCCGCCCGGGCGCTCGCGGCGCTCACCAGGGAGGACGTGCCCGACTCGGTGATGCGCGCCCACGGCAAGGAGCGGATGTCCTTCGGTCCGGAGTACCTCATTCCCTCGCCGTTCGACTCCCGGGTCCTCCTCTGGGAGGCGCCCGCGGTGGCCGAGGCCGCGATGAATAGCGGCGTCGCGCGCATCCAGATCGATCTGGACCAGTACGGCGCCCGGCTCGAATCCCGCCTCGGTCTCGAGCGCGAGGTGATGCGCCAGGTGATCGGCCGCGCGAAGCGCAACGCCCGCTCGGTGGTTTTCCCCGAAGGCGAAGAGCCCAAGATCCTGCGCGCCGCGCAGCGCCTCCTCGACGAGGGCATTGCCGAACCCATCCTGTTGGGCCGGCCGCAGGTCATCCGGGACGCCTGCGAGACCCTCGGCATCGAGGTGAACGGCGCCCGGGTGGTGGACATCACCGATTCCGAGCGCAGCGAGGGGTACGCGCGGCAACTCGTCGCGATCCGGCAGCGCCGCGGGGTGGGCCCCGCCAAGGCGCGGGAGCTCATGAAGAACCCGAGCGTCTACGGGGCGATGATGGTGAACCTCGGGCACGCGGACACGATGGTCGCCGGGGTCACCCAGCACTACCCCGAGACCATCCGCCCGGCGCTCCAGATCGTCCGGATGCGCGACGACGTCCGCCGCGTCGCCGGCGTCTATCTCATGGTGTTCCCGAACGAGATCAAGTTCTTCGCCGACGCGACGGTGAACATCGATCCGACCGCGGAGGACCTCGCCGACATCGCCATCCAGACCGCCGAGGTGGCACGGCGCTTCAACGTCGAGCCCCGGGTGGCGATGCTCTCGTTCTCCAACTTCGGAAGCGCTCCCCACGAGCGGTCCAACAAGGTGCGCGAGGCAGTGGAGATCCTGCGCGAGCGGGCCCCCGAGCTGGTGGCCGACGGCGAGATGCAGGCGGACACCGCGGTGGTGGACGACCTCCTCCGGGGGACCTATCCCTTCTCCCGGCTGGACCGGGCCGCCAACGTGCTGATCTTCCCGAGCCTCGAAGCCGGGAACGTGGCCTACAAGCTGCTCCAGCGGCTCGGCGGCGCGGAGGCGATCGGCCCCATCGTGACCGGTCTCCGCCGCCCCGTCCATGTGCTCCAGCGCGGCGCCGAGGTGGAGGAGATCGTCAACGTGGTCGCCATCGCGGTGGTCGAGTCGCAGGAGACCTCCGGACCGCCGGACCTGTTCCACCAGGGCTGATGGCGGGCCGGGAGCCGGAGTGCCGCGCGACTCGGCGGTAACCGGCAACCCGCCGCGTCCCGTCCCGGCGCGGATCCATTCGCTGGACGCGCTGCGCGCGGTGATGATGCTGCTCGGGCTGGTGCTGCACACCGCCCTCAGCTACGTCCCCGAACTGTCGTCCGGCGAGTGGCCCTACCAGGACCGGCAGGCGAGCGACGGGTTCGGCTGGCTGGTCAGCCTCATCCACACGTTCCGGATGCCGGCGTTCTTCGCGGTAGCCGGATTCTTCGCGGCGTTCCTGGTCGAAAGGCGCGGCACGGGCGCGTTCCTCCGCCACCGCCTGAGCCGCATCGGCGTTCCGCTGGCCGGCGGCTGGATCCTGCTCTTCCCGCTGACCGCGGTCGCCTGGGTCTTCGCGGCGTCCCGCTCCGGCGTTCCGTTGGCGCCGGGGTCGGAGGCCGGCGGGTTCGATCTGATGCACCTCTGGTTCCTGTACCAGTTGCTGATCCTGTCCGCGGCCGCCGCTCTCTTCCGGTCCGCATTCCTCCGGTTCTGGCCGGCGGGAGCGCGCCGGCTGGCCGACACCGCGCGGAAGCTGCTCGCCCGCCGCCGGGCGTTTCTCGTGCTGGTGGGGATCACCGCGCTGACGCTCGCGCCGATGGAAGCCTGGGAACTGGAGACCGACGGCACGCTGCTGCCGCCGCCGCGGCTGCTTTTGGCCTACGGGGTCTTCTTCGTCTTCGGCTGGCTGGAGCACGGCCGCGGCGGGAGCTTCGGCCACCTCCGCGACCGCTGCCTGGCGCGCCTCGGAGGCGGCCTCTTCTTCCACACCCTCTACCTGGCGGTGGTGGTGCCGTACATCGGAATGGCGCCCGTGGAGGCGCCCTTCGCGCACGGTGCCGGAATGGTCCTGCTCGCCGCCTCGATGTGGCTCTTCGTCCTCGGGTTCCTCGGCCTCTTCCGCCGCTTGCTGTACGCCCCGAGCCCCGGCTGGCGCTATCTCTCCGACGCCTCCTACTGGATGTACCTGGTCCACCTGCCGCTCACCGTCGCGCTGCCGCCGCTGCAGGCAGGTTGGAACGCTCCCGGCCCGATCAAGTTCGGGATCGCCCTCGGCGCGGCATTCGCCATCACCCTCGTCACCTATCACTACGGGGTACGCGCCACCTGGGTGGGGAAGCGCCTGAACGGCCGCCGTTATCCCCGGGTCTTCCCCCGGCGGGCGTCCGCGTAGCGGCGGAGCCAGTGCTCCGCGACGCCCGCCGGGAGCGGCTAACGGAGTACGGTGAATGCAGTCTGGCGCCGGGAGCCGTAGCGAAACACGGCGAAGTCGCGGTCGAACGCAATGACTCTGGAAATGCCGAGGCGGACCATGAGCGCGAACGAGGTGCGGTCCACGACGGAAAAGTCCTGATCGGGGAACGCCGTCCCGATCTCCCAGGCGGCGTCGAGATCCGCCGCGGTCGTGGTCTCCACCGTTGCGACCCCACCTCTGAGTCCCTCCCAGAAACGCTCGGCCGCGCCCACCGAGACGAAATGGTGGAGGAGGCGCCAGGTCTCGATGAGCACGTGATCGCTGGTGACAAGGGTCTCCGGCGCTGCGAGAAGCTCCTTGGCGCGGCTGTTCCTGCGGTCGCGCGTGTGGGCCGCCGCGAACCAGGCGGAGGTGTCGACGAAGACGCTCACCGCTTGCCGGAGGCGTCACCGGCCGTTGCGGCCACGGCTTCCGCGATCATGCGGTCCTTGTCCCTGGCGATGTCCGTAGGGATGCCGCCCCCAAGATCGAAAACGACGGAGCGATCCACGGTTCGGGCCGGCCGCGCGACATCGCGGTCCACCAGGCGCCGCATGTACTCGGCGAGCGAAACGCCGAGTTCCGCCGCCCGCGCCCGTGCCTGGGCGTGACGCTCGGAATCGAGCGAGATCTGAGTGCGAATCATCATTACAGCGCCACAATAATATCATCCGTCGAAGACTCTGATTCTGCGGCGTGAACGGAATCGCTAGCATCCCGGCGGAGTCCCCCATGGAGGCCCGCTGATGTTCACCGGTATCCGCTTCCGCGACCTCGTCGCGGTGGTGGGCGTCGCCGGCGTGCTGATGGCCGGAGCGGTGCTGCTCCACCAGGCGCGCCCGCGGGTGGCGGGGCGCTCGCCCGAACAGATCCGGGCGAGCGGCGAGTGCGCCAACTGTCACCGCAACGAGACCGGCGCGGTGGTGGCGCAGTTCGAGATGAGCGCGCACGCGGGCGCCGGGGTGACCTGCCTCGACTGTCACCAGGTGCGTCCCGGACAGACGGCCGTCGAACACCACGGGTTCGAGATCACCACCGCCACCACCGCGCTCGCCTGCCAGGACTGCCACGCCGACGAGGTGCGTCAGTTCGAACGGAGCCGCCACGCGCTCCCCGCCTACGCGGCGGTCATGGGGACCGAGGGATATCCCGCGACGTTCCCCGCCGAGCGGATCGCCCGCGCCGAGGAGATCCATCCCGGAGCGGTCGAACGCCCGCCGAACGCGCTCGCGCGGCTCGAGGGCTCGCCGACCACGGTGTCCGGCTGTCTCGGGTGCCACGACATCGGGCGGCCGAACGCCGACGGCTCCATCGGGACCTGCACGGCCTGCCACAGCCGGCACTCCACCGCGATCTCGCTGGCCCGGGCGCCGGCCACCTGCGGGCAGTGCCATATGGGGCCGGACCACGCGCAAAAGGAGATCTACAGCGAGTCGAAGCACGGCATCCTGTTCGAGGCGCAGCGGCACCTGATGAACCTGGACGCCGAACCAAAGCTGCTCACCGCCTTCGACATGCCGGTGCCGACCTGCGCCACGTGCCACATGAGCGGCCTGGAGGGAGCGAAGGTGACCCACGACACCACCGAGCGGCTCTCGTGGTGGCTCTTCGCCCCGGTCTCCGAGAAACGGCCCCACTACGACCAGGCGCAGGCCGAGATGCAGGGCATCTGCCTCAAGTGCCATGCCGAGAACCAGGTGACGCAGTTCTATGCCGACGCCGAGGCGCTGGTGGAGACCACCAACGCCCGCGTCGCCGAGCTGATGGAGCGCATGGCCGAGGTGCAGGAAGCGGGGCTCCTGACCGAGGCGCCCTTCGACGAGCCGCTCGACTTCCTGTTCTTCGACGCCTGGCACTACGCGGGCCGCACGGTGAAGCACGGCGCCTTCATGGACGGCGCCGACTTCGTGCAGTGGCACGGCACCTACGACCTCATCAACCGGATCACCGAGATCGAGGAACGGATCGGAGCGCTTTCGCCGGAGTGACCCGGGTCCGCGCGCGGCTACCGACAACGCCCCCGGCGATCCCGTGAACCTGTCGCTCCCGAACCTGCGGCGCCACCGGCGCCTGCTGCTGGAGATCTTCCTCGCCGGGAACCTGCTCTTCCTGGCGGTGGACATCTTCTTCGCCCACTCGGTGAACTCCTTCCGCGAACCGGTCGAGTGGCTGCCGCTGTGGTTCTCGCTGGCCGGCGGCCTGGCGCTCTTCGGGCTCCTCGCCTCCGGGCGCGGCCCCGACGCGCCGGCCGCCCGGTGGGCCGGTGGAGTGATCGGCGCGCTGTCGGTCGGGGTGGGGATCTGGGGAACGATCCTGCACCTCGAGAGCGCCTTCTTCCGCCGCTTCGCCCTCGACGGCCTCATCTACGCGGCGCCCTTCGTGGCGCCGCTTGCCTACGCCGGGATCGGGTTCCTGCTGCTCGCCAACCGCGCCGGTCTCTTCCGTCCCGCCGATGACGATTTCGGCTGGGGCCAGTGGGTGACGATGTTCGCGGCCGGCGGGTTCGCGGGCAACTTCCTGCTCTCGCTGCTCGACCACGAGCAGAACGGCTTCTCCTTCTGGACCGAGTGGATCCCGGTGGCGGCGGCGGCGCTGGCGGTGTCGAACCTGGTCCTCGTCGGGCTGCGGCACGCGCCGGCGCCGGGACTGGTCCGCCTTGCGGTGCTGACGCTGCTCGTGCAGGTGGGCGTCGGACTCCTCGGCTTCTGGCTTCACTTGGACGCCGGCATCAGCGCTATCGGCGGGCGGCCCTTCGAGGCGTTCGTCCACGGGGCGCCGCCGTTCGCCCCGCTGCTGTTCGCCGATCTCGCCGTCCTGGCGGCGATCGGGCTGCTGGCGCTGCCGGCTTCCTCCACGCTCCGAGCGTCGGACTAGCCGTTCGCCGCCCGCGGCATCCCCCGCGCCCGCCAGATGAAGTAGATCGCGGGGAACACCACCAGCACCACGGCCGCCGCGGTGACCACCCCGCCCACCATGGGGGCGGCGATCCGTTTCATGACGTCGGACCCGGCGCCGGTGCTCCACATGATCGGCAGCAGGCCGAGGGCGGTGGTGGCGGTCAGCATGGCGACGGGACGAACGCGCCGGAGCGCGCCGTCGAAGATGGCGTCGCCGAGTTCCGCACGGTTGGCAAGCCGTCCCGCGGACTTTGCCTCCTCGCAGGCCCGGTCGAGATAGAGGAGCATCACCACGCCGGTTTCCGCGCTCAGTCCGGCGAGGGCGATGATTCCGACCCCCACCGCGATGCTCAGGTTGTAGTCGAGCGCGTAGAGCAGCCAGAAGGTGCCGATCAGGGAGAGCGGCACCGCGGTCACCACGATGAGGGTGCGCGAGACCGATCGGGTGCTGATCTGGAGGATGAGCAGGATCAGCACCAGGGTGAGCGGGATCATGATCTCCATCCGTTCCCGGGCGCGGAGCAGGAACTCGTACTGGCCGCTCCAGCCCAGGCTGTATCCGGTGGGGATCTCCACCTCCTCGGCGACCGCGGCCCGGGCGTTCTCCACGTAGCTGCCCACGTCCACGTCCTCGATGTCCACGTAGATCCAGGCGTTCGGACGGGACTGCTCGCTCTTGATGACCGGCGGTCCCTTGACGAAGGACATGTCCGCGAGGAAGGCGAGCGGAATCTGCTGCCGGGTCGGCGTCTGGACCAGGATGTCCCCGAACTCGGCGGGGTTGTCGCGCAGGTCGCGGCTGTAGCGCAGGTTCACGGGATAGCGCTCCAGTCCCTCGACGGTGGTCGTGATGTTCATCCCGCCGATCGCCGACTGGATGACCTCCTGGACGTCGGTGACGGTCAGCCCGTAGCGGGCGATGGCGTCCCGCCGGATCGTGAAGTTCAGGTAGTTGCCGCCCATGGCGCGTTCGGAATACGCCGAGCGGGTCCCGGGAACCTGGCGCAGGACCGCCTCGACCTGGCCTCCAAGGTCTTCCAGGACGCTCAGGTCCGGACCCGCGAGCTTGACTCCCACCGGGGTCTTGATGCCGGTGGAGAGCATGTCGATCCGGGTCTTGATGGGCATCGTCCAGGCGTTGGTGAGTCCCGGAAAGCGGATGGCGTCGTCCATCTCGGCGATGAGCCGGTCCGGGGTCATTCCGGGCCTCCACTCGCTCTCCGGCTTCAGCAGGATCGTTGTCTCGATCATGCTCAGGGGCGCCGGGTCGGTGGCGGTGTCCGCCCGCCCCACCTTGCCGAACACCTGTTCCACTTCGGGGAAGTCCCGCAGGATGCGGTCGGTCTGCTGCAGCACCTCGCGGGCCTTGGTGATGGAGACCCCGGGCAGGGTGGTCGGCATGTAGAGCAGGTCGCCCTCCCAGAGCGGTGGCATGAACTCCGACCCGAGCCTCGAGATCGGGACCCAGGTGGCGCCCGCCGCGGCGACCGTCAGCGCGAGCACCGCCCAGCGCCACCGCAGAACGCGGCGCAGGACCGGGCGATAGAGCGTCATGAGGAGCCAGGCGACCGGATTCCTGCCGGCCGGCCGGACCCGCCCCCGGATCCAGTACCCGGCGAGCACCGGAACCAGAGTCACGGAGAGCAGCGCGGCGGCCGCCATCGCGTAGGTCTTGGTGAACGCGAGCGGCCGGAAGAGCCTGCCTTCCTGCGCCTCCAGCGCGAAGATGGGCGCGAAGGAGACCGTGATCACCAGCAGCGCGAAGAAGAGCGTGGGTCCCACCTCGGTGGAGGCGCGGGCGATGACCCGCCAGTGCGGGATGCGGGCCCCGTTCCTCTGGTTGTCGTCGAGGTGGCGGTGCGCGTTCTCGACAATGACGATCGCGGCGTCCACCATGGCGCCGATGGCGATCGCGATGCCGCCGAGCGACATGATGTTGGCGCCGACCCCCTGGACGTACATCACGACGAACGCCATGAGAACGGCCAGCGGCAATGTGATCACCGCGACCAGCGCACACCGCAGGTGGAGCAGGAAGACGGCGCACACCAGCGCGACGATCGCCATCTCCTCGATCAGCTTCTGCTGCAGGGTGGCGACCGAGTTCTCGATCAGGACCGTGCGGTCATAGACCGGCACCACCTCCACTCCCTCGGGGAGTCCGGGCCGCAGCTCCTCGAGGCGGGCCTTCAGCCGGGTGATGACCTCGTGGACATTCTCGCCGGCGCGCACGACCACGATGCCGCCCACCACTTCTCCCTCGCCGTTCAGTTCGGCGAGACCGCGGCGGATGTCCGGACCGAACTGGACCGTCGCCACGTCTTCGACGGTGACCGGGGTGCCGGAGGCGTCCACCCCGAGCGCGATGCGCCGGACGTCGTCGAGCCCCCGGATGTAGCCCTCCCCGCGCACCATGAATTCGGTCTCCGCGGTCTCGAAGACCCGTCCGCCCACGTCGCTGTTGCTGCGCCGGACGGCCTCCCGGATGCGCGACAGGGGGATGTCGTAGGCGCGCAGCCGGTTCGGGTCCACCGTGATCTGGTACTGGCGCACGAAGCCCCCCACGCTCGCCACCTCGGCGACGCCCGGGACCGCGGTGAGCTCGTACTTGAGGAACCAGTCCTGCAGCGAGCGGAGTTCCGCCAGATCCTGCTGGTCCGAACGGAGGGCGTACATGTAGGCCCAGCCGACGCCGCTCGCGTCGGGGCCGAGGGTCGGCGTGACCCCTTCCGGCAGCCGGCCGCTGACGTAGTTGAGGTATTCGAGGACCCGGCTCCGCGCCCAGTAGAGGTCCGTCCCGTCCTCGAAGATCACGTAGACGAACGAGAACCCGAAGAACGAGTAACCCCGCACCACGGTGGCCGAGGGGACGGCGAGCATCTGGGTGGTGATCGGGTAGGTGACCTGGTCCTCGACGACCTGCGGGGCCTGTCCCGGATAGTCGGTGAAGATGATCACCTGCACGTCGGAGAGATCGGGAAGCGCGTCGAGCGGGGTTGCCCGGAGCGCCTGGAACCCGGCCAGCCCGATGAACGCGCCGAGCACGAGGACGGGCAGGCGGTTTCGCAGCGACCATTCGATCGTCTTGGTCAGCATCGGTCGGTCTCCGGTCGTCAGTGGTGGTGCTGGTGGGTCATCTCGGCGGCCGGCGCCTCGGTTTCCTCCTCGGCCGGCTCGTCGTCGAGCGCCCTGATCGCCTGGGTCAGATTGCTCTCGGAATCGATCAGGAACTGCGCGGAGACCACGATGCGATCCCCTTCGGCGACACCGTCACGCACCTCGAACACCCCGTCGCCGCTCGCTCCGAGGGTGACCTCGGCGACCCGGAAGAGTCCACGGGACAGCTCGAGCACGACCAGCTCCCGGGTGCCGCTGCGGATCACCGCCTCCTCGGGCACCGTCAGCGCGTTCCGGGCCACCGGAACGTCGAAGGTGACGTTCGCGTACATCCCGGCCCGCAGCGTCAGGTCCGGATTCGCGAGCTCGATGGAGACGGTCATCGTGCGCGTCTCCTGGTTGAAGTGCGGATACAGGAAGCGGACGAATCCGGTATAGGGACGGCCCGGCACGTAGGGCAGCTCCACCTCGGCCCGCTGGCCGATCCGCATGGCCTCGACCTGGTGTTCGAAGATCTCGACGTCCACCCAGATGGTCGTCAGGTCCGCCACCTTGTAGAGGTTCATCCCCGGGCGGACGTACATTCCGTCGAGGGCCTCGTCCATCTTGTCCACCACCACGCCGGTCACCGGAGAGACCACCGAGAGCGTGCGCGGCGGCGTCTGTTCCGCCTCGAGTGCTTCGATCTGTTGGTCCGTCACGTCCCAGAAACGGAGCCGGGCCCGCGCCGATTCGACGAGCGAATGGGCCCGCGCGGCGACCTCGGGGTATCGGGAGGCTTCGAGCCGCTCCGCGTAGCGCACGGCCTGCAGGTACTCCCTCTGGGTGGTCACCAGTTGCGGGCTGTAGATGTCGAAGAGCACCTGTCCCTTCTCGACCGTTTCCCCGAGGTAGTTCACGGCGACGTTCTCGATCCAGCCGTCGAACTTGGTGTTGATCCAGGCGATCTGCTTGTCGTTGTGGGCCAGGGTCCCGACGGTGCGGATCGTCTGGGCGATGTCCCGCCGCTCGACGGGGGTGGTGCGGACGCCGATCCGCTGCACGAAAGTGGGATCGAGGCGCACCGCGCCTTCCGGCGGGGCGCCGGCTTCGTCAGCGTAGACCGGGACCAGGTCCATCCCCATGGGTGACTTGCCGGGCTGGTCCGAGGTGAAGTTCGGGTCCATGGGGGCCCGCCAGTAGAGGATCTCCCGCTCGGTTTCCTCTGCGTAGACCGGAACGAGGTCCATTCCCATCGGGGACTTGCCGGGCCGGTCCGAGGTGAAGTTCGGGTCCATGGGAGCCCGCCAGTAGAGAATCTCCCGCTCTCCGCCGCGCTCCTCCGCGCCGGGTTCGCCGGCGCCCTCGCCGGCGTCGTCGAACCGGGGCGGCCACTCCCAGCCGCCGAGACCCAACACCACCAGGCCGAGAAGCGCCGCGCCCGCGAAGAAGGCGGCCGCGCCGATTGCGTATGTCCGGTTCATGAGGCCCTCCTGGCGGGCAGGGGTACCCGCGTGCCGATGCCGCGTTCGAGATCAGCGAGTGCAATGAGGAAGTCCGAGACGTAGCGGGCGCGCATCCTCAGGACGTCGAGCTGGACGCGTTCGCTGTCGAGCAGGTCCAGGACCCCCACCAGACCCGTCTCGTAGGCGGTCTCGGTGGCGTGGAGCGTTTCCTCGGTCTGCGGAATGAGCACGGTCTCGAGCAGGGCGAGCTGTTCCTCGATCGTCTCGACCCGGATCATGGCCAGCTCCACCGCGTTCTCCATGGCGTCCTGGGCTTCCTCGAGGCGCCTTCGATTCGCGGTGAGCCGGTGCCCGGCTTCCTCGACGCCGGCGCGGTAGCTCTCCTTCCACACCGGCAGCGACACCCCCACCGATACGCTCAGCGAGTTCTTGCCGTTGTCCGGCGGAAGCGGACCGAGGACATCCGCCGGGTCGCGGCCGGCGACGTTCATCAGCGCGAGGCTCGCGGTGAAGCGGGGCCGGAAGTTCATCCCGGCCAGCTCGACCGCGTCCTCGCTCGCCTCGATGAGCGCCGTCGCCGCCCGCAGTTCCTGCCGGTGCCGCTCTCCCAGATCCAGCAGGTGCGCGCGGTCCAGGCTCACCGCCGGCGGCTCGATGGCGGGAACCTGTGGCACGGCGGTCTCCGGCGACCGGGCGCAGAGCGTGTTGAGGTTCACCGCGAGTGTCCGGCGCTGGCGCGTGAGCTGTCGCTCCCGGTCGGCGATCCGGGTGAGTTCGGCCTGCAGCCGGATGACCGCCTGCTGGAGGCCCTGGCCGGTGGAGTAGCGCGCCCGCGCCAGCGTTTCATAGTGCCCGAGGAGCGACCGCTCCTCCTCCAGCAACCGGAGCGCGGCGTCCAGGTAGGCGATGTCGTAGAAGGTCCGCTTGACCCGGGCGATGACTTCGCGTTCCTCGGCCTGGAGGCGGAGCAGCTGGGCGTCCGCTTCGGAGAGCGCGACCCGGCCGCGCAGATCGCGGGCGCCGAACCAGGGCAGGGACTGGGTCACCGTGATGCCGCCGGTCTGGGACCCGACCCGGGTCTCCACGCTCCGGAGCGCCTGACTCACGTTGACCGTCGGGTCCGGGAGGGCCGTGACCTGCGGAACACGCCGGCGGGCGGCCTGGTAGTGCGCCCGGGACGCGAGCAGGGCGGGATGCCGCTCGATGGCGCTGTCCACACAGCTTCTGAGCTCGGGTTCCGCGGCGTAGTAGTCAGGTCCTGAGTCGGGACCTGACTCGGGCTGGACTCCTCCGGCCGCCGGGAGCGCCGCCAGGACCGCGGCCGCGAAGGCGGAGAGGGATCGAAGAGGAAACACGATAGTGAGAATCCGTCGCCAGGCTGCGGCGGGCCGGGCCAGGCCAGTTGGCGCTGGCTGCCGGCGGATCACCGGGTTGGCGGGCCCGGGAACCGCCCCGTGCCGGGTTCCGGCACGGGCCGCCGGTCGTCAGGGGAGCTGGCCGGGGGCGGCGCCTCCGGGACGCGCCAGTGAGGCGCGGGCCCGGTCCGGCGACGCTCGGCTCAGCGGGACCGAACGTACGGCGGACGGAGACTCAGATCAGCAGGGCGGCGTGCCGGACGAAGAGGGGTGGCCGCGGCTCCCGGGGAGGGAGGGGCCCGTCAGGCTGGCGGTTCCAGTTGGGCACCGCCCGGACCGGCTCCCCGGAGGCGGGCAGGACCGCCGCCGGACCCGGCTCGGGGGTGAGCAGCTTGGGAACGGTGACCGAGGAACAGCAGACGCTCACGCGCTCGGCTTCGGGAGCCGGCTCGGAACCGCCGTGACAGCTCGCCTCGGCGGGGATTCCGGGCGCCGCCATCAGCGGGCAGACCACCGCGAACGCCAGCACCACGGCAAGCACCGCGGCGGCGAGCGGTTTGCGGCGGGTCGGCCCGACGTGTCTCATGCGCCCGCCGAGTATAGACACGCCCGCTCCACCGGCGCGAACGGGATCGGCGGGCGGGGACGGTCAGGCGTCGTGGTCTCGCTCGCGAGGAGTCCGTCCCACCGACCCCCGCTGGAGCGGGAAATAGAGCCGCGCGATCCATGCGGGTGGCGTCCCCGCGAGCCATGCTCCGAGCGCGAGGTAGTCGAGGACGGCCGTCGGGACCGGGCCGAGGCGTTCCCAGTGCTCCGTCCCGGTGGTCACCGCGGCTCCGGCGGGCTCGAGGCGGCCGAGGCGGCGGAGGCGGCGGGCGAGCCCGGCGTCCTCGAAGATGGGCTGCTCGGGGAATCCGCCCACCTTCCGGAAGGCGCTCAGGGTGGTGAAAATGGCCTGGTCGCCGTAGGGGAGGTCGAGCCAGCGCGCCCGCTGGTTCGCCCTTCGCGCGCCGAAACGGAAGAGCCTCCCGGCGCCCTCGATGCGCTGCGGGAACCAGCCGCCCACCACGCCGGGCTGGGCGAGGACGTTCGTCACCTGTCCCGCTGCCGCGCGCGAAAGCCGGCAATCGGCGTGGAGGAACACCAGAATGTCTCCCCGGGCGGCGTGCGCCCCGGCGTTCATCTGGACGGCGCGTCCCGGAGGGGCGATCTCGATCCTCGCCCCGGCGCGGGCGGCCGCGTCCGCCGTGCCGTCGCGGCTGCCGCCGTCCACCACGACCACGTCCGCGCCCGGAGGGGCCGAGCGGATGGCGGCGCCCACGCTCTTCGCCGAGTCGAGCGTCGGGATCACGACCGAAATCACGCCGGAGGAGGGGGTGCCGGCGGCGTCCGCCGGCGTGTTTTCGTGCACGTTTGGTCTTTACCTATCGTCGGGCCCCCCGGTAGAATTCTGTGCGTTCCGCGGTCCGGGCTGCCGAGGCGGCGGTTTTTTCGATTTTCCATGGGCGAATACCTCGGACCGCTGGTCGCGATCGCGGTCGGCGTGCTCTTCGTCGCGGTCACCCTCCTGGTTTCATCGCTCGTCCGTCCCTCGCTGCCCCTCGCCTCGAAGTCTCAACCCTATGAGTGCGGGGAGAACCCGGTGGGCTCGCCGTGGGGCGTGCAGTTCAACATCCGGTTCTACGTCTTCGCCCTGGTTTTCCTCATCTTCGACGTGGAAGCCGTCATGCTGCTGCCCTGGGCGCTCGCCTATCTCGATCTGGGCGCCGGCGCGCTGGTCGCCGGACTCATCTTCATCGGGATGCTGGTTCTCGGGCTGGCCGACGTCTGGGTGAAAGGCGACCTCGAGTGGGTGCGGGAAGAAGAGCGGCGCGCCCTGAAGGCGCGTCCGGGAGCCGAGACCTCTTCCGCCTCGGGAGCGGCCGCCTGAGGCGCGTCACGTTGTTCGCCGGGCCGCTGAACGGAGACTCCGCGTGGATCTGATCGGCGCCCTCGGCAAGGGCCTGGGCAAGGACAACGTCGCGCTCACCACGGTGAGCGCGATCGTGAACTGGGCGCGGCTGTCGGCGCTCTGGCCGATGACCTTCGGCCTCGCCTGCTGCGCCATCGAGATGATGGCGACCGGAGCGAGCCGCTTCGACTGGGACCGGCTCGGCCTCATCCCCCGGGCGACCCCCCGGCAGTCGGACTGCATGATCGTCGCCGGCACCGTCACCCACAAGATGGCGATCCGCATCAAGACGCTCTACGACCAGATGCCGGAACCCAAGTACGTGATCTCGATGGGAAGCTGCGCCAACAACGGCGGCCCCTACTGGCAGTACGGCTACCACGTCGTGAAGGGCGTGGACCAGATCATCCCGGTGGACGTCTACGTGCCGGGTTGCCCGCCCCGGCCCGAAGCGCTGCTCTACGGGATCATGGCGCTCCAGGACCGCATCCGCGAGAAGTCGCTCCTCGACGATCCGCGGGAGGGCCGGCCCCGGCCGGCGGCCGCCGATCAGCCGGCGGGCCGGATGGTGGAGATGGCCGGGTGAACGCCGCCTCCATCATCGAGCGTCTCGCCGCTCATCTCGGTCTGGACGAAGACTCGTTCGAGTCCGACGCGGAGGCGAAGGATCCATGGGTCCGGATCCCGGGGGACCGGCTGCTGGCGGCGGCCGAGTTCCTGAAGGGGGATCCGGAACTCGACTTCGACACCCTCCACTGCGTCTCGGGGGTGGACTGGCCCGGCGACGACCCGCCGGCCATCGAGGTGGTGTACCACCTCACCTCGCTGGGCCGGAAGCACTGGATCGTGCTCAAGACCCGGGTGGGCCGCCAGGGAGGAAGCCTTCCGACGGTGGAGACGGTCTGGAAAACGGCCAACTGGCACGAACGCGAGACGTACGACCTCTTCGGGGTCCGTTTCGAGGGGCACAGCGACCACCGCCGCATCCTGCTCCCGGCCGACTGGCCCGGCCACCCGCTGCTCCGCGACTGGGAGTGGCCGGAGACCTGGCACAAGATCCCGGTGAAGGCTGGACGCCAGATGACCGAGCGGGCCGAAGGCGGCCAGATGACGGGCGTGGGCCCCTTCGATTGAGGTAGCAGGGATCCGGATGGCCGAGCAACGTTCTCCCGTCGACGGGGCCCCGCTGGCACCGCCGGCTTGGAACGCCGGTCTCCAGACCGGCATCGCCGCCGGAGGCGGCGAGCCTCACGAGGCGGTCTCCTGAATGGCCGAGCATCGTTCTCCCGTCGACGGGGCCCCGCTGGTCACCCTCTACGACGAGGAACTGCCCCCCGACAACTCCTACGCCTTCTCCCCGGAGGAGCTCGAAGAGGACGAGATGATCCTCAACATGGGGCCGCAGCACCCCTCGACCCACGGAGTGCTGCGGGTGGAGCTCAAGACCGACGGGGAGATCGTCAAGGACGCCCGGCCGCACATCGGCTACCTGCACCGGAACTTCGAAAAGCACGCCGAGAACATCGACTACCAGGGCGTCATCCCGTTCACCGACCGGATGGACTACGTCGGCTCGATGGGGAACAGCCTCGCCTACGCGCTCACCGTCGAGAAGCTGCTCGGCATCGGGGTGGGCGAGCGGGTCGCGGGCATCCGCGTGATCACCGCCGAACTGCAGCGGATCGCCAGCCACCTGCTCGCGATGGGCACCTACGGGATGGACATCGGCGCCTTCACGCCGTTCCTGCTCTGCTTCCAGCAACGCGAGCGGATCCTCGATCTCTTCGAGTGGCTCTGCGGCGCCCGCCTGCTCTACAACTACAACTGGGTCGGCGGCGTCTCCCACGATCTTCCCGAGGGCTGGACCGACAAGTGCCGGCGCTTCCTCGACGAGTTCGTACCGGTGCTGGACGAGGTCGACAAGCTCCTCAGCCACAACAAGATCTTCATCCGCCGGACCGCCGACATCGGGATCATCACCCCGGAGATGGCGAAGGACTACGCGCTCTCCGGCCCGAACCTCCGGGGCTCCGGGATCGACTGGGACCTGCGGCGGGACGACCCCTACCTGGGCTACGAGAACTACGACTTCGACGTGGTCGTGGCAACCAGTCCCCACGGTCCCGTCGGCTCCTGCTGGGACCGGTACTTCGTGCGGGTCCGCGAGATGTACGAGAGCGTCAAGATCGTCCGCCAGGCGCTCGACCGCCTGCCCGCGGAGGGTGACGTCCACGAGAACGTGCCGCGGTTCGTCCGGCCGCTGGCCGGCGAGGCCTACTGCCGCAGCGAGGCTCCGCGGGGCGAACTGGCCTTCTATATCGTCGCCGAGAACAAGAAGCCCATTCCTTACCGGGTGAAGGGCCGCTCCCCCTGTTTCGTGGCGATGGGGCTGTTCCACGAGATCACCCGCGGCGAGATGATCGCCGACATCATCGCCATCATCGGCAGCCTGGACATCGTCCTCGGAGAGATCGACCGGTGATCACCCGTTTCCGGCAGATCGAGATGCGGCTCATGGGGCCGCTCACGATGATCCCCATCGTGCTCTGCCTGGTGGTGCTGGGCACCATTGCGGCGCTCCCGGTGGTGGCGACGATCCTCTCCGAACTGGTCGCCGATTTCGTTCCGGCCGGCCTCCAGCGCCTGACCATCGTGGTCCTGGGCACCGCCGGGTTCGTCGGCATCCTGGCGCTCAATCCCATCTATTCGATCTGGCTCGAGCGCAAGGTCGCGGCGCACGTCCAGGACCGGCTCGGCCCGATGCGGGTCGGATGGCACGGGCTGCTCCAGAGCTTCGCCGACGGCGTGAAGCTCCTCTTCAAGGAAGACCTCGTTCCCCGCGACGCCGACCGGGTGCTGTTCGGCGCGGCGCCCATGCTCGCGGTGGCGAGCGCGTTCGCGGCCTTCGCCATCGTTCCCTGGGGCGTCCGCGAGGACGGGACCGTGCTCGCGGTCGCGAACCTGAACATCGGCGTCCTCTACTTCATCGCGATCACCTCGCTCGGCGCCCTTGCGGTGCTGATGGCCGGCTGGGGCTCGAACAACAAGTACGCCCTCTACGGGGGCATGCGGGCCGCGGCCCAGATGGTGAGCTACGAGATTCCGACGGCGATCCTGGTGCTGGTGGTGGTCGCCCAGGTCGGGAGCCTCTCCATTCCCGACATCGTGGCCGCCCAGGCGGGCGGGATCCTCGGGGTCGGCGACTGGCTGATCTTCCAGCTCTTCCCGCTGAACCTGATCGCCTTCGTGCTGTTCTTCATCTGCGGCCTCGCCGAGACGAACCGCACCCCGTTCGACATTCCCGAAGCCGAATCGGAGCTCGTGGCCGGGTTCCACACCGAGTACAGCGGGATGCGGTTCGCGTTCTTCTTCCTGGCCGAATACGGGAACATGCTGCTGGTCTCGATGCTGGCGGCGCTGCTCTTCCTGGGCGGCTGGGTGGGCCCCTTCGGTTCGAATCCCCTCCTCTTCTTCGTCAAGGGGTTCGGCCTGGTGGTGGTCCAGATGTGGCTCCGCTGGACGCTGCCGCGGCTGCGGGTGGACCAGTTGATGGGAATCTGCTGGAAGTACGTCATCCCGATCTCGTTCTTCCTGCTGGTGGTGACCACAGTCATCAAGGGACTGCTGTGAGGCGGACATGAAACGCTATTTCGTTGATCTCTGGGAATCGGTCAGTACCGTCCTCATCGGGATGGGCGTGACCTTCCGCCACCTCTTCACCCGCTCGGTGACCCAGCAGTACACCGCCGACGAACTTCCCGAGGAGCGCTGGCGCTCTCCGCTGGACATCCCCAAGGAGTCCCTGATGGAGCGCTCGCGGATGAAGCTCCACGTGAAGATCGAGGACTGCATCGGCTGCAAGCAGTGCGAGCGCGCCTGCCCGGTGGACTGCATCCACATCGAGAACGAGAAGCGGGCCCGGGACGCACCGCCGATCTTCGCGGCCGACGGGACGGCCATCAAGCAGACGGTGGTCCAGTTCGACATCGACATGTCGCTTTGCTGCTACTGCCAGCTCTGCGTCTTTCCGTGCCCCACCGACTGCATCCTGATGACGCCCAACTACGAGTTCGGCGGCAAGACGAAGGGCGACCTGCTCTACCGCTACGCCAAGGAGCCGCGGACGCCCCCCGAGCCGCCGGCCGAGGCCGCCAGCGCCTGACGGACGCACGATGGAATCCATGGCGTCGGCGGCGATCTTCTATGGGGTCGCCGTTCTGGTGCTCGGGTCGGCGCTCTACGTGGTGGTCGGGAAGAACCTCGTCCACTCGGCGTTCGCGCTGGTGGCGGCGTTCTTCGGGGTCGCGGTCTTTTACGTCTACCTCGGCGCCGACTTCCTCGCCGGCGCGCAGGTGCTGATCTACGTGGGGGGCATCCTCACGCTGCTGCTCTTCGGCGTGATGCTGACCAACCGGATCTACAACCTGAACCTGCGCTCCGGCGCCATCCAGGTGGTTCCGGGGGCGCTGTCCGCGGGGCTGGTCTTCGCGTTGCTCGTCTGGATCATCCAGTCGGTGGACTGGGGAGCCATGGATGCGGGCGACCCGGGGCCGACCAGCGAGTCCATCGGACGGTTGCTGGTGGGCGACTACCTGCTGCCGTTCGAGATCGCCTCGGTCCTGCTGCTGATCGCGCTGATGGGCGCGGCCATGCTGGTCCGGCGGAGGGGAAGCGGGTCGTCATGATCCCCCTCGAGCACTACCTCTACATCTCGGCGGCGCTTTTCTCGCTGGGCGTCTTCGGAGTACTGACCCGCCGGAACGCGGTGAACGTGCTGATGTCCATCGAGCTGATCTTCAACTCGGCGAACATCAACCTCGTCGCCTTCTCCCGGTTCGTGGAGGGGGCGCTCGGCGGGCAGGTCTTCGCGCTGCTCGTCATCGTGATCGCCGCCTGCGAGGCGGCGGTGGCGCTCGCCATCGTGATGTCGCTCTACCGCGTCGTGAAGCACGTGAACCTCGACGACGCCGCGGAGCTCAAGGGCTAGGCCATGTCGGACGCTCTCCAGAGCCTCCCCCGGTTCCTTCCCGAGCTGATCCTGATGGCGGCCCTCGCCGTCGTGATCGTCGCGGACCTGCTCACCCAGCGGCGTCCGCTCCAGAACAGCACCGATCTCCTGAACGGGATCACGCTGGTGGGATTGGTCGGCGCCCTCGTGACCTCCTGGCAGGCGCTCGGGGCAGGAGAGGCCCAGTCGCTCTTCGCCTCGATGCTGGCGGACGACGGCCTGCTCGGCGTGTTCCGGCCGATCTTCTGCCTCACCTCCATCGTGGTGCTGCTCCTGGGCATGCGCTCGAAGGAACTGGAGGGAGTACGGCTGGGCGAGATGCTGGCGCTGCTGCTCACCGTGACCGCGGCGCTCATGTGGATGGCCGGCTCGGTCAACCTGGTGATGATCTACCTCTCGCTCGAGACGGTCTCGGTGGCCTCCTACCTCATGGTGGGCTATCTGAGTTCGGACCGGCTCTCGAACGAGGCGTCGCTCAAGTACATCCTCTTCGGGGCGGTCTCGACGGGCGCCATGCTCTTCGGGCTCTCGCTCCTCTACGGGATGACCGGCACCCTCGATCTCTACGGGGTGCGTGCCGCGCTCGCCGAAGGCGCGTTCGGTCCCGGGCTGCTGTTCGTGCTGATCCTGATCGCCGCCGGGATCGGCTTCAAGATCGCCGCCGCGCCGTTCCACTTCTGGTGCCCCGACGTGTACACCGGGGCCCCCACGCCGGTCACCGCGTTCCTGTCGGTTGGCCCGAAGGCCGCCGGGTTCGCGGTGCTGATCCGCTTCTTCTACCTGGGGTTGGCGGAACCGGCCGGCGGGGGAGCGATCGCTCCGGTGGGTGGCGCCGACTGGCAGATGCTGCTGATGATGCTGGCGGTCATCACCATGACCCTCGGGAACGTGGCGGCGCTCCTCCAGACGAACGTGAAGCGGCTGCTCGCGTATTCGTCCATCGCGCACGCCGGCACCATGCTCATGGCGGCGTGCGTGCTCTCGGTCGAAGGCGTGCAGGCCATCGCCGCCTATCTGGCGATCTATCTCTTCATGAACCTCGGAGCCTTCGCGGTGGTGATCCTGGCCCACCGGGTCACGGGGAGTTTCGAGATCGACAGCTACGCCGGGTTCTGGAAGCGCTCCCCGCTGCTCACCGTCGCCATGGGGATCTTCCTCTTCTCGCTGATGGGGATCCCGCCCTTCGCGGGTTTCCTGGCGAAGTGGTACGTGTTCGCCGCGGTCATCAACGCCGGGCTGGGCTGGCTCGCGGTCATCGGCGTACTGAACGCCGCGGTGGCGGCCTTCTACTACGTCAAGGTCCTGCGGGTGATGGTGATCGACCAGGAGATCGGTCCCACGCCGGCGCTCGCTTTCAGCCGGCTGGACCTCGCGCTTCTCGTCGTTCTGGTAGTTCCCAACGTTCTTGGACTACTATTCTGGGGTTCGCTGGACCGGGTTACCGAGGTTTCGCAGACGCTTCTCGAACTTGGCTGATCCCGGAGCCAACCCGTTGATCACTCTTCTCGCGCCTGTCTGAGGAGGCAGCTTCCCACGATGTCTTACTGGATCGCCGAACCCTGCATTGGGACCAAAGATACTGCGTGCGTGGACGTTTGTCCGGTCGATTGCATCCACCCCACGAGTGATGAGGACGGGTTCGAGGAAGCCACCCAGCTCTACATCGATCCCGACACCTGCATCGACTGCGGCGCCTGCGAGCCGGCCTGTCCGGTCACGGCCATCTTCCCGGACGAAGAGCTGCCCGACGAGTGGGCCGACTACCGGGACATCAACACCAACTACTACGCCTGACCGGCGCTCCGGTCACCGCCGCGGCGCGGGATTCGTGTCTCGCGCGCCTGAACCGTTCGCGTTCCCGACCTCGCGTGACCCGAAAGCCACTCTCGGGGCCGCACGTCGGTTCCGTTCTCGCTGTTCTCGTTAGCCTCGCTGCCGCGGGCTGCGCGTCCACCTCGGGACCCCGGGCGATGCCGCCGGACGCGGCGGCCGTTCACGCCGCCGAGCGCGCCCGCGCGGCATTCGAGGACCAACGGCCACTGGTTCAGGATCCGGACCTTGCCGCGCGGATCGCTGACATCGGGCGGGAGGCCCTCGCCGGGACTCCGCTGCTCGCCGGCCGTGAGGGAGAAGCGGCGCCCCTGCGGGAAGGCTGGCGGTTTGCGGTCCTCGACGATCCGGAGCCGGAAGCGTTCCTCTTCGCTGACCGGACGGTCTTCGTTTCCCGGGGAGCGCTCGCCGCCCTGCCGGGCGAACCCGCCCTCGCCGACCTGTTCCGGTCGGCCGCGACCACGTTT
Source organism: Acidobacteriota bacterium (assembly GCA_022828085.1). Classification (GTDB taxonomy): domain Bacteria; phylum Acidobacteriota; class Vicinamibacteria; order Marinacidobacterales; family Marinacidobacteraceae; genus Marinacidobacterium. The sequence continues at coordinate 36,055 of JAJEIY010000016.1, read as the reverse complement.
GCGAGCGGAGCCTTCCGGCCGGAAACCGCGGGGGAACTGGTCGAGCAGCCGCTCTCCCTGGTGCTGCCGGCGGAACCCGCTGCCGGCAGTCCCGCGGACGGCGTCCCGAGCCGGCACCGCTGGGTTGCACTGCTCGACGGCCTGCTCTTCGGGCAGCCCGCCGAGCACGGGATGGCCGACGGGCGGGACCTCCTGCTGCCGCGGGCTGATTTCCGGCTCGCGCTGCCGGACCGGGGCGCGTTCGAACCCGCGGCGCGCGGCGTCTTTCGCGCGACCCGGAACGGAGAGCCGGTCGGACTGGCCGTGCGGGAGATCCCGGCGGCCGGTTCCGGCCCCGAGGGCGGGAACGGGGTGCCGGCGCACCGGGCCCGACTTGCCGGCCTGGGGGCGCGCCTCCGGGACGCCGCGGCCCGCGAGGCCGCGGAGGTGACGGTCCTCGAGGCGTTCCGGGTCCGCGGCTTCACCGGGGTGCGCGGCCGTCTGCATCCGGCGGGGGAAGGGGACTCGGGAGAGGCCCCCGAACAGGTTCCGGGCCTGATGGCGCTCCTCCCGGCGCGGGAGTCCCTGGTCGCAGTGAGTCTCGATTGCGGGCGGCGCCGCTTCGACGCCTGCGAGGCGTGGTTCCTGGAGTTGCTCGGGAGCGCGGACCGGCTGTGGGACACCCCGGTGCCGGGGCCGCTGCGGATCACCGCCGTCGGCGCCGGCGAGAGCGGATCGGTCCGGGAGGCGCTCGGCCGCCTGGCTGCCGAGGGCCGGATCGACGCCGATCTTGCCGCGGTCGAGTTCCTGAACCGGGGCTGGCTCGAGGAAACGCTCGGGCCGGAAGAGCGCGTCCTGATCCTGTCGCGCAGCCGGGAGGGAACGGCGTCCGGCGCCGGAGGAAAGCAGCGGTGACCGGCGCGCCGCGGCGGGGGATCCGCCAGCTCTGGCTGCCCTTTCCGATACGGATCCACTACTCGTGGGTGCTGACCGTCAGCGTCGTATCGGCGCTCTTCGCGGTTCTCTATTTCCGGGGCCTTCCGGGCGTCTCGGCGGCCGGCGCCGCCGCGCTGGGAGTGGTGACCAGCGTGCTGCTTCTCGCGTCCGTCCTGATGCACGAGCTGGCGCACGCGGCCGCCGCCGCGCGCTCGGGGCTCAAGGTCTCCGGGATCACGCTCCGGGTGTTCGGTGGGGCCACCGAACTGGAGGGACATCCGCGCGGCGCGGCGACCGAACTGCGGATCGCCCTCGCGGGTCCCCTCATGACGCTGGTTCTGTTCGTGTTGTTCCTCACGGCGGGTCAGTTGCTCACGGCGGCGCCCGCTCCGGTCGTCGCGGTGACCAACAACCTCGCCCTGATCAACGGTCTGCTGCTGGCGTTCAACCTGATTCCGGCGGTGCCGCTGGACGGGGGCCGGATTCTCCGGGCTGTGCTCTGGGCGGTCTGGGACCGGCCGCTGGCGGCCACCCGGGTCGTCGCCGCGACCGGCGGCGCGTTCGGACTCCTGATGGTCGCCTTCGGCATCCTGGCGCTCTTCGGCGGCAGCGGTGCGGCGGCCGGGGCGGTCCGCCTCGTGCTCGGCGCCTGGTTCGTCCTGATCGGACTCAATCTGCGGCGGACCTCACGTGAGGTGACCCGCCAGGTCTGGCTGGCGCAGGCGCTTGAAGGGGTCACCGCGGCCCATCTGCTGGACTACCGCATCCTCTCGGTCCCGAGGAACGCTTCCGCGACGGAACTGCTGGCGCTCGAGACTCCCCATTCCGAGATTCCGGTCCTCGATGAGGCGGACCTCGTGGGTGCGGTCCGCCTCGAGGACCTCCGCCGGAGATCGTCCGACGAGCTGGAGCGGCTCACCGCCGGGGACCTCATGCGGACCGACATTCTGGCCGCCACGCTGGCCCCCGAGGACGCCGCCATCCGGGCGGTGAACCTCCTGACGGGGGGCCGGCGGTCGCTGGCCGTTCTCGACGCCGGCCGGTTCGTCGGCGTCGTCACCATGGAGACCCTGCGGAGCCGGCTGTCGCTGCGCAGCGATGTCTGACCCCCAAAGGAAACGATGACCCAGATCGAGAGGACGCCCCGCAGCCGGGTCCGGCGGCTGCCGCAACGGGGCTCGTACGACCGGACGGTGATCAACCAGATCCTCGACGAGGGGATCGTGGCCCACGTGGGGTTCGTGCACGAGGGTTCGCCCTTCGTGATCCCGATGGGTTACGCACGCGACGGGGACCGGCTGCTGCTGCACGGATCGTCCGCGAGCCGGCTCATGCGCCTCCTGGCCGCGGGAACGGAAGCCGCCGTCACCGTGACGCTGCTGGACGCGCTCGTGCTCGCCCGCTCCTATTTCCACCACTCGATGAACTACCGCTCGGTGGTCGTGCTGGGACGCACCACGGCGGTGTCAGAGGAGAACGAGAAACGGCGGGCGCTCGACGCGCTGCTGAGCCGCCTGGTGCCGGGACGCCACGGGGATGCCCGCCCCACGAACGATCTCGAACTCAAGGCGACCCTCGTCGCACAGGTCCCCATCGAGGAGGCCACCGCCAAACTGCGGACCGGCCCTCCCGCCGATGACGACGAGGATCTCGCGCTCCCCTACTGGGCCGGCCTGGTCCCGGTGAGCACGACGTTCGGGCCGCCGGAGCCGGCGCCGGACCTCCGGGACGGCATCGAGCCGCCCGCCTACGCCAGGAACTACGGGAGGGCGGGGGACGGATAGACTCCCGGCCTCCATGTCCCGGCGTCCGGTTACCGACTCCATTCGTCTTGGACTGGCCTTCCTGGCCGCCGGGTTCGGGGCGGCCGTTTCCGCGGTGCTGTTGCTGCGCCATCACGGGCTCGACGCCGGCGCACTGGCGGCGGCGGCCTGCGATCCGGCGAACTCCGGCTGTGAGGAGGTGGCGGCAAGCGCCTGGTCCACGGTAGCGGGGGTTCCCCTGGCCGCGATCGGACTCGCGTTCTTCGTGTCGCTCGGGTTCCTGCTGGCGCTGGCCCTGCTCGGCGGAGCGCCGCTGTCGAGCCGGCCGGGCCGGCTGGCGGTCGGTCTCGTCGCCCTGGCGCTCGCGGTCGATCTGTTCCTGCTCGGCGTGCAGGCGTTCGCCATCGGGAGCTTCTGTTCGCTCTGCATCTGGACGTACGGCGCGAACGGCGCGGCACTGGTGTTCCTGTTGCCGGCGCGAAAGGTGGTTTCCATGAGGCACGGACCCGATTTTGCGGTCGAACGGCTTGCCGTGCGGGCGTTCTGGCTCGCCGCCGGTCTGGTGGCGGCGGCGGTGCTGGTGATCAACAGCGGCCTCGGTGATCGCGCCGAGGACTCGGTGGATCTGTCGATCCTGGGCGTTCGTTCCGCGGCGCCGGACGGCCTGCCCGCCGCGTTGCCGCTCCGGGGCGCCGGGCTGACGCCGCAGTGGAGGAACCCCACCTTCCGGCAGCAGCGCCTGCAGGAGGTGTCGCTCGAGGGGCTGCCGGTGAAGGGCGACCCCGACGCGCCAGTGAAGATCGTCACTTTCTCGGACTTCCTGTGCCCGTCCTGCCGGCGGTTCGCGCTCGCTTTCGATCAGTACGTCGAGGGCCCGACCGGCCCCCACGTCGCCCTCTACTACCGGAGCTATCCGCTCGACTCGACCTGCGCCGCCCACCTCCCCCGGGTGATGCATCCCGGCGCCTGCGAGGTGGCGCGCGGCGGTGTCTGCGCGAATCTCCTGGGCGGCTTCTGGGAGTACCACGACGCCATCTATATCGCGCCCCCCAACGCGCCTGACGTCGACGACGTGGTCCGCATCGCGGTGGACGCCGGACTCGACGAGGAGGCCTTCCGGGCCTGCCTGGCCGAGCCCCGGGCCGAAGCGGCGCTTCAGGCGGACATCGCCGAGGCGGTGGGGCTCGGCGTCACCGGCACTCCGACGATCTTCATCAACGGGCGGAGGGTGCCGACGCTCGACGAATTCGCCGACGCGGTCCTCTGGGAGCTCGAGAAGGCCGGGATCAGCGTCTCGGGCCCCGATTCCGATCGCGAATAGCGGAAGGACCAAGTCAAATGCCTGACCTCAACTACCTTGCCATTCTCGTCGCCGCCGTCGTCCCCCTGTTCGTGGGCGCCCTCTGGTACGGGCCGCTCTTCGGGAAGCGCTGGCTCGCGCTCATGGAGACTTCCGAGGAGGAGATCGCCAAGGGCTTCAATCCGCTGAAGACCTACGGCGGCTCCTTCCTGCTCGCCATCGCCTCGGCCTTCGGACTCGCGGTGCTGCTCGACGGGTTCAGCGGTCCGCTCCACGGCCTCCATGCCGCGCTGGTGGCCACCATCGCCTTCGTGATCCCGGTAACGCACCAATCCGTGGCGTTCGAGAAGCGGAAGTCCGGGCTCGCGGTGATGAACGTCGCCTACAACTTCACGGCGCTGCTCGGTCAGGCGATCCTGCTGTCGCTCTGGAAGTAGGAGAGAAGCGCTCTCCCGCCGTCGTGCGGCGGGGTAGACTCACGTCATGGCGATCATGCTGTCGGAGGTCTACGACGCACTGCTCGAGGCTGGTGCGAGTGAGACCAAGGCGCGCGCTGCCGCCGAGCAGGTCGCGAGCCACAACAGCCGTCTCCTCCGGCTCGAAGTCATGAGCGCGCTGACGCTGAGCCTGGTGGTGGCCATCTTCGTGATGGTCATCAATCTCTCGGTCAGTCCGGGTTGAACCGGGCCCGCATCGGCCGGCGCGTCGGCGCCTGGCGGTCGGGTCAGGCCGAAGGGCGGTTGCCCCAATCGCCTACCGCCCGCCGGCGCCGCCGTCCCGGAGCGAGATCCGCTCGACGCCGCTGACGAACAGCACGTCGTTCGTGGACCGGTAGCGGGTCAGCGCGGTTTCCGCCTCCGCGCCCCGGAGCGTCGCCGCGGGGGTCCCGGCGATCACCAGGTCGGCGCGCGAGGACCTCCGCGCGACTTCTTTCTCGAGTTCCTCGTCGCTCCGGTAGCCGATCGTCATCCGGTTCTGCTCCGCGATGGGCAACCGCTCCTGCGACAGCAGTCCGGCGAGGTCGTGGTTCCGGTGCTCGCTGGAGCCGAGATCACAGCACTCGAAGAGCCGGATCTCCGCGCGTTTCCAGTCCGGGTGTCCCACGATGATGTAGGCGAGCAGCAGCATCAGCGGCGCGTTGTCGAAGTTGTCCTCGGTCAACCAGAGGTGGATGGAGGAGCGGTAGCCGAAGCGGTGGCTGGTGGAGCGGAGGACGAGGGCGTTGAACCCGGTGTCCACCGCGACCCGGGCGCCCTCGACGCTCTCCGCGATCTCCTCGCGCCGCAGCTCGTCGAATTCCAGCAGCAGGCAGTTGTTCGGCAGCCCGGAGATTCCGGGCATCTGGAGCGACTGCGTGAGCGCGAGCCGGAACGACGGGCTGACCAGGGAATCGACATAGACCCCGGCGCCGCTCGCTTCCGTCTGGCCGATCAGCGTGCGCACCTCCGCGCGCGCCTGCCGGGCGGTGGTCATGGAGTACTCGCCCTCGACGTACTGGATGAAGTGGCCGAAGCCGTGACGGTGGCTGATCCAGCGCAGGAGGTCGAAGTGCCCCAGCCGCTCCCCGTGGCGGGTGACCGCGACCACCGACGGCCGCCAGCCTCCGGCGGACCGCTCCACCAGGTTCTTCTGGAGCGTGATCCGGAGCCGCCGCGTCAACTGGAAGATGGTGCCCTGGAAGATCGCCGCGAAGTCCCGCTCCCCCCGCCGGGAGCGGCTCAGCCCGAGGTAGATGAGCCACATCACCGAGAACGCGACGAGGGCATGGAGGGCGTTCATCCGCAGCATGAGCACCGCGCACATGAGCGCGCCGACGAGCGACAGGTACCAGCGGGTGCGGAAGGTGGGCCGGTACGACGGGTTTCCGGCGAAGTACTCCAGGAAGGACACGGTGCAGAGCGCGCCGTAGGTCACCAGGAAGAACATCGTCAGGATCTGCGCGATGAAATCCACGTCCCCGATCACCACGAAGAAGACCGCGATCGCGCCGGACACCGCGGCCGCCCGGCGCGGTTCGCCCGCGTCCCCGGATCCCCGCGCCAGGAACCGGTTCAGCACCGGGACCGGCAGGACCCGGTCCTGTCCGAGCGCCTGCAGGGTGCGGGGCGCCACCAGGATCGAGCCGAGCGCCGAGGACAGCGTCGCCGCGGCGAGCCCTAGGTAGACCGCGGGTCCCCAGACCGCGATCCGCGCCATGATGAACGGGTCGTTCCGGAGGGCCTCGGGCGTCGCGTTTCCCGCCAGCTTGATCGCGACCACGACGTAGATCGCCATCCCGACGAGGGTCGCGGCGATGGTCCCGAGCGGGATGCTCCGGTGCGGGTCCTTCAGGTCCCCCGACAGCCCGAGGCCGGCGATCATCCCGGTGAAGGCGGGGAAGATGATCGCGAAGACCACCGCGAAACTGTCCGGGTTCCCGATCGGCCGGGCAGTCTCCATTTCCACGCCCCCGGAGGGCGAGCCCAGCAGGAAGGCGGTGATGGAGCCCCCCAGAATCAGGCAGACCACCCACAGCACCCGGACCCCGAGACCCGCGCCCTTGGTCAGGACCAGCGCCACCACCACCAGGGTGGCGGGGAGGCTCACGAACCGTGGGTCCACGGCGATGGACCAGGCGGATTCGATCCACCCGTACACCGGGCGGAACGCCTCCGCGAACGCGACGAGGTAGAACGCGACCGAGATCGCCTGCGACAGGTAGAGGGCGATGCCGATCACCCCGCCGATCCGGGTGCCGAAGGAGCGGCTGATGATGTAGTAGGCGCCGCCGCCGGCGACCCGGCGGTTCGTCGCGATCTCGGACACCGCCAGGACGGTCGGGATGGTGACCAGGTGGGCCAGCCCGATGATCAGCAGGGTGCCCGGCAGGCCGACATGCCCGACGGCGTAGCCGAAGCGGAGGAACAGGATCGCCCCGAGGATGGTGCTGATCGAGGCGAGGAAGACGGGGGCGGTGCCGAAGCCGTGTCCGGCCGTCGTTCCGCCCGGGTTCCGCTTCGCGTCGTCCTTCATCGGATCGGACTCCACACGTTAGCGCTGCGGGGCGCCCGGCTCCACGAGCCGAGGCTGGTGCTCTACGCGGAGTTCTCCTTCGTGCGTATGGGAACCCCGCCGCCGGTCACCCGGCGAGGGCGCCGAGGGCCCCGCACGAAGCCATGGCGATCCCGCAGGCGGCCAGCGAGAAAGTGACCGCGGCGATGCCGAGCCCCATCCCCCACCAGCCCATTTCAACAGCCTGTGGTGGAACTGGCGTGAGCACCGAGAACGGTGAGGCGCCCGGCTGACAAGGCGCGTGAGGGAGGAATACCGGGTGTATTCCGACCGAAACGCAACGATGCGGGCCGCGCAGCGGCCCGTTTCAGCCGGGATGCATCGCCGTTCGAATGCCGCGCCAGTTCCACCACAGGCTGTTTACTTCCACGACTTCCGGCGAGGGCGCCGAGAACGATGGCGACGGGTCCGAAGAGAATCCCGAACAGGAACAGGGCGAGGAGGCCGAAAACGAGGGCCAGCACGGCCATCGTGCGGGTCGAGTCCGACAGCTCGGGCCCCTGCGGAGCGGGGCCCGAGCCCCCTGCGCCCGGGGGCGCCGGCGCGGCGGGCGCTTCACCGTTCAGGGCAAGTCTCCCTACGTCTTGCCGGCGTAGTACTCATTGGTCTTCCTGGCGACCACGCCTCCGAGGAAGAGCATCCCGATCAGGTTGGGGAACGCCATGAACCCGTTCAGCAGCGTTCCGATGTTCCAGACGGTCTCCACGGTCACGAGCCCACCGATGAGGAGGAGCGCGACGTAGATGATCCGGTACGGGAAGATGCCCTTCTGGCCGAACATGTAACCCCAGCAGGTCTCGCCGTAGTAGTACCAGCCGATGATCGTCGAGAAGCCGAACAGGAACGACGAGATCGCGATCACCACCGGCGCGAACGGAATCGAAATGGAGAACGCGGCGGCCGTGAGGTCGCCGCTTGCGTTCTGGTACGCCGCTTCCTGCCACATGCCCGAGGAAAGCACCGCGAACGCGGTCATGCTGCACACCACGATGGTGTCGATGAAGACCTCGAAGACCCCGACGAGCCCCTGGTCCGAGGGGTGTTTCACCTGTGCGATCCCGTGGGCGATCGGGGCGCTGCCGAGTCCGGCCTCGTTCGACAGCACGCCCCGGCTGATACCGGCCGCGATCGCCTGGCGGACGGTGACTCCGAGGAATCCGCCGGCCGCGGCGTGCGGCTGAAAGGCATACTCGAAGATCGTTGCGAAGACGCCCGGCAGTGCGGTGATGTTCATCAGCAGATAGGTGAGGGACATTCCCAGGTAGATGACCAGCATCGTGGGGACGAGCTTTTCCGCGACCGAAGCGATCCGGTGGATGCCGCCGAGCAGAACGGCGCCCACCGCTACCGTGATGAGGAGCCCCGGCACCCACGGCGAAACCACCCACCCGAAACCGGAGGCCGCCTCCACGAACGTCCGCACGATGGTGTTCGACTGAGCCATGTTGCCGGTGCCGAGAAGCGCGGTCGCCGCGCCGAACACGCAGAACATGATCGCGAGCACCTTGGCGAGCCCCGCGTGGCGGACGCCTGCCATGATGTAGTACATCGGGCCGCTCGCGAACGCTCCCGACTCCTTCTTGACCCGGTAGGTAACGCCGAGCACCGCCTCGGAATACTTGGTGGCCATGCCGAAGACCGCGGTGACCCACATCCAGAAGATGGCGCCGGGGCCTCCCACCAGGATGGCGGTCGCGACGCCGCCGATGTTTCCGTTTCCCACGGTCGAGGCGAGCGCGGTCGAAAGCGCCTGGAAGGGGGTGATCTCTCCCTCGCCTTCCTGGTCGTGGGACATGCCGCGCACCACCCGCTTGATCCCGCCGACGAATCCGCGAACCTGGACGAAGCCGGTGCGAATGGTCAGGTAGAGCCCGCAGGCCACCAGCAGGAGGGGAAGGGCGTACCACTGGTAGATGGCGTTCGACGCCGAGGCAATGAACTCACTCATGGTGTTTCCTTCAGGAAGAGGCTGCGGCTAGCCGACGAAACGGAAGACGATCAGCAGGAAGATGGCGGCCGGCGAGACGAAGCGGATCAGGAAGCCCCAGAGCCCCGGACTCGGGAATCCGGGGCCGTCCCGGCGAAGTTCGTCGCCGGCGAAGCGGGCGCCCCACTTCCAGCCGATGAAGAGGCTGATCAGCATGCCGCCGACCGGTAGCGCCCCTTCGTTCCAGACATTGACCATCAGGTCGAAGAAGGTGCCCCCGACCGCGGGAAGCTCCGAGAAGAACCCGCCGCCGAACGACAGCACCGACGGGATCGAGAACGCGAAGGTGAAGGCGCCGACGGCGAGCACCGCCTTGCGGCGCGGCCAGCGCCACTGGTCGATGGCGTGCGCCACCGGCACCTCGAGCAGCGAGATCGTGGAGGTGAAGGCGGCCACCGACAGCAGCAGGAAGAACGCGGCGCCGAAGAGCAGTCCGCCGGGCAGCGTCGCGAAGAGCTGGGGCAGGACGGCGAAGATCAGACCGGGACCGCCCGCGGTCGGATCGAACGTGGCCCCGGGACTGAAACTGGCGATGGAAAAGCCCGCGGGGAAGATGATGAACCCGGCGAGCAGGGCGATCGTGGTGTCGATGCCCACGATGGCCACCGAGGCCGAGCGCACCGCGTGCGACCGGTGCAGGTAGCTTCCGTAGGTGATGAGGGCTCCCATCCCGAGACTCAGGGAGAAGAACGCCTGGCCCACCGCGGCGCCGATGATCTCGGGGTTCAGCGCCTGGGACAGATCCGGCCGCAGGTAGTAACCGAGTCCCTCGGCGGCGCCCGGCAGGGTCACGGCCCGGACCGCGAGAATCACGAGCAGGACGAAGAGCAGGGGCATCATCAGGCGCGACGCGGCCTCGATGCCGCGCCGGATTCCCCGGTTGACGCACCAGGCGGTGAGGCCGATGAACACGCCGGTGAAGAGAATGTTCCGGCCGGTATCCGACGACAACTGGCCGAAGAGCGCTCCCGATCCCTCGGCGTCCGAGGCGAGCCCGTCCGTGACCGCGAGCCAGAGGTACTGCACGGTCCAGCCGGCGATGACCGCGTAGAACGACAGGATGAAGGTGCCGGCGGCGACCGCCAGCAGGCCGATCACCCACCAGGGACCCGTGGGGGCGATCCGCCGGACGGCTCCCGCGGGACCGAGCTGGGCGTAGCGCCCCACCAGGACCTCGCCGAGCAGGATGGGGGCGCAGATGAAGATGACCGCGACCAGGTAGATCAGGACGAAGGCGGCGCCGCCGCCCTGGCCTACCTGGGTCGGAAAACCCCAGATGTTCCCCAACCCCACCGCGGAACCGGTAGCGGCCAGGATGAAGCCGGGGCGAGACCCCCAGCTTCCACGGTCGTTGGGCATGGTGTTTCCTTTCGGGCGACTACTGGCCTAGCGGGACGATCTGTCCGCTTCCGGAGACTCGAAAAACGGTTCGGGCGTGCGCATCGGCTACGAGCAGGTCGCCGTCCGCACCGAGCGCGATGCCCTGGGGACTGACGAGCGGCTCGCCGCGGGCGTGCACCGAGACCCGCCCCTCCGGGCTGATCTTCCAGATGCAGCGGGCGTAGCCGTCGGTGACGAAGAATCCTCCGTCGGGGGCCCGGACGAAGTCGTGGGGGAACTCGAACGGCGGCGACTGCACGAGCGGCTCTCCGCCGCCGTCCGCCATCCGCAGCACGTTGCGATCCGTGAGCACGTGGAGGGAGCCGTCGCTCTCGGCGAGGATGGCCCGCGGCGCCCGAATCGTGGCGATGTCCTCGATGGCGTCCGGCCGTACGCGGCGAAGCCGCTGCGTCACCCGGTCCACCGCCAGGATGTCACCGGAGGCATCGACGGCGATCCCCCAGGGGGTCACGAACCCGGCGTCGTCGGGAATGGCCTCGATCTCGCCCGAGGACGAGATCCGGTAGAGCGCCATCGTCGCGGGATCACTGGCCAGGACGCTTCCGTCCCCGGTGGGAACGATATGCCGGATGCCGAAGAGCGGGGTCCTGGGCAGCCCCTCTCCCTTCGCCACCACCTCGAACCCGTTGCCGCTCCAGCGGAGCAGCGCCGCGGCCTCGATGTCGGCAACGTAGATCTCCCCTCCGGGCCCGACCGCGACGTCCACCGGATAGCGCAGGTCCTCGGCGGACACCGGGGCCCCGAGAAGGAGGCCGAGGGCCAACGGGGCGGTGAGATTCCGGACCCTGATCCAGACACCGCGAGGGAGTTGCAAGGGAAAGTTCTGGCCGCGCGCCGGGGCGCGAGTGTAGCAGTCCACGGTGAAACTCCTGCGGGCCCGGAGCGCCGGTCTTCAGACCGGCATCGCGGCCAACGCCGCGAAACTCCCGTTGCCATGGCGCCCCATCGCGGGAACCCGACACAAGGATGGCGAAGCGGCGTTGGCCCATGCGGTTGCTCCCACACCATTCCCTCTGGCGACGGCGCCATGCCGCGAAATGACACTGGGAGTTTCGCCCGCTGCGCGGGCGATGCCGGTCTGAAGACCGGCGCTCCTAGGCGCCTGCTTTGGTAAAATTGCCGCCTTCCGGCAGCGCGGAGAAGCGGGTTCGGAGTGGGTTCTCCGGCCCCATGGCGAGGAGTTCCCGCCTGTCCTTCCGCCTCGTTTGGCGGCTGCGCCAGCCGAATGCTCCGGCCGCGAGGCTCCGGAGCAGCGCCCACTCGCGGCGCCCGCCCGAGGCTGGCCCCGCGGCACCCGGCGAGAAACCGCGAACCGGCCCATTCACCAACTGGAGATCCTGCCCGTGGACATGTTGCTCTACCTGACCCCCGCCTTCGGCGCGGTGGCGCTGCTCTTCGCGCTCAACCGGGCGCGGTTCGTCGGCCGCCAGGACGCCGGCAACGAACGCATGGTGGAGATCGCGGCCGCCATTCGCGAGGGAGCGATGGCGTTCCTGCGCCGCGAGTATTCGGTGCTCGCCGTGTTTGCGGTGGTTGTCGCCGCGCTGCTCTACGTGGCCAACCTCGGCGGCGGCACGGAGCTCGTGGGCCTCTCCTTCCTGATCGGAGCGCTCTGCTCCGCGGTCGCCGGCTGGTTCGGCATGCGGGTCGCCACCGCCGCGAACGTGCGCACCGCGAATGCCGCCCGCACCTCGATCGCCCCGGCCCTGCGGGTTGCCTTCGCCGGCGGGTCGGTCATGGGGATGTCCGTGGTCGGGCTGGGGGTCCTCGGGCTTTCGGGACTCTTCCTTCTCTACACCCGGGTGCTGCTCGTGGGCGGCGACCTCCAGGGGCAGATACTGCAGGTCCTGTCCGGGTTCAGCCTCGGCGCTTCCTCGATCGCGCTCTTCGCCCGGGTCGGGGGCGGCATCTACACGAAGTCGGCCGACGTGGGCGCCGATCTCGTGGGCAAGGTCGAAGCCGGGATCCCCGAGGACGATCCGCGGAACCCGGCCGTCATCGCGGACAACGTGGGCGACAATGTCGGCGACGTCTGCGGGATGGGAGCGGACCTCTTCGAGTCCTACGTGGGCGCCATCATCGGCGGCATGGTGCTCGGGGTGGCCTACGCGCAGAGCCTCGAGGCCGACCCGCTGCGCTACGTGATGCTGCCGATGGTCCTCGCCGCCTTCGGCATCGCCGCCAGCATTCTGGGCACGTTCCTGGTCCGGACCCGCGAGGGCGCGAACCCCCAGACCGCGCTCAACATGGGGACGCTGGGCGCCGGGGTGCTGATGCTCGCCATCGCCTGGCCGGTGATCGGGATGCTGGCGCCGGAGGCGCAAGGCGCCCTCTACGGCTGTCTGGTCGCGGGCCTGGCAGTCGGCGCGGCGATCGGTCTGATCACCGAGTACTACACGTCGGACGCGCGGAAGCCCGCGCAGGCGGTCGCCGACGCTTCGAACACCGGCTCCGCCACGAACATCATCGCGGGACTCGCCCTCGGCATGCGCTCGACCGCGCTTCCCCTGCTGCTGATCGCCGGCGCCATCGCCCTCGGCTACGAACTGGCCGGGCTCTACGGGATCGCGCTCGCCGGGCTCGGGATGCTGGCGACGGTGGGGATCCAGTTGGCGGTGGATGCCTACGGCCCCATCGCCGACAACGCCGGCGGCATCGCCGAGATGAGCGAGCTTCCTCCCGAGGTGCGGAAGCGGACCGACAAGCTCGACGCGGTGGGGAACACCACGGCGGCCATCGGCAAGGGCTTCGCGATCGGTTCGGCGGCGCTGGCCGCCATGGCGCTCATGTCGGCCTTCCAGCAGCAGGCGGGGGTGGGGGCGCTCGGGCTCTCGCTCGGGAACCCGGTGGTGCTGGCCGGCCTCCTGATCGGCGGGATGGTGCCCTTCCTGTTCTCCTCGATCGCCATGCAGGCGGTGGGCGAGGCCGCGTTCGACATGATCAAGGAGGTCCGGCGGCAGTTCCGCGAGATTCCGGGGCTGCTCGAGGGCGCGCCCGGCGCGAAGGCCGACAACGCCCGCTGCGTGGACATTGCCACCGCGGCGGCGCTCCGGCGGATGGTCGCGCCCGGCCTGATGGCGGTGCTGATTCCGGTGATCGCCGGTTTCCTCGACAAGAACTTCCTGGCGGGTCTCCTCGCCGGGGCCCTGGTGTCCGGCGTGCTGCTGGCCATCTTCATGGCGAACGCCGGCGGCGCCTGGGACAACGCCAAGAAGTACATCGAGGGCGGCGAGCACGGCGGCAAGGGCAGCGAGGCGCACAAGGCCGCGGTCGTCGGCGACACCGTCGGCGACCCCTTCAAGGACACCGCCGGCCCCGCCATCAACATCCTGATCAAGCTGATGTCGGTGGTGGCGCTCGTGATCGCCCCCCTGATCCGCTAGGGCGGCGCGACGCCCAACAACCGCGTCACCTCACGCTGCCTCACAGCAGAAGCGGCTTGGAACGCCGGCCTCCGGCCGGCACGCGCTGCGCTTCGCGCAGCGCACGGCGCAACGCCGCTCTCCCAAGATGGCGCGTCCGGCTTGGAGCGTCGACCTGCGGGATCGTTCCCTCTCGCGGTGCGGTTGGGAGTGGAGGGACGCTTCCGGACCTCTCGGTCGCCGAAGGCGGATGGCGGCGCGTCGTCCGCGGGCCTTCGGCCCGCTGTGCGGGTCGGAGACCCGCGTTCCAAGCCGGCGCGCGATCCCGCCTCCCGGCGGACCGCGGAGCGCACCGGAGACGCCGCCGTCCCCCCGCTACGCCGCGCGGCGCGCTTCCCGGATCGTCTGGTAGGCCTTCTGGATCTCCTGCGTGCGCCGGGTGGCCTCGTCCTTCATCTCCTCCGGCAACCCTTGCGCCGCCAGCCGGTCAGGATGGTGCTGCCGCATCAGCCGCCGGTAGGTGGAGCGGATCTCGTCGTCGCTGGCGGACCGTTCCGCGCCTAGCACCCCGTAGGCCTCCTTGAGCTTTTCCTCCGGGGAGGGGCCTCGCGGCCGCATCCCGGCGGACGCCACCCGCTCCATCTGGGCCATCTCGGCGCGCGAGAAGCCGAGGACCGCGCCGATGTGGTCGAGGATGCGCCGCTCCTCCGGATGGACGCTGCCGTCCGCCCAGGCCGCCTTGAACTGGATCTCCATGAAGGCGCGGAGCAGGTTCCGGCGCCGCCCGGCTACCTGGACGAGCTGGCCGAGAGCGTCGTCGAGGTTGAAGCGCGGTGACTTGCCCTCGTTGAACAGGCGCGCCGCGAGCGTCCGGTCCCGGGCGTCGAGCCCGAGCCCCGCCATCACCTCCCGGGCGAGCTGGGCTTCCTCTTCGCTGACCTGGCCGTCGGCCTTCGCGATGTGGCCCATCACCCCGAAGGTGGCCACGAAGAACGCCACCCGCCGCTGTTCGTGCGTGTTCCCGGGCGGTGGGGGAGGGGGAGCACCTGGTCCCTGACCCGGATACGAATGCATCCGGGCCGACCCCGACATGCTGGAGCCGATGGCGGCGCCCAGCATCGCGCCGAGCGGCCCGCCCAGGGTCCACCCGAGCGTGCCGCCGATCAGCGTGCCCCAGAAACCCATCTTGTCGGTCGATTCGCCGGTCGTCCGAGGGTGCCTGCGCGGTTCATCGGCGGGAATCCTAGAACGATCCGGTCCTCGCAACCGGTATTCTTCCGCGCCGCCACGCCTGCCGCGCTGGCAGGAAACGGATGTCTACCTTGGGTTGCACAGCGCCCCACACGAGTGAAAGGACCGATCGGGTGCGCCTCCCGGGCACGGTGGCGAGCCCCTGATTCAGTTCCGGCGGCGCCAATCCACGCCTTGACCGGCCGGTAACTTCTACGCGATACCCGAAGTCACCTCACAGAGAGAGCGCCGCGCGGACATGACCGTCGAGACGGGCAATGAGACGCCCACCTCCCGGGAGTCGACGGTTCTTCGCAAAGTCCGGATCATGCTGCTCGGGATCGTCGCCCTTGGCATCACCGGCACGAGTGTGGAATTGACACTGCTCGGACGCTTCGAAGAGCCGGCCCAGAGCATTCCCCTGATCGTTTTGTCGGGCTGCCTGGCGGTCATCATCTGGCACTTCCTGTCACCGACCGCCACCAGCGTCAGGACGACGCGGGTCATGATGATGCTCCTGATCGTGACCGCGATTGCCGGCGTCGGCTACCACTTCCTGGGAAATCTGGAGTTCAAGCGGGAGCTCTACGCGGAGCTCGAAGGCCTGGATCTCTTCGTGGAGTCCGTGACGGGCGTGACGCCGGTGTTCGCCCCGGGTTCGATGCTGCTGCTGGGCTTCATCGGCTTGACGCATACATTTCGGGACCCGTGCCTCGCCCGGGGGCGAGCGCGAGTGGAGGCGTCAGGCGTCCAGCAGTTGGCGGATGCCCGGTTCCCCCACGCTGGCGCCGGTAAGCAGGGCCACGCTGAGGCCGCGCTCTCCGGCCGGCACCATCCGGGCGGCGGCGGTCGCGAGCGCCCCGGAAGGCTCGGTGACGATCTTCTGCCCAAGTAGCAAGTCCCGAGAGGTCGCGAGGGTGTCTTCGTCCGGGACCAGCACGCTCCGGTCCACGAGACTCGCGAGCGCCGGGTAGAGCTCCTCGGTCAGGTAGGGCACGGCGGCCCCGTCGCAGACGGTCTCGCACGGCGCCGACACCGCGCGTCCGGCCTTCAGGCTGTGATGGAGCGCGGCGCATCCCGCCGGCTCCACCGCGAAGATGCGGATGTCCGGGCGACGGTCCTTGAGCGCCCCGGCCACCCCGGTCAGCAGGCCGCCGCCGCCCACCGGGATGAAGACCGATTCGACGCCGGGCGCCGCTTCCAGCAGCTCGACGGCGAGGCTCGCATGGCCCCGGTGGACCAGCGGACAGGTCCAGGGGTGGACGAACAGGTAGGGCTCGCTCTCCCAGAGGTGTTCCTTCAGGAACCGGAACAGTTCGGGAACCGTGACGAGGCGCGGCGTTCCGCCGGCCGCCCGGAACCCTTCGATCTTCGCCGGCGGCGCGGTCTCCGGCAGCAGGGAGAACGCCGGGACCCCGCGCCGGTGGGCCGCCCAGGCGAGCGCCAGCGCCGTGTTCCCGGCGCTGACGGTCGAGAGCCCGGGGGCCACCTGCTCCTCGCTCAACCGCGAGACCGCATCCCAGATGCCCCGCACCTTGAAGGAGCCCGTCGGCAGCAGGGTGTCCGCCTTCAGCAGCAGTTCGTCCGCGAGTTCCGGCCCGGCGCGGAGGAGCGGACTCGGCGGGAACACCTGCCGGAGCCGCGCGGCCGCCTCCTCGGCGTCTCCCCAGCCCGGCGGCGCGATCGTCTTCACGCCGCTGGCGGCGGCGTCACCCATCCCGTTTCCGGATGGAAGTGACTCGCAGGGCCCCGTCATGAGCGCCGTTATTATGCGATCCGGTCGCTCGTCCCCGAGAGCGCCGCCCCGGAGGAGACCCCATGAGGAATCCGTTCACGAATCCGCTCCCGCTGCGCGCCCGGCATTGTCTGGTCCCCATCGCCGCCGCCCTGCTGGTCGCGGGCGCCGCCGCCGCCCAGAAGGGCGGCCGGACCGACGATTCGGGCTGGGACACCACCCTCGCCCGGGGCGACGCCTACGACCTCGTCTTCGAAACCTCCGAGGGCACCTTCATGTCCCTCGACGTCTCGCCGGACGGCGCCTCCATCGTCTTCGACCTGCTCGGCCACGTCTACCGGGTGCCGGTCACCGGCGGGCGGGCGGAATGCCTGACCCAGGACAGCGGGGTGGCGGTCAACTACCACCCGCGCTGGTCGCCCGACGGCGCGACCATCGCTTTCGTTTCCGACCGGGGCGGGCAGTCGAACCTCTGGCTCATGGACGCCGACGGCGGCAACCCGCGGGCGGTCCACCAGGACCCCGAGTCGCGGGTCGCCACCCCGGCGTGGCTCCCGAACGGGCAGGGGATCGTGGCCCGCTGGAACACCCTCGGCCGGCCCCGCCGGTCGGGTCTCTACCTCTTCCACCCCGATGGCGGGAGCGGGGTGGAACTGGTGGACGGCGCCGAGTACGGGCGCGCGAGCTGGCCGGCGCCATCGAAGAACGGGACCCTCTACTTCCACTTCGCGCCTTCCTCCGAGCGCGACCTGGTCCGGGGCGCCATGCAGATCCGGGAACTCGACCTCGAGACCGGGAAGGTCTACGACGTGACCGAGGGGCAGTCGCAGCAGCAGTACCAGGGTTCGAGCGGCGGCGCGATCGCACCCGAGCCCTCCCCCGACGGACGCTGGCTCGCCTTCGCACGCCGCATCCCGGGCGGCACGATCTCCTTCAAGGGCCACCGGTTCGGACCTCGCACCGGGCTCTTCCTGCGCGATCTCGACACCGGGGCCGAGCGCCTCCTCGCCGATCCCATCGAGACCGACCTCGCCGAGGGCATGAAGACCGAGCGCGTCCTCCCCGGCTATTCCTGGAGCCCGGACAGCTCCGCCATCTACGTGTTGCGGGGCGGCCGGATCGTGAAGGTGGACGCCGCGAGCGGCGCCACCGAGGAAGTGCCCTTCGTCGCCGAGGTGCGCCGCCGGGTCTCCGAGCAGGCCCGGGCGGAGTTCGACATCTCGGGGGACACCTTCCGGGCAAGGATGATCCGCTGGCCGGCGGTCTCGCCCGACGGTTCGGTAGCGGTGTTCCATGCTGCCGGCCGGCTCTACCGGATGACGTTGCCGGACGGCGCCCCCGAGCGGCTGATCCAGGGCGACGATCCGGCCTACGAGCTGTCGCCCGCCTTCTCGCCGGACGGCTCCACCGTCGCCTACACCTCCTGGGACGACACGAACGGGTATCTGCTGACCGTGCCGGCCGCCGGCGGAACGCCCACCCGCGTCTCGGTGACCTCCTCGGAGTACATCCACCCGGTGTGGACGCCGGACGGGAGCGCCATCGTGGTGGCGCGGGGCACCGGCGCTCCGGCGCGCGGCCGGTCCTGGTCCCAGAACCTCCGTTACGACCTGGTCAGCATTCCGGCCGGGGGCGGGGAGGCGACCGTCATCACGAAGACGCTCCGCCCGTTCAACGCGGGCCGTCCCCTCATGCCGCGCCGGCAGATCGTGGCGCCCTCCTTCGGCCCCGACGGCCGCCTCTTCTTCCCCGAGCAGGACAGTTGGGAACGCGGCGGCCAGCGCGAGGACGTGACCCGGCTGGTCTCGGTGAAGGGCGACGGCTCCGACCGGCGGGTCCATCTCACCTTTCCCTTCGCCGACGAGGCCGCTCCCTCTCCGGACGGGCGCTGGGTGGCGTTCTCCGAAGGCGACAACGTCTACGTCACCGCGCTGCCCTGGCCGGGAGCCGGCAAGGAGGCCCCCCACATCGAACGCCGGCGGGCCTCGCTGCCGATCCGCACCGTCACGAAGGACGGCGGGATGTTCCCCCGCTGGACCCCGGACGGGCTTCTCTATCTCGGCAGCGGTCCGCGGATCACCACCTACGACCCGGACAGCGACGAGACCACCCGCCACGAGATCGCCCTCGACCTCCCGCGCTCGCGCGGGAAGGGCTCGGCGGTCCTGACCGGGGCCCGCATCGTCACGCTGGGCGAAGCGGGAACCCTCGAGGAAGGTGTCGTCCGGATCGTGGACGGCCGGATCGCGTGCGTCGGGGACTGCGCCACGACCGGCGCGGACCGCGAGATCGATCTCTCGGGGAAGACGATCGTGCCGGGCTTCATCGACATGCACGCGCACCACCACCGCGACCACACCGGGGTGTTTCCCCGCCGGAACTGGGAGGCGGGCGTCTACCTCGCCTACGGGATGACCACCACCCTCGACAACTCGCAGTGGTCCCAGAACGTCTTCGCCGCCGCCGAACTGGTCGAGGCCGGCGAGATGGTCGGGCCGCGCATGTACAGCACCGGCGATCCCATGTACAACGGCGACGGCTCGCGCCAGAACGACATTCGCAGCTACCAGGATGCCGAGGACAACGTCGAGCGGCTGACGTCGTGGGGCGCCACCGCGATCAAGTCCTACATGCAGCCGCGCCGCGACCAGCGGCAGTGGATCGCCGACATCTCGCGCGAGCGGAAGCTGATGCTCACCGGCGAGGGGGGCAGCCTGGTCTACAACGTGGGCCTCATCCTCGACGGCCAGACCGGCTGGGAGCACCCGCTCACCTACGTCCCGCTCTACGAGGACGCGGCGAAGTTCTTCGGGCGCACGAAGACGGTGTACTCGATCACCTTCGTGGTCGGCGGCCCCTCGGTCTGGAACGAGGAGTACTTCTGGCAGGAGACCGCCAACTGGGAGGACCCCAAGCAGCAGCGCTGGCTTCCGTGGCGGATGCTGATTCCGCATACCCGCCGGCGGCCGCTGCGGCCTGAGACCGACTACAGCTTCCCGCTGCTCGCCCAGGGACTCCAGGACATCGTGGACGAGGGCGGCTCGGGGGCGATCGGGGCCCACGGCCAGCACCACGGCATCGGTTCCCACTGGGAGATCTGGATGGCGGAGGCCGCGATGGGCGCCGAGGGGGCGCTCGACCTGGCGACGCGGCAGGGCGCCGCGTTCCTCGGCCTCGAGCACGAGCTCGGGACCGTCGAGGACGGCAAACTGGCCGATCTGGTGGTGCTGGACCGGAACCCGCTGGACGACATCCGGGCCACCGCCGACATTCACCTGGTGGTCAAGGACGGCCGCATCTACGACGGGGACACGCTCGACGAGGTGTGGCCCGACGCGCGGTCCTACGGCGGCTATCCCTGGCTCCAGGAGGAGATGTTCCGCAGCGACGACCGGCCGATCCGCCCTGAGGGCAACTGATGGACGGATTTCCCCTGTCCGCCTGGGTGCTGCTCGTCGTGGCCGTGGTCCCCGGCATGGCGCTCGCCATCTGGAACGCCGCCCGAGGACGAAAGGCCGGAAGCTGACCGCCTGACATGCCCGCGAACTGGCCTCTATGGGCCGTCCTTGTCTCCTACCTCTCGATCCTTTTCGGGCTGGCGATCTGGAGTTCCCGTAGCACCCGCGACCTCGCCGGGTACTACCTGGCGGGCCGGAAGCTCCCGGCGGCCGTCGTCGGCTTTTCGGCGGCGAGCACCGGGGAAAGCGCCTGGCTGCTCCTCGGGCTCACCGGGATGGGATACCTGCTCGGGGTGAACGCGCTCTGGATCGTCTTCGGGGAAGTGCTGGCCACCGCGGTCGCCTGGGCCTTCATCGGCCCCCGTTTCAAGGCGCTCGCCGACCGCTACCGCGCCATCACGGTCGCCGACTGGATGGAGGAGCGGTTCGGGGACCGGAGGCAGATTCTCCGCATCCTCGGATCGGTGGTGATCCTGGTCATGGCGGGGACCTACATGGCCGCCCAGCTCACCGGATCGGGCAAGACCTTCGAGTCGTTCCTCGGGATTCCCTACGAGGCGGGCGTGGTCCTCGGCGCGGTCGTCATCCTCTTCTACACGAGCTTCGGCGGCCTCAAGGCGGTGGCCTGGAGCGACCTGATCCAGGCGACGCTCATGGCCGCGGCGCTGGTGGCGCTGCCTCTCGTCGCGATCCACGAGATCGGCGGCCTCCCGGTGCTGGCGGAGCGGCTGGCGAGCGCTGACCCGGGCTTGTTGCGGCCGCTCGGAAGCTCGGGGATGAGCGGCCAGGGGATCGCGGACGTGGTCAGCCACATGGGCATCGGGCTGGCTTTCCTCGGCGCCCCGCAGCTCCTCGTCCGGTTCATGGCCTCGAAGGACCGGCGCACCCTGTCCGACGGCGGGTTCATGGCGGCCTTCGTGATCGTGCTCTTCGATCTCGGCGCCGTGCTCACCGGGATGGCCGGCCGGGTCCTCTATCCCGTGATCGACGACCCGGAGGGGATCCTGCCGCTCCTGGCCTCCGACCTCATGCCGCCGGTGGTCACCGGCCTCTTCCTGACCGCGGTGCTGGCGGCGATCATGTCCACCGCGGACTCGGTGCTGCTGCTGGCCTCGTCGGCGGTCGTCCGGGACTTCTTCGAGAAGCTGCTCGGGCCGCGCCACCGGAACCCCGCGGCCCCGGGAGCCTCGGGGTTCATCGCCCGGGTGACCGGGGACGACGCCCGGCTGGCCCGTTTCGGCAAGGCGGTCACGCTGGCGCTCGGGGTGGTCGGGATCGGCGTCGCCCTCCCCGAGGTGAGGGTCATCTTCTTCTTCGTGCTGTTCTCTTGGTCCGGGCTCGGCTGCGCCTTCGCGCCGGTCGCGATCCTGGGGATCTTCTGGAAGCGGATGACGCTTCCCGGGGCGGTAGCGGGCATGGTGACCGGGTTTCTGACCTCGGTGGGCTGGTTCCTGTGGGGGAAGCCCGCCTACTTCCAGCTCTACGAGATGGTGGTCGGGTTCGCCGCCGGGTTCGCCGCCGCCATCCTGGTCAGCCTCCTGACCCGGCCCGATCCGGAGGGCGCGAAGCACGTGGACGCGGCGGCGCGCTGGGCGAGGCAGCGGTGAGACGGGCCGCTGCCGCGGCCGTTGCCGTGCTCGCTCTCTCGGCCCTCTCCGCGTGCGAAGACGGCGGGGAAGGCCCGACCAGCCCCGGACCCGGCAGTCCATCGAACGCGCTGATCGACCGGGTGGAGATCGTCTCGGAACCGGCCGCGAACGGGACCTATCTGGACGGCGAGGAGCTCGTCTTCGCCGTCCTGCTCACGAGCGGGGAGGCGGTGGAGACGACCGGGGAGGTCTTCCTGATCTTCGATCTGGGACTCGCGAGCCAGCCCGCGGCCCTCGCGGCCTCGGAAGCCGGACGGCTGGAGTTCCGCTACGAATTCCGGCGCGGGGACTATGACGGCGACGGCGTCAGCGTGCCGGAAGGGGAGCTGATGTTCGCGCCCGGCGCCACGCTGCGGATCGGCAACGCGGACCTCGACGCGAGCGTCCGCGAGCTGGCGGCGGACCCCGGGCACCGGGTGTTCGCCCGCTACTCCCCCGGCGAATCGCTGGTCTTCGACACCACGCTCGACCGCTTTCCCCTGGATTCCCTGGGACTGGAGGGGGCCATCGGGTGCGCCGAGATCGAGGACTTCGTCCCCATCGTCGAGGCCGTTCTCGAAGGAAACGCCGCCGGCGCGGCAACCTTGTTTCAACTGGGCTGGCAGACCGGAGGCTGCGCCACCCTGACGCAGGACATGCCGGCCATCTTCCTCTCCGCGGCGATCGCCGAACACCGGGACGAGATCTACGACCTGGTGCTCGCTTACGGCCCCGGCGCCGGTCCCGGTGGCCAGGAAACCACTACGAACTGGTGGACCCTCGGCGACTTCCTCGCGGAACCGCCGTAACGGCGGGGATCACCGGTCTTCGGACCGGCATGGTGGCGTGACGGCTTGGAACGCCGGTCTCCGACCGGCACGCGCGGTGCTCGGCACCGCGCACGACGCGGCCCCATCCGCCCTCACGGCTGCGCGCAGCGCAGCGAGAGTGAGTACTTCCCCCAGGCCCGGCTACCGCCGTCGCTACCCTCACCCCATGACCCGCACCGCCTGCCACAAGTTCTCTCCCGCCGACTGCGCCGCCCAACTCCCCGACGACCGCTACTTCGTCGCCCTGAACCGCGGCTCCCTCGAAGTGGGGCTCTATGCCCCGGTGGGCGCGGACCCGCAACAGCCCCACGACCAGGACGAGTGCTACGTGATCCTGGAAGGGGAAGGCCGGTTCGAGATGGGAGAAGAAACCGTGCCGTTCCGGCCGGGCGACTTCCTCTTCGTCCCCGCCGGCGTCCCCCACCGCTTCCTCAACTTCGACGAGTCGTTCAAGGCGTGGGTGATGTTCTACGGTCCAGCGGGCGGCGAACAGGTCGGCTGAGCCAGTTCAGCGGACTGCGAGTTCCAGCAGGCCCCGTGACGGCTCCAGGCGAGGATCGCCGGTAGCGCCGGCCAGCCGGTCGAGGCTGCTGACGACCTCGGGCAAACCGACTTGGCGCGCCCAGTACATCGGGCCGCCCCGCTCCCTCGGGAACCCGTAGCCGAGCGCCCAAACGACGTCCACGTCGCCTTCCCGCTCGGCGATTCCCTCACCGAGGATCTCGGCGCCCTCGTTCACCAGCGCGAAGAGACAGCGCTCGAGAATCTCGCGGGTCTCCACCTCCCGCCGTTCGATTCCCAGCGCGGCGGACTCCCGGCGCGCAATCTCGGCAACGTCCGGATCGGGCCGGGGCGTCCGGTCCCCGGGCTCGTAGCGGTAGAAACCGGCGCCCGTTTTCTGGCCGAGCCGTCCCCGTTCGTAAAGCCTGTCGGCGACGACCGGTTTCGGCGGCGACTCCCCGCGCGCCATCGCCTCGGCCGCGAGCCGCTGCCGTACGGCGCGGCCGATGTCCAGGCCCGCCAGGTCGGCCACCGCGAAGGGACCCATCCGGAACCCGAAACGCTGGAGCGCCGCGTCGATCTGCTCGGGGAGCGCGCCTTCCAGCAATAGCTGGTCCGCCTGCCGGCGGTAGGCGAACAGCATTCGGTTGCCCACGAACCCGTCACAGACGCCGACCGGCACCGGAGCCTTCCCGAGCCGGAGGCCGAGGGACATGGCGGTCGCGAGTGTTTCCGGCGATGTCGCGTCGCCCACCACGACCTCCAGGAGCCGCATGACGTGCGCCGGGCTGAAGAAGTGCGTTCCGACCACGGCCTCCGGCCGACCGGTGGCGGCCGCGATGGCGTCCACGTCGAGGGAAGAGGTATTCGTCGCGAGGACCGCGCCCGGTCGCGCGACCCGGTCGAGACGGGCGAAGACGTCCTGCTTGACGGCCAACTCCTCGAAGACGGCCTCCACGAAGAAGTCCGCGCCGCCGAAGTCTTCAAACCCTTCGGCGCGCCGGACACTCCGCAGTTGCGCCTCCGCTTCCGCGGCGTCGATCTTCCCCCGGCCCACGGCTCGGGAAAGGCTCCCGGCGACCGCCGCTTCGCCCCGGACCCAGGCCTCGTCCGATTCCTCGTAGACCACGACCGGGATTCCCGCCGCGGCGAAGGACATCGCGATCCCGCGGCCCATGGTCCCGAAGCCCACGACTCCGGCGCTCTCGACCTCGGACCCGATCACCCCTTCCGGAATCCGGCGCGACCGCGCCGCGTCGCTCTCCGCCCGCCGGAGGTGGTCGGCGGCGGCTTGCTGTTGTTCCGTTGTCGGCGCCCGGTCCAGGGGTTCCGAAGCCGGGGCCGGGGAGTGCATGGCGGAAACAGGATAGCGGCGGTCCCGCCCGGTGTTACCGTCCCGGCCGTCCGGGAGGCTCGTCATGCGAACCATTCTCAAGATCGCGGCGCTCGTGGCGCTGCTCGCCCTCGCCTGGGGCGCCGGCTGGCTTGCTTCGGGGATCGGAGTGGGAAGGGTCGCCCCCGAGGCGAGCCTCGAAGAACGCGAGCGCGCCTTTTCCGAGAGCATGCGGGAGGTGGTGCTCGACGGGCAGTTCACCGTCGCCTGGCCGGAACCCCGCGAGGGCGTCTACCGTGACCGCTACGAGATCGCGGGGGTCGCCAAGCTCGACGGCGACCGCTGGCGGTTCGACGCCCGGATCACCTACGGAAACACCGACGTCACGCTGCCGGTGGTGGTGCCGATCCGCTGGGCCGGCGATGTGCCCATCATCCGGATGGTGGACGTCGAGATCCCCGGACTCGGCGAGGAGTTCGGCGCCACCATCGTGTTCGACGGCGACCGCTACGGGGGCACCTGGGACCACGGCGAGGTCGGTGGTTTCATGTTCGGGCGCGTGGTCCGGGAATAGAGGCGAACGACGGCATCCGGCCGGGACGGTCTCGCGCCAGCAGGGAATGACGGTAAGGAGCGCGTTGGCCGAGACCTACGTGGCTCTCCTGCGCGGCATCAATGTCGGCGGCAAGAACGTGATCCGGATGGCGGCCCTCCGGAGCGTCTTCGAGGCGGAAGGCTTCCGCGACGTCGTCACCTACATCCAGAGCGGGAACGTGATCTTCCGCGCCGCGGGCTCGACGCCCGGCGACCTGACGATCCGGATCGAGGAGATGCTGGCCTCGGCGTTCGACTACCAGGCGAGGGTCATGCTGCGTTCCCGCAAGGAGATGGAGGCGGTCGTTGCCGGAGCGCCGGCCGGATTCGGCTCGCAACCCGATCGGCATCGCTACGACGTCATCTTCCTGCGGGACACTCTGACGGCGCACGACGCCATGGACGAGGTCCGGGTCAGGCCCGGCGTGGACGAGGCCTGGGCGGGCGACGGGGTTCTCTATTTCTCGCGCCTGATCAGCCAGGCTTCCCGGAGCTACCTCAGCCGGCTCGTTTCGATGCCGGTGTACCAGGACATGACGATCCGCAACTGGAACACCACGGCCCGATTGCTGCAACTCATGTCCTGAGTTGACGTCGGAGTTCGACCCGATCTCCGAACCCCGGAGATCGGTGATTTCGGTCGCGACCTCAAATGTTCTTGACAGCATATGTTCACGAAGACATAATTGTCTGATTGAGTTGGGTCGTCGAAATCGCCGACGAGTTCGCGCCGGAGTTCGACAGCCTGCCTGTCGATGTACAAACGGAAATCTTGGCGTTGTCACGCGTCCTCCAGCGATTCGGACCGCAACTCGGACGACCCCGGGTGGACACGCTGAACGGCTCCCGCCACCCGAATATGAAAGAAATGCGGTTCCGTACCGCCGATGGCCACTGGCGGCTGGCCTTCTGTTTCGACCCGACCCGCAAGGCCGTCCTGCTCGTTGCCGGCGACAAATCGGGAAGCAGTTCGCGGCGCTTCTATCGCGCGCTCATCCGCAGGGCCGACGAGCGCTTTGACAATCACCTGAGGCGGCTCGAACGAGAGGAGCCATCATGACAATCAATGTGGAAGAGAGGATCGCGAAGCTCGATCCCGTGCAGCGGCGGAAGGTCGAGGAGCGAGCGGTAGAACTCATCGCCGAAGAGATGACCCTGCGCGAGTTGCGCAAGGCTCGGCAACTCACCCAGGCGTATGTGGCTACCGAACTGGGAATCAGCCAGGACGGCGTCTCGCGGCTGGAGCACCGGAGCGATCTGTTGCTCTCCACCTTGCGCAAGACCGTGGAGGCCATGGGTGGAAGTCTTACTCTGGTCGCCAGGTTTCCGGATCGCCCACCGGTCGAACTCTCCGGAATCGCCACGGGTGACCCTGGCGACTGACCGACTTACGCCTCCAACTGGCGGCGTAGTGCCGCCAGGTCACCAAGCACCCATAGCTCGGCGATCTTTCCGTCCTCAAACCGGAAGAAGGCGGCGCCCGCCCAGGTGATCTGCCGGCCGGTCGCGGCGACGCCCAGGAACTCGGCGCGGTGCTCTCCCGTGAACCGCATCCGCGCCGCCGCCCGATCTCCGTCCGTCACGAGTTCGTCGATGATGCAGCGGTAGTCGCCGAGCGCTCGCTGCACGTCGCGCATGTAGGCGATGAAGCCGTCGGGCCCGACCCGTTCTGCGCCCAGGGATCCGCGAAAGCGGAAGGAGTCCGCCAGTATCTCCCGGGCCCGGTCCTCGTCGGCCCGGTTCCAGACTTCGGTATAGAAGGCCTCGACAAGTTCACGTGGGCTCATGGTTCGGAGATTCTCCTTTCAGTTGGCGTCGTGCGGCCCATGAGGTGTGCAGGAATCGGAGGGAATGGCCGGCTTGGTTGCCGTATCAGCCCGTCGGTGAGAGGCCCTCTCGCCCGCTCCGCATAGCGGTGCCGGCTGTTTCGGAGCAGAGCGATAGCTCTGCCCAGACCCCTTGAGCAAGAGGGATGGAGGTCGGCGACAGCCGGCCCCCATTCCTCGTAGCTCGGGAACCCGGCGTTCCAGGCTGGTGGGGCCATTCGGCCATACAGCCCCACGCGCTCTGCGGCCCTGTCGGGCCGCGTGCCGACCGGAGGTCGGCGTTCCAAGCCGTCGCGCCACCGTTTCGGTCTGGAGACCGGCGTCCCAAGCCGTTTCGCCACTATCCCCGTCCCTTAGAATCGCGCGCTTCCGATGGCTGATTTCGACACTGTGGTGCGGGGCGGGACAGTCGTCACCGCCGACGGAATCCGGTCCGCGGACGTCGGCATCAGCGGCGGCGTCGTCCGGGCCGTCGAGCCGGGACTGGGGCGCGGCGAGGAAGAGCTCTCCGCCGAGGGCCGGCTGGTCATTCCGGGGGGCGTGGACGCCCACACCCACATCGAGCAGAAGTCCTCGATGGGGCTGATGTGCGCCGACGACTACCACTCGGGCACCGTTTCGGCGGTCTGTGGGGGGACGACGACCGTCCTCTCCTTCGCCGTCCAGGGGAAGGGAGCGTCACCGCGCGAGGTGGTGGCCGCCTACCACGCGGCGGCGGGGCCGAAGGCGGTCTCCGACTACGGGTTCCACCTGATCGTCGCGGATCCGACGCCGCAGGCCCTCGAAGAGGAGATCCCGGAGCTCGTCGCCGAGGGCGTCGTCTCCTTCAAGATCTACATGACCTACGACCTGGTGCGTCTCGACGACCGCCAGTTCCTCGACGTGCTGGCGGCGGCGCGGCGCATGGGCGCCCTCACCATGGTCCACGCCGAGAACCACGACATGATCGGCTGGCTCTCGGGGCGTCTCGTCGGAGAGGGGCACAAGGCGCCCAAGTTCCACGCCGCCGGCCACCCCAAGCTGGCCGAGAGCGAGGCCACCGGCCGCGCCATCGATCTCGCCGAGCTCGTGGACGCGCCGCTCTACATCGTCCACGTCTCCTCGAAGGAAGCCGCCGAGGAGATCGGCGCCGCGCGCCGGCGCGGGCTCAAGGTCTTCGCCGAGACCTGCCCGCAGTACCTGCTGCTGACCGCGGAGGACCTCGACAAGCCGGGGATGGAAGGGGCGAAGTTCTGCTGCAGCCCCGCGCCCCGCGACGAGGAGTGCCAGGAGGCGCTCTGGGAAGGGATCGTCGATGGCACCTTCGACGTGGTGAGTTCGGACCACGCGCCCTACAGCTTCGACGACAAGGGGAAGCTGGCCTGGGGACCCGAGCCGCCCTTCCCGAAGATCTGCAACGGCGTGCCCGGCGTCGAGCTGCGGATGCCGCTGCTGTTCTCCGAAGGCGTAGGCAAGGGCCGGATCAGCCTCCAGCGCTTCGTCGCGGTCTGCTGCGAGACGCCGGCGCGGCTCTTCGGCCTCTACCCCCGGAAGGGGACGATCGCTCCCGGGAGCGACGCCGACCTCGCGATCTGGAACCCGGACCAGGTGGTGGACATCCGTTGGGCCGACCTCCACGACCAGGTCGGCTATTCGCCCTACGAGGGCCGCCAGATCAAGGGCTTCCCGGAGACCGTGCTCCGGCGCGGCGAGGTGGTGGTCCGGGACGGACAGCCGCGCGCCCGGCCGGGCAGCGGCCGGTTCATCGTGCGCGACCGGCCGAACTCCGCCGAGCCGCTCTACCGTCCCTCCTGGTCGGTCGCCCTGGCCCGCAGGTTCGGGGCGGTGGACTTTCTGAAGTAGGCGAGTTCCGGGTCGCTCAGCGGCGCGGCACGGGGGGGCCGAACGCGCGGTCCTCTTCCACGACGATGACCCCGTTCTCCTCCACGTAGCCGTCCCACGCGGCGAGCAGGTCCGCGAGCACATCCGGCCGCTCCGCCGCCAGGTCCGTCAGCTCGCCCGGATCCTCGTCGAGGTTATAGAGCGCCCAGTCGCCCTTCCCGAGGGGCGGCGCCAGCCAGGCGATCTTCCAGGGGCCCCGGCGCATCGCGCGGCGTCCGAAGATCTCCCAGCCGGCGGTAGGTTCTTCGTGCACCGTTTCCGTTTCCCCGCGCAGGAGCCCGGAGATGGACTTCCCGGCGGGCGCGATCCTGTCTTCCGCCGCCGGCATCTCCGCCCCGGCGAGTTCGAGGAAGGTCGGAAACAGGTCCGTGACGTGGACGAACGCGCCGGTGACGGCTCCCGGGAGGTGCGCCGCGAGCGCCGGCGGGATGACCGCGAAACCGGGAACCCGGATGCCTCCCTCGTGGACGAACTGCTTGAAGTACCGGTAGGAGCCGCTCGCGGCGTCCGCCCATTCCGGGCCGTAGTAGACGAACGAGTCGAGGCGCCCCATGTTCTCGTAGGAGAGGTCGAACCGCTGGGGAAGGAAGGTCTCGTTGTCGGCGAGCCGGCTGACGTCCTCGCCCGCCGCCCCGTTGTCCGAGAAGAAGAGGATCAGCGTGTTGTCGAGCTCGCCGAGCTCCCGCAGTTCCGCGACGAGCCGCCCGACGTGGTGGTCGAGGCGTTCGACCATCGCGGCGTAGAGCTCCATCTTGCGAGCTTCGACGCGGCGCTCGTCGTCGCTCAGCTCGTTCCAGCGCCGCGCAAAGTTGGGAAGCGGGGGAACCTGTGCGTCTTCCGGGATCACCCCCACGCGCTTCGCGCCCGCGATGCGGCGGTCGGCCAGGGCTTCCCAGCCGTCGTCGTAGGCCCCCGCGTAGAGGTCGAGGAACTCGTCCGGGACCTGGAGCGGCCAGTGCGGCGCGGTGTAGGTGCCGAGGGCGAAGAACGGCTTTTGGGCCGCGTTCGCTTCCCGGATGTACGCGATGAGTTCGTCCGTGTAAGCCCGGGTCGAGTAGAAACCCTCCGGTAGCGGCACGACCTCGCCGTCCCGCCGGTAGCGGATCTCGTCGAGGGTATCCACGGGCGCGGCGTCCTCGAAGTGGCTGGCCGCCCCGGGGAGCAGCACGAAGGAGCGGTCGAAACCCCGGTGCGGGGGGCTGTGCTCCGCGGCCTGCCCGAGGTGCCACTTGCCGGCGATCGAGGTGTGGTAGCCGGCGTCCCGCAGGACGGCGGGGAGGTGGAAGACGTGCTCGTTGAGGTACCCCTCGTAGCCGATGCGGCCCTCGAGGTCGTCTCCCATCAGGCTTGCCATGCCGCCGAGCCCGGCCCGGTGGTGGTCCACCCCGGAAAGCAGCATCGCCCGGGTCGGCGAGCAGGTGGCGGCGGTGTAGAAGCTCGTGAACCGCAGGCCCGCCGCCGCCAAGGTGTCCAGGTTCGGGGTCCGGATCTCGCCGCCGAAGGCGCCGATGTCGGTGTAGCCGAGGTCGTCGGCGATCAGGACCAGGATGTTGGGCCGGGGCGCCGGCGCGTCTTCCGCGCCGCAGCCGAAGAGGAATGGACCCAGGAGGAGCGTCGCGGCAAACCGGCGGAGCATCCGGCGATTATGCGTTGACCCCGGTCCAGCCTCCTAGAATTCCCCGATGCGCAACCTGCGGGTCGCCGCCGCCCAGGTCGGCGGCATCCAGCCGGACGAGACGCGAAGCGAAGTCGTCGGACGGCTGCTCGATCTCATGGAGCGGGCGGCGGGCGCCGGCTGCCGGCTGGTGGTCTTCCCCGAGCTCACCCTCACCACCTTCTTCCCCCGCTACTTCCTCGAGGATGCGTCCTCCGCGGACAAGTACTTCGAAACCGCGATGCCCGGGCCGGAGACCGAGCCCCTCTTCGACGCCTCCCGGCGGCTCGGCGTCGGGTTCCACCTCGGATACGCGGAACGGGTCCGGGAAGGGGACCGCGACCGCCACTTCAACACCGCGGTCCTGGTGGACGGCGGCGAGATCATCGGGAAGTACCGGAAGGTCCACCTCCCCGGACACGCCGACCACCTGCCGGAGGCGCCGTTCCAGCATCTCGAGAAGCGCTACTTCGAGGTGGGCGACCTCGGCTTTCCGGTCTGGAAGGCCTTCGGCGGGGTCTTCGGGATGTGCATCTGCAACGACCGCCGCTGGCCGGAGACCTACCGGGTGCTCGGGCTGCAGGGGGTCGAAATGATCGTGCTCGGCTACAACACCCCGGAGGTCAACATCCACCACCGGGAGCCGGCGCACCTGCGGATGTTCCACCACCGGCTCTCGCTCCAGGCGGGCGCCTACCAGAACGCCACCTGGGTGGTCGCCGCGGCGAAGTGCGGGGTCGAGGACGGCAGCCGCCTCATCGCCGGCTCAGCGATCGTCTCGCCGAACGGGGAGATCGTCGCCGAGTCCGCGGGGGAGGGAGACGAACTGATCGTCGCCGACTGCGATCTCGACGTGGGGACCGACCTGAAGCGCCACGTGTTCGATTTCGCCCGCCACCGGCGCACCGAGCACTACGGGCTGATCACCGAACGCACCGCGCCGGTCCTGCCGGACTAGGCCGGCAGCACCGCGCGGCCGCCGAGCCGCCGGATCAGCCGCACCAGCGGCCAGAGGAGCGCGAGGTAGAGGAGCGCGGCCAGGATCAGCGGCGACGGGTTGAAGTGGACGCCCTGGGCGACGCGCGCCATCCGCAGCAGGTCCGGTAGCGCCACCACGCTTGCGAGCGAGGTCAGCTTCACGGCCTCCAGCGTGTTGCCGGCGAGGTCGGGCAGCACGTTCCGTACGCCCTGGGGCAGGATCACGTGCCGGAGGGTCGCCATGGTGCCGAGCCCGGTGGAGCGCGCCGCCTCCCACTGGGTCGGCTCGATGCTGAGGATGCCCGCCCGCAGGATCTCGCCGTAATAGGTGGAGGTGTTGATGGTGAGCGCGATCCCGACGCCGAGGAGCGGCGGCGGCTCGATCCCCAGGAACGGCAGGCCGTGGACGATGAGGACGAGCAGCACCAGCGGAGGGAAGGCCCGGATCAGGTCCACGCCCCAGGAGAGCGAGCGCGCGCCCCAGGCGGGCGCCAGGGTCTGGGCGAGCGCGAGGCCCGCGCCGAACAGGAGCCCCCCGGGAACCACGATCAGGCAGGCCTGAAGGGTCACCCAGAGGCCGCGCAGCAGCAGTCCGGAGCTCTCCGCCATCACCCCGGGGTTCAGGAAGGTCTGGAAGAACTCGGACACGACGGATCAGCGGATGTGGAAGCGGGTCTCGAGCCAGCGGCCGAGGCGCACGAGAGGCAGGAAGAGCGCCACGTAGACGCCGGCGGCGAGCAGCAGCGGCGCCGGGCTCGCGGTCTGGGCCTGGACGCTCGCGGCCTGGTTGAGGACCTCGGGGACCGCCACCACCGACGCGAGGGCGGTGTTCTTGCCGGTGGCGATGGCCCGGTTGGTGAGTGGAGGAATCGTCAGCCGGACCGCCTGCGGCAGCACCACCCGGCGGAAGGCTTCGCCGCGGCTGAGCCCGGTGGAGAGCGCCGCTTCCCACTGGCCCCGGTTCACCGAGGTGATGCCGGCCCAGAAGATCTCTTCGGCGGAAGCGCCGAGCACCAGCCCGAGCGCCACGAAGGCCGCCATGAAGCCGCTCAGCTCGATGCCGGCGAAGGGGGCGGCGAAATAGAGGACCACCAGCAGTACGAGCGGCGGCATGGCGCGGAAGACATCGGCGTAGGCGGCGATCAGTCCCCCGACCGGGCGGAGCGGCGCGCCCTGGATGAGCGCCCGGACGGTGGCCAGCAGCAGGCCCAGCGCGACTCCGGCGGCGATCGAGGTCAGCGCGAGCCCGAGGGTCACGCCGATCCCGGAGCGGATGCCCGGCCAGGCGGCGGCGAGGACCTCCGGGTCGAAGAAGATCCGCATTCAGAGCCGGCTCAGGAAGCTCTGCAGCCGCTCGGTCCGGGGCCGGTCGAGGACCTCCGCCGGCGGGCCGCACTCGAGGATCTCCCCGTCGGCCAGAAAGGCGATCCGGTCGGCGGCCTCGCGGGCGAAGGCGATCTCGTGGGTCGCGATCAGCATCGCGACCCCGTCCTCCCTCAGGGACCGGATCACCCGGAGCACGCTTCCGACGAGTTCGGGATCGAGCGCGCTCGTGGGCTCGTCGAGCAGCAGGATGCGCGGCCGAAGCGCCAGCGCCCGCGCGATGGCCACCCGCTGCTGCTGGCCGCCCGAGAGTTCGTCCGGCATCGCGCTGGTCCGGTCTCCCAGTCCCACGCGTTCGAGCGCCTCCCGGGCCGCGGTCTCGGCTTCGCCCTGGCTCAGGCCCGCCGCGCGGCGCGGCGCGAGCGCGGCGTTTTCGAGCGCGTTCAGGTGGGGGTAGAGGTTGAAGGCCTGGAAGACCATGCCCATCCGCCGTCGGACGGAAGCGAGCTCGGCGCCACCCGCCGGAACGGGTTCCCCTTCGAAAACGACGTCTCCGGCGTCGGGTTCGGTGAGGCGGTTGCAGCAGCGCAGCAGCGTGCTCTTCCCGGAGCCGGAGGGGCCGATGAGCGCCACGAGTTCGGACGCCCCCACCGCGAGGTGGATGTCCCGGAGGGCCGGGATCCCCGCGAAGGTCTTGCCGACCCCGCGAAGCTCCAGGACGTCACTCACCCGCAGGGCTCGCGTCCCGGCGTCTCCTGGAATCCGGTCAACCCGGGCGGCCCGAATCCCGGATAGGCCGTCACGGCCGCCGAGCCCGGCGCCGGCTCCACCCCCAGCCACTGCTCATGGATGCGCGCGATGGTGCCGTCCAGCTTCATGCACTCCAGGATCGTCTCGACCCGGTTGCGCGTTTCGACGTCGTCGTTCCGGAAGGCGACGGCGAAGGCCGTCTCCGCCCGGATGCGGAAGTCGGCGCGCACTCCGGCGTTCTGGCGGACCGCCCACATCGCGACGGACTCGCCGACCAGGTTCGCGAACGCCCGGCCGGAGAGCACCGCCTGCACCGCGTCGGCGTTCTTCCCGTAGCGGAGTACCTCGAAACCGAGTTCCTCGTGGTTGTCGGTGGCCCAGAGGTCGTAGGCCGACCCGTTGTTCACCGCGACCTGTTGCCCCCGGAGCTGTGCGAGATCGGTCAGCTCGGGCGCGTCGCTGCGGCGGATGAAGACCGGGTCGGTATCCAGATAGCCCTCGGTGAGGAGGACCCGTTCCGCCCGGCCCTCGGTGATCGTCGTGGGGGCGATCACGAACTCGAACTTCTCGGCATAGAGGCCCGAGAAGATGGAGGACCACTCGGAATCCACGATCTCGAACCCCGGCCGGCCCAGCCGCGCCGCGATCTCCCGGGCGAGGTCCACGTTGAAACCCTCCACCTCGCCGTTCGCGGCCATCATCGCGTGGGGCGCGAAGCCCACGTCGGCGGCGACCACCATGGGGCCCTCGCCTGCGACTTCGGGGGATCCCCCGCAACCGGAGAGGATCAGGAGCGCGGCCGGAAGGACGCCGACGCACGGGCCGGCTCGGGACATCCGTCTCATGGTACCCGGCGGCTGAACATTCCCGAGGCCACGCCGGAGAAGAAGCTCGTGAGGGCGCTTCCCGCGATCAACCCGCCGGCGAGGATGTAGCGCGGGGAGTCGTACCGGTCGCCCGTGCGCCAGCTCACCAGGCGCCGGACGAGGAGCGCGGCGAGCGCGGTCCAGCCGGCGATCGGGTTCACGACCAGGAGGCCGGTGGCGAAGAGGACCCCCATCTGCCGGTTGGCCCCGCCGAGGAACTGCAGGACGGCGCCGGGCAGCGCCCAGACCGCGAGTTGGCGCGCCAGGTCGGGGTTGTGGCCCGCCGCGATGGTCGCCACCGCGACCCGGTCATACGGCGGGAACAGGTCCGCCTCGAAGTAGGAGGCGTAGGTGAGCAGCACGAGTCCCGCCGCCACGAGCAGGCCGAAGACCTCGGCGCCCCGTTGCGCGAGCCGCCCCTGGCGCTCGTAGTCCGGGTCCTTTCCGTGACCCCGGAGGATCCAGCCCGCCTTCAGGTCGTAGCCCATGTCGGCGAAGGCCGGGCCGGTGGCCGACGCGAAGCCGGTCAGGAGGACCAGCGCGAGCGGCGGGAACCCGAGCAGCATTCCCAGGAGCAGGAAGATGAGCGACGTCGCGAAGGCCGGGAACCAGCCGGAGTGCATCGCCGCGACCCCGCAGAGGAGTTCCGAAATGAGCGCGGCGGCGGCCGCGAACAGGGCGAAGGCGACAACGCCGGCGATCCCCATCCCCGTCAGCAACCCGCCGAGAACCGCGACGAGCGCCGCCGCCGCCGCGAAGCCGGAATACCCCTTCGCGAACGTGGAGAGCCCGGCCCGCGGTCCGGCTGTCGGCGGGGCGGTCTGCGGTCCCTGTTGGCCGCGGATCGCCCGGCCCATCTGCCACAGCGCCACCGCCCCCGCGCCGAGCATGATCCCGTGCGGGGCGTGGATGGCGGCGAGGTCCAACCCGAGCACCTGCGGCGCGTAGCCCCGGGCGAGGAGCCCCAGCCCGAACATCAGGAGGGCCACCTGGTTCCCGATCCAGCAGACTCCCACGATGTCGGTGGGGATGCCGGCCAGCCGCCCGAGGCCGCCCGCAACCCCTCCCGCGACCAGCAGCGTCGCCCGGCGGCCGCCTTCGTCGCCGGCGCGCAGACATTCGGCGGTGGCGATGCCGGAGGGCCAGAGCCCCTCCGCCGGGAACACCCGGCTGCCGAAGAGCCGGTACAGCAGCGCGATGTCGAGCAGCGCCCCGAGCACGGCGCCCAGGATCATCGCGGGGACGAGGTCGGGCCGTCCGAAGAGCCACACCATCCCCGCCGGAAGGAGCACGGCGTTCGCGCCGCCGAACGTTGCCGCCGAGATGACCGTCTGAAGCAGGTTCTGGCGGGCGGTGCTCCGGAAGCGCCGGGTGAGGGCGAGCGGGACGCGTCCCACCGCGATGGCGATGACGGCGGCGATGATCGAGCTGTTCGGGGTGATCCCGACGCGGGTCAGCAGCTCCATCCCGATGATGGCGCCGAGCAGCGCCAGCCCCGCCCCGAACAGCAGCGTCCCCGGCTCGAACAGGCCCGGGTGCCGCCTCGGCTCAGCCATGCGCGCCGAAGTATGCGTGAGTGAAGAAGCTCAGGAGCGCCGGTGTTCACACCGGCATCGCGGCTACAGGCCGCGTACGGCTCTTTCGCGTGATGGCGCCCCCGGCTTGGAACGCCGGTCTCCGACCGGCACG
>JAJEIY010000031.1 GCA_022828085.1 Acidobacteriota bacterium | reverse complement strand
CCTGCGGCCCTGCGGGCCGCGTGCCGGTCGGAGACCGGCGTTCCAAGCCGGCGCGCCATCAGGAGCGGTCAGCCCTACGCGCTCTGCGGCCCTGCGGGCCGCGTGCCGGTCGGAGACCGGCGTTCCAAGCCGGCGCGCCATCAGGAGCGGTCAGCCCTACGCGCTCTGCGGCCCTGCGGGCCGCGTGCCGGTCGGAGACCGGCGTTCCAAGCCGTTTCCACCATTTTGACGACGGGCGGGGTGCGTAGGAGGACGCGCGCATGGGCGTTTCTCCCGGTGGGGGTCTCCGACCGGCACGCGCGGCGCCCCGCGCCGCGCACGTCGCGACCCCACCCACGCCTCACGGCGTGCACGGCGGTCCCAGCGGGCTAGTCCGCTCCGTCGTGCAGGATGCCCGCCTCCATCCGGAACGTCCGGTCGCAGCTCGCGGCGACCCGGGAACTGTGCGACGCGATGACCGCGGTGAGCCCGTAGGTCCGGTGGAGCGCGGCGAGGAGTTCGAGCAACTGGCTGCTCGCGGCGTCGTCGAGGTTCCCGGTGGGCTCGTCGGCGATCAGCAGCGCCGGGTCTCCGGAAAGCGCCCGGGCCACGGCGACCCGCTGCTGCTCGCCCCCGCTCAGCTCTTCCGGGCGGTGGTGCAGCCGCCCGGCGAGTCCCAGCTCGCCGAGAAGCTGCTCGGCCCGGTCTTCGGCCGGTCCCCGGGGGACCCGGCGGATGCGCAGCGGGAGCGAGGCGTTCTCCATCGCGGTCAACTCGGGGAGCAGCCGGTGGTGCTGGAACACGAAACCCACCTGCCGGTTGCGGAACGCCGCGGCCTCCCGCTCCGACAGCCGCGCGACCTCCTCGCCGGCGAGCCGGAGCGAGCCCGCGTCGGGC
Source organism: Acidobacteriota bacterium (assembly GCA_022828085.1). Taxonomy (GTDB): domain Bacteria; phylum Acidobacteriota; class Vicinamibacteria; order Marinacidobacterales; family Marinacidobacteraceae; genus Marinacidobacterium. The sequence goes on along the minus strand of JAJEIY010000031.1, from coordinate 95,802 downwards.
TGGTCGAGCGCCCCGAGGACGTGGAGCAGCGTGGTCTTCCCCACGCCGCTGGCGCCGGTGATCGCCACCATCTCGCCCTGCCGTACCTCGAGGTCGAGCCCCCGGAGCACCTCGATGCGTCCGGCGCCGGCCCCGAAGGCCTTGTCGAGGCCGCGGGCTTCAACCTGCAGGTTCACTGGAACCTCAGGGCGTCGGTGACCACCAGCGACGCCGCCCGGCGCGCGGGGTACAGGGTGGCCAGGAAACAGACGAGGGGCGCGAAGATGCAGACCAGCGCCACGTCGCCCGGCAACAGCGTGAAGGGCACCGCGGTGATCTGGTAGACGTCCTCGGGGATCCGGATCCGGCCGTCGAGGATCCGGCAGGCGGCGATTCCGAGCACCGCCCCGAGTCCGGTGCCCACGGTGCCGATCACGGCCCCCTGCGCCATGAAGAGCGCCATGATGCTTCGCCGGGTGGCCCCCATGGACCTGAGGATCGCGATGTCCCGGGTCTTCTCGGTCACCGTGACGATCTGGCCGGCGACGATGTTGAGCGCGGCCACTCCGACGATGAAGCTCACGAAGAGCGTGGTCGCCAGCTTCTCGAGCCAGAAGGCCGAGAACAGGGTGGTGTTCAGGTCGATCCAGTTGAGCGCCGAGTACCCGGGACCGAGGGCTTCCAGCACCCGGGCCTCCCGTTCCCTCACCTCGAACATGTCGGTGATCCGCGCCTCCACCTGGCTCGCCTCGCCGTCCCGGCCGGTGAGCCGCTGCGCCTCCCCGAGCGGGATGAGCGCGTAGGCGTTGTCGTAGTTGTAAAGGCCCAGCCGGAAGGACCCGGCCACCCGGAAGCGGCGGGTGGTGGGAACGGTGCCGAGCGGCGTCAACTGGCCCCCGGGCACCATGAGGCGGATCGTCTCCCCTACCCCGACCCCCAGTCCGAGGGCCAGCTCCTCACCGAGGAGCACCGGAGGCGGCTCGCCCGGGACCACGGCTTCCAGGTCGGCGAACCGCCCCGCGGTCATCCGGGATGCGAACTCCGTGACATCGGGCTCCCGCGCCGGATCCACTCCCTTGAGCGTCACGAGGGCGTCCCGCCGGCCGAGCGCGATCGCCTTGCCGTAGAGCACCGGCGTGGCGCCCTCGACTTCCGGCACCGCCCCGACCGCCTCGGCGACTTCGGCGTAGTCCGTGAAACCCTCGGCGGAGAGGCTGAACACCGTGAGATGGGAGAGCGCCCCGAGGATCCGCGCCCGGAGTTCTCCCTGGAAGCCCGTCATGATCGCGAGCGCGACCAGCAGGATCGCCACCCCGAGCACGACCCCGAGTGCCGAGATCGCGGAGATCACCGAGATGAACAGGCCCTGCTTGCGGAGCATCAGGTAGCGGCCGGCGATCTGGAGCTCGAACGGCAGGGAGGCGAGGCGGCCCCGCGGCGCGGGCTGCGGACTCCTGACGGCGGGAGCTTCGCCCGCTTCCTGACTCACCTTCCCTCGCGCGGGCGGAGGTGCGGGAAGAGGATCACGTCGCGGATCGCCGGGGAGTTCGTGAGCAGCATGGCGACCCGGTCCACCCCGACCCCGCAGCCGCCGGTCGGCGGCAACCCGTGGCGGAGGGCCTCGATGTAGTCCCAGTCCATGGCGTGCTCCTCGCCCGCCTGGCGCTTCGCCATCTGCTCGCCGAAGCGGGCCGCCTGCTCGTCCGGGTCGTTCAGCTCGGAGAACCCGTTCGCGATCTCGAGCCCGCCGGCGAAGAGTTCGAACCGCTCCGTGATGCCGGGCTCGTCCGGGCTCGCCTTCGAGAGCGGTGAAACCTCGACGGGGTAGCCGGTCACGAAGGTGGGCTGGACAAGGCGGCGCTCGGCGAGGGCCTCGAAGAGGCTGAGCAGCAGCTTGCCGGCGCTCTCGTCGGGCGGCAGGGGGAGATCCAGCCGCCGGTGCGCCTCGGCAAGCGGCGGGGCCGACCGGAGGTCGTCGTCCTCGAGCGCCACTCCGTGTTCCTTGAGCGCCGCCCCGGTGACCTCCCGCAGGGAGACCCGCGCGAAGGGCCTCTCGAACCGGATCTCCTCGTCCCCGAAGACCGCCGGCTCGCCGCCGCGCACCGCCCGCGCCGCCGCGATCACCAGGCGCTCGGTGATCTCCATCATGTCGGCGCAGTCGCTGAACGCCCGGTAGAACTCCAGCATGGTGAATTCGGGGTTGTGGCGGGTGGAGAGCCCCTCGTTCCGGAAGTTGCGGTTGATCTCGTAGACCCGCGGGAACCCGCCGACGACCAGCCGCTTCAGGTAGAGCTCGGGCGCCACCCGCAGGTAGAGGTCGATCCCGAGCGCCCGGTGCCGGGTCTGGAACGGCCGGGCCGCCGCGCCGGTGGCGAGCGGCTGGAGCATCGGGGTCTCCACCTCGAGGAAACCCTCGCCGTCCATGAAGCGGCGCATCGCGGACACCATCGCCGCCCGGCTGCGGAACACCTCCCGGGTGCGCGGGTTGCCGAGGAGATCCAGGTAGCGCTGCCGGTACCGGGTGTCGCGGTCGGCGAGGCCGTGCCACTTCTCGGGCAGCGGCAGCAGGGCCTTCGCCAGGAAGGACAGCGAGTCGGCCCGCACGGTGAGTTCTCCGGTCCGGGTCCGGAAGATGGGACCGGTGACGCCCGCCCAGTCCCCGAGGTCGAGCGCCTTCGAGACCGCGAAGTCCCGCTCGGAGAGCACGTCCCGCCGAACGTGCGCCTGGAGCGTCCCGGGTCCTTCGGAAAGCCGCCAGAACGCGGCCTTCCCGAACGACCGGATGGCGACGACCCGGCCGCCGACCCGCACCGTCCGCTCCGCCTCGGGGATCGCCTCGAGCTCCGGCCCGTCCAGATCGCCGAACGTCTCCGCCGCCTGTTCCAGGGTGTGGGAGGCGGCGAACCGGCTCGGCCACGCGGGAACGCCGAGGTTTTCGATCTCGGCCAGCTTCCGGCGGCGGTCCCGTTCGTCCCGGTGCATGGCCGGCTCGCGGTCCGTGGGGTTGTCGCTCATGAGCCCTCGCCCTCCGGCGCAGCGGCCTCATCCGTGTTCCCCAGGCGCTTGACGACCCCGTCGAGCACCGCGTGGACGAAGGAGGTGGAGTCCTCGCCGGCGTAGCGGCGCGCCACCTCGATGGCCTCGCTCAGCACGACCCGGGGCGGCGCGGTCGCGGTCAGCAGCTCGGCGACCGCGACCCGCAGCACGCTGCGCTCCACCCGCCCCATGTTCTCCTTCCAGAAGGGCTTGGTGGTCTCGTCGAGGCAGCGGTCGATCTCCTCGATCCGCTCCCAGGCGGCGTTCGCCAGCACCTCGGCGAATTCCAGGTGCGCGTCGCTGGCGCGGGTGAGGTCCCGCACGCCGGCCACGGTGGCGGGAGGCGACGCGGGGTTCGCGTCCCACGAGGAGAGCATCTGCGCGGCGAGTTCGCGCCCCCGGCGGCGCTGGCGCGCGGTCCGCGGGTCCACGTCAGCCTCCCCGAGGCGCGGAAACCGGGCCGAGGTCGAGGCCGGGCCGTCCTCCGAGACGCTTGCGGGCGCGCAGGAGTCCGGCGACGGCGCGCGCCGCGTCCTCTCCCCGGTTCCCGCGGACGCCGCCGGAACGGGCGTCGGCCTGTTCGACGGTATCCACGGTGAGCACCGCGTTCCCTACCGGAATGCGGGTGCGGACCCCGATCTCGAGGAGCCCCGTGGTCACCGCTTCGGCGAGGTGGCGGTCGTGGGAGGTCTCCCCCTTCACGATCGAGGCGCAGGCGACGATGGCGTCCACGCGGCCGGAGTCCGCCAGCCAGCCGGCCAGCTGGGCGACCTCGAAGGCGGCCGGCGCCGGATGGCGGGAAACGTCGGCCCCCTCGCTCCGGAGCCAGCGCTCGGCGGCGTCGGCGAGCCGGGCCGAGGGCTCGTCCCGCTCCGAGAGCACGATCCCGACGTGGACGCCGGCCAGGGGACCGGACTCAGGCGCCACGGAACCGCGCCGGACGCTTCTCCAGGAACGCGCCCGTGCCCTCCCGCATGTCGTCGGTGCCGGCGAGCGACGCAAAGAGCGAGGCCTCGGACAGCAGGCCGTCCTCGAGACCCGAGAGCCCCGCGTCCACCGCGAGGAGCGCGTTGCGCACCGCCAGCGGCCCGTTCGCGAGCACCCGGTCGAGGAGCGCCGCAGCGCCTTCGACCGCGTCCTCGTGGACCGCGTCCACGAGGCCCGCCGCGAGCGCCTCCCCGCTCCCCACCGGCTCGCCGGTGAGGATCATGCGCAGCGCCCGGCCCCGTCCGATCAGGCGGGGGAGCCGCTGGGTGCCGCCGTATCCGGGGATGACGCCGAGCTTCACTTCGGGCAACCCGAGCCTCGCCTGCGGGCCGGCCACCCGCAGGTGGCAGGCGAGCGCGAGCTCGAGTCCGCCGCCGAGGGCGTAGCCCCCGATCGCGGCGATCACCGGCTTCCCGGTCCCTTCGATGATGCGCATCACCTCCTGGCCGCGGCGCGCGAACCGGAACGCCGCTTCGGGGGTGAGGTCCTGCAGCTCGGAGATGTCCGCCCCGGCCACGAAGGCGCGGTCGCCGGCGCCGGTGAGGACGATTCCGTCCAGCCCCCGGTCCGCCCCGAGTTCGTCGAAGGCGGTGGCGAGCGCCTCCACCAGGTCCCGGTTCAGGGCGTTCAGCGCCTTCGGCCGGTTCACGGTGACGAGGGCGTACGCGCGTCCCTTCGCGGTCTCCCGGCGTTCGCGCAGGAGGGCGCCGCGCTCCGTCACGCCGACGCTCCGTTGCCGGCGGCGTTCCCCGCCGCCTCGACGACCATGGCGATGCCCTGGCCGCCGCCGATGCAGGCGGTCGCGAGGCCGTAGCGGCCACCGGAACGCCGCAGCTCCAGAAGCAGGGTGAGCAGCAGGCGCGTCCCGGTCGCGCCGAGCGGATGCCCGAGCGCGATGGCGCCGCCGTTCACGTTGACCCGCTCGCGGTCGAGGCCGAGTTCGCGCTCGACGGCGAGGTACTGGGGGGCGAACGCCTCGTTCACCTCGATCCGGTCCATGTCCCCGAGTCCGAGCCCCGCCGCCTGGAGCGCCGCCCGGCTGGCGGGCACCGGCCCGAGCCCCATGATCTCGGGAGGCACCCCGGCGGTGGCCCACGAGACGATGCGGCCGAGCGGAGATCCATCCCGCACCGCGGGAGTGTCCTCGCGCGCCACTACGAAGGCGGCGCCGCCGTCCACGATGCCGCTCGCGTTCCCGGCAGTGACCAGCCCGTCCTTCCGGAAGGCGGGACGGAGCCGCGCGAGGCCCTCGCGCGTCGTCTGTGGCCGCCGGTGGCCGTCCTCGGACACCACGTGCTCGCCCTTCCGGGTCTTCACGGTGACGGGAACGATCTCCTCGGCGTGCGACCCGGCCCGGTAGGCCCGGTCCGCGGTCGCCTGGCTGCGCAGGGCGACCTCGTCGGATTCCTCGCGGGTGACCCCGGTCCGCTCGGCCACGTTCTCCGCGGTGTCGGACATCGAGAGCCCGCACCGGCCGTCGGTGAGCGCGGCCACCAGGCTGTCCTCGAGCTTGCCGTGGCCGAGCCGGAGCCCCGCGCGTGCGCCCCGCACCACGAAGGGCGCCTGGCTCATGGACTCCATCCCCCCGGCGAGCACGACCTCCGCCTCACCGGCGAGCATCTGGTGCGCCGCGGAAATCACCGCCTGGATCCCCGAGCCGCAGAGCCGGTTCACGGTCAGCGCCGGCACGGAATCGGGAACTCCGGCGCCGAGACCGACGTGCCGGGCCCCGTAGATGGCGTCGGCAGTGGTCTGCTGGGCGTTCCCGATCACCACGTGATCCACCTGCTCGGGCTCCACACCGGAGCGGTCGAGCGCGCCCTTCGCCGCCGCCGCGCCCAGCTCAATCGCGCTGAGTCCCGCCAAGTCCCCGAGAAACGGGGTCATGGGGGTCCGCGCCCCCGCCAGAAACCAGATTCCCACCGCCGGAGCGGCGGCGTTTCTGGGCGGGCTCATGGCGGACGAAAGGGTATCGCGGGACTACGGCCCGCAGCGCCGGCCAGTTGGTGTGATGATGCAGTCCGGCGGATCGGCCAAAGCGCCCTGATGGTGCGGCCGGCTTGGAACGCCGGTCTCCGACCGGCACGCGCGGCGCTCCGCGCCGCGCACGGCGCAACTCCACCCTGAAAACGTTTCCGGTCTCGGCATGGAGTTCCAGAGCCTGGCTGGCACGTACGGCCTGGAACGCCGACCTCCGGTCGGCAGCCGATCTGAATAGCCCCGTTGGGAACAGCCATGATCCCGCTACTTGCAGCACACCTCCGGCGTGCATGGCCTTCGACGCGTACTCGGAGCTTCGGGACCAGGCTCTACAGTCCTCCGCCATACCGGCACCGAAGGAGTCGCAATGCCACGACCGGATCTGCCTGCCGACACCCTGTTCGATGCGCCTGACGGCCCGGAGGCACCGTCCGAAGAGTCCGAGAAGTGGAGTCCGGCACCCATGTCCGACCCGGATGAAGTACGGCGCCGACTGAGGGATGTCTTGCGCGCAGCGGCGCGAGACCACGCAAGACAGATTATCGCCGACGAAGAGTTCGACGCAGAAGAAGCGCACCGCCGCCAGGTTCTGGCCACATATGGACTCGCGATGTACTACGCGCAGTGCCTGGAAGTGCAGATCAGCATGATGGCCGCCTTCTACAGCCCGAGCTTTGCACAGGCCCCGCCGGATCCCCGAGACGCGCTCTTTGATGCCGAATTGAAGAAGACTCTGGGCATGCTCGCGCGTAACCTCGGCGAGAGGAAACGTCTACCGGAAACCCTTCTTGAAGAGTTGCGAAAGGCTGTAAGGCTCCGAAATTGGCTCGCGCACCGCTATTTTTGGCAGCGACAGGAGGGACTCCGGTGACTCACTGGGTCGCGATCCGCACGGGCCGGATGCGCTCCGGCAGAGCGAACGCAGATGCCCGTCAGCGTCCCGTTTGCCGTAACCTCACTGGCATCCTGCTGTTCTCTCCCGGAGGCAAGCGCCGTGGACGAATCCACCACCAAGGTCACCGTGCGCATTCCGACGGCCCTGCTCCGGGAAGCGCGTGCGATTACCGGTGAGGGCGTTACGTGGACCGTCCGCCAGGGTCTCCGGCAGATCGTCGCCGTCCGCGCCCAGGAGAGACTTCGCGAACTGCGCGGGCGAAGGCCCATCACCATGGACCTCAAGGAAGTCCGCGAAGATCGGAATCTCGACCCCTATTGATCGCCGGCGATTCGGTCTTCCGCACGGGCGTCGTTCAACGTTCCTCCATACGCGACACGTAGGCCCGGAGGACAGCATTCATGTGGGTCTGGTAGCGCGGCCCCCGGGCGCGGAACCACTCCAGCACATCCTTGTCAACGCGCAGCGAGATGGCCCGCTTAGGCGGCGGCACCACCACTGCCTGGCTCCAGAAGTCCGCTGGAAGATTCCGCAGCTCAGGAGGCGAAGTGCGCTCGATCTCTTCTTCCGACATGCGCCGGAGACGATCAAGGTCAGCGCTACCGCGGCTCGGGACCTTGGGGTGGATCGGTCTTTCTTCCGTAGGTCTGGCGCTCATTCGCGTTACTCCTTCTGGCAGAAATGATGCGGCGCACGACTCTCCCCTGAAAGGTGCGATCGGTGTACACGACGGTCAAGTAGACTCCGTCGGCGAGGCCAATGGCGACCATTCGTATTTCTCCATAGTCGCGCCGACGATCCTCCGTCTCGACGGTGTCGCCTCCGAATATCTGCGACGCGAACTCGAAATCAAACCCGCGCTCCCGGAGTGTGGCGTCATTTTTTTCGAGATCCCATGAGAACTGCACCGTGAGACATACAAAAGTATATACACACTTGGGTTCGACCTTCTTCCTCGGCGCGTAAGCCCTCCCGCACGGGACGGCCTGTATGGAGGGCGGCGTGTGCGGCAGTTCGCATCGTGAGGATGGGTGGGGTTGCGACGTGCGCGGCGCGGAGCGCCGCGCGTGCCGACCGGAGGTCGGCGTTCCAAGCCGTTTGCGACACCCCGCGGGCCAGGGCTGGGCGGTCGTCCAACGCGACCAGAAAACCACTGGCCCCGGTTACGATTCCGCGATGGTCGAGGCAGGGGCGCGGGCGAGCGCCCGACGGGAACCCCGGGCCGGCAGCCGCGAGGAGTCCAACCCGTTGCTGTACTGCGCTTTGGGCCTCGTGGTCCCGGGACTCGGACACATCGCCCTGGGCCGGCGGGGCACGGGCGCGGTGTTCCTGGTCAGCATCGGGCTGCTGTTCGTCTTCGGCATCCGGATGGAGGGCGAACTCTTCCCCTTCGAGGCCGCCGCCCCGCTGACGCTGCTCGCCGGAATGGCGGAGATGGGGGCCGGCGCCTTCTACGTGGCGGCCCGGCTGCTGGGACTCGGCGCCGGGAACCCCGAAGCGCCCACCTACGAGTACGGGTACGCCTTCCTCATCGTGGCGGGTCTCCTGAACATGCTCGTGGTCCTCGACGCCTGGGACATCGCGACGGGAGCCAAGGAGTCCGCGGACGACACGGCGGCTGCCGGCGGGGCCGCGAGCGCCGCGCGATGAGTCATTTCGCGGCGCTCGTCCTCTTCGCGGCGCTGGTCTCCCCCGCCTTCGCCTGCCTCATGCGCGAGGGGTGGGCGGCGCGGCTCCGCTTCACCGCCTGGGCCTTCCTCAGCTTCGTGGGGTTCGCGGTGGGGATCGGCTGGATCATGTATCTGGCGGGCGGCTGATCCGGATCGACCGCCCTTCGACCCATGGCGCTTCTCCCGGTCCTCGGGATTGCGGTCCTGATCGGGATCGCCTGGGCCATCTCGACCGACCGGCGCCGGTTCCCCTGGCGGGTGGTCGCCTGGTCGCTCGCGATCCAGGTGGCGTTCGCGCTGCTGGTGCTCAAGACTTCGGCTGGCGCCGCCATGCTCTCGACGGTCGCGAACGGGGTGGATCTCGCGCTCCGGCAGGCGAACGCCGGCATCGAGCTCCTCTTCGGGCCGCTGGCCGACCGGGAGCGCTTCGGCGTCATCCTCGCGATCTCGGCGCTCCCCGCCATCGTCTACGTGGCGTCCGTGTTCTCGGTCCTCTACTACCTGGGCATCCTGCAGCTCGCCGTGGTCGGGATGGCCAAGGTGATGGTCCGCACCTTCGGAACCAGCGGCGCGGAGACGCTCGCCGCCGCCGGCAACGTGTTCATGGGCCAGACGGAGGCCCCGCTGCTGGTGGCCCCGTACCTCGAACGCATGACGCGCTCCGAACTCCACGCGGTCATGGTCTCCGGGATGGCCACGGTATCCGGCGGGATGCTCGCCGCCTACATCGCGCTGGGCGTGGACGCCCGCTTCCTGCTGGCGGCGAGCCTCGTGAACGCCCCGGCGGCGCTCATGATGGCCAAGATCATCGTTCCCGAGACCGGGAGGCCGGAGACCGCCGGACGCGTCGAACACCAGGTCGAGCGCAGCGAGGTGAACCTCATCGATGCGGCGGCCACGGGTGCTTCCGCCGGCATGAAACTCGTCCTCAACGTGGTGGCGATGCTGATCGCGTTCCTCAGCATCGTGGCGCTCATCAACCTGCCCCTCGGCGCGGTGGGCCTGTCCCTCTCGGACATTCTGGGATGGGTCTTCGCCCCCATCGCCTTCCTGGTGGGCGTTCCGGCCGGCGAGGTCAGCACCGTCGCCGCCATGCTCGGGAAGAAGGTCATCCTCAACGAGTTCGTCGCCTACCTCGACCTGACCGCGCTCAAGACCGCGGGAACGCTGTCCGCGAAGAGCGAGGTCATCGCGACCTTCGCGCTCTGCGGGTTCGCGAACCTCGGGTCGGTCGGCATCCAGATCGGCGGCATCGGAGCGATCGCGCCGGGACGCAAGAAGGACCTGGCCCGCCTCGGTCTGCGGGCGCTCGCCGGGGGAACGCTCGCGACCCTGGTCACCGCGGCCATCGCCGGCATGCTCGCGGGGGCGGCATGAAGGCGGAGACGGCCGCCCGGCTCCGGGAGGCGGAGGGGAGCGTCCGCCGGTGGTGGGGGGAGGGACGGCCCTTTCCGGAGATCGGGATCGTCCTCGGTTCGGGGCTCGCCGGAGCGGCGGATGCGGTCTCGGACGCTCGCTCCCTGCCCTACGCGGAGATCCCGGGACTCCGGGAGTGTTCGGCGCCGGGACACCGCAGCCGCCTCGTGGCCGGCGAACTGTCCGGCGGTTCGGGGACCGGGCTACCGGTCGCCATGCTGCTCGGCCGGCATCATCTCTACGAGGGGTGGACCCCGGAGGAGGCGGTCTTCGGGGTACGGCTTCTCGGAACCCTCGGGGTGCGGCGCCTGGTGCTCACCGCGGCGGTGGGGGCCATCCACCCGGAACTCCGGGTCGGGGACTTCCTGCGGATCGAAGACCACCTCAATCTGACCGGGGCGAGTCCGCTCGAGGGCCCGGAACCCGGACCGGAACCGCGGTTTCCCGACCTGACGCGGGCGTGGGACGACGAACTGGGCGCGGCGCTGACCCGGGCGGCCGGCCAGCTTGGGATGCCGCTCCTGTCCGGCGTCTACGCCGGAGTGCGGGGTCCCCAGTTCGAGACCCCGGCCGAGATCCGCATGCTGCGGACGATGGGGGCCGACGTGGTGGGGATGTCCGTCGTGCACGAGGCCATCGCGGCCCGGCACCTCGGGATCCGGCTGGCCGGACTGGCCTTCGCTTCGAACCTCGCGGCCGGGATCGGGGAAGGCCCGCTCGACGCGGCGCACGTGAACGAGGCCGCGGCGCGCGCGGTGCCGGACCTGGTGCGGCTGCTCGGCGCGGCGGTGGAAGAGCCGGCGTTCCGGGGGGGCTGACGCGAAGGGGGCTCGGCGTTCCCTACAGCGCGCCGACGTAGGGGAGGTGGCGGTAGCGGCCGGCGTAGTCGAGGCCGTAACCCACGAGGAACCTGTCGGGCACGATGAAACCGGTGAAGTCGGCCTGGATGGTGACCCGGCGGCGGGACGGCTTCGAGAGCAGCGCCGCGGTACAGACCGAGCGGGGCGCGGCCGACTTCACCGCCCCCAGCAGCGCTTCCAGCGCGATCCCCGTGTCCACGATGTCCTCCACGATCATCACGTCGCGGTCGGTGAGGGTTTCGGGGTGGTACAGCTCGACCGCGGGAGTCCCGGGCTCGGTGCCGTCGCCGTAGGACGCCACCCGGCAGAAGTCCACCGTCACCTCGGTTCCACGGGCATGGAGTTCGCGAACCAGATCCGCCGCGAAGACGAAGGCTCCGCGCAGCACCACCAGCAAGTGCAGCTTCCGGCCGGCGTGCGCCGCCGCGATCTCTTCCGCGAGGGACTTCACGCGCGCGGCGATGGCGCCGGCCGAAAGGACCTCGGGCGGATTCGGCGCCGCCTCGCCGCCCGGGGAAGTCAATGCCGGTCGCGAGTCACCCGGTCGGGAAGAGGCCGAAGGTCACGCTGATCACCCCGATCGCCTCGACCGGCTTGCCGTCCTTGAGCGCCGGCCTCCAGCGGTAGAGGAGCGCGTGCTGGCGCGCCGTTTCGACACAGACGCGGCATCCGGACTTGATGACTCCCAGCACCTCGGTCGTCCCGTCCAGTTTGACGAGCACCTGGAGCATCACCTCGCCGGAGATCTTGCGCCGGCGCGCCGACTCGGGATACGGCGGCTCGGGCGGTTCGTAGAGGAGGCGCGGCTCCACGTCGTAGCCGCCCGGACTGTAGGCGCCGCCGCCCGATCCCCCTCCGTACCCGGGGCCGACCCCCCATCCCTGCCCCTCGCCGGTGCCGATGCCCTCACCGCCGCCGATCCCTCCGCCGGTGCCGGCGCTCGGCGCCGTGTCCCGGCCTCCGTAATCGCCGAAGTCGTCGAGCGAGAGCCCGGGGAAATCCTGCGCCTGCGGCGAGAACACCCCGCCGAGCGCGATGTCCGTCAGGTCCGGCTCGTCGGCGAGGTTCTCGAGGTCTTCGAACCGGAGCGGCCGCGGCTTCCGCGGAGCGATCGGGGCCTCGCGCGGCGTCTCCGGCTCGGGTTGCGGGGTCGCCTGCTCCACCCGCACCGGGATGTAGGCGCTGATGCGCTCCCCGCGGCTGCCCCCGCCTCCACCGCCGCCCCCGGCGCCTTCACCGCCGGCCACGCGGAACTGGAAGATGGGATTGCCCAGCATCCGCTCGTCGGAACCGTCGAAGATCCCGAATCCGGGGAAGAACAGCAGGGCGGCGAGCGCCAGATGGAGGGCAGCCGAGGCGAGCGCCGACTTCTGTTTCCAGATGGGCACCGAGGACCCGTACGCCGCTCCGCCCGAGGCAAGGCCGGCCAGCCAGCCTGCCGAGCGACGCACCGGAGCCCCCGCTCCGGTGCCTGCTGCGGTTTCCATGGCGCCCTCTCCGCCTCCTTGCCTCACCCGAATTGATCAATGCTAGCAGCGGATGGACAAAGTAGCGCGCCGTTGAGAGGCGGCCGGCGCGCCCGCCCCGGCGGCGTCAGTCGGTCCTGTCGGAACGGCCGATGGCGTCCAGCACCTCCGCGGTGTGTTCGCCCTTGAGCGGCGGTGGAAGGCTCGCGGTGTGGTTTGCCCCGTCGAACTGGATCGGGCTTCCGACCAGGCGAAGCGACCCGATGACGGGATGTTCGCGGTCCACCACCATGCCCCGCGTTCGGAGCTGGGGGCTGTTCAGGATCTCGGCAACGCTCCGCACACGGCCGACCGGAACTCCCGTCTCGTCAAGCGCCCTTTCCCACTCGGCAACTTCCCGGGATCGGAAGACCGGCTCCAGCAGGGCGCGCAGTTCCGTCCGCCGCCGTACCCGGTCGGGGTTCTTTTCGAACTCGGGACGGTCCAGCTCCGGCGCCGCCACCGCACAGAACCGCTTCCAGAGGGTGTCGTTGCCGACCGCCACGATGACGTGCCCGTCGGCAGCCTCAAAGCTTTCGTAGGGCGTCAGCGAAGGGTGGTTGTTGCCGCTGCGGACCGGCTCCTCTCCCGTCAGCAGGTATCCCTGCGCCTGGTAGCAGAGCGTCGCCACCACCGAGTCGAAGAGCGCCACGTCCACCCGGCGGCCGCGGCCGTCCCGCTCGCGCGCGAAGAGCGCCGCGAGGATGCCCGAACTGGCCATCATCCCGGCGCAGATGTCGGCGAGCGACGCCCCCAGCTTGGTGGGCGGCCCCTCCGGAGGGCCGGTGAGGCCCATCCAGCCGGCCTCGCCCTGCATGACGGCGTCGTAGCCGGGTTTCGACGAGAGGGGCCCGTACTGGCCGTAGGCGGAGACCGAACACCAGATCAGACGGGGGTCGCGGCGCTGCACGTCCTCCGGAGCAAACCCCAGCCGCGCCAACGTCCCGGGCCGGAAGTTCTCGACGAGCGCGTCGCTCTCCTGGATCAACCGGGACAACGACGCCTTCCCCGCTTCGGTCTTGAGGTTCAGGACCACGCTCTTCTTGCCGCGGTTGACCGCGAGGAAATAGGCGGCCTCGCCGCCGCCGAACGGGGGCCCCCAGGTACGGGTGTCGTCCCCGCCGGGCGGCTCGATCTTGATCACCTCGGCGCCGAGGTCGGCCAGCATCATGGTGGCGTAGGGCCCGGCCAGGATCCGGGAGAGGTCCAGGATCCGGACGCCCGCGAGCGGAGATCCCCGGCCCGCCGCGCCGGTGCTCAACGGAGTGCCGCCTCGGTCGCCGTCAGGGCCCGGTCGAGGAGCACGAGGGCCCCCTCGATGTCGGACCGGCCGATGTTCAGCGGCGGCGAGATCCGGACGCAGTTGCCGTAGAGCCCGCCCTTCCCGATGAGCAGCCCTTCGTCGCGCGCTTTCTGGAGAAAGCAGGTGGTGAAGGCGGCGTCCGGCGCCTTCGTTCCACGGTCCTCGACGAACTCGAGCGCCTGCATGAGCCCCTTCCCGCGGATGTCCCCGATCACGGGGTGGGCGTCGGCGAGTTCCTCGAGCCCGGCCCGCAGCTGGGCGCCCATCCGCGCGGCGTTGTCGGCGAGGTTGTCGCGCTCGACCACCTCGAGGACCGCACCGGCGGCCGCCATGCTGACCGGGTTGCCGCCGAAGGTCGAAAGCGTGTTTCCCCGTACCGCGCCCGCGACCTCGTCGGTGGCGACCGTGGCGCCCACCGGCGCCCCGTTCCCGAGCCCCTTGGCGTAGGTGACGATGTCCGGCTCCACGTCCCAGTGGTCGATCCCGTTCAGCGTTGTGCCCGTGCGGCCCCACCCGGTCTGGACCTCGTCGCAGATGAACACCCCGCCGTAGCGCCGCACGATCTCCACGGCGACCTCGAAGTAGCCGGGTGGCGGGGTGATGAATCCGCCCACCCCCTGGATCGGTTCGGCGATGAACCCCGCGATCCGGCCCGAGGTGGTGGTCTGGATCACGTCCTCGATGTCCCGGGCGCAGCGCAGGTCGCAGGAGGGATACTCGAGCCCGAAGGGACACCGGTAGCAATAGGCGTTGGCCACGTGGCGGATCCCGGCCGCGGTACTGCCGCCGAGACGCCAGGGCGCCTGCCCGGTGGCGCCCATCGTCAGGCGGCTGCGGCCGCTGTAGCCGTGGCGGAGGGCGATCACCTCGGAGTTGCCGGTGTGCAACTCGGCGATCAGGAGGGCCATCTCGTTGGCCTCGGTGCCCGAGTTGGTGAAGAAGCTCTTCCGGCAGTCCCCCGGGGCCAGGCGGGCGAGACGCTCGGCCAGCTCCACCATCGGCTGGTTCGGGAACATGGTGGTCACGTGCTGGAGGGTGTCCACCTGCTCGCGGATCGCCTGGTTCACCTCGGGGTGGCAGTGGCCGAGGCCGACGGTGAGGATCCCCCCGAAGAAGTCGAGATAGCGGTTGCCGTCCGAATCCCAGACGTGCTGGCCCTGCCCCCGGACGATGGGCATGGGCTCGTCGTAGAACGTCTGGACCGCCGGGAGGACGAAGTCGCGGTGTGCCTCGCGGATGGCCTCGGTGGTCATCCTCGGACGACAGGCGGGTGGAGTTTCCTCCTGCGACACGGATTCGCGGCGACTGCTCATCCCGTCATTCTCCCACGGATGGGGCCGGGTCCGATGGTGTCGCCTAGCGCAGCAGCGCCCCGTGCTGGAGCTCCCGGAGATGATCACGCAGGCGGGCCGCCCGCTCGAACTCCAGGTCGCGCGCCGCCTTCTTCATCTCCTTGCGGAGCCGGGCCATCTCGCGCTCGAGAGCCTCCGGCTCCTCCGGTGGCGGTGCGAGGAGCCCCATGGCCCGGTCCCAGTCGTCTTCCTCGGCCGCCGCGGTTCCCGCCGCAGCGGGCGCGAAGGCCTCGGCAACGTCCTTGACGACGGTGCGGGGCACGATCCCGTGCTCCTCGTTGAACGCCTGCTGGAGCGCCCGGCGGCGGCGGGTTTCGGCGAGCGCCCGCTCCATGGAACCCGTTTCGTGATCCGCATACAGGACCGCGCGGCCGCCGGCGTTCCGCGCCGCCCGGCCCACCGTCTGGATCAGCGCTCCCTCCGAGCGGAGATACCCCTCGCGGTCGGCGTCGAGGATGGCCACCAGGGACACCTCCGGAAGGTCGAGCCCTTCGCGCAGCAGGTTGATCCCGATGAGCACGTCGAATTCCCCGAGGCGGAGGGAGCGGAGGAGCTGCACCCGCTCCAGGGTGTCGATGTCCGAGTGCAGGTAGCGGCAACGCACCCCGAGCTCGTGGTAATACTCGGAAAGGTCCTCCGCCATCCGCTTGGTCAGCGTGGTGACGAGCACCCGCTCGCCGCGCGCCACCGTCTCCCGGATCTCCGCCAACAGGTCGTCCACCTGGTCGCCCGCGGGCCGCACCTCGACCTGGGGGTCGAGCAGCCCGGTCGGCCGGATGATCTGCTCGACCACGGCCCCGCCGACGGCATCGAGCTCATACGGCCCGGGCGTCGCCGAGACCGAGATCGCCTGTCCGACCCGCTCCTCCCACTCCTCGAAGGAGAGCGGCCGGTTGTCGAGCGCCGAGGGGAGCCGGAAACCGTGCTCCACGAGCGTGCGCTTCCGGGCCTGGTCGCCCGCGAACATGCCGCGGACCTGGGGGTACGTCTGGTGGCTCTCGTCCACCACGATGACGGCGTCCCGCGGCAGGTAGTCCATGAGGGTCGGCGGCGGCTCCCCCGGGGCCCGCCCCGTGAAGTGACGCGAGTAGTTCTCGATGCCGTGGCAATGCCCCGACTCGGCGAGCATGTCCAGATCGAAGAGCGTCCGCTGCATGAGCCGTTGCGCTTCGAGCAGCTTCCCCTGCTCAAGCAGCCTGGGATGGTGCTCGTCGAGCTCTTCCCGGATCGTGACCAGCGCCCGCGCGAGGTCCTCTTCGCGGGCCACGTAGTGGGTCCGCGGGAAGAGCGTCACGCGGTCCTCGCGGGACAGTTCGCGCCCGGTCAACGGGTCGAAGCGGGCCAGTCGTTCGACCTCATCGCCGTAGAGCCGCACCCGGAGCCCCAGATCCTCGTACCCGGGCACGATCTCCACGGTGTCGCCCCGCACCCGGAAACGGCCGCGTTCGAGCGAGGCGTCGTTGCGCTCATACTGCATCTCCACAAGCTTCCGGAGGAGCGCCTGGCGGGAGGGGAACTCGGCGCCCTCCTCGAACACCACGAGCATTCCGTAGTAGGCCTCGGGAGAGCCCAGGCCGTAGATGCAGGAGACGCTCGCGACGATCAGGACGTCGCGGCGCTCGAAGAGCGACCGGGTCGCGGAGAGGCGGAGGCGGTCGATCTCCTCGTTGATGGTGGCTTCCTTCTCGATGTAGGTGTCGCTCGCCGGAACGTAGGCCTCGGGCTGGTAGTAGTCGTAGTAGCTGACGAAGTACTCGACGGCGTTGTCGGGAAAGAACCCGCGGAACTCCTGGTAGAGCTGGGCCGCCAGCGTCTTGTTGTGCGCGATGACCAGCGCGGGCCGGTTGACCGCTTCGATCACCCGCGCGACGGAATACGTCTTCCCCGAACCCGTGACCCCGAGCAGCACCTGGTTCGGGTCCCCCCGTCCCAACCCCTCGGTGAGCTGGTCGATGGCCTGCTGCTGGTCGCCGCGCGGCTCGAACGGGCTCACCACCCGGAACGGACGGGCGGTCTTCGCCGGGGGGAGTCCGGGACGCGCGTAGGGAGCCGCCCGTTCCGCCGCGCCGGCGAACCGCGAAGGACCTGCCGGCATCCGCCGTTCAACCCGGGAGGCTGCTAGAACGATTCGTCCGGCCGCACGTCGTCTTCGGTCATTCCCCGGAACTCCAGCACCCGGACAATGGTCCGGTGGACCATGACGTCCGGGGTGGAAGCCCCCGAGGTCACCCCGATCCGGAGAGGACCCTCCGGCAACCAGCCCCGCCGCACCACCGGCTCGGTCCCCTTCCCGGAGCCCGGCGCGGGACGGCAGCGGATCTCGTCCGCGGACAGCAGGCCCTCGGGACCCGCGATGTGGTAGCTCGGGAACTTCCGGTCGCAGATGGCGGCCAGGTTCGCCGTGTTGGACGAGTTGAAACCTCCGACCACCAGGATCAGGTCGAGGTCCTCCCGAAGCAGCTCGAGGACCGCGTCCTGGCGCTCCTGGGTGGCGCTGCAGATGGTGTCGAAGGATCGGAACCGGCCGGCGAGTTCCTCCTCGCCGTAGCGGCGGGCCATCGAGTCGCGGAGCACCGCCGCGATCTCGAGCGATTCGCTCGCGAGCATGGTGGTCTGGTTCGCCAGTCCGATCCTTTCCAGGTCGCGGTCGGGATCGAAACCCGGTGAGCTGGCCGGGGCGAACTGCTCGATGAACCCATCCCGGTTGAGCGGCGCCGCGCCGCCGTTCGCCCCCGCGCCGGCCTCGATGTAGCGGCAGACATCCTGGGCCTCGGCCATGTCGCGAACCACCAGATAGGTTCCGGCGCGCGAGGTGGTCGCCCTCGTTTCCTCATGGGCGTACTTTCCGTGGACCACCGACGTGAACCCGTCGCGCTTGTAGCGGTCCACGTTCTTCCAGACGTTCATGACGGAGCCGCAGGTGGTGTCCACCAGGATGGAGCCCTTCCGGCGCAGCACGTCCAGTTCCGCGGTGGGAACCCCGAAGGCGGGCAGGAGCACCACGTCCTGCGGACCGACCTCGCCGAATTTCTCCTCCGGCGACCCGGTCTCCAGGAACAGGATCCCGAACTCGGAGAGACGGCGGTTGACGTAGGGGTTGTGGATGATCTCGCCCGTCAGGAAGATCCGCCGGTCCGGGAAGCGCAGGCGCGCCTCGTAGGCGTACTCGATCGCCCGGTCCACGCCGTAGCAGAAGCCGAACTCGTGGGCGATCAGGAACCGGAGTTCGCCGGCCCGCAGCCGATAGTCGTGATCGCGGGCGAACCGGACCAGGTGTCCCCGGTAGTCCTCCGTGAGCGGCTCGATGATTTCCTTACGCAGCCCGAGACCACGGCGATAGTGGATGCCGGGCGGCGGCAGTTTCGCGCTCGGCGGGGACAGTTCGGAGCCCTTGGCTTGGGCTACGGAATCCTCGGCGGTCGGCACGGTCCGAATGATACGCTTTCCGTTCATGCAGGACGTTTTGATCACCGGGCCCCGGAAGCGCCAGCCGAAGATCCTCGCCTACGTGGACGCCGGCAAATGCTTCGGGCGCGGCTGCGAGATGTGCATCGCCGTCTGTCCGGTCAAGGACTGCATCATCCTGGTTCCCGACCCCGAGCCCCGGTCGGTCGGCCAGGTCTGCGAAGTGAACGTGGACACCTGCATCGGGTGTCAGCTCTGCGCCAAGTTCTGCCCGCCCGACTACGACGCGGTCCACATGTTCCCCCACGACGAGGGGATGCGTCTCGCGGAAGAACGCGACCGGACCTACGAGTACCGGCAGTACGCCAAGAAGCCCGGCGAAGCCCTCGCCAGGTAGCTCGGAGCGCCGGTCTCCAGACCGGCATCGCCCGCACAGCGGGCGAAACTCCCCAGCGTCATCCGGCCGCATGGCGCCGCCGCCAAGGGCGTTGGCGCGGCGGCAACCGTACGCGCGTGCTCCGCTGCGCCGTCCTCGTTTCGGGTCCCCGCCACGGGGCGCCGTAGCGCCGGGAGTTTCGCGGCCGTTGGCCGCGATGCCGGTCTGGAGACCGGCGCTCCAAGGCCGTCTGCTAACATTTTCTTCCCTCCTGATGGTTCGGATCGCGTCTTTTCAACTCCAGACTGAGGTTCTGCGATCACCTGCGACCCGCTAATTCACTCAAGCCGATTTGTCTGAAGCTGACGTCCTGCGGTCCAACGGGCGGGAAGCTGCTGCGGACGAAAAAGTCCCCGCCGCCGATGCCTCCACAACCGCGGAGCGGACCGGCGAGGCCGCCAACGGAAACGGGCGCGACGCCGTCGTCGAGGGCGAACCCGAAGACATTCCGGCGCTTAGTCCGGAAGAACTGAAAGCCGCCTACCGGGTGATGCTCACCGCCCGGGAGGTGGATCAGCGGGAAATCGCCCTGAAGCGGCAGAACAAGGCGTTCTTCCAGGTCAGCTCGGCCGGCCACGAAGCCGTCACCGCGGCTGCCGCCGCCCTGCTCCGGCCGAAGACCGACTGGGTCTATGCCTACTACCGGGACCGCGCGCTGGCCACCGGGCTGGGCCTGACCGCTCTCGAGCAGCTCGCGGCTTCCTGGGGCGCCGAAGCCGATCCCTCCTCGGGCGGCAGGCAGATGCCTTCGCACTTCTCCAAGCGGTCGCTCGGCCTGACCGTCCACTCGAGCTGTGTGGGGACGCAGTTCCTGCACGCGGTCGGCACCGCGTACGCGGAGCGCTACCTCAGCCGCCACCGCATCCCCGGGCTTCCCGGAGCCCCGAACGGCGACGGGATCGTGCTGGTGAGCGGCGGCGACGGCGCCACCAGCGAGGGAGAGTTCTGGGAGTCGCTGAACAGCGCCTCGCTCCGCCGGCTGCCGGTCCTGTTCCTGATCCAGGACAACGGATACGCCATTTCGGTACCGGTGGAACACCAGACGGCGGGCGGCTCGATCGCCCCGCTCGCCCGCGGCTTCCCCGACCTGAAGGTCCTCGAGTGCGACGGCTGCGACTACGAGGAGTCCTACCGCACCCTCGAGGAGGCGTTCGACTACGTCCGCTCGGGCGAGGGTCCGGCGCTCGTGCACGCCCGCGTGATCCGGCTGCAGCCCCACTCGCTTTCGGACGAGGACCGGGACTACAAGACGGCGGCGGAGCGCGCGTCGGATCAGGACCGCGATCCGCTCGCGCGCCTGCGCGACCGGCTCACCGCTTCCGGGGCGGCCACCCGGGAAGAACTCGACGGCCTCCGGAAACGGACCCAGGCCGAGGTGGCGGTGGCGGCCACCGATGCCCTCGCCCTGCCCTGGGCCCATCCGGACACCGCCTGCGACCACCTGTACAGCCCGGAGGTGGATCCCTGTTCTCCCGATTTCGAGACCGAACCGGTCTTCGAAGCGGACGCGAAACCGGGCACGATGGTGGACCTGATCAACGCCACCCTCCGCTCGGAGATGGCCCGCGACCCCCGGATCGTCGTGTTCGGACAGGACGTGGCGGACGCGAGCCGCGAGGCGAACCTGCGGGAGGTCAAGGGCAAGGGCGGCGTCTTCAAGGTGAGCTATGGACTCCAGCGCGAGTTCGGGTCGGAACGGGTCTTCAACAGCCCCCTCGCCGAGGCCACCATCGTGGGGCTCGGCCTCGGCATGGCGGTGCGCGGCCTGCGTCCGGTCGCCGAGATCCAGTTCCTGGACTACATCTGGCCCGCCTACATGCAGATCCGGAGCGAACTTGCCAGTCTGCGCTGGCGCGCGAACAGCAACTACAGCGCTCCGCTCGTCCTGCGCGTCCCGACCGGGGGCTACCTGACCGGCGGCGCCGTGTACCACAGCCAGTCCGCCGAAGTGCTCTTCACCCATCTTCCGGGACTGCGGGTGGTGCAGCCCTCCACCGCGCTCGACGCGGCGGGTCTGCTCCGCACCGCGATCCGCTGCGAAGACCCGGTCATCTTCCTCGAGCACAAGCACCTCTACCGCCAGACCTACAACAAGAGCCCGGATCCCGGACCCGAGTTCATGATCCCCTTCGGGAAGGCGAAGACGGTGCGGGCCGGAGAGGACATCACGCTGGTCACCTTCGGGGCGCTCGTCCACCGGGCCGAACTCGCCGCCAGGAAGGCGGCCGCCGACGGGATCTCGGTGGAGATCCTGGACCTCCGCTCTCTCGCCCCCTACGACTGGGAGGCGATTCGCGAGAGCGTGGGCCGCACGAGCCGCGTCCTGGTGGCTTACGAGGACACCCGCAGCTTCGGTTACGGCGCGGAAATCGCGGCCCGCATCGCGGACGAGCTCTTCGAGGACCTCGACGCTCCGGTCCGCCGCGTCGCCGCCAGGGACACCTGGGTCTCCTACAACCCCGACGTCGAGGCCGGGACCCTGCCGCAGCCGGAAGACCTGCTGGCCGCCATCCGGGACCTCGCCGAATACTGAGCCGATCCGGGCGACCCGCCGCGCCGCGATAGGCTGGCGTGAGCATGTCCGTCCAGGTGTTGCAGAGTCCGCTCGCCCAGGTGGAGCCGGTCCCGGCGAGTCGCGACACCAATCCCCTGAGCGTCCTTTCGGAGGACGAACGCCTGCACTTCGGGGCAGTGCACCAGGTGGCGATGGCGGAAGTGGCGCCGTTGACCCGGCAGATGGAAGAGGAGGGCCGGATCCCGCCCGAGCTGGTGAAGACGCTCGCGCACTACGGGTTCTTCGGGGTCGTGGTTCCCGAGCAGTTCGGCGGGAGCGGGCAGGGCTTTTTCGACGTGGTGCTCACGGTGGAGGCCATCGCGCGGGCCGACGCCGCGGTGGCGCTCCTGGTGGACGTGCACAACACGCTCATCGCGGGGGCGGTCAACCGCTTCGGCTCCCGGAGCCAACGCTTCCGGCTGCTGCCGCAGTTGGCGGCGGAGCGGATCGGCGCCTTCTCGCTTTCGGAGGCGCACGCCGGCAGCGACGCCTTTGCGCTCCGAACGACCGCCACGCCGGTGGCCGGCGGGTTCCTCCTCAACGGTTCGAAGGCCTGGGTGTCGGGCGGCCGGGAGGCGGGGCTCTATCTCCTGTTCGCCCGGCTCGCCCCGCGGGATGGGAGCGACTCGCGCGACGGGATCACCGCCTTCCTCGTGGATCGCGCGAGCTCCGGACTGACCGTGGGTCCGCCCGAGGGGAAGGTCGGCCTGAAGGCCTCGAGCACGACGCCGCTCTTCCTGAAGGACTGCTTCGTGGCCGAAGGCGATGTCCTCGGCGAAGCCGGCAAGGGGCGCCGGCTCGCCATGGCGCTCCTCAACGAGGGAAGGATCGGGATCGCCGCCCAGCTCGTCGGGATCGGACAGGCGGCCCTGGACCTGGCCATCGCCTACGCGAAGCAGCGGGAAGCGTTCGGCCGCCGGATCGGCAAGAACCAGTCGGTCGCCTTCGCCCTGGCGGACGCCGCCATGCAGGTGGAAACGGCGCGTCTTTTGACCTGGAACGCCGCGCGGCTGGCGGACCAGGGGAACGAGACGCGCTACGCGGCGGCGATGGCCAAGCTGACGGCCCAGCGCATGGCCGAATCGGTGACCTCGCTCGGCATCGAGATCCACGGCGGCGCCGGATACACGACCGACTGCCTCGCGGAGAAGCTCTGGCGGGACGCCAAGGCCGGGACGATCTACGAGGGCACCGAGAACATGCAGCTCACCACGATCGCCCACGGCCTCGACCTCTGACCGCGGCGGCGCCCGCTCTCCCTCCGGCGGGAATCCCTCGACCGGCCGGTCAGGGCAGTTCGCGCGCGGTGCGGGTGATGAGGTCCCAGGCCCGCCGGACGTGCGACCGCGTCGTGTGGGTCTGGGCCACCACCATGCGCAGGGCGACCCCCACGGGGACGCGGGTGTGCGTCAGGTAGAGACGGCCGGACTCGTTCAGGGCATCGAGCAGCCTGCGGTTGAGATCGTCCGGCGAGGCGCCGGGCCGGCGGTAGCGGAACGTGACGTGGTTCAGGGGAGCCGGCGTGAGGACCTCGAAGTCGTCCGCCTGCTCGACCCACCCGCGAAACTCCTGGCCGAGGGCGACGTGCTCGCGGATGAGGTCCCGGAGTCCCGCCGCGCCGTAGTGGCGCAGCACCAGCCACAGCTTGAGGGCCCGGAAGCGGCGTCCGAGCGGGATGTGCCAGTCGCGGTAGTCCAGGACCTCCCCGGCGTCGGAAGCGCGGTTCCTCAGGTATTCGGGAGTCACGGACAGCGTCTCGATGAGCGCGCGCCGGTCCCGTACCCAGAAGGCGTCGCAATCGAAGTTCGTGAACATCCACTTGTGCGGGTTGAAGCAGTAGGAGTCGGCGAACTCCAGGCCGGCCTGCAGATGCCGGAATTCCGGACAGAGGAACGCGGTCCCGGACATGGCGGCGTCCACGTGGACCCAGATCCCGTGCTCGCTCGCGATCCGTCCCATCTCCACGAGCGGATCGAACGCTCCGGTGGAGGTGGTCCCGAGGGTGACGGTCACGAAGCAGGGAATCCGGCCCGCGGCGAGGTCTTCGCGCACGAGGGCGGCAAACGCCTCCGGACGGGCGGCGCGGCTGACCGGGTCCGCCGGGATGGAACGCAGGTTGTCGCCGCCGAGTCCCGCGACGCGTACGGCCTTGAGCAGCGAGGAGTGCGACTCCTCCGACCCGTAGGCGACGAGGGGAGCACGCACCCCGATCCGGTTGGACTCGAAACCGGTGGCGCGCTCGCGGGCGGCCAGCAGCGCGGTCAGGGTGGCCGAGGACGCCGTGTCCTGAATGACCCCGCCGCCGGGACCGTCCGACCGGAAAGCCGAGGGGAGTTCCATCAGGTCCACCAGCCAGTCGAGGACGTGCGTCTCGAGTTCGGTGCAGGCCGGGCTGGTCGCCCAGAGCATCCCCTGCACCCCGAGACCGGCGGCCAGGAGCTCCCCGAGCACCGAGGGCCCCGAGTTGTTGGAGGGGAAGAAGGCGAAGAAACTCGGCGACTGCCAGTGGGTCAGACCCGGAACGACGATGCGGTCGAGGTCCCGCATCACCTCCTCGAAGGACTCGCCGGTCTCCGGAGCCGCCTCCGGAAGGCGGGCGCGGATCTCGCCCGGCCGGACGCGCGACAGGACCGGGTAGTCCTCGATCTGGCTCCAGTAGCGGGCGAGCCAGTCGAGCACCGCCCGGCCGTTCTCGACGAACTCGGCCGGGGTCAGGTGGGCGGCCGGAATCACGCCAGGATCCGGGACCCGCGGGCGTGAACCGCTCATGCGCCGGCGGCGGGAGAAGGATCCGCCGCCGCTCGCGGAAGCGGGTCGATCCGGCTGCGGCTCACGCCGGCGATTATGCCCCGGCGCGCGGATTTCCAGAGCGCCCTTGCCGGCCGGGCGAGATCCGGCTGTCTGCCGGAGGACACCGGTCGGAACCGGTTCCCGGCCGGGCGTCCGGCGGCTATACGCCTACCGGCCGTACCGCCGCACGCCGGGGATCAATCCCGGGCCGGGTGCTGCCGGCGGCGGCCCGCACCCGTGGCTGGCGGCGTTCCCGCCGCCAATCCCGCCGATCAGCCCTTGATCCGGTTCACCGTCCGCATGATGACCACGGTCGCCGCACCGCCCCAAAGGGCCATGCTGAGACCGCCCACCACGCCGGTGAGCCCCTCGCCGACTGCCGGGATGGCGTTGAGCGCCCCCGAGCCGGCCACGCCGCTGGCTGCCAGGGCCACCACCAGATAGGCCGTGGCGTCCTCGGCATCCACCGCCATCGCGCCGTACACGATGCCGGCCAGGACGATCAGGAGCCCCGCCATCGGGATCATCCCGGCGGCGAAACCTTCCGCAAGCGCAAGTAGCAAAGCGACTCCGACAAGAACTCTGTTTGCCATTTTGTCCTCCATCCGTCTGTTGCTTCCAAGCGCGCCGTCCTTCCTTCCAGTCGAACGGAACGCAGCCCCCGGTGAGTACCACTTCAGGGGTCGGAAGTCAACTCTGCCCCAACACGGAGGGCGCCGGGGAGCGGATCCCGCGCCGCCGTCAGGCGAGCTGATCGATCTTGGCCGCCAGGATGAAGTCGCTTTCGGTCAGCCCGTTCACCTTGTGGGTCCAGATGGTGACCTCGACCCGTCCCCACGCCACCAGCAGGTCCGGGTGGTGCCCTTCCGCTTCGGCGATCTCGCCGACCCGGTTGGCGAAATCGAGCGCCCCGGCGAAGTCGGAAAACACGAAGGTGCGCGAGATGCGGCGGTGGTCGCTGTGCCCCCAGCCTTCGACCTGAGCGAGATAGCGCTCGGCGTCACGGGCATCCATCGGGGGCACCCCGCCCCGGCACGGAACACAGGTCTTGCTGGCCAGTTCGCTCATGGCGCGCATTATGGCCGCACCCGAGCCCGTTCGGCGCCACCGCCGGAAGCGGCACGCCGCTGCCGGGCAAACCGGCAACCGGGTCCATCGGCCGGCGGGAGCGTGACCGGCACGCGCCCCGCCAGCGCCGCCGGCCAGGCCGGCGGTATCGGGGGACGATCAGGAGATCGCCCCCGAGTCGATCGTCAGCCCTTGAGGCGGTTGAAGATACGCGTCGCCGCGATGGTCGCCACTCCCGCGTAGAGAGCTATCTGGAGCGCACCGAACGCACCGTTGAGCTGAGCTCCGACAGCCGGGATATGGGTGAGCACGCCATGATGGTGCATCATGTGATCGTCCATCTCGTGACCGAGCATCGTGTGATCGCCCGTCGCGAGGCCGACCGCGATGGCCACCACCAGGAAGCTCGTGGCGTCCTCGGCATCGACGTTCATGACGGCATACACGATGCCGATGAGAACCATCAGGAGTTCAGCCTGTGGAACCACGCCGGGGGCAAAGCCCATTGCGAGCCCGATCAGCGTGCCTACGCCGACGAGTATTCTGTTAACCATTGTCGTCCCTCCAAGAATCCGTCTCGCTTCGGTTTACGTGCCGTCCTTCCTTCGTGTGAACTGCACGCGACTCTGCGTTCGTACCACGTTGGCGGCATCGAAGTCAACCCTTCGCCGCGGTACCGAGGGCGTCCGGAAGGCGCGAAGTAACGGTGGATGGAGCAGAAAAAACGGACCCGCGCGGGGCGCTCCGTGACATCTCGCGCGCCCCCTGCCGGAAGACGAGTGGAGTCGCCGAGGGACAGACGGCCCCCGGACTCCCGCCGGCCGTCGCGGGATGCCGGACGCAGCCGCTGGTGGAACGCGGCGTGGCTCGACGTCCTCCAGTTCACCGTGTTCGTCGCCGGCCTGCTCGGGCTCGCGGTCTCGGGCGCCATCGGCATGGGCTACAACTGGCAGTGGTACCGGGTTCCCGAATATCTCGTTCGGATCGTCGAAGGGGAACTGCTCTGGGGCCCGCTGGCGCATGGCCTGCTCGTCACCCTGGAACTGACCGGTTGGAGCGTCCTCGTCACCCTCGCGATCGGACTCGCGGCCGCGCTGCTGCGGCTTTCGGACTCCTTCTCGGGACGCATCGTCGCGAAGGTCTATGTGGAGGCCGTGCGCAGCACTCCGTTGCTGATTCAGGTCTACCTGTTCTACTTCGTCCTGGGCCCCATCCTGGGCCTCGACCGGTTCTGGGTCGGCGTCCTGGCGCTGTCGATCTTCGAGGGCGCGTTCGCCGGCGAAGTGATCCGGGCGGGCATCCTCTCCGTCCGCCGCGGGCAGTGGGAGGCGGGTGCGAGTCTCGGCCTGAGCCGTCGGCAGCTCTACCGCTCGGTCGTCCTGCCGCAGGCGGTTCCCCTGATGCTGCCGCCGCTCACAGGGATCGTGATCTCGCTCGTCAGGAACTCGGCGATCGTGAGCGTGATCGCGGTCTTCGACCTCACCACCGAGGCGCGGAACATCATCGCGGAGACATTCCTGAGCTTCGAGATCTGGATCACGGTCGCCGCCATCTACCTGGCGTTCACGGTGGCCCTCTCGGTGGCCGCGAACCGGCTCGAGCACCACGTCCGCGCGTGATTCCCCCGGCCCGATTCCGCACCGGAGCAAGGAGAAGAGCATGAGGCGAACAAGGACCGGCCCGCGATCGGGCCGGGCGCTGGCCGCGCTCCTGGCGCTCGGCGTGGCCGCCGGATTCCAGTTGCGCTGCGCCGGTCAGCAGGGCTCCGCCGAAAGCGTCGTCGAGACGATCCAGCGGCGCGGCGCCCTCAAGGTCGGCGTCTCGACGTTCGAACCGTGGGCGATGCGCGACCGGAACGGCGAGCTCGTCGGATTCGAGGTGGACGTCGCCACCAGGCTCGCCGAGGACATGGGGGTGAACATCGAGTTCGTGCCGACTTCCTGGGACGGGATCATCCCTGCCCTCCTCGCCGGGAAGTTCGACGTGATCATCGGCGGCATGAGCATTCGTCCGCAGCGGAACCTCACCATCAACTTCACCATTCCCTATGCGCACTCCGGCATGGGGATCGCCGCCAACCGGGACCTGGCCGCGGACCTGGCGTGGCCGGACGGCTACGACAGCGAGGAGGTCACCCTCACCTGCCGGCGCGGCGCCAGCGCCTGCAACGACGCGGCCCGCCTCTTCCCGAGAGCGACGATCCGCCGTTTCGACGACGACATCCAGGCCATTCAGGAAGTGCTGAACGGCAACGCGCACGCCATCCTGTCTTCCTACCCGAAGCCGGTCGAGTGGGCGGGACGGAACCCGGAACTCCTCTTTCTGCCGACGACCGGCAACCTCTCGCAGGGGGACGAGGCGTTCGGGCTCCGCAAGGGCGATCCGGACGCGCTGAACTTCTTTTCCAACTGGATCCGCGTGAACACGACGAACGGCTGGCTCGCGGAGCGCTACGACTACTGGTTCAAGACCACCAACTGGATGGACGAGGTGCGTCCCGGGAGTACGCCGCAGCAGTGATTCCCGGCCGCACCAGGGCCCGCCTCGGATGGGTCGATGCCGCGGTCCTGACCGCGGTCGTCGTGGCCCTCGGGTACGTCTTCCACCGGGTCGAGGCCGTTCTGGAGTACCGCTGGGACTGGAGCGCCATCCCGAATTCCCTCTACCGGTGGGACGAAGAGACCGGGCGGTGGGTCCCGAACCTGCTGATGCAGGGTTTCTTCACGACGATCCGCCTGGCGATCCTGAGCATGATCCCGGCGGCGCTGTTCGGCGCCGTCTTCGGCGTCCTGCGCACCGCGGGGCGCCTGTTCCCGCGGCTCCTGAGCCGGACCTACGTCGAGTTGATCCGGAACATCCCGCCGCTCGTCTTCATCTTCATCTTCTACTTCTTCATCAGCAGCCAGATCATGCCGGTCCTGGGGGTGGAGGACTTCGTGCGGCGCGCTTCGCCCGCCACCCTTCGGTCCCTCGAACTGGTGTTCGGGCCGGCCGCCCTCATCCCGAACGTCATCTCCGGCGTCATCTGTCTCGCCATGTTCCAGGGCGCCTACATGACCGAGATCGTGCGCGCCGGGATCCAATCCATCCCGAAGACCCAGACGGAGGCGGGCCTCAGCATCGGGCTCTCCCGCTGGGAGCTCTGGCGGCGGGTGATCCTGCCGCAGGCGCTCCGGCGGGTGATTCCGCCCCTCGCCGGCCAGTTCATCACCCTCGTCAAGGACTCCTCGATCCTCTCCCTCATCTCGATCCAGGAACTCACCTTCCTGGCGATGGAGACGGCGGTTTCCACGACCCGCGTCTTCGAGGTCTGGATCACGGTCGCCGCGTTGTACTTCTGCCTCTGTTATTTCCTTTCGCTGCTGTTCGGCCGGCTCGAAAAGAGCGCGGCGGCGGCCCGGGCCTGAACCGGTGGAGCGCCTGACTCCCGGAGCGCCGTTGATCGAACTCGACGGCGTCAGCAAGTGGTTCGGCGCGTTCCAGGTGCTCCGTGACGTGCGTCTCCGGGTCGCCGAGGGCGAGCGCATCGTGATCTGCGGCCCGTCCGGCTCCGGAAAGTCCACGCTGATCCGCTGCATCAACCGCCTCGAGGAGCACCAGGAAGGCCGCGTCGTCTTCGCCGGGAGGGAACTCGGGGCGGACGCGGCCGGTCTCACGGAGGTCCGCCGCGAGATCGGCATGGTGTTCCAGGAGTTCAATCTCTTCCCCCACCTCACGGTGCTCGAGAACTGCATGCTGGGGCCGGTCCGGGTGCTCGGCATGACTCCCGCGGACGCCCGGGAGCGGGCCATGGAGTTCCTCGTCCGGGTCCGGATTCCGGAGCAGGCCGGAAAACACCCCGCCCAGCTCTCGGGCGGTCAGCAGCAGCGGGCGGCGATCGCGCGGTCGCTCTGCATGCGGCCCCGGGTCATGCTGTTCGACGAACCCACGTCGGCGCTCGATCCCGTGATGATCAAGGAGGTCCTCGACGTGATGAACGATCTCGCGCAGAGCGGCATGACGATGATCGTGGTCACGCACGAAATGGGTTTCGCGCGCACCGTCGCCGACCGGGTGGCCTTCATGGACGAGGGCAGCATCGTCGAGTGTCTGCCTCCGGACCGGTTCTTCACGAACCCCGCCGACGAACGGACGAAACGCTTCCTGAGCCAGATCCTGTAACTCGGAGCGCCGGCCAAGGGCAAGGAGCGCCGGTGTTCACACCGGCATCGCCCGCCCAGCGGGCGAAACTCCCTCACCTGATCCGCCATGTGGCGGGGCGCGAAAGGGGATGGCGCAACGCCGTCCGCGATTGAGCCCGGGTGATGAGGGTGCATGGTGTCGTGAGTTTCGCTGCGCTGTCGCGCAGCGATGCCGACCTGAAGGTCGGCGCTCCTACAGCTCCAGGAGCAGCGCCGCGAGGAGGGCGGCGCGCCGCGGCAGATCGGCCGTGACCACCTGCTCGTGGCGCGCGTGGGCGCCGTCCCCGAGCGGGCCGAGTCCGTCGAGCACCGGAACGCCGAGGCCGGCCACGATGTTGCCGTCCGAGCCTCCGCCGGCCGAGCCCTCGCCGATCTCCCAGTCGAGTCTTCCGGCCAGCCGCCGGGCCCGCTCGTAGAGCCTCACGACCCCCGCGTTCCGCACGAGCGCCGGCCGGTTCACTCCACCGGTCCAGTGCACTTCGGCCTCGGGATGCGCCGCGCCCAGGTCCCGGAGCGCCCGGATCAGCCGCTCTCCCGATTCCGGGTCGTCCATCCGGATGTCCACGTCGGCCGACGCCTCCGCTGGAACGACATTCGTGCGCGACCCGCCCCGGATCAGCCCCACGTTCACCGTGACGCCCCGCTCGGGCGCCGAGAGCGCGGCGGCGGCCGTGACGACGCCCGCGAGTTCGGTGATCGCGTTGATCCCGCGTTCGGGATCGAGGCCGGCATGGGCGGCGCGTCCCCTGACCCGCACGGTCAGGATCCCGACGCCGCGGCGGCCGGTCTTGGCGCCGCCTCCGGGCAACGACGGCTCCATCACCAGACAGGCGGCCGCTTCCGAAGCCTCCGCCTCGATGAACTCCCGGCTCGCCGCGCTTCCCGCCTCTTCGTCGGTGTTCCAGAGGATCGTGAGCGGCCGGCGCGGCCGGAGTCCGTGACGGTCGAGGACCCGGAGGGCCCAGATCGTCTGCACCAGGCCCGCCTTCATGTCATAGACGCCCGGCCCCCGGGCAACGCCGTCCTCGATCCGGAAGGGGATCTCGTCCAGGGTGCCGTGCGCCCAGACGGTGTCCAGGTGGCCGAGCAGCAACAGCGGTTTCTCCCGGGCCACCGCTCCCGGAACCCGCACCAGCACATGAGGTCCGCGCGGCGTTCCGGCAGCGGTCCCGGAAACCCGCGAGACGGAGGCGCCGTTCAGCAGGCCCCCGGCGACGTCCGTGAGCGCGGAAACGGCCTCGTCGCCCATCCGGGCGGTGGCCTCCGGGTCGTCGGTGGGCGATTCGATCCGGACGAACCGCCCCAGCATCTCCTCCATGCGGGGCTGCTCCCCGCTCAACGCGGAGAACAGCCCCTTGATGTCCGGGGTGCCGTCTGAGACTTCGCCGCTACCCCGGGCCGTCATTCGGCGACTTGATTCCTGACCTCCTGGAGCACCGCGATCCGCTCGGCGAGGACGGGGTCCTGGACACCAAGGGCAACGGCCTTCTCGTACTCCGCGGCGGCGGCGGCCACCCGCTCGTAGTCGGCGTCGCTGGCGGGACAGCCCACTCCAGCCGCCTGCATCCGTTCGCCGAACGCGGCGTCCTTGAGCCGGCAGGGGCCGTACGCGATCTGGGCGGTATGGGCCCAGGCCAGCATCTGGAACGGCGCTCCCCAACTGTCCATCTTCTGGGTCGCCTCGCTGAACTGGGTCTCGGCGCCGGCGAAGTTCTGCGAAGCCATGTAGGCCTGTCCGAGCGCCCAATGACCGACCGCGAGGTCATCCATGTTCCCGTCGGCAGGGAAGTTGGGAACCCCCGATTCAAGGACCGGCACCGCCTCGGCCACCTGCTGGTTCAGGATGAGCGCGATGCCGTGCTCCACCTGGTAGACCGGGTTGTCGGGATCGGCCGCGCTCGCCGCCTGCGCCGCAGCCAGGGCGCCCGCGACGTCCTGGGCCTGTCGCTTGGCCTTGGCGCTCGCGTGGCTCGCCATGCCGAGTCCCGCCTTGGCTTCCTCCGAGTTCGGATCGGCGGCGACCGCCGCGTTCATCTCGTTCACGGCTTCGTCGTAGTTCAGGGCCTCGATGGCGAAACGCCCGAGCGCCACATGGGCCGTCACCCTGGAGGCCGGCGGAGAGTTCGCGAGCGTCGTGACCTTGCGGTAGTAGCTCGACGCCTGGCCCCGGTTCTCGAGCGCCTCGTACACCTGGGCGAAGGCGAGGTTCGCCGCCGGGTCGTCAGGGTTCACCGTGACCGCCATGGACAGGTCGCCCTGGGCCTCGGCCGAGTTGCCGAGGGCGTTGTTCGCGAGCCCCCGGATCCCGTAGGCCGCCGTCAACTGGTCGTTCAGGCCGAGCGCGGCGGTCGCCGCGTCCACGGCCGCCTGAAAGTCGTCGCGCTCGTAGTAGATGTCGGCGAGGCCGGCGTGAGCCCGGGCGGTGTTCGGGTCGAGCTCGACCGCACGCCGGAAGGAAGCCTCGGCCTCGTCCAGGTCGCCCCCGGCGGCGGCGGCCTGACCGAGAGTCGAGTGGGCCATGGCGCTGTTGGGCTCGATCTCCAGGGCGCGCCGGGCCATGTCGGACGCTTCTTCGAATTGTCCCTGCCGGGCCATGCTGGATCCGATCGCCACGAAGGTGCTCGCCGGCGGGTTCGGGTTCAGTTCGATGACCTTCTGCCCGGCCTCGATGACGTTGAGGTCGTCCTCGAGCATCCCGTAGGCGCTCGTCACCGCGGTCCAGGCTTCGAGAATCTCGTCGGCGTCCTCGACGTTCTCGAACGCCCAGCCGTCGATGTCCTCCTCCTCCGTTGGCGGATCCGTCATCAGGGCCTGCTCGAAGGTGCTGGCGACGTTCTCCCACTCTTCGAAGTGGAGGTAGATGCGGCCGAGCTGCAGGCGGATGTCCCGGCGGTAGGGATGATCCTGCAGCACCCGGAGAAAGAGGCCCCCTGCCTGACTGTAGGCCGCCTGCGCAGCTTCCGCATCCTCGTCCCGGAGCGCGCGCTCGGCGTCCTCAAGGTGATCCTCGGCGATGTCGATGGCGCGGGAAACCTCCCGGCGGTTGAGCGGCGCCTCGTCCTGCGCGAGGGCGCTCGGGACGCCCACGACGGCTGCCAGGCCCAATACTGCGATGGGGAGGCGCCGGCGTCGGAAACCAGCTGACCGGCGGGGTGCCGGATGGAGGGGCGTTTGGATCATGAAAGCCTCCGTCAAGACAGGCCGCAGCCTGACGGGAACCGAAATGCGAACCGATGATCGTACGCGAGCGGACGCCGCCCTTCAACAGGGGCGGACTCCCGCCCCGCGGGGAGTGGCCAACGAATACACTCACGCGCCATGAAGGTGGGCCGACGAACGGCGCTGGCCGTCGCCTGCGCGCTGGCGAGCGGTTGCGGTGGTCTGCGGGCTCCGATCGCGGACCCGGAGGTCGAGTTCACGCCCGAGCCGGCGGCTCCCGCGGCCGCCGCGGCGGAGGCCGCTCCGACCGCGGACTGGTGGACCTCGTTCGGCGATCCGGCCCTCGATCGGGTCGTCGAGCGGGCGATATCGGGCAACCTCACGCTTCGGGAGGCGGCGGCGCGCCTCGCGCAGGCGGCCGCCGACGCGGGGATTGCGAGGAGCGCGCTCTATCCCCAGGTCGGAGCGGGAGTGGACCGTCTGCAGGCGCGGCAGGCCTTCATCGGCCTGCCGATCTCGGACATCGCGGCATCCGCCGGGCTGCCGATCCCTGGTTTCGGAGAGGAGGAGGTCCTCACGGCGGACTTCGTCCGCTACGGGCTCTCCCTGGACCTGAGCTGGGAAGCGAACCTCTGGCGCGCCGCGACGCCGCGGGCGCGCGCCGCGAACGCCGTGATGGAGGCGGCGGTCGCCGAGGTCGCGGGAGCGCGGGTCTCGCTGGCCGGCCAGGCTTCGCGCCTCTACTTCCTGGCGGTCGAGGCCCGGGAGCAGGCGCGCATCGCCGAAGCGATCGCGGCGAGCCGGGGGGAGACGGTGCGCTGGACGCGGGAACGGGCGCGCATCGGCGACGCGGCCCTTGCCGAGGTCGACGCCGCGGAAGCCCGTCTCGCCGAGGCGCGGGCGGCCGCCGCCAGCCGGCGGCAGGCGCGGGCGGCCGCGGTGCGGAGTCTGGAGGTTCTCTTCACGGACTATCCCGACGGAGAGCCCGGGCCGGACTGGGAACTCGGCGGCGACCTGCCCGCGGCCCGGAGTGCGGTTCCGGCGGGAGCGCCGGCGGACCTCATCTCCCGGCGTCCGGACGTGGCAAGCGCCGAGCGGCGCCTCGCCATGTCGCAGGAGTTCACCGAAATGGCGCGGCGGGCGCGCTATCCCCAGTTTCCGCTGACCAGCTCCGTGGGCACGGCGTCCACGCGGCTGCGGCAACTCGTGAACGGGGACTTCTCGGTGTGGAGCCTGATCGCGCGGATTGCGGCGCCCGTGTTCCAGAGAGGCCGGATCCGGGCGCAGATCCGTCAGGAGGAGGCGCGCGATCGCGAGGCGCTGGCGGTGTACGCGCGGACGGTGTTGACGGCCTACCAGGAGGTGGAGGCGGCGCTTTCCGCGGAGGAGTCGCTCAGGGAGATGGAGTCACGTTCGGCGGAGGCGCTCACGGCGAGCCGCCGGGCGCTTTCACGGACTCGGAGCCAGCGTCGCGGGGGCTTCGTCACGCGACTCATGGAGTTGGAAGCCGAGCGGGCGGTCCTGGTGGCGGAGTCGGGCCACCTGTCGCAGTTGCGGGCGCGGCTCGACAACCGCGTGAACCTCTCGCTGGCGCTCGGGGGCGGGTTCGAGCGCACGAATGGGGACGAGACGGCGGACGCCGGGGAGCGGTGATGCGAAGGTTCTTGTTCATACCGATACTGATCGGCGCGGGCGCCGTGCTGGCGCTCCTGGTCGCGCTCGGCCCCAGGCCGCAGGCGCAGGAGATCGAAACGGTGCTGCCCGAGGTGCGGGCGGCAACGGTCCGCGTGGGTCCCGAGCGGGTGACGGTCCAGGCGGACGGGACCGTACGCCCGTCGCGGCGGACTACCGTTGCGGCCGAGGTGGCGGGCCAGGTCGTCTGGTCGGCGCCCGGCCTGCGCGACGGAGCGCGGGTGGAAGAGGGCGCGGCGCTCTTCCGGATCGAGTCGCTCGCCTATGAACAGGCGGTGGAGATGGCGCGGAGCCAGGTGGCGCAGGCCCGGCTGCAGTTGCAGTCGGAGGAAGGCCTGTCGCGGCTCGCGGAGGAAGAGTGGTCGGGAGAAGGCGCGGAACCGGATGCCCTCGCGCTTCGGGTCCCGCAGCTCGCCGCGGCGCGCGCCGGGGTCGCGGCGGCGGAGGCATCGCTGAAACGGGCGGAGAACGAGCTCCGGAAGACGGAGGTGCGGGCGCCCCACACGGGCCTCGTGGGCTCACGGAACGCCGAGGTCGGCGAATGGGCCGCGCCCGGAGTGCCGCTGGTGGAACTCCTCTCGGTGGACGTGGCGGAAATCCGGGTGTCGCTGCCGGATGCCGCACTGGAGCTCATGGAGTTGCCGTTCGGAGGCGCTTCCGGCGGCCAGGGGCCGCGCGCCCGGCTGACGGCGGTGCTGGGTCCGGCGCTCGCCTCGACCACCTGGAGCTGGGAGGGCCGGCTGGTGCGGATGGCGGGCGAAGTGGATCCGGCAACGCGGTTCTTTCCGGCGGTGATCGAGGTCCGGGATCCCTACGGAGAGGGGCCGGGAGGCCGTCCGCCGCTGGTGGCGGGGATGTTCGTGCGGGCGCAGATCGAGGGACGCGAGTATCCCGGGGTGGCCGTGGTGCCCCGCAGCGCGTTCCGGGAGGACGGGCGGGTGCTGGTCGTGACCGACGGGGACCGGATCGCGATCCGCGAGGTGGACGCGTTCTGGTCCACGGAAGACGGAGACCTGCTGGTCCGCTCGGGACTCGCGCACGGGGATCGGGTGGTGACGAACCCGCCGGCGATCGTCACCGAGGGGATGACGGTGCGGCTGGCGGCGATCCCGGACGGCGAGTAGTTCGGACATGGACGCGAAGGTGGAGGGGCCCTCCACCGGACCGGGCAGTCGCCCGGAGTCGGGGGTGATCTCCTGGTTCGTCAGGAACCGGGTGGCCGCCAACCTCCTGCTGCTCGGGATCTCGCTGGGCGGGCTGCTCACCCTGGGCGGCATCCCGCAGGAGATGATCCCCGAGACGCGGTCCTCGGCGCTGACCGTCACCACCGTGTTCCCGGGCGCCGGCGCCGAGGTGATCGAGGACAGCGTCCTTACGGGACTCGAGGAGACGCTCGACGACGTCTCGGGGGTGAAGGAGATCGCCGGCCTCGCGACCGAGGGGGTCGGCGTGCTCACCGTCGAGGTGGAACGCTGGGCCGATTTCCGGAGCGTGAGCGACGAGATCCGGGAACGGGTGGAGTCCCTCACGACCCTGCCGGCGGACGCCGAGGAACCGGTGATCGCGGAGGTGCGGGTGGATCCGCTGCTGCTGCGGATCGCGGTCCACGGGGACGCCGACGAACGGAGCCTCACCGAGGCGGCGCACCGCGTCCGGGACGCGCTCACCCCCATCCCCGGGGTGGCGACGGTGGAGATCGCCTCGGGGAGGGACTACGAGATCTCGATCGAGGTTTCGGAGGACGTCCTCACCCGATTCGGGCTGACGTTCGACCAGGTTGCGATGGCGATCCGCCGGGGTTCGGCGGACGTCCCGGGCGGCTCGATCCGTTCCGACAGCGGCGAGTTGCGGGTCAGCACCGAGGCGGAAGCGGTCACCGGGGAGGACTTCGCCCGGATTCCCCTGATCGCCGCGCCCGGCGGCGGCGTCGTCACGGTCGGAGACGTCGCCGTCGTCACCGATGGTTTCGCGGACGTGCAGCGGACGGCGCGCATGAACGGGGAGCCCGCGGCGCTCCTCGAGGTCATGCTCGCGAGCGGCGCCCGGCTCCTCGAGACTGCGGAGGCCGTCCACGCCGAAGTCCGCGAGATCGAACGAGGCATGCCGGAGGGGCTCTCGGTGACTCCCTGGTTCGACGCCTGGCAGCTCTTCGAGAGCCGCATGGACGTCCTCGTCCGGAACGGGCTGCAGGGCCTGGCCCTCATCTTCCTCGTTCTCTTCTTCACCCTGTCGAGCCGTCTCGCGGTCTGGACCGCCGCCGGACTCCCGGTGGCCTTCTTCGGCGCCTTCCTGATGATGCCCGGACTCGGGGTGACCGTGAACATGTTCAGCCTGTTCGGGTTCATCCTGACCCTCGGGATCGTGGTGGACGACGCGATCGTGGTGGGCGAGAACGTGCAGCGCCACGTCTCCCTCGCGAAGACGGGGGTGGAAGCCGCGGCCGTCAGGGGCGTGCGCCAGGTCCTCTTCCCCGCCTCCTTCGGGGTTCTGACGACCATGGCGGCGTTCGGGCCGCTGCTGGGCCTCCCCGGCATCTGGGGCGACCTCATGGGCACCCTTCCCCGCATCGTCATCCCGGTACTCGCCTTCTCGCTGGTGGACGCCGCCTGGATCCTTCCCCACCACATGGCGCACGGGGGGCTCGGGGTGCGGCCGAGCCGCCGGCTCGCCCGGATCCGGGCAGGTTTCCAGGGCGCTCTCGACTGGAGCATCGACGTCCTCTACCGCCCGGCGCTGGGCTGGTCGCTCAGGAACCGGCTCGCGACGGTGGCCCTCGGGATCCTGTCGCTGGCGCTGTCCCTGGGCCTCCTGGGCGGCGGCTGGGTGCCGGTGGAGACCACGCCGCCGTTCGACAGCGACGTGATCACCGTGCAGGTCTCGCTCCCGCCCGGTTCCTCGGCGAACGCCACGGCGGAAGTCGTCGGAGAGGTCGAGGCCGCGATCGTCCGGATCCGCGAAGAGGTCCGCGCCGAGTACGGCGTGGACCCGCAGCGGAACCTGACGGCGCTCTCCGGCCAGCAGCTTCCCTTCGGCCCGGGAGGAGCCATCGGGGGAGCGCTGGCCGGGTCCGGAACCACCATCGGCCAGGTGGTGCTCGAACTCATTCCCGCCGAGCAGCGGGCCGGATTCACCGCCCGGGGGATCGGCGACCGGCTGCGCGGCCTCACCGGCACGCTTCCGCACGGCGGCGAGGTGACGGTCCTGACGTCGATCCTGGGCGAGGAGGCGGACATCTCGATCCGGATCAGCGGAGACGACATGGAGGCGTTGCACGAGGCGTCGGCGGGCCTGCAGACGCTCCTCCGCGAGTACGGGGGAGTCAGCGCGGTGCGGGACGACTGGGACGGCAGCGCTCCCGAACTGGTGGCGCGCGTCCGTTCCGGCGGGGCCGGGATCGGGATCGGCGCCGGCGAATTCGGACGCCAGTTGCGCCAGGCGTTCTACGGCGAGGAAGTGCAGCGGATCCAGCGGGGACGCGATGAAATCCGTGTGCTCCTGCGCTACCCGGAATCGGGCCGCACCCGGCCCGAAGACGTGACCGGGATGCGGGTCCGGCGTGCGGACGGCGGGGTGGCTCCCATCGGGGAGGTTGCCGAACTCGCGCGCGCCGAGAAGCTGGCGGCAATCCGGCGCGTGGACGGGGCGCGGGCGATCACCGTCCACACGAACGTGGACCCCCGGGTCGCCTCCGCCGGGGCGGTGCTGGCCGATGTCCAGGC
This sequence comes from Acidobacteriota bacterium, assembly GCA_022828085.1. Lineage (GTDB taxonomy): Bacteria > Acidobacteriota > Vicinamibacteria > Marinacidobacterales > Marinacidobacteraceae > Marinacidobacterium. The sequence continues at coordinate 57,815 of JAJEIY010000031.1, read as the reverse complement.
GCGGGTGCTTCCCGATCTCGGGAACGGGTATCCCGACCTGCGATTCGACGTCGTCGGACTGGCCGGCGATCAGGCGGAGACCCTGGAGGCTCTCCAGCAGAACGTGCTGCTGGCGCTCATCCTCATCTACGCGCTGCTCGCGGTGCCGCTCTCCTCGTGGACACAACCCTTCGTCATCATGGCGGCAGTGCCCTTCGGGCTCGCAGGGGCCATTTTCGGCCACCTGATCATGGGGGTGCCGTTCTCGATTCCCAGTTTCTTCGGCATGGTGCCGCTCGTCGGGATCGTGGTGAACGACGCCCTGGTGCTGCTGGATTTCATCAACCGGGAGCGCCGCGCCGGGATGCCCACCCGGGAGGCGGTCCTCGCGGCCGGCCCCCTCCGGTTCCGGCCCATCATCCTGACCTCGGTGACCACCTGCGCCGGCCTCGCTCCGCTGATGGCCGAGCGCAGCATCCAGGCGCAGTTCCTCATCCCGATGGCCGCTTCGCTCGCCTTCGGGGTCGCCTTCGCCACTCTGGTGACGCTCCTCATCGTTCCCGCGCTCTACAGCCTGGGCGACGACGCCGCCCTGTTGCTGCGGGGCAGGAGATCGTTGCCGACCGGGGAAAGCCCGCGCGAACCCGGTCCGACCACCGCCAGGGTTATCGTGGGAACGCGTCAGGTATAGAGTTCGCCCGGTTCGTTCGGTCGGTTCGATCGGTTCGGTGGGTACGGTCGGTTCGGTCGGTCATTGCATGTCCACGCGCCAGGAGCGATTCGCGCCGCAACCTCCGGAGGTCCTTGTTCCGTCCGCGTACCGCACCGGCTACGAGAGGGCGCGCTGGAACGATCCGGAGTTGGCGCACCGGTACATCGAGCACACCACGAAGGGGGACCCGCTCGCCGATGCGGCGATCGAGTCCATGGTGGACCTGCCCCAGAAACGGATCCACGAGATCATCACGGCGGGGATGGAGGAGGACGAGGCCGGCTTCCGGGACGCGCCGGCGGAACTCCGGGAACTCATCGAATCCAGTTCCATCCAGCCCGACTGGTTCGATTCGAAGGCGGTCTATCCGGGTTGCCGGGCCTTTCACGCCGATTCGGACCTCTACGTCCAGGCGCTGGTCGGCTCGAGCATCGTCTGGGGCTTCACGACCCTCATCAGCAAGTCGTTCTTCACCACCGGAAGGCTGACGGACCACGGGGTCCGGCGTCTCCGCCAGAACATCCGCCAACTCATCGAGATCACGATCCCGGGGGGTCTCGAACGCCAGGGCGAGGGCTGGAAGCTGAGCGTGAGGATCCGGCTTATCCACGCCCAGGTGCGGTATCACCTCAGGAGATCCGACGAGTGGGACGAGGCGGAGGTCGGGACGCCGATCCATATCGGGCACGTTTCGCTGGCCGCCGCCAACTTCTCGGCGCGGGTGCTCGAGGCGGCGATGAGACTCGGAGCCGAGCCGACCCGGGAAGAACGGGAGGCGTTCGTCCAGATCTGGCGCTACTCGGCGCACCTGATGGGCGTTCCGGAAACGATCCTGTTCACGAGCGAGGCGGAGGCGCTCGAGCTCTGCCGGGTTGCCATCGCCTGCGAGCCGCGGCCGACGATCGAGGGCATCGTGATGGCGAACGCCCTGGTCAATTCCGCGCCGGTGGTGATCGGCATCCGGAAGCCCCGGGAGCGCCAGCATCTCGCCGACTATGTGTATCGCGTGTCCCGCGCCCTGATCGGCGACGAGCTGGCGGACAAGCTCAACTACCCGCCCCAATCCACCCGGGGGCTGCTCTTCTACCTCCGGAACAAGCGCCGCCTGGCAAGGCGCTTGCGCAGCCTGGTGCCGCGCTGGGAAGCGAAGGCGAAAGTCGACCGGTTCACCGCGCTCGTGGACAACTCGCAACTGCGCGATCCGCTGATCTCCTACCGCCTGCCACCGAAACTGCATTCCGACGAAACCCAGACCTGGTAGCCGATCCGGAGGCGGCGCCCGCTTCCCCGACAGGATTTGTCGCGTTTCGATCCTAGGGTGAGGACCGTGCGGAAGCGATTCGCCAAGAGCCCGCGGGCGGCGGTACGGATCACGGCGGCCCGCCGGTTCCTCGAGGAACTCGGCGCGCAGCAGCCGTTCCTCGTCGTCGCGCCCAACCGCCACGCCGCGGACCGGATGGTCCACGGGGCGGCAGAGACGAGGGGCGCCTCCGGCGCGCTCTTCGGCGCCTTCCGCTTCGGTCTGTTCGTCCTCGCCCAGGATCTCGCCCGCTCCGAGCTGGCGGCGCGCGGGCTCAGGCCACTGACCCCCGCCGCGAGACTCGCGGCGGTGGTCCGGGTCATCCACCGGGCGCGCCGGCAGGGAGCGCTCGGACGCTTCGGCGAAGCGGCCGAGGGTCCGGGGCTCGCCGTCCGGCTCGCCTCCACGTTCGACGAACTGCGGCTGGCAGGCGTCGGCGCCGACCGGCTGGCCGGCCGGGACGACGGCCTCGCGGCGCTTTACGGCGCCTACGCGGAAACGCTGGCCGAAACGCGCCTCGCCGACCGGGCGGAAACGTTCGCCGCCGCCACCCGCCGGATCGAGGGCGGCGCCGGTCCCCCGGCAGGGCTGCCGCTCCTCCTGCTGGACGTTCCGCTCTGGGACCGCGCGGCGCGCCGCTTCACCGGCGCCCTCACGGCAGCGGCCCCGGAGGTGTTCCTGACGCTGCCCGAGGGGGACACCGCGACCGAGAAAGCCGCTCTCGCGCTGGGCGCCGTGCCGTCTCCGGCAGCCGAACCGGGCTCCGGGGACGCGGAGCCCGAGGATGCGGTGGCTTCCGCGCAACGCCATCTGTTCGCCACCCGGCGGCCCGGCCCCGACCGGGAGCGCCGCGGGCTCAGCGTGATCGCGGCGCCCGGAACCGCCGCGGAGGCCATCGAGCACGCCCGCGCGTTTCTCGCCGAGGCAGGCGAAGGTGTTCCCTTCGACCGGATGGCCGTCCTCCTCCCCGAGCCCGCGGGCCAGGCCTCGGCGTTTCAGGAAGCCTTCGGGCGCGCCGGGATTCCCGCATTCTTCGATGCCGGCGCCCGGCGGCCGCATCCGGCCGGGCGGGCCTTTGTCGTCCTCCTCGACTGCGCCCGGGAAGGGCTCTCCGCGACGCGGTTCGCCGAATACCTCTCGCTCGGGGAGACCCCGGCCGCACCGGCGGCGGACCCCGGGACCGATGCTGCACAAGGCAGCGCGACGGATGTTCCGGGTTTCGTGGCGCCCCGCCGCTGGGAGCGTCTCATCCTGGATTCCGAGGTCATCGGGGGTCTCGACCGCTGGGAAAGGCGCCTCGCCCGCTTCGCGGACCGGCTGCGGCAGGACGAAGAGGCGGAAGCGGATGACGCCAGGCGGGAGCACCTCCGGCTGCGCCAGGAGGACCTCCGGCGATTGACGGAGACCGCCCTTCCCATCCTCCGCCGGCTGGCGGCCCTCCCCTCCCCGCACGCGAGCTATTCCGAGTGGACGCGTCACCTCGAAGGACTGGCCCGGGCCGCCCTGCTCCATCCCCAGGGAGTCGTCGACTGCCTGGCGGAAATGGACCCGATGCGGGACGTCACCGAGGTCACCCTCGAAGAAGTGCGGGACAGCCTCGTCAGGCGGCTCGCCGAGGTCGTCACCCGCTCCCGGGGCAGCCGCTACGGCCGGGTCTGGGTAGGGCCCATCGAGGCCGCGCGCGGGCTCGCCTTCGACGTGGTGGCCGTTCCGGGACTGTCCGAACGCGCGTTCCCCCGGGTGCTTCGCGAGGATCCGATGCTCCTCGACCGGAACCGCGAGGCGCTTTCTCCGGACTTGCCGGTCCGTTCCGACCTCGCCGGGCGCGAGCGCCTGCGGCTACGGATCGGGATCGGCGCGGCCACCCGGAGACTCACGCTCAGCTATTCCTCGCTGAACCTCGTCGAGGGCCGTCCCCAGGTGCCGTCGTACTACCTGGCGGAAACGTTCCGGGCGGGTCTCGGGGAGATTCCGACGCTCGCCGAAATCCGTTCCCGGGCGGGCCGGGAGAGCAAGGTGGTGCGCGGGATTCGCGCTCCCCGCGACGCGTCGCTCGCGATCGACCGGCGCGAGTTCGATCTCGCGCAGGTCGCGTCGGCGCTCGGCAGGCCGGAGGCCCGCGCCGGGGACGCGGGAACGGCGGCGTATCTGCTCTCCGATCCGGGTCTGGCGCGCGCCCTTCGCCAGGAGTACATGCGCCAGCAGTGGAAGTGGCAGTCTCCCGACGGCTTCCTGAACCCGAACCAGGCCGCGCTGGAGGCGCTGGAACGGCACCGTCCCGGGAACCGTTCCTTTTCGGCGACCGGCCTCGAGGCGTACGCCGCCTGCCCCTATCAGTTCTTTCTCAAGAACCTCGTCCGGCTGCGGCCGGTCGAACGTCCCGAGGCGCTGATCCACCTGGACCCCCTCACCCGCGGTTCCCTCCTGCACGACGTGTTCTTCCACCTGGGACGGGAATTCCGGCAACGCGGGTTGGCCCCGCTCCGGAGCGAACGGCTCGACGAGGCGTTCGAGCTGCTGACGGAGATCTTCCGGCGGGTGGAGGCCGACGTGCGCGAGCGGGTCGCGCCCGCGATCGAGCGCGTCTGGCGCGACCAGATGGACGGGCTGCTCGGCGACCTGCGCGGCTTCCTGCAGCGGTACGCCGAGACCGGCCGCGTCCCCCTGGCGAACGAGCTCACCTTCGGCATGGGGGCGCGACAACCCGCCGACCCGGCCAGCCGGACGGAGGCGGCGGTGCTTCCCGGCGGGCTCCGGCTCCACGGGTCCATCGACGTCGTGGAGCGGCGCTCCGACGGAACCGTGCAGATTACGGATTACAAGACCGGACGCGCCTCGATCGAGACCACCGACACCCAGAGCATCCTGTTCGGCGGCCGGGCGCTGCAGCCACTCCTCTACGCCCTGGCCTACGAGGCGCTGTCCGGATCGCCCGCGGCCTCGGGCCGGCTCTACTACGCGACGGTCCGCGGCGCCTACCTCGAAACCGAGGTGGACGCGGCGAGCGAGGACTCGCGGGCGGTCTTCGAGTCGTTCGTCGCGGGACTCGACCGGGCGGTCCAGGGCGGACGCTTCCCCGCCCTGCCGAACCCGGGGGTCGGCTACCGGGTGTGCGACTACTGCGACTACCTGCCGGTTTGCGGACCGCGGCCCGCGGGTTACGCGCGGACGAAGGCCCGGCCCGGGTTCGCCGCCGCCCTCGACGATGTCGCCGGGATCCGGAGTCTGCCGTGAACGCGCTTCCGGACGCCGCGGCCCGGGAGCGCATCCGCCGGGACCATGACACCACGCTGATCGTGGAGGCGGCGGCCGGCACCGGAAAGACCACGTCGGTCGTCGGCAGGGTGGTCGAAATGGTGGCCGCCGGCACCGCCCGGATCGGGCAGATCGCCGCGATCACCTTCACGGAGAAAGCCGCCGGCGAACTGCGGCTCAGGATCCGGCAAGGCCTCGAGTCCCGGATCGGGGAGGCGGCGGAAGGCCCGGAGGAAGCGGCCGCGGGACCGCGGCTCGAAGCCGCGCTGTCCCAGATCGAGGAGGCGTCCATCGGGACCATCCATGCCTTCTGCGCCACCATCCTGCGGGAGCGCCCGATCGAGGCGGGGGTGGATCCCGACTTCCAGATCCTGACGGACGCCGAGCAGCGGGCCTTCTTCGACCGGGTGTTCCGCCGTTTTGTGGACCGGCAGCTCGAGGGGCCGGGACCGGGAATCGCCCGCCTGCTGCGCCGCAGCCGGAACCCGATGGTGAGTCCGCTCGACGTCCTCCACCAGGCCGGCCTCCGGCTCCTGGACTACCGATCGCTCGACGCACCGTGGAAGCGGCGCGCCTGGGATGCGGAGACCGCGATCCTGGAGCTGGTGGAACGACCCGGCGGCGAGGAGCGCGAACCGGTCCCTTCGCTCTTCATGCTCGAGGAGCTCTACCGGTCGCTCCCGAAGGACCCGCCGGGGGCGAGACCCAACTGGCTGATCCGCTCCCTCGCCGCCGCCGCGGATCTCGCCCGCGAGATCCGGGTGCGGGAAGCCGCCTCCGGAAGGGACCTGGACTGGCTCGAGCAGGCGCTCGCGGAGCTGAGGGTCCCGGCGTATGGCGGCCGCACGCCTTCCGGCTTCCCCCACACGCGCAGATGGCGGGACGGGTTCCGGACCCGGCTGGCCGCGTTCCAGCAGAAGAGCAACGCTGACCTGGCGGCACTCCTGCGGGAGGACCTGCGCGGGCTGGTGGACGACTACGAGAACGCGAAGGCGAAAGCGGGCCTGCTCGACTTCGACGACCTGCTCCTGCGGACGCGCAGCCTGCTGCGGGACCACGCGGAGGTCCGCCGGGAACTCGCCGGGCGATTCCGCCACCTCGTGGTGGACGAATACCAGGACACCGACCCGATGCAGACGGAGATCGTCCTGCTGCTCACCGCCGGGGAACCGCCGGACGGCGACTGGGGCGAGGCGGTCCCGCGTCCCGGCCGGCTCTGCCTGGTCGGGGATCCGAAGCAGTCCATCTACCGGTTCCGGCGGGCCGACGTGGGCCACTACCTGCGCGTCAAGCAGCGGCTGCTCGCGAGCGGCGCCGCCGAGGTTCGGCTGACCACGAACTTCCGTTCGGTGCCCGGCGTCTGCGACTTCGTGAACAGGAATCTCGGGCCGAAGTTCGAGACGGGCCCGGGACTTGGAGGTCTCGCCCGGCAGGTGGACTACGTGCCGCTCCACGCCGCCCGGGAGCCGATGCCGGGACCCGCGCTCGCGGCCATCCGGCTGGCGCACGCGCCCTACGTCAAACACCTCGAGGAGCAGGAGCCAAAGGCGGTCGCGGCCTTCGTCGGTGGGCTCCTCGACAGCGGCTTCGAGGTCTCCTCGCCCGACGGCGGGGCGCCGCGTCCGGTGGAGCCAAGCGACATCTGCCTGTTGTTCCGCCGCTTCCGCTCCTACCGGCGGCTCGTACCCCAGCCCTATGCCGACGCCCTTCAGGACCTCGGCATCCCGCACTCGCTGGCGGCGGTGCAGACCTACATCGGCAGCGCCGAGCTGTCGTTCCTGCGGGCGGCCCTCACCGCCGTCGAGTTCCCCGAGGACGAGCTGAGCGTTTACGCCACCCTCAGAGGCCCCCTGTTCGCGATCCCGGACCAGGACCTCTTCCTCTTTCGGGAACGCCATCCCGAGATTCGTCTGCGGCCCGCCCGGGCCCGGCTCCTGGAGCTGGATGACGGCAACGACGCGGGACAGGTGGACCGGACGATCCGGGACGGGCTGGCGTTCCTCTACGACCTGCACCGGCGCCGTACCCACCAGCCGATCGCGGTGACGCTCCAGCAGCTCCTGGGAAGGCACCGCGCGGAGACCGGTTTCGCCTTCTGGAACTCACCGGATCAGGTGCTCTCGAACCTCCGCCGGCTTGCCGAGGCGGCCCGCGCCTTCGAGGCGCGCGGAGGACTCTCCTTCCGCGGGTTCGTGGAGCAACTCGCGTCGGAAGCGGAGAATCCGGATGCGGGATCGGCCCACGCCATCGACGAGGACGTACGCGGGGTGCGGATCATGACCACCCATACCGCCAAGGGCCTCGAGTTCCCGGTGGTGGCGCTCTGCGACGGGGCCGTGCAGCGCCACGGACGGGCGAGCCGCATCGTGAACGCGGCGGAGCGGCTCTACGCGTGCGATCTGGGCGCCGGCATCGTTCCCTGGGACCTGCTCGAGGGAACGCCGGCCGAGGAGGCGGAGGACCTCGCCGAACTGGACCGGCTGCTCTACGTCGCGATGACCCGCGCCCGGGATCTGCTGGCGGCGCCGGTATCCGAGGGAGATTTCCCGGAGGAAAGCCTGCTCGCCCCGGTAGCGGCGGGGCTCAAGCCGTTGCTCGGACATGGCGCCATCGCACCCCGGACGGGGGGATCGGGCCCCGCGAACGGAGCGGACGGCCGGCGGGGAACCGGCCCGCTATGGGACCTGCTCCGGACGGATGCCGAGGGCGACGCCTCCGGCGGCGGCAAGGCAGCCGAAGCCGCCTTCCTCGCCCGGCGGCAGCAGGCCATCGACGCCGGGCAGGTCCCGACCCGCCGGGCAATCCCGGCCACCGCGTTCGCCGCGCTGGAAGCCGCCGGCGATCTCCGGGAGGTGGACGTCGAGAGACTGGGGGTGGAAGGGCCGCCGCGGGATTCCGGGCGTCCTGCCGGGGTCGCGTTCGGAGAGCTGGTCCACCGGGTCCTCGAGCGGATTCCTTTCGACGCCGACGAGGCCGGGATCGAAGCGGAGGCCGCCCGCGCCGCCCGGGAACTGGAGCTCGAGGAAGAACTCGGCCGGGCCGCGGCGAAAGCGGTGACTTCCGCGCTCGGCCACCCGCTGCTGGCCGAGGCGCGGCGGGCGGCGGAACACGGGAATTGTTATCGGGAGTTGCCGCTCCTCCACCTGGAACCGGCCGCGGAGGATGCCGGCGGAAGTGCGTCCCCGGGTGACGGATTCGAACCCGGATCGGCGCTGGCAGGAGAGTCGTTCGCAGACCCCGGGGACACCTCCCTTCCCGCCGGTTCGGGCCCGACCCTGGTGGAGGGAGTCGCCGACCTGGTCTTCCAGCCGCACGCCGGGGGCGCCTGGACCGTCCTCGACTTCAAGACGGATTCCCGGCCGCCCGAGGACCCCGGGTTCCAGGCCACCGAGGCCCGCTACCGCCGGCAGGTCGCTCTCTACGCCCGGGCGGTGGAGCGCGCCACCGGTCAACCCGCCAGGGGCGTCCTGCTCTACGTGTAGCGCGACGGCCTGGAACGCCGACCTCCGGCCGGCACGCGCGGCACTCCATGCCGCGCACGGCGCAACCCACCCATTCCCGGAGGGCGCCCCGGCCGGAACCCGCCGGCCCCGCTATCGCCCCAGCCTCGGACCCGCCGGCTCCGGAACAGCCACCTGCCCGCCCGCTCAGAGCGGATCGAACCGGCCGTCCACCGCCGTCCAGCCGCCGTCCGCGAAGAGCACCGAGCCGGTGACGTAGCTCGCCGCCGGGGACAACAGGAACACCGTCGGCGCGGCCATCTCTTCCGCCGACGCCCAGCGTCCGAGCAGGGTCTTGTCGGTGTACGCCTGCTTCCAGTCGGGCCGCTTCTCGATCTGGGCCGTGAGCGGCGTCTCGACCACTCCCGGGGCGAGGGCGTTCACCCGGACCCCGGAGGCGGCCCACTCCGCCGCCGCGGTGCGGGCGAGCTGGACGATGCCCGCCTTGGTCGCCGCGTAGACCCCCTGCCCCGCCTCGACCACCTGGGAGCGGATCGAGGAGAGCAGCACGATGCTGCCGCCGCCGGAACGCGCGAGGCTGGCCGCCCCGTGGCGCAGCGCGTGGAAGGTCCCCTTCAGGTTCAATGAGACGACCCGCTCGAACTCTTCCTCGTTCGTATCGGCGAGGCGCTTCCTCACGTTCACGCCCGGGGTGGAGACCAGTCCGCGCGGCTGGAACCCCTCCGACTCAAGTCCGGGAAACAGATTCCCGACCGATTGCCCGGAGCGGATGTCCACCTCACGGGCGACGGCGGTTCCACCCTCCCGAGCGATGGCGGCGACGACCCGGCCGGCGGCGGCTTCGTCCCGGTCGGCCACCACCACCCGGGCGCCGGAGCGGGCGGCCAGCCGCGCGCTCGCTTCGCCGATCCCGGAGGCGCCGCCGATCACCACGACGTCCATCCCGGCGAGCGAGAAGGGGGAGGCGATGGTCACGGCGCGCGGATTATGGCCCGGGGCGGCGCTTCGCGGAATTGACGGCTAGCGCACCGCGGCATATGCTCAGCATATGTCGGAGAACGTCTCCGCTCTCACGCAGCACGCCCGCCAGGCCCGTCTGTTTCGGAACGGTCGGAATCAGGCGGTCCGCATACCTCGCGAATTCGAACTGGCGGCGGAAGAGGTCGTCGTCTATCGGGATGAGAACCGTTTGATCCTTGAGCCCATCGATCGAACTCCGTCACTGGCAGAGGTGCTGGCACGGCTCTCGCCGCTGGAGGAAGAGTTTCCGGTGATCGACGATCCTCCGGTGGAGCCGGAAGAGATCTTCTGACGTGGCCCCGCTGCGGTACATGCTGGACACCAATGTCGTCTCGACCTTGATCCGGCGTCCCGACGGCCCGCTGGCGGCGCGCGTCGCAGCGCTTGCCGGAGCCAGCTACGCGATCAGCGTCATCGTCGCCGCCGAGTTGCGCTACGGCGCCGCGCGACGCGGTTCCGCGCGCCTGAGCGAGCAGGTCGAGGCGGTCCTGGAGGCCGTGGATGTGCGCCCACTCGCGGAACCGGCCGACCGGCTCTACGGCGAAATCCGGAGCGCAATGGAGAGGGCCGGCCAGCCGATCGGGCGCAACGACCTGTTGATCGCAGCCCACGCGCGGGCGCTTGCCGCGACGCTGATAACGGGCAACGTCCGGGAATTCCGCCGTGTCCCGGGCCTCACGGTCGAAGACTGGCAGTAGACACCGCGGGCGCCCGTGCCGAACGGGGGGAGCGGAGCATGGATTCCAGGCCGGATGCATCTTGAGGGTGGGTGGCGTCGCGACGTGCGCGGCACCCAGCGCCGCGCGTGCCGGCCTGGAGACCGGCGGCCCCTGCCGGTAACGTCACTCCAGGTCCGGGAAGGAACGCCGCCGGAAGAAGACCTGCCACGCCAGGTTGCGGAACGGCGGACACCGGAGCAGCCAGAAGATCGCTTCCATCGCCGCCCGGCTCCGGACCCCGGCCAGGAGCGCCCGCATCCAGCGGCGGGACCAGAACCGGGCCCGGAGGTTCGCACCGGAATACGTCGCGAGCACCCCGGGGTCGCCGGTCTCGAAGCGCCGCACGATGACGTCGGCGGCTTGCCGGGAGAGCCGCAGGCAAGCATCGAAACCACCCGCGGTGAGCGGCGAGACCGCACCCGCGGCATCGCCGACGAGCAACCCCATGTCCGTACCGATCCGCCGCAGCACGCCGTTCACGGGGATCCGGCCGCCGCGCTGTTCGAGGAACCGGCCCTCATCGAGCGCGAAATGCCCGTCGAGACTGGCGGTGAATGCCGCGAGCGCGGTCTGGGGATGGAAGCGGTCGGGATAGCCGCCCACCCCCACGTGCGTCTCCTCGCCGTCCTGAACCACCCAGGCGAGGTATCCGGGCGCGATGCGGGGGTCCAGGAAGCAGTGGAGCGCCGCCCCCTCCGCGAGCGGCACCCCGCTGTGCACCGACTCCAGACCCACGAGCCATTCGGTGTTGGAATCGAGGCCCAGGTCGCGGGCGACCTGGGAATTCGCGCCGTCGGCGCCCACCAGGAGACCGGTCTCCCAGCTCAGGGTCCGTCCTTCGCGTTCCAACTCGGCCACGATCACCCCTCCCGTCCGGCGGGAGCCGCGATAGCGGGCGCCGGAGACGAAGCGGACCCCCGACTCGAGGCAGCGGCCGAGCATTTCACGGTAGAGCGCCGCCATCCGGCCCACCCGGAACTCGTCGTGGCGGCTCGCCAGCGGCAGTGCGCGCCGCGCCGGCGAATAGAGCACCGCCCGGCGGACCGGCGGACCCAGGCAGGACGGGGGCAGCGCGAAGTCCTCGAGGGACTTGCGGACGAAGATCCCGGTCGTGTGCACCCGCTCCCCGACGTCCTCCTTCCGATCCGCCAGCACCACGTCGAGCCCGGCCTCGGCGACCAACCGGGCGCACTGCAGTCCGGCGAGTCCGGCCCCGACGACCGTCACGTCGGCGGATCTCGGTGCCCGGCCGGGGCCCTCGGAAACCAACGCTGCGGCTCCGGTCAGCGTCTGGCAGTCCGCAGGTGGAGGAACACCACCACGGCCGACGCCGCGATCCCCAGCAGGGGCGCCGGCAGGACTCCGTCCTCCGGCGCCAGCAGAAACACGAGCACCCCGACGCCGGCGCCGCTCAGGATGGCCCGCGCCGGAGGCCGCCAGCGATGGAGGCCGACGACCACCGGCACGAAGAGCGAAACCCCCAGGACCGAGTAGAAGACGGTCAGCGAAGCGATCACGCTCTGGGCGAGGATCGCGATGACGACGCCCGCGAGTCCGGAGACCACCGCGGCGCCGCGCGCCACCCGCAGGACCGTGCGGTCATCGGCGTCGGGCCGCAGGAAACGATGGAAGACATCGCGTGACAGCGAGGTCGAGAGCATGAACAGCACCGCGTCGGCGCTCGACACCTCGGCCGAGAACAGGGCCGCGACCCCGAGGCACCCGAGCCACAGGGGAAGCGAGTCGATCAGCAGCGCCGGGAGGGCGGCGTCGGGGTTGGGGAGTCCGGGATGGAGGACCGCGGCCGCCGCTCCGAGAAGCGGCGGAACCGCCGCGAAGGCGAGCAGCGCGATTCCGGCGGCGGTCAGACCGCGCCGGACGGCGCTCTCGTCCCGGGCTCCGAACAGCTTCTGCAGGATCCCCGGCGAAACGAGAAAGGCCGGGATCAGCAGCGCGGTGTAGCCGAACGCGAGCGAGGCGCTGCCGAAGACGTCCAGTGCGTCCTCCCCGAGACTTCCCTGGATTCCCGCACCTCCCCCGGCGGCGGCAAACGCGTAGGGGACCGCGAGTCCGAGGCCGGCGAGCAGCACGCCGAGCTGCACGAAGTTGACCGAGGCCGCGCTCTGGAGACCGCCGACCGCGAAGTACGCGGTCATCACCACCGCGGCAGCGAGGATCGCGAGCGGCAGCGGAATCCCCGCCGCTCCCTCGATGAGCACCCCGGCGGCGAGCAACTGGGCGGCGAGCACGAAGAGGGTGGCCACCAGCAGGAGGCCGGTGAGGGCGACCCGCACCCCCGCGCCGTAGCGCAGCTCGAGGAAATCGCCCACCGTCCGCAGGCGGGCTGCGGACGCCGCCCGCCACATCCGCGGACCCAGCCAGCAGGCGAGCAGCAGGGTGCCGAGGCCCGCCGCCCCCACCCACCAGAAGGCGGCCAGCCCGTGCTCGTAGCCGAGCGCCGCCGCACCGATGGTGGAGCCGGCCCCGATGTTCGCGGCCAGCACCGTCGCGAAGACCAGCCGGGCGGGGAGACGGCGGCCCGCCACGAAGAACCCCTCGGCGGAGCGCGCCTTTCGGGAGACAACCCAGCCGACGGCGATCAGCAGGGCCGAGTACGCGGCGAGGACGGCGAGATGCGGGGACACGCGCGGTCAGCGGCCCTGGAGGTCCGGAGGCGCCGGGAGATCCCCCGCGCCCGGCAGTCCGGGAAGCGACTCCGCCGAGCGGACGGCGTCCAGAACCGCCCGCGCCACCACCTCGGCGGCGAGTGCCCCGACCCGGCTGAGGCGCGTCTCCGGCCCCCGCCCGGTGGAGAGCGCGAACAGGGTGTCTCCGTCAGCGGGCGTGTGCACGGGGTAGATGGTTCGCGCCAGCCCGTCGTGCGCCATCTCGGCCACCTTGTTCGCTTCCGCCTTGCTGAGCGGAGCGTTCACCGCCACCACGCCGATCGTGGTGTTGGCGCCGGCGAGGGGGCCGGCGCGTTCCGCGTCCGGGCCGGCGGGCGGACCGGACAGCGGCTCGAGCAGCAGCCGGCGGGCGTCCGCGAGGTTCCCCGCGTCGTTACGAACCCCGGCGACCACCGTCCCGTCCGCGGGGTCCACCACGTCGCCCACCGCGTTCACCGCGATGAGCGCCGCCACCACGAGGCCGTCCGGAAAGCGCAGCGAGGCCGAGCCGACCCCGCCCTTCATCGCTCGGGCGAGACCGCGGCTTTTCCCCACGGTGGCTCCGGCGCCGGCGCCCGCGTTGCCGCGCCGCACCGGGTCCCGGCTCGCGGCGGCGGCGGCCCGGTAGCCGCAGTCGGCGCCCGGACGGACGGCCCCCGGACCCTGCACTCCGAGATCGAACAGGATCGCGGCCGGGACGATCGGCACCCGGAAGGGCCCCACCGGATAGCCGATCCCGGCCTCTTCCAGGAACCGCACCGTTCCGTCGGCGGACGCGAGGCCGAACGCGCTGCCCCCGGACAGGACCACGGCGTGCACGCGCTCCACCGTGTTCTCGGGATCGAGCAGATCCGTCTCGCGGGTTCCGGGAGCGGAACCCCGGACGTCAACCCCGGCAACCGCGCCCTCCCGGGCCAGGACTACGGTGCAGCCGGTGGGGAGGCCGTCCAGTTCGTGGTGGCCCACCTCGATGCCGGCAACCGCAACGAGTCCGGGATCGGGGGAAGGAAGGACGACCTGCCGGCGTTCGGGTTCCCCGGCGTTTCCGCAAAGCGGGATGACGGTCCCGAGAGCGAGGAGCAGCAGGGCTGGGGCTCGCCGAGGGAACAGAACGGCCTTGATTCTATTCGGCGCCGTTCCCGGAGGAGGCGGCCCGCCGCGGCAGTTCGCTCCGCGCGGGACGCCGGCGCGGCGTCGCCGGACGCCGTCCGGCTCCGGCGCGTCACTTCCGGCCTATGCGTCTCCGGATCCGTGGGGTCCGTAGCAGATGACCCCGGGATGGTGGCCTTCCTGCCGGCAGCGGCGTCGCGGGGTGGGGCGCCGCGACAGCGCGCGCAGCAACCGGGCATGCGGAGACCCGCGGCGGACACCGCCGTGATGGCAGCGCTCGGCGATCTTCACGCCGCCGAGACTCTCGGCAACCACCGACCGGGGAAGACGGGTGAGCGCCTCCAGGACCGGCTCGGTCAGAGCGTTCAGCCAGCACGCATCGGCGGATTCCGGATCCGTTGTCTTCAACTCTCGAGTCCTTATTTTCATATTTCCAATATTATCGAACTATTGCACCGCACGCAAGCGAACACGGTGCCGACACACCAACCGGGGGCGCGCCAGACGCCCTTCAGGGGGAACGGCGAACCGTCCCCCGCGGGTCCGCACCGGGGAAACCGGCGCGCACCGGTCCCGACTCCGGTCCCCTTCCGGCCGTGGGCACTCCTTCCCTCACCCGCCGCGCCACCGGGAGCGGCCAACCCGCTCCCGGACCTTCGTTATTTGTCCACCCCAAGCGGAGCCCGTCGCAAAATGTTCAGTCCACCGCCTCCGGTTCCCGACCGTCGGCGCCATTCGTCGCCTCGTGGTCGCAGTGGTCGGTGCAGCAGTGCTCCGTCAGATAGTCGAGCAGATCCCGGATGCCTTGCAGGTTCACGGTGTAGATCTGGGACCTGCCGTGGCGGCAGCACCGGAGGAGCCCGCCCTTCTTGAGCTCCTTCAGATGGAACGAGCAGGTCGGCGCCGGCAGATGACAGTGCCGGGCGATGGCGCCGGCCGCGAGTCCGTCCGGGCCGCTCTGGACGAGCAACCGGAAGATGTCGAGGCGGCTCTCCTGGGAGAGGGCGCACAGCATCTCGAGGGCTTCGGCCGTCGAATACGCCGTTGTCGTTTCCATATTTCCAATAGTATTGAAATAAATACCGAATGTCAACCCCTGGTCGCCAGGGAACGGACGGGGCGAGCCCCGAACGCACGCGACGCTCCCCCGCGCCGGCGCGGGCGAACCCGGCCGTTGCCGGGAGCGGACCAACCGCCCGCGGCCCCCGGAATCATCGAAGTGGCCCCTTGCCGGCGGCCGGCGGAGCCTCGTCGCCGCACTCTTCCTCGGAGCAGCAGTGTTCCGTCAGATGTCCGAGCAGGGCCCGGATCGCCCGGAAGTTCACCGTGTAGACCTGCGACCTGCCATGGCGGCAGCAGTTCAGCAGCCCACCCTTCTCGAGCTCCTTCAGGTGGAACGAGCAGGTCGGCGCCGGCCACTTGCAGTGTCTGGCGGCGTTCCCCGCCGCGAGTCCGTCCGCACCGCCCTGCGCCAACCGGTGGAAGACGTCGAGGCGGTGCTCCGGGGAGATTGCGCACCGCGATTCCAGCGCCTCGGCGGCGGGATGGGTGGCCGTTGTTTCCATATTTCCAATATTATCGAACTATGGCCGGCCAGTCAAGTACGGACACCGGGCAGCGGTCGTCCAGGGCGGTATCCTCGGTTTCGATGCCGCTCCATCCGGTCGCCGCCCGCCTCGAGGCGCGGATCCTTCGCCAGGCGGAAGCGGCCCGAGCGGAGATCGCCGCGTTCTGCGGGGAGCTGATCCGGATCCCGACCGTGAATCCCCCGGGCGAGAACTACCGCGAGTGCGCCGCTCTCCTCGGGGACCGGCTCGCGGCCGCCGGTTTCGAGGTGACGTTCGACGACCCTCCGGCGGACGCCTGCCCACCCGGCTCCGCCGCGTATCCCCGGCGAAACGTCATCGGCCGGCTGGAGAGTCCGCTTGGAGGGGGCGGCCGGCGGCTCCACCTGAACGGACACCTCGACGTGGTCCCCGCGGGCTCCGGCTGGACCACGGACCCGTTCTCGGGCGCAGTGCGCGACGGCGCCGTCTGGGGCCGCGGGGCGAGCGACATGAAAGGGGGCGTCGCGGCGGCGTTCTTCGCCGCGATCGTCCTCCAGCGGGCGGGCGCCCGGCTCGGCGGCACTCTGGAGATTTCGGGGACCGCGGACGAGGAGACCGGGGGACACGCCGGCGTCGCCTGGCTGGCCGAGTCGGGACAGATCGCCCGCGACACCGACGCCGTGATCATTCCCGAACCCTTCGGCTCACGCCGGGTGTGCGTGGGACACCGCGGGGTGTACTGGTTCCGGGTCGTCGCCGAAGGTGAGGTGGCCCACGGCAGCATGCCGTTCCTGGGCCGGAACGCCATCGCCGACCTGGCGCCCCTTCTCGAAGAAATCCGGAACGAATGGGTCCCGGAACTGGCCGCCCGCCGCACCGCCCTTCCCGTGGTCCCCGAGGGGGCCCGCGTGGCGACGGTCAACGTGAACAGCATCCGGGGCGGACAGGCGGGCGCCGGAACCGAGAGTCCCCAGGTTCCCGACCGGGCCGAACTGGTGGTGGACCGCCGGTTCCTGCCCGAAGAGGGACTCGAGGCCGTCCGGGAAGAGGTGGCTCACCGGGTCCGGGCGTGCGCGGACCGCGAACCCGGCCGGCGCTACCGGGTCGAAGAACTGCTCACGGTCGAGCCGGTGCGGACGCCGGCCGGGTCCCTCGCCACCGAGGCGGTGCGATACGGGGTGCGGGGCGCCCTCGGCGCCGAGGTCGAGGAGGTGGCGAGCCCCGGCACCTACGACCACAAACACGTCGCCCGGGTCGCCGGAGTCCCGGACTGCGTCGCCTACGGGCCGGGGATTCTCGAACTGGCGCACCGGCCCGGCGAGCACTGCCCGGTCGACGAGCTGGTGCACTCCACCGGAGCGCTGGCGCTGGCCGCGGCCGCGGTGTTGGGGACCCGCTGATGGACGGCTCCGGCGCGCTGGTGATCGTCGGGATCGCCGCCTTCCTGCTGCCCCCGGTCGCCTCCTGGCTGCGCGCGCCCGCGGTGGTCGTCGAGATTCTCTTCGGGGTCCTGATCGGCCCGGTCTTCGGACTGGTGCAGGGCACCGAGCTGCTGGATCAGATCGGGACCCTCGGGCTCCTCATGCTGATGTTCCTCGCCGGTTTCGAGATCGACTTCCGGGCCCTGCGGCGGGGCGGCGCGGGGCCCATCGGGCAGGCGCTCGTCGTCTTCGCCGGCACCTTCGCGCTCTCCTTCCTGGCCACGGTGTGGCTGGAGCTGCCGGTCTTCTACGCCCCGCTGCTCGCCACCACCTCGGCCGCCCTCGTGCTGCCGAGTCTGAGGAGCGCCGGGATCACCACCGAGAGCCTCGGACAGGCGATCCTGGTCTCGGCGGTGATCGCCGACCTGGTGACCCTGCTGCTGGTCGCCGAGATCACCATCTGGGCGAGGGACGGCTGGGGGATCGAGCTCATCAACGGGCCGCTGCTGCTGGTCGCGGTCGTGGTGGTGCTGCGGGTGATGAAGCTGGTGCTCTGGTGGCACCCGCTCCGCGTGTCCCGGCTGTTCCGCAAGGACGACCCCGACGAGATGGGGATTCGCGGCGCCCTCGCACTGCTGCTCATCTTCGTGGGGCTTTCGACCGTGCTCGACGTGGAGCCGATCCTGGCCGCGTTCCTCGCCGGAGGCGTCTTCGCGCTGCTCTTCCATCCGCCCGAGGGGCTTCGCCACCAGCTCTCGGGGATCTCCTGGGGCTTCCTGATCCCCATCTTCTTCATCAACGTCGGCCTTCGTTTCGAGGTGGGGGCCCTCCTGAACCCCGAAGCGCTCGCGCGCGCCGGAGTCATCATCGGCGTGGCGTTCCTCGTCAAGTTCCTGCCGGCCCTGCTGTTCGTGTTCTGGGGCTTCTCGCTCAGGGCGGCCGCCGCGACCGGATTCCTGCTCTCCGCCCGGCTGAGCCTCGTGATCGCCGTCGCCACCGTGGGGCTCGAACTCGGGCTTCTCGACGAGACCGACCGGGCGATCGCGGTGATGATCGCCGCGGTCACTTCGCTGATCTGTCCGGTTCTGTTCCGCTCGGTCATCACCCACGGCAGCGCCCGGCGGCCCGGGGACCTCGTCTCGGCCTCGCCGCCGGGAACCCGCTAGACTCGCTGACCTCGGAGGCGCCCGCCATGACGAAGTCCCTCTCGAATGCCGTTACCCGGCGCTCGTTCCTGCGCACCACGGCCGCCGTTCCGGCGGCTTTCCCGGCCCTCCGGGCCGTCGCCGCCGACGACGAGGCGCTGTTCCGGATGGTGCGGTGGGAGTTCCCCTTCGAAGAGGACAAGGTGCCCATGAACGCGGCCAACCTCTGTCCCTCGCCCCGGTCGGTGGCGGACCGGGTGAGCGAGCTGACCCGCGACATCGACCACGACTGCTCGTTCCAGAACCGGGGGAAGTTCGGGGACCTGCGGGAGTCGGCGCGGGAGGAGGTGGCGGCGCAGCTCGGAGTCACGGCCGACGAACTGGCCCTCGTGCGAAACACCAGCGAGGCGAACAACATCGTGAACGCCGGCCTGGTTCTCGGAGAGGGCGACGAGGTCGTCCTCTGGGACCAGAACCATCCCACGAACAACGTCGCGTGGGACGTCCGCGCGGCCCGCTACGGCTTCACGGTCCGGCGGGTGTCGGCGCCGAAAGCGCCGGCGGCGGCGGACGATCTCGCCGCTCCCTTCATCGAGGCGCTGGGCGCGAACACGAAGGTGATTGCGATCACCCACGTCTCGAACGTCTCCGGCATTCACCTGCCGGTGCGCCGGATCGCGGACGCCGCGCACGAACGCGGCATCCACGTCCACGTGGACGGAGCCCAGAGCTTCGGCGGGCTGTCGGTGGACGTGCCCGCGATCGGCGCCGACACCTTCACGAGCAGTTCCCACAAGTGGTTCTGCGGACCCAAGGAGTGCGGCGTGCTGGTGGTCCGCACCGAGACCATTCCGAAGCTCTGGCCCTCCGAGGTGGCCCCCGGCTGGGGCGGCGACGCCGACCCGGACCCGAGCGGGGCCCGGAAGTTCGAATCCATGGGACAGCGCGACGACGCCTGTCTCGCGGCGATGGGCACCACCGCCGAGTTCCACGCCGAGATCGGCGCGGAGCGGGTCGAGAAACGGATGTACGACCTGGCGGGCCGCCTCAAGAAGGGCCTCACGGAAGCGGGCATCCCGCTGGTGACCCCGATCGACGACGCCCTCTCGGCGGGCGTCGTCATCGTGGAGGTGCCGGCCGAGTCCCGCCGCGAGGTGTTCTCCCGGATGTACGACGAGCACGGCATCGCCGGCTCGACTTCCGGCGGTTTCCGGCTGTCACCGCACCTGTACAACACCGCGGAGCACGTGGAGCGGGCGCTGGCGGGCCTGAAGGCGCTGCGTCCGCTGATCGTCGCGTAAGGGGCGCGCCGGCGCCGAGCGCCGGCCTCCGGCCGGCATCACCCACCGGGAGTCGGGGAAACGCGGGAACCGCCCCCGCCGCGACCCCGGAACGAGGCGTCTTCGGACCGTGACTTCTCGACCGCCCGCGCCGCCACTTCCCGCAGCATCCGCCGGAAGATCAGCCAGTGGATCGGGTAGAGGCCGTACCAGTAGACGAGCCCTCCGAGCCCCAGCGGGTCGAAGACCGCCGTCTGGGTAATCCGGCTGCCGCCGCCGGTCGGCTCCACCTCGAACTGGAGCCACGCGCGGCCCGGCAACTTCATCTCCGCCTGGAGCCGGAGGAGGCGGTCCTTCTCCCACGCTTCGACCCGCCAGAAGTCGAGCGGGTCCCCGGTCCTGAGTTCCACCGGATGCCGGCGGCCCCGCCGCATTCCGACGCCGCCCACGAGGAGATCGAGGAATCCCCGCAGAACCCATAGCCACGTCGCGAAGTACCACCCCTGGCGGCCGCCGATTCGCTGGATCGGAGCGAACGCCCGCGCGGGCCCGGCGGGCACCTCAAGCTGCTGGTGGTCCACGAGCCGCGATCCGAAGCGCCGGCCGCCCCAGCCGGAGGTCTTGCCGCCCGAGGAAACCGCGTCGCTCCAGCGGGTGGCCGCCATCTCGCGGTCTTCCGCCTGGAGGGCGCGGGTGATGGCCTGCCCGACGGTCAGGGGACGTACCGGGAAGGTCCTCAGGGCCGTGCTGCCGTGGACGACGGTTTCGTTCCGCAGGCTCCCGATGAGCTTCTTGCCGACCCGGGCGTAGAGCGGGGTCACGAGACCCAGCCACAGGCTCGAGAGGCGCGTCGTCAGGAACGGCACCGGAACCATCAGGCGGCGCACTCCGATCTGCCGGGCGTATTCGTGCATGAGCCCGCCATAGCTGACCTGGTCGGGGCCGCCGATTTCGAAGACGGCGCTTTCCTCTCCCTCGAACTCCACGCCGCAGACGAGATAGGCGATCACGTCGTCGATCGCGATCGGCTGCGTGGGGGTCCGGACCCAGCCCGGGGTGATCATCGCCGGCAGCTTGTTGACGAGCGCCCGGATCATTTCGAACGACAGCGAGCCGGAGCCGATTACGATGGAGGCCCGGAACTCAACCACCTGGGGACCCTCGGCGGCCAGGATGCCGCCGACCTCCTGGCGGCTCCGCAGGTGCGCGGAGAGTTCGCGCCGGCCGAGGCCGCCGAGGTAGATGATGCGCCCGACTCCCCGCTCCCGCGCGGCGCGGGCGAAGTTCTCGGCGCCGGCCCGGTCCTGCTTCTCGAAGTCGCCGGCTGCCCCCATGGAGTGCACGAGGTAGTAGGCGGTGTGGACTCCCTCCAGGGCGGAGGCCACGGACTCGAGGTCCAGAACGTCCCCCTTCACGACTTCCGTTCGGGTTCGAAAACGACCCGCGAGGTACTCGGGACGGCGCGCCAGGCAGCGGACCCGGTAGCCGCGGGTCTCGAGGGCCGGCACGAGCCGGCCGCCCACGTAGCCGCTCGCGCCGGTGACGAGGATGCGGGGGGATTCAGCAGGGTTCCGGGACGGGACGGCCGGAAACCCCCTGCCGCCGCCTGACCGATCGCCGAACACTTCTTTCCCGTTGTCGCCCGAAGGCTAGACGCTGAGGCCCAGGGTGGCGGGGACCGCCTGGAAGGCCGGCTTCAGCCGGCCCTGCGCGGCGTTCCCGCCCGCCGGATCTCAATAGTCGAGGCCGCGCTGGGCCTTGACTCCGGCGGTGAACGGGTGTTTCACCTCGCGCATCTCGGTGACGAGATCGGCGTAATCGATCACTTCGCCGCGGGCGCCGCGGCCCGTCAGGATCACGCTCGTCGAGGCTGCGCGCGCCTGAAGCGCTTCCAGCACCGCCCCGGCTTCCAGATAGTCGTAGCTCATCACGACGTTGATTTCATCGAGGACGACCAGGTCGAAGTCTCCGGACGCCAGCATCCCCCGGGCGACGGCGAGCGCGCCAGCCGCCACTTCGATGTCCCGGGCGCGGTCCTGGGTGTCCCAGGTGAACCCTTCGCCCATGGTGCGCCAGACGACCCGGTCCGGAAAGCGCTCGAAGAACTGGCGCTCGCCGGTTTTCCACTCACCCTTGATGAACTGCACCACGGCGACCTTCCATCCCCAGCCGAGCCCTCGCGCGATGACCCCGAAGGCGGAACTGGACTTGCCCTTCCCGTCCCCGGTGTGGACCAGCACCAGGCCGCGTCCCGGGTCGCTGGCCGCGGCGCGCTTCTCCCGGACCTCCGCCTGGAGCGCCCGCATCCGTTCCTGGTGGGCGGTGTGTTCGTCCGTGGGTTTCGTCATGGTGCGGGTCGCGCGAACCACCGTTGGGAGGCGGCGGACGGCGCCGCGCAGGATGTTCGCATCCCACGGCGCGCCGGGGCACGGGTCGAGGGCGGGAGTATCTCCCTGCCAGGGTCACGGGAGGACCCGAGGTCCAACTCTACCCGGCGATGAGGTCCGAGCCCAGGAAGGCCTTCTCGATTTCCTCGCGGTCTTCCCTTTCCTGGTTCGGGGTGACGGCGAACACTGGCCAGAGCTGGTTGTAGAGCGGTACCACGTACTCGGCCACGCCGGGACGTGGTTTGCGGTGGCGAACAACCAGTCCGAGGAGCTTGAGCGCCAGGATCCGCGAGTGCCTGTCCGCGCCGCGCAAAGGGAAACTGACAATGGCCATCGCCGTCCTCTCCGCCGGGTCCACCGCGCCGATCAGGAGCCAGAGCCTTCCCCAGTCGCGAAGGCCGTCCAGGTCGAACTGGCCACCATCATCGAACCGGTCCAGTGCGATCCGCACGAGTTCCGCCACGATCACGTCGTCAACGTCGGAAATGCCCCCGGCCGGCCGACGGCCCCGGGATCGCCGCTCTTCCAGCAGGACGCGGAGAGCTCCGGGACCCAGGCCTTCGCCGCGGGCCTGGTCGAGCAGCCACTGGTCGTTGTCCCGCCCGCTCCGCATCGCGTAACGGGCCGCCAGCTCGGCGGCGACCGACGCTTCCGGATGCGTCTGGAGATGCGGCCGGCAGAATCTGCAGTGAGCCCAGACAGCCTCGGCGAGGGCGCGCACCACGGGCGGCTCGAAGGGTCGGCCGAACTCTTCCCGCTGCGGAATCGCGAGGAGCGCGACGAGGAACCAGTGCTGCGCAATCTGTTCCGCCATCGCGAATCCATCGGGATCCTCCTCGGCGTCCCAGACGCTCAGCGGCAGGTCCCGGCACTCGTTGGCGACCCAGGCGCGGAGATCCAGATCCTTGCGGCCCAGGGCCAGCGCCGTTCCCAGGCCTTCGAGCCATTCCCGATCGCTCCAGGAGTCCCAGTCGGGGGCCAGGTAACGGCCATCCTGCTGTTCCGCCAACTGTCGCCGATGTTCGTCCAGGGTGGCTCGCGCGAGTTCCTCCGCTCGTCCCGGCGCCGAAGTACGCATCGCCCGGGCAATCGCCATCTGGTGGCGCACCCAGTGCCTTCCCCGGCCGGGCAGGAGCCCCACCTGGAAGTGCGGGAGCAGGGGCGCGGACCCCGGCTCGCGGAAGCGGCTCACCGCCAGTCTCGTGCACTCGTGCTCGAGGTGGGCCAGGAGCTTTGGCTTTTGTCCGCCGTCCGGCAACGACAGCGCCCGCGGAGCCTGATTCAGGACCTCGCCGATCCACCGCAGGCAATCCGGTGAATCCAGGTTCGCCAGGCGCCCCAGGAGTTGAAGAACCAGCTTTCCGGCGTCGTCCGGGGGACGTTCCGGCGCCTGCCCGGGGCTCGCCTTCCCCGAGGGCGAAGGGTCTTTTCGCGGGGACTGGCTGTCGTCCAGTTTCCTCGCCGCACCCAGCACGTGCACGATGGCCAGCGCGACGGCCGTATCGGCGGCGTCCTCCGTGATCCATCCCACGATCGCGCCGGGATCGCCCGGCGGCGTTCGGGCCACCATGCGTCGGGCCGCCCTGGCCTGCATGGTCGGCGCCTCCAGCCTGGAGACCAGCACGGGAGCCTGTTCGGGGAAGAGCTCGACCGCGAGATCGATCAGATTGGCCACCGTCGGATGCAATCCCTGATTCACCAGCTCGAGGCTCTCTTCTTCGAGCCGCGCGAAGGCGGTCACGATCCCGTCCCGGGATACGACTCCCTCGAAGTTGCCCGCCTCCTCCTCCAGCCCAGCTGCACGATCCTCGTGCCGCACGCGAGCCTCGGTCCGGTTCAGCACGCTGACGGCCGCATCCACGAGGGTGCGGACCTCTTCCCCGTCCCAACGCCGCCTGATCATCGCGGCGGACAGTTCGCTTCCGATCGATCCGATCGCCCATACCGCTTCTTCGGAGCGCCGCGAACCGACTCCCTCGATCACCAGATCGGCGACCAGCTCGGCGCGGTCCGGATTCAACCACCTGACGTGAGCGCCCGATTCGAACCAATCGCTGATCGTTACGATGGCGCGGTCCTGGTCGGCGGACGGCACATGCTTCCGGATCATGGGTTCGATCCTGTCGAAAACCGAGCCCTTGGCCCCCGGCTGAGCTCCGGCGCCAAAGATCCGCCAGACGGTCTCGCGGGCGGCCGCTGACAGGGAGGAAGCGCCGCCCGGTTTGACCGGCATCACGAAATCTCGCGGACGAGGACGTCCGAAGCAGGGTTGTCGGGGTCCAGGGCCCACAACTGCTCCGCTTCCGCACGGTAGAGCCCGTAGGGAAGACTCACGAAGGTCACGCCGAAACGATTCCATCCGTTGAACGAGTTCGTGATCAGGATCTCGCGTACGGGAGTAATCAGGTATCGGTCGTGAAAACACCCTCGCTCATCGGAGCGATTCACGAAGGTCCGCACGGTGACGTTCGCGTCGACCTTTCGCAGGTAGCGGGCCCACCACGCCGGAGCGTCGCTTGGAGGCCGCTCCGCGCACAGGATCCGCAGCGGCCGGCGCCGAATCGCGGCACACACGTCCATGAAGAGCTGGGCCACTTCATCCGCCATCGTGTGTCCGACGAAGCACGGGTCGGCCAGATAGGTCGGCCCCGGGTGGCCGGAGTCGTGGGAAACGAGGTAGAGGAAGTGCCGTGCCGCGTCGGCGAACCGGCCGGGGCCGAAACGCACCAGGTTGGCGTCGCGGCGGGCCCCGGCCTCCCTCTGGTGCGCCACGCGGTGCAGCCACTGCTGCCGGATACCCCGATCGAGCCGGACGGTCCGCCGAAAGCGTTCCGGAAAGGCGGCGGCCGGACGGGACGGGTGGACGCGCTGCGGAACGCGCACGACTGGATCCCGGACCCGCTGGAGCGGCTGCTCGCCCCACCGCCCGGCATGGGCGGCCTCCATTCCAGGCAGGTTCTCCACCAGATCCACGTACTGCCCGTCGAAGTCGCGGCAGATGGCGAAGCCTGTACGGTCCACTTCGGAAACGAGTTCGATCGTGGTCTGCCCCGGCATGACCGGCACCTCCCGTCGAAGCACCTCGTCCCCGCTGTGACTCGCCCATACGGTCGCGCGATATGTCTGGGGAAGAAGTCCCTTGGCGTCGACATGAAGTCGAAGCGTCTGGTCGTGATGCGCGGTGAGTCGACACGTGATCGCGTCTTCGGCGGCAGCGACCAGAAGGTTGCCGACGCGCTCCGGACATCGGTCGAGCGGAAAGCCAAGGCGTCGAAGCGCCAAGCGCAATCGCCCCGCAAGCGGATCCGACAGCGACAACCACTGTCGATGAGGTCCGTCTTCGAAACTCCAGTACTCGGTAATCGCTGCGCTGTGGGTGGCGAACGGGCTCCGTATCGAACCCACCGACTGACGCCGGTAGTCCCGGTAGGCCCAGTGGTTCCTCGGGTTGTCTTCGAGGATGTAGTGAATCTCCCGCTCGTGCGCCTCGAGTACACCCGACGAAAGGATGTTGTCGACGTGCTCATGGCATTCCTCGTACGAGCCGTTGAAGGACAGCAGACTCAGATCGTCATCGAGTTCCTCGAGGGTCCACGTTGCATCCGGTTCGGTGGACCACGGTCCCAGAGCGTCGCGTTTTCGATGACGCATGAACGTGAACAGGTTCCGCGCCAAACCGCCTTCGGGATGCCAGGCAAGGACGGTGAGTCGCCCGATCCTTTCCCCCTGGTCGAGCAACGTCAAGCTGATCCGCTTCGGCGGCACAAACGAAAGTCCTCGTGTTCCCGCCCACTTCACCGCCTCGTCCAGAGGAACCCGGACAGTGCGGCCCTGTCGGCGAACCGAAAGGTGGCGCCGGTGTATGTGTTGACGCACATAGTTTTCCTGTTTGCCTACGGCAAGAGCCAACTCGGAAACTGTGAGATTCATCGTCCCTTCCTCATCTCAACGTAATGTGTGTCAGTGTCATGTGTCACGTATCGCGGGTGACAACCGAGACCCGCATGCGAACCAAAGGATGATTTCTTACTGCGTACGACGTACTTGGATTGTTTCACAGCGCGGCGCCAGCTCGTATCGGTCCCAATACTTTGACTGTCTACGAAAACGGGCTGTAATGAATGTAATGACAATCGGTCACGTACGATCGTCAACGGCGTCAGCGACGCGACGATAACCAGGCGATGGGTGGTTGTCGCGGTTTTGGCCAATGATTGGCGTAGAAGGCTCGCTGACCGTTACGTTTGTGGATCACCGCATGTTCCAGAAACTGTCACCATGGACTGGTGCGGGTGTCCCGAAAGCGGTGCGCCTCACCAAGAGCGGCGAGGCGCCCGGCTGCCGAGCCGCATGGGGGCGGAACACCGGCTGGTTTCCGGCCGAAACGCGACGATGGGAGCGCAGCGGCCCGGTTCAGACGGGATACGCCGTCCCGTCGCTTCAACGGGCTGCTAGGGCCCCGACGACGCTCCGAGGTTCCAGACGATCGTGCCGACGAGACTCCGTCCCGGAGCCAGGACGGCGCGGGAATCGGCGCTGATGGGATACGCGGCGTTCAGGAGGTTCCGGCCGGAGAAGCGCAGTTCCGCGCCGCCGCTCAGGGGAAACCCGAGGGCGGCATCGAGCCGCGCGTAGGCGTCCAACGCGGCTTCGGTCGGTCCGGGGTCGCGGTCCGCGGCGAAGGCCAGCAGAACGACCTCGGCGAAGCTCTGCGCCGGCAGGCGGCGGCGCAGGCCCGCCCGGAAGTTGGCGGGAGGCACTCCGTCGAGAGCGGCGCCGCCGTCGGCCACACCGTGCGTGAGGGCGGCCGAAAGATCCAGCAGGAACGGGGCGTTCGGGTTTCCGACCTGGACCTCGAACTCGACGCCGGAAAGGGTCGCCTCTCCCCGGTTCCTGAAGAAGTACAGGTCTTCTCCCTCCTCATGGCGCTCGATGAGGTCGGAGATCCGGTAGCGATAGGCGTAGAAACCGCCGTGGACCCCGTCACCGTCGTAACGAAGCGACAGGTCCGACTGGAGCGACCGTTCGGGAGTCAGATCGGGATTCCCGAACACGATGCCGCGCCCGCTCAGGCCGGCGTAGTAGCGGTCGGAGAGGGTCGGGTCACGGAAGCCCCGGGAGAGCTGGCCGGTCAGGGCCACCCCGCGCCAAAGGTCGGCGCGCAGCGCGAGAAACCCGCTGAGAGCGCCGTGACTGGTGGATTGGCGCTCCTGGCGGTCGACCAGGCCCGACTGCGTCGCCACCGCGGAGAGGCGGGCTCCGGCGCTCCCGGCAAGCCGGGGCGCCAACGGGGTCTCGGCGTGGCCGTACACCGACGCTTCCCGGCGCAGGGCGCCGTCCAACGCCGAACGGCGCGCCGCGGCGTTCAGAACCGGATCGTCCGGTCCGCCCCGGGTCTCCGAATAGATTCCGAACCGGCTGAGAAACTCGGTTCCCAGTTCGAGGCGGCCGTCGCCGAACGGCCGGATACCGCGCCCGCGCAACATGAAGTCGTGCGCGGCAACCTCGGAGTCGGCCGTTTCGCCGTTCGCCTCCCGCCGGGTGACCAGCCGATGCGCACCGACGAAGGCCGTGGTATCCAGCCGCGCGAACCCCCAGCGGGGCGCGAACTGGTAGTCGGTGACCAGCCGGAGGGAGTCTTCATCGGGATAGGACGTGGTGGCCGAAGACCGCCGCGGCCGTCCGACGTTGCGTCCCGCGTCGTATTGCAGGGCCACTCCCAGATGTCCTCCGCCCAGGCCTCTGGCGGCCCGGAGCAGCATCCCGTAGTCCTCGGCGCCCGAGCCTTCGACCTTGCCCTCGGGACTCGAGTACTCGGAGAAGACCCGCCGCCGCGCCTGGGCCAGGAACCCGGTGCCCAGAGCGGACCCCTGGACCTCCGCCCCGAAACTGGCCTCCGGGAGCCCGGCTCCCAGGGTTCCGCGAGCCCGCGCTCCAACGGGACCGCCCGGTATCGGCCGTCGCGTGCGGGCGTGGATGACTCCACCGAACGCGTCGGAGCCGTACGACACCGAGGAGGGACCGCGCACCACCTCCACGGTCTCGAGGAAGAACGGGTCCAGGAAGGACGCGCTGGCGCCGGCCCGCCGTTCCGAAGTCACCCGGGCCCCGTCGAGGAGGAGCACCGTTCTTCCGCGGGAGAGCCCGCGGATCGTGGGCGCGCCCGCGTGCAGATCGCTCCCGCGGCTTCCTCCGGGCACCGCTTCGAGCACATCGGTGAGCCGCGGCGCCTGCCGCACGCGAATCGCCTCTCCGGCAATGACGGCCGGAGCATTCCCCGGGGTCGCTTCCGTATGCGGCACCGCGCCGCTCGTGATCGTGACGCTCTCGTGGAGAGCCAGGGCTTCCACCCGGATCTGCAGTTCTTCCGCGTCGACGGATTCGACGAAGACGGGCGTGGTGTACCGGTCTCCGGGAAGCACGACCAGCACGTGGAAGGGGGGCGCCGGGTCGGGCAGCCACTCGAACCGGCCCTGGCCGTCCGTTACGGCCGAGCCCGGATGCCCCAGGATCTGGACGATCGCCCCCGCCGCCGGTTCGCCGCTCTGGAGAACCACCTTGCCGGTGAAGGCGGACGCGGACACGGCGCAACTCAGGACAAGGAGGACCGCTACCGCGAAACGCGCCCGGTGCATGTACCGGGAATCTAGCCCGCCGCCCTTGGCGGCACGGCGGCGCCGCGGACTAGGTACGCCGCCTCGCGGCCGCGAAAGCGGCGCCGAAGAGGCCCGAGATCAGCCCGAGCACCAGGATTCCTCCCACCTGAACCCAGTCCGCGAAGGTCGCCGGGTTCACGATCGGCTGGAGCCCGGCCATGAGGGAGAAGCCGGCCTCGGGTTCGAGGCGCGCCGCCTTCAGCGCCCCCAGCAGGACGGCGAAGGTGAACACCGTCCCGCCACCGAGAAGCGCGGACACGCCGAAACGGCCGGCGAGCCCCGTGGAGAGCCGGGGCGCCTCCGGCTCATCCCCCGCGCCGAGCCGGATCCTGGGATCCCGGACCCCCAGGGGCGAGAAACGATGGAGGAGGATCAGTCCCGGAATCCCCATTGCCATGGTGGACAGGAAGAACGTCCGCCAGCCCAGCGCGTCCACCGCGAAGCCGCTGAAGGGACCCGCGAGGAGGCGCGGCAGGGCAAAGAGTCCGGAGAAGAGCGCGTACTGCGTCGCGGAGAAGCGCTTCTCGGTGATCCGCAGCAGGAGGACCGAGAACGCTCCCGTGCCCAGGCCGCCCGTGAACAGTTCGAAGGCCGAGGCGCCGTACATCCACGCCAGGCTCCCCTCGGCGCCGGCGACGAAGAAGTAGCCGAGGTTGGAGAAGATCTGGAGCACGCCGAACGCCCAGAGCGCCGGTCCGAGTCCGGCGAGGGTGGTGAAGAGCCCGCCGGCGAACGTGCCGACGATGGTCACCACCGCTCCCACGGTGGCGAGCGCGATCCCCCGGTGTCCGGCCCCGTAGCCCATGTCGATCAGGAAGGGCCGGGTGAGCGACTGGGCCAGGTTGTCGGCGAACTTGTAGAAGAAGACGAAAGCGAAGATCTCGAAGGCCCGGGGCCGGGACAGCGCCTCGAGGAAGGGCTTCCACACCGCGTCCCGCAACGTGCTTGGCGGATCGAAGCGCTCCTCCGGCTCCGGGGCGCGCCAGGTCACAAGCAGCATCGGCAGGAAGAGCAGCCCCAGCAGCGCGTTCACCACGCCCCAGCCGAAGAGAGCCGCCGCGCTGATCGCGCCGCCCCCGGCGACCACCATCGCCGCCCGGTAGAGCGCCACCCGGGCGCCCACCGCCACCCCGTGCTCCTCGGGACGCAGCACCTCCACCGCGTAGGCGTCCACCACGATGTCCTGCGATGCCGAGGCGATCGCGACCGCCAGCGCCAGCGCGGCCACCACCCAGATGGCGTCGGGGTGATCCCCGGCGCCCCCGAGCAGGATGCAGAGCGCCAGGAGCGCCACCTGGGTGACCGCCATCCAGCCGCGCCGCCGTCCCCAGAAACCGGGGACGTAACGGTCCATGAAGGGCGACCAGAGGATCTTGAACGCCCAGGGGATCTGCGCCAGGTTGAAGAGCCCGACGATGCGGATGTCCACCCCGATGTCCCGCATCCAGTCCGGGATGGCGAACCAGACGAGGCCGAGGGGAATACCCGAGGAGAAGGAGAGAAGGGTGACCGAGAGCGTCCGCCAGGAGCGGAAGGCGGCGAGGATCGTCCGGTAGTCGGTCACGGCTCCGTGGTGCGGGAGCGGCTCAAGAGCCAGCCCACCGCGAAAGTGGCGAGCGAGCCGACCATAACGTCCCAGGTCCAGGCAAGCGGGAATCCCGCCAGCCGGATCAGCGCCGGGGCGGCGAACCCGCCGCCCATCCCGATCAGTACCGCGTTGGGCTGCGCCCGCGGGAAGAAGACCGCGAGCAGAAAGGCGCCCACGGTGGGACCGGAGGCGTAGGAGAGGATCGACAGCCCGGCCTCCAGCGCCGACGGCGCCCGCTGCGCAACGAGCGCCACCGCGGTCTGCACGATGCCCCACACCACGACGAACTGCCGCCCCACCCGCACCTGTCCCGATTCGTCGTCCGCGGCCGCGCCGGCCGCCGCCCGGCGCCGCTTCCAGGGCAGCCAGAAGTCCCGCACCGTGGTGGAGGCGAGACTCACCAGCGACGGCGAGAGCGCGGCCGCCACCACCGCGGCGAGCGTGATCCCGGCGGCGGCGCCCGACAGGTGCTCGGCGACGAAGGTCGGGAGCACCTCGTCGGGCCGGGCGAACTCGCGCCCTCCGTAGTAGTGCCACAGCCAGGCGCCGATGCCCAGGAAGAGCACGAACTGGAAGAGCGCTCCGATGCCGGAGAGGACGAGACCCGCCTGGGCGTGGCGAAGCGAACGCGCCGCGAGCAGCCGCTGCGCCAGGTACTGGTCCGCCCCGTGGGTCGCGAAGGTGAGGAAGAACCCGCCGATGACGCCCGCCCAGACGGTGTAGGGGATGGTCAGGTCGAACGCGGGGAACGCCACGTCGAACTTGCCGGCCTCGCGCGCCGCGGGAATCCAGTCGAGCGGCTCGGCGCCGCTCCCCTGCCAGAGCGCCGCGACCACGATCCCCGCCCCGACGAGGTACACGCCGAGTTGAATGACGTCGGTCCAGATGGTGGCCTTGACCCCGCCCTCTTCGGAGAACGCCACCATGGCGGCGGCGAGCGCCACGATGCACCACCACTCGGGAACGCCGGCGACGATCGCGACCATGAGGGCCGCCGCGTGCAGCCGGACACCGTCGGCGAGGTTGCGGTACACGAGGAAGATCGCCGCCGCGGCGCTCCGCACGCGGGCGCCGAACCGCTTCAGCAGCAGTTCGTAGGTGGTCAACACCTCGCCGCGGAAGTAGGCGGGGAGCAGCACCAGCGCGATCCCCACGCGGCCCAGCAGGAACCCGATGGCCAACTGGAGGAACCCGAAGTTGCCCTCGTAGGCAAACCCCGGAATCGACGTGAAGGTGAGGACGCTGGTTTCGGTGGCCACCACGCAGGCGGCCACCGCCCAGAAGGGCGCCGAGCGGCCGGCAAGGAAGAAACCGGTGACCGAGCGGTCCCGCCGGCCCACCCAGATGCCGAAGGCGGTGATCCCCGCGAGATAACCGAGGACGACGAGAACGGTGGAGGCCGAGACCATCAGCGCGCGGCGTCAGGCCGGCCCCGCGTCGCCACTATCCGGCCCGGACGATCCGGCCGCGGGAGCTGACCCGGAAGCCATCGGGAAGGACGCGCTCCACCCCCGGACGATGGCCGCGGATCTCCCACTCCAGATCGGCGAAGAGTTCCGCGATCGCGATCCGGACCCGCACGGAGTCCTCTTCGTCCGAGACGAAGGCCTCGAGGAGCGGTTCCCGGGTGTCCGGATCCCGGTAGCCGCGGAGCGCCGCCACCGCGGCGATCCGCACCGTGTCGTCGCTGCTCGTGAGGCAGCGCGCCACCGGGGCAGCGACTTCTTCCGCCTCCAGCCCGGCAAGGAAGTCGAGGATCTGGACCGCCTTGGACCCCCGGATCGCCACCGGATCTCCGTCCTGCAGAACTTCGAAGAGGAACGCGGCCAGCTCGCCGGCCGGCAGCAGCTTCGCGAGCGCGTCCATCGCCCAGGTGATCTCGTCGTGGCCCTTCAGGTAGCGCTTGACGGGTTCGGAGGCGCGGTCTTCCAGCTCGACCAGGAGGTCGCGGACCCAGCGCTTTTCCTTGTCGTCCTGTTCCAGGTTTCCGGAGGTGATGGTGAAGCGCCGGGCAAGCTGGTAGATCGCCTCGGGCGTTCCGATGCGGACGAGCCGCTCGGCGGCGTCCATCCGGGGCTCCGGCTGCGCGTAGCGCTCGGTGAGCGTCTTGGCGGCGCGCCGGATCCGCGCCGCCTCCCGGCCCTCCCGCGAAAGCAGATCCAGAATCACGGCCCGGGTTCCCCTTCCCCGATGCGGTGGAGCGGCACGTTCTGGATGCCGTAGCGCTCCCAGGCGCGGTAGTCGAAATGCCACCACTCGTGTTCGTAGACGTCGAACCCCTCGCGCTCCATGACCTGCCGCAGCAGTTCGCGGAGCCAGCGCTGCTCCGAGGTTCCCCCGGCGTAGCGCGGGAAGGCGCGCTCCGAGAACTCGTCGTAGCCCGAGACGAAGGCCTGCACCTCGCCGGTCGCGCGGTCGTAAAGGCCGATGTCCACCGCCGCGCCGCGGTTGTGCCGCGATCCCGACGCCGGATCGGCCACGAAGATGCGCTGATGCTCGGGAGTCGCGTCGAAGAACATCTTCGTGACCCGCCAGGGCCGGTAGCCGTCCTGCACGATCACTCCGTATCCGTGGTCTCCGAGCGTGGCGTGGGCGCGGGCCAGCGCCTCGGCCGCGGGGCGCTGCAGGAAGGCGTCGGCGACCTGGTAGAAGGCGGTCCCCATGAAGTTGTTCTCGCCGGCGTAGCGGACATCGAGGTGGATCGTGGGGTCGAGGCCGGTCAGGCGCACCAAGTCCGAATCGAGGAAGTCGCCTTCCTCGACGGGCGGAGAACCGGCATCGGCGAGACGGCGGAGTTCCTCGACCGGGAGCAGCGGTTCGATGCGGAAGGTCCCTTCCCCCGGTCCGGGACGGCGCTCGAAGACGATCCCGGAGAGGTCGGCGCCGGTGACGCGGCCGCCGGCGTCCCGGAGGAAACGGAGCGACTCGCCGGGGTAGAGGCCCCGGTCCGGGAAATGGAAGCGGTCCGGATGCTCGGGGTCGGGGGTCAGCGGATAGCGCTCGAGCCATTCGATCAGCACGGTGAGCGCTCCGTCCCGCTCGAACACGAAAAGGATGTTGTGGTCCCAGCCGTACTCGCCGATCAGGGGCAGGAACTCCGCCGGCGGAGGGGGCGGACGGGGTTCGGGGACGCGCCGGAACTCGCGGTCCCCGATGCCCAGGGACCGGACCTCTCCCGCGTCGCCGCCGTGGACGGCAATCTCCGGGCCGAAGGAAAGCCGCGAGTCGGCGATGAGGACCCGCGGTGTCCCGGAGGCGCGAAGTTCCACAGTGGCGCTCCCGATCTCCAGCTCGGCGCGGCCGCCGCGGGCGAGCACCCGGAGGCTCGCGCCGTCCTCAGCCTCATAGACGCCGTGGAGCCGGGCCGGGAGGCCTTCGGGAAGTGGTTCGGAGCGGGGAAAGGAGACATCGGTCCCGGAACGGAGCCCGAGCGCTCCCCGCAGCGCGAGTTCGGCGATCCGGGACACCACCGCGTTCGTGAAGTCCACGTTGCTGACCGCCACGGCGCCGAGACCCGCCTCGGGGAGGAACGCCAGTTCCGTCGCGTAGCCGTAGATCGCGCCGCCGTGCCGCACGATCCGGTGGGAGGCGGTTTCGCCGGCGGCGTCCGGGGCTTCGAGCGCGCCGACGAAGAAGCCGAGCCCGAACCCCGAGGGCTCCGGATCGCCCCGGTCCGCCGGGAACTGAACCCGCCACATCTCGGCAAGCGCGTCCGAATCCAGCACTCCCGGGAGTTCGCCTCCCGCCAGCAGGGTCAGGAACCGGCCCAGATCGCGGACCGAGGTCACCATCGAACCGGCGGGCGCCATTCCGAGCGGGAACCCGGGAGCCGGGAACTCGCGGCCGTCGTAGCTCCACATCGTGGCGTGGGCGACCCGTTCCGCCGGGGCGGCAGCCAGCGAGAAGGAACTGGATTCCAGCCCGAGCGGCGCCAGCACCTCTTCGGTCACCGCCTGGGCGAAGGGCATTCCGGCGGCGCGTTCCAGAACCCGTCCGACCACCGCGATCCCCGCGTTCGAGTACTTCTGCCTCGTTCCCGGAGGGAAGACGAGCGGGACGCCGTTCAGACTCTCGACGGTCGCGGCGAGCGAGGGATCGGTGTCGTCGAAGTAGTGCCCCACCGGGGGCTCACGGACCAGCCCGGCCCGGTGCGCCATCAGCCGGCGCAGCGTGACCCCGCCCTCTTCCGGGACGTTCGCGGGCTGAAACCCCGGAAGGACCTCCGAGACCTCGCCGTCGAGGTCCAGCTCGCCGGCCTGGCGCCGCGCCACCACGGCGATGTCGGTGAAGAGCTTCGACACCGACCCGACCCGGAAGAGCGTGTCCGCGTCGGCCGGCACGCCGGGACGCGCCTCCCCGAAACCCCGCGCCCAGACGACCTGGTCGCCGTCGGTGATGGCGAGCGCCAGGGCCGGGATCCGCTTGTGTTCCATTTCGGCCTGGACGAAGCCGGCGAGCCGCCCCGCCAATTCCTCGTAGCCGGACGCCGGCCCGATCGTGGCGGGTTGCGGCGCATCGGGCGCCGCGCAGCCGGCGAGCAGCCCCGGCACCAGGGCGATGCCGCCCAGGCCGCGGAATCCCCCCGTCAACGGGTTCCTCCGCGACCCGGTCCGTTCTGGCCGTCACTGGTCCAGAGCGGGTCGTCGAGGGTGTCGGGAGCCGGTCCACCGAGTTCCCGTCCCGGAGGTCGGCCGCCCAGCGCGTCGTCGAAAAAGTCCGCGACCCGGTTCCAGAAGATTCCAGGCAGCGGATAGGCGTCGAACCCGTGTTCGCCGCCCGGGAGGATCCACCGCCGGGAGGGCAACCCTGCTTCCATCCGGGCCTCGTGGAGTTCGAGGCTGTGCTCCGGGGGGACCTGCAGGTCCCGGTCGCCGTGCAGGAAGAGGACGGGACCGGGGATGTCCGCGATGACCTCGATGGGCCGGACCTCACGGATGCGAAGGCCGGTTCTGGCCCGGACGAAGAGCGCGAGCGGACCCCGGAGCGCCGGTATTCCTCCCCTCATTTCGAGCATGGAGCCGGCCGCCCGCCAGAGGTCGGCGTAGGGAGCGTCGAGCGCGAGCGCGGGAAGGTCGCCGAGGGCGGCAGCCGCGTAGATCGCGGAGGCGGCGCCGTTCGAGGTCCCGAAGACGACCACCCGCGACGCGTCGGTGTCCGGCCGCGAGCGCAGGTAGCGCACCATCGAGCGGACGTCGTGCCGCTCGTTCCAGGTGTAGGTGATGTACTCGCCGTCGCTCGAGCCGCGGCCCGAGAGATCCATCGTGAGGATCCCGTACCCCCGCGCGTGCAGGAACTCGGCGCCGTGGTCGAGCGCCTGGTAGCGCGAGGAATGGGCGCCGTGCACCCACACCACGGACCGGCCGTCGCTGTCCCCGGGGGGCGGGATCCACCACCCCCGCAGGGTGTGGCCGCTTCCCGACGCGACGGCGACCTCCTCGAACGGCAGTCCGAGGTCCCCCGGATGCCGCACGTAGCGCGAGAGGCGGAGCGGCAGCGTGAGTTCCTCGCCGCTCCGCACGACCGTGAGGTCCACCGTCTCGCCCGCGGTCCGGGTGCCGATGAGTCCCCCCATCGCTTCCCGCGCGTCCGGGTAGGCGACGCCGTCCACCGCGGTGACCCGGTCGCCGTCCCGGAGTCCGGCCTCCCGGCCCTGGGCGGTGACCCGGCGCATCACGAACCCCGCGGCGTCCTCCGCGGGACGGGAGAAACCGATGAATGCCACCCCGGGCGGCGGCCCGTCGGCGGGCGGCATGACGCCGCCGAACCCGGGGCTGTCCACGCTCCGGCGAAGCCCGGTCGTGTAGGCCAGCGCCATCCGGTCGAGCAGCCGGATCCCGAACCCCACCGGAACGAGCGCCAGGACCACCGCCGAGACAATGAGCAGCCTCCGGTGCAGGACACGCATCGCCGGGATTCTAGGAGACGGGCGCCGGAGCGCCGGTCTCCGGACCGGCATCGCCCGCGCAGCGGGCGAAACTCCCGGGCGTCATTTCGCCGCGGTGCACCGCCGTCCGAGGGATTGGCCGAACGGCAACGACGCACGCGCGTGCGGCGCTTCGCCATTCTTGTTTCAGGTCCCCGCGATCAGTGCCCATGGCGTCCCGGAATTCGCGGCCGGCCGCCGCGGAGTGTTCGTTTCCGGCCGGGCGGGCGGGAGGACACGCGAGGGGCGTCTTCCGGTGGGAACAGGCATCGCGCCGCGGCGCGAAACCCGTGCGGCGATGTTTCAGCCGGCCACCTCGAGCGGTGCCCAAACGTAAGCAGCTTACGTTAATATGCCCGCATGGATTCACCCTCCACACTCAGGGAGTACTTCGCCCGGATCGGCCGCAAGGGTGGATTGCGAAGCCGCCGCGAGCTCTCCCCTGAGCAGGCGCGCGACATGGTGCGGGTCCGCGAAGCGCGCCGAGCGTTCCGCACGTTCCATACGCAGTGCTTCTGGTACCTCCGCCCCGATCTGGTGGCAACGCTCGACGACATCCCGGAGATCGTCCGCGGCCTGCGGCAACACGGCGGACGGAAGGGGTTCCGTACCGCCGCCCGGTTATGCCGCTAGGTTCCTTCCAGGTTGAGGTCCTGCGCCTCATTGCGGGAAACCGCAGTCCGGACAGTTACGTCGCCGGCGCGACGGTGCTCCACCGGGAGCAGCGGACGCCGCGCTACTCGCTCGATCTCGATCTCTTTCACGATCTCGGAGAAAGCGTGGCCCTCTGCGCGGAGGCGGATGCGGCAACCCTGCGGAAAGCCGGCCACGAAGTCTCCTGGCTGCTCCGGACCCCGGCGTTTCACCGCGCGGTCACCCGATCGGGCGCCGCCTCGCTGAGGATCGAGTGGGCCCAGGACAGCGCGTTCCGGTTCTATCCGATTCAGGAGGACGACCAGTTCGGGTATCGCCTGCACGTTGCCGACGCCGCCATCAACAAGGTCCTGGCGCTGGCGGGGCGTCACGAGATCCGGGACTTCGTGGACGTGCTCCATTGCAACGACACCTACCTGTCGCTGGGAGCGCTGGCGTGGGCCGCCTGCGGCCAGGATCCGGGCTACACCCCCGACTTCCTGCTGGAGCAGACGGCGCGGCACGCGGCCTACACCGACGCGGACCTCGGCCGGCTGGCGCTCCGGGAACCGCTCGACCTCGGCACCCTCAAGCGCCGGTGGCTCAGCGCGATGGAAGACGCCCGAGCCCTGGTGGCGGACCTTCCGCCAGATGAAGTCGGGTGCCTCTACCTCGACTCGGGGGGGAATCCGGTCATTCCGGATCCGTCGTCCGATGGGTTCCGCGTACTCGCCCGCCACCGTGGCTCGGTCCGCGGCGCCTGGCCCACGGTCTCCGCTTCGCGTGCATGACCGGTCGGGGGCCGTGCGCATCGGCACCTGGAACACGGGATGGGCTGTGCCCGGCAGCGCGAGGGGCGTTCGCGTACGCACCTCCATCGCGGTTGCCGAGTGCGACATCCTGTGCGTCACGGAAGGATCGGCCGGTCTCCTGCCAGGGGAAGGCCACGTGATCGATGCCGGCACGGACTGGGGCTATGACCTGCTCCGCGAGGACCGCAGGAAAGTAGTGCTCTGGGGCCGACACCCGTGGACCGGCGCGGATTGCGTTGGCTCGCCCGGTTTTCCCGGGGGCCGGTTCGTCAAGGGAGTCACCGAGTCGCCGATCGGACCGCTGACGGTTGTTGGGGTTTGTGTTCCCTGGGACGGCGCCCACGTTCGCAACGGCCGCAAGGACCGCGAGCTCTGGGAGGATCACCACGCCTGGCTGGAGGCGTTCGAACAGCTTCCCTGGCGGCGTACCACGGACCGCATGGTCGTCCTGGGGGATTTCAATCAGCGGACTCCGCGGATGCGGGCGCCGAAGAAGGCACACGAGGCACTGCTCAGGGCCTTCGAGGGTCTGGAGATTCCTACGGCCGGCGAGATTCCCGGGGCGCCGGGACTGACCATTGATCACATCGCCCACACACCGGACCTGAGGCGGGCGATCCCGTTCGGAATCTGGCCGAAGCGAAATGCGGACGATGAAGCCATGTCCGATCACTTCGGCGTCTGGGCCGACTTCAGTCTCGCGGCAACCACCTGAAGTGACCGGCCGGACTGCCGGTCGCGGCGCTGCGTAGCTCTCCGGGTCGGCCGGACAACCCTACGCCGGCGCTCCGATCGCGCCGAGCCGGCCCGAGATCTCCCTCAGCCGCAGCCACTGCTGGTAGTAGAGCGGCAGCACGATCACGGACTCGGTAAACTGGAAGACGTACATCACGACGGCGAAGACGGTGCCGTACTCGACGGTCCGCTCTGCCGCCGATCCGATCGAGAACACCAGCAACCCCATCAGGAACAACCACACCACCCCGAAGTTGACCGCCTCCAGGTCGGACAACTTGATGTTCCAGCGCATGAGCGCCCGGAGGTGAACGCCGACGCGCGCCGCATCGCCGCTCTCGACGGCGTCCACCTGCCGTTCGCGCTCGTCGTTGAGTCCCTGGTTGTAGCGGGTGGTCAGCCTTCCCGTCAGGGCATAAAGAACCGCGCTGACCGCGGTGACCGCAAGGCACCCGAAGAAGACCGGCCGGTTCAGCGCGGACAGGATGAGGAGCGTGCCCCCGAGACCGATGATCCCGGTGATGAGGCCCGGCACCTGGTTCTCGAAGAACTCGACGAACTCCTGGAGCATCCCGAGACGCGCCGTCTTCGTCGAGGCGCCGCCCCCCGGTTCCCGGACGACGAGTTCCTCGCCGAGCCGCCGGAAGACGC
Organism: Acidobacteriota bacterium; assembly: GCA_022828085.1. Taxonomy (GTDB): domain Bacteria; phylum Acidobacteriota; class Vicinamibacteria; order Marinacidobacterales; family Marinacidobacteraceae; genus Marinacidobacterium. The sequence goes on along the minus strand of JAJEIY010000031.1, from coordinate 18,815 downwards.
GCGCATAGGCCCGGCTGTCCACGAAGCGCCGGGCGATCCCGAGGCCCATGACGCCGATCCCGAGCGCGGCGAACTCGTAGAGGCCGCGTGGCGAGTCCGCCAGGACGCTGTCGATGGCGCGTCCGATGACCAGCGGAAAAAGAGTCCAGCCCGCCGCTTCCAGCAGCACCAGGGACAGCGTCAACACGAACCGGCCGGCGAAACGCCTCAGCAACCTGCGCACTCTCGGAGCCTCCCGCGGGCGGGAAGCATCACACAGAGGACGGCGGGCCGCCCCGCGCGCTGTAACGTCTGCCCGTCCGGGACGTATAGGTACCGGAGGGATGCTCCACGATCAGGAAATCACGGATCTCGTCCGAACCTGCCAGGAGGCCGACAAACAGGGTGCGGACGTTGGTCCCGCCGGCCAGGCGGCCCAGGACGCCTGGGCGGCGCTCTATCGGCACTTCCATCCGCAGGTGCTCGCGTTCTGCCGCCGGACGCTTCCCGGAGACTCCGGCGAGGACCTGGCCGCGGAGATCATGATGAAGACCCGCTTCCGGCTGGATTCGTTCGATTCGTCGCGCCCCTTCGGGCCGTGGCTCTTCCGGATCGCCGCCAACCGCTGCTGGGACGAGGCGCGGAAGAACCGCCGTTCGGAACCGCTCGACGACGAGGGCGCGGCGCAACTGCCCGCCGACGCCCCGAGCCCGCTCGAGCGGCTGATCACCGAGGAGCGGCGGGAGCGGGTCCGCGAGGCGCTCTCCGGGCTGCCGCTCCGGCAGCGCTTCGCCCTCACGCTGCGCTACGGCGCCGGGCTCAGCTACCAGGAGATCGCGGACATGCTGGGCGTCACGCGCACGAACGTGGGGGTGCTGCTGCTGCGCGGACGGCGCCGGATGCGGGACCGGCTCGCCGGGGAGGGCATCGACTGATGGCCGACCCGCAGCATCTCCCGGAACTGAGACTCCTCGCCCTGCTCGACGAGGAGCTGCCCCGCGCCGAGGCGGCGGCGGCGCGGTCGCACCTGACCCGCTGCTTCGCCTGCCACCGGCTCTATGAAGGGCTCCGCCGCGAGAGCGACGTCCTCCGGGCGGCGGCGGCCCCCGACGCGGTGCGAGAGCGCGAGGTCTCGCGTGAACTCGGGTGGGTGGTGGCCGCGGGACTCGTGCTCTCGCTGGGCCTCGTCGCGGTGCGGCGTTTCTTTACCGGAGTCGGCGAAGCGGCGGCGGAGACCCCGATGCCGGACGCCCTTCCCGTGCTCTCGGATCTCGGGTTCCGCCTTCTCTCCCTGCTGGACGTACAGCAGATCGGACTTCAGATTGCCTACGGAGGCATCGTCATCATGACCCTCATCGGTATTGCCCTGGCATCGAACGCCATCCGCCGGCCCCGCGCCGGCGTCATGCCGCTGCTGCTGGCGGCGCTCCTGCCTGGAATGGGCGCTCTCAGTTCGCCGGCGGAAGCGCTTGAGGTGATCGCCGGGGAGTCCGCGCGGTGCCGCATCGCCCCGGAACAGGTGGTGGACGACGACCTGCTGCTTCTCTGCGACGAAGCCACGGTCGCCGGCACGGTGCGCGGGGATCTGTACTTCGCCGGTCGCGCCCTGATCATCAGCGGCCGGGTGGATGGCGATGTCTTCGGATTCGGAAACGAGTTGATCGTGGACGGCAGCGTGGGCCTCAGTGTTCGGGGCGCCGCCCAGACTGTCCGGATCGCGGGGGACGTCGGCCGAGGGCTGGCCGCTGGAGGAGAACGGGTCTCGATCCTCACCGGAGCGACCGTAGGAGGCGGCGTCATGATGGCGGGCGATCGCCTTACGGTGGCGGGACCGGTCGGAGGCTCGGTGCTTGCCGGGGGAAGCAGGCTGGAGGTGACCGCGCCGATCGAGGGCGATCTCAAGTTCACCGGGGACGAACTGCACCTCGGTTCGGGAGCGTCGATCGGCGGAGACGCCCACTACACCGGCCCCTCGGAGCCCGAGCGCGAGTCCGGGGCGCCGGAGGTGGAGTGGTCCGAGCCGGAGCCCGAGGAGACCAGCGTTTGGGACGAAGTCATGAGCATTGCCACCCGCTGGGGCATGGGACTGGCCCTCGGGATGGTGCTCGTACTGCTCGCGTCCGGCCCCCTCGGAGCGATGGCCGCCATCGGTGGCAGACCCATCGCCCCACTGCTGCTCGGACTCCTTTTGTTCGTGGGACTCCCCTTCGCGGCAATCCTGCTCGCGATCACCTTCATCGGCCTGCCGCTCGCGTTCGCCGTCGGCATGCTCTACGTGTTCCTGCTCTACGCCTCCCGGGTGATCGCGGCCATGGTGATCGGCCAGGCGATCCTCGGTCTCGCTTCCTCGAACGTCCAGCGGATCGGGCGGGTCGCGCTCGGACTCGGGATCCTGGTGCTGGCCGTGGAGGTCCCGTTCATCGGCGGAGTGGTCGGCCTGCTCGTGATGTTCTTCGGCCTGGGCGCCTTCGGGCTCTGGATCTGGCGTTCGCGCCGTCCGGCGGTGGCTTCCTGACCTTGGGGAGGGCCGATCCGGCGAATCGGTAGAGTTCGCGCGCCACCGCCGCGGCGGAGCAGGAGGATTCCATGGGCTGGATCACCGATCTCGTGGGCGGCGGCCGACGCCGCCCCGAACACTCCCCTCCCCCGCCTCCTTCACCGCGGGACGTCCAGATCGCGACCGCCGTGCTGCTGCTGGAAGTATCGGCGGCCGATCACGACGTGGACGAGCGGGAGAGCCGCGAGATCGTCCGGAGCATCGAGTCGGCGTTTGCGCTGAGCGCAGACGAAACCGCGGAAGTCGTCGCAATTGCCGGCCAGCGGTCGTCCGAGGCGGTCTCGCTCTACGAGTTCACCCGGCTCGTGGACCGGAGTCTCTCCCGGGAGCACAAGGCGACGATCATCGAACTGCTGTTCCGGGTGGCGTTCGCCGACGGCTGGCTTGCGGGAGAGGAAGAACAGGTCATCCGCAAGTTGGCGACGCTGCTGCACGTGGAGCATCCGGCGTTCATCGCGGCGAAGCTCCGGGCGAAGGGCTGACGGCGGCGACGCGATCCCAACGCCCGCGAGCAGCGTTTCCAGCGTCAGGAGCTCCGGTGTTCACACCGGCATCGCCCGCAAAGCGGGCGAAACTCCTTTGCGTAGTCCATGCGGTCGCGCGCCGGCAAACGGCGATGGCGCAACCCCGGACGAACAGACGTGGTGCGCGGCGCCATCCTGTGGGGGGTGACTCCATGCGCCGCCGGAGCGTCGGGAGTTTCGCTCCCCTCGGGGGAGCGATGCCGGTCTGAAGACTGGCGCTCCTAGGCCTGGAACATCGTCTTGCCGCCGACCACCGTGCGGTGGATCGGGATGTGCTTGAGCTGGTCCGGATCGTCGGCCGCAACGTCGTGGGGATCCTGCTCGAGCATCACGAAGTCGGCGAGCTTGCCGATCCTGATGCTGCCCTTGATGTCCTCCTCGAAGGAGGCCCAGGCGCCGTTGATCGTCCCGATGCGGAGCGCCTCGTCCACCGTGACCTTCTGGTTGTCACCCCAGACCCGGCCCTGGGTGTCCTTGCGGGTCACCATGGCCTGGAGCGCCATCATCGGCTCGTAGGGCCCGGGCACGTAGTCGGAGGCGCCGGCGACCTTGATGTCGTAATCGAGGAAGGACTTGTGGGCGAACATCCACTTCATCTTCTCCTCGCCGTACTCCACCCACTTGTTCCCGTGGTAGTGGACGTAGGTCCAGAACGGGGTGGGAATCGAACCGGAGTCGTGGATCCGCTGGAGCAGCTCGGGGTTCACCAGCGAGCAGTGCTCGAGCCGGTGCCGCGCATCCCGCGGCGCTTCCGCAAGGACCTTTTCGTAGGCGTCCAGCACGTAACCGATGGTCAGGTCCCCGTTCGCGTGGATCCCGATGTGGAAATCGTGCGCATGGGAGTCCTCGACCGCCTCCATGATCTCCTCGGGAGTCATGGTGAGGATGCCGTGGTCGTCGGTGCCCTCGTAGGGAGTGCTCATGTACATGGTGCGGCCGGAGGCGGAGCCGTCGGCGCCGTACTTGATCGCTCCGATCCGCAGCCACTCGTTCCCGAACCCGCGGTGGATCTTGGCCTCCTTCAGGCCGCGGTGCAGGTCGGAGTCCGCCGACGCGAAGTAGTACATCCGGTAGCGCAGCTCGCCGGCGGCGTAGGCGTCTTCGAGGGCGAGGAGGCCGTCCGAGTCGCCGCCGGTCTGGTGCACGCTGGTAATTCCAGCGGCCGTCATCAGCATCGACATGTGGGCCACGCCCTGCTGGAACTCGGCGCGACCATAAACCCGACGCTGCCCGACGCCGTCGAAGACCTCGTCGGCCTTCTCCTCGACGAGCCCGGTCAGTTCCCCGTTCGCGTCCTTCTCGAACCGGCCGCCCGGCGGGTCGGCCACGTCCTTCGTGATGCCGGCCATCTCGAAGGCCTTCGAGTTGTACCAGTAGATGTGTCCGCCCCGGTGCGAGACGCGCACCGGAACGTCCGTCGTCGCCTCGTCCAGATCGTGCCTGGTGATCCGGCGGTACTGGCCGTTCTCGTCGGTGACCTTGGTGTCGTCGTACTTGAACCCGTCCACCCAGTAGCCGGCCTGGGTGTCGGCGGCGGCGGCCCGGACCGCCATCTTGATGTCCTCGATGGTGCGGACGTCGAGGTTCACCTCGAAGAGGTCCCGCATCCCGCCCGGATGGCAGTGGGCATCGATGAAGCCGGGGACCACGGTCATGCCGCCCGCGTCCACCACCTCGGTGCCCGGTCCGGCGAGATTCATCACGTCCTCGTTCGAACCCACCGCGACGAACTTGCCGTGGTTGACGGCGAGCGCCTGCGCCTGGTCCATGGTCTCCTGACCCTCGCCGTACTCGGAGGTGTAAACCCGGGCGTTGTGGACGATCAGCTGCGGTGTGGCCGAGCCACCGCCCGCGCCGCAGGCGGTCGCGAGACCGGAAGCGGCGGCGGCCCCCGAGAGCTTCAGGAACTCGGCGCGGCTCAGGTTCTTGTCGAGCAGACGGGACATGGGCTGGTATCTCCTGGAAGGAACAGTCTGGGCCGGGAATTAACTCACAACCACCCGGTCAATTCGCAGCATCCGGCCGTGGCGTGAGGCGTGGCGGGCCCTCGCCCTGGAGCGCTTCGTTCAGGGAGTCGATCCGGCCCCGCACGGCCTCCCAGGCAGCGATCCGTTCGTCGTACTCCGCGCTCAGCGCCTCGATCCGGGCCAGGACCTCGGCATTCGGAGCCTCGGTGTAGGCGTCGAGGTTCCGGGCTTCGGCCCCGATGCGGGCGAAGAGCGGCCGCGGCCAGGCGCCGCGTCCCTGACGCCCCTCGTTCCGCGAGAGGTTCTTCGCCGCCTCCGCGGCCGCCTCCTGGAACTCCCCGATCCGGGACTTCAGATCGCCGTCCGGTTCGGACGCGAAGGCCTGGACCAGCTCCGCCGCTTCCTTGGCGGTGGCATCCGCCGCCTCGTGGGCCTTCGTCATCCCCGCGACCATCGACGTGAGCCGCACCAGCGCGTCGTGGTTCGCGCGCCGGTCGGCCTCCGGAATCTGGATGCGGGGATCCTCCGACACCGCGACGGATCCCTCCGCCGACGCGTCGCCGCTCGCCACCCGGACGGTGTAGGCGCCGGTGAGCACCCGCGGACCCCGCGGCGGTCCCCCGAAGCCCTGGCCGCCGTCGGGGACCGGTGAGTCGTAGCGGAGGTCCCAGTTCACCCGGTTGAGCCCGGGCTCGAGCTCCGCCTTCAGGGTGCGAACCGCGTCGCCGCCCGCAGCGCCGATCGTGATCTCGGCCTCCCCGGCGGCCTTCGCATAGATGTGGAGCAGGGCGCCCTCGGGGGGGTTCTCGGCGATGAAGAACTTGTGGCCGGTATTCCCCTTGTGGGTGTAGATCCGCCAGGCGACGGCATCCCGCACCGGGAAAAGGTGGAGGTCCTTCTCGAACACGGAAGCGTCGAGGGTCGTGAGCGGCGCGATGTCGTCGGCGATCCAGATGCTCCGGCCATGGGTGCCCAGGATCAGGTCGTTCTCCCGCGGATGGATCGCCAGGTCGTCCACCGGCACGGTGGGGATCTGGCCCCGGATCCGGTGCCAGTTCGCCCCCCGGTCGAGCGTCACGTACACCCCGAACTCGCCGCCGGTCACCAGAAAGTTCTCGTTCTCGTGGTGCTCGCGGATCACGTTCAGCGCCGCCTCCGGCGGGAGCGTTCCGGCAATGGACTGGAAGCTGTCCCCGTAGTCGTCGCTCACGAACGCGTAGGTGGAGTAGTCGTCGTTCCGGTGTCCGTCGAGCGTGACGTAGACCCGGGACGCCGAATGGGCCGACGCGATCAACCGGGTCACGTAGGTCTGGTCGGGGACTCCGGGCAGGTTGCCGGTCAGGTTGTCCCAGGTCTGGCCCCCGTCCCGGCTCCGCTGCACGTTCCCGTCGTCGGCCCCCACGTAGATGACCCCCTCTTCGAGCGAGGAGACGGCGATGGTCACGATCTGCCCGAAACTCGAGATCCCGTCGTGGCGTGACAGCGTGTCCTCGGTCACCGGGACGTCCATGATGGGCAGCTCGTCCCGGTCGAGGCGCTTCGTCAGGTCATCGGTCCGGGTCCAGGCGTCGCCCCGGTCGGACGAGATGAAGAGCCGGTTTCCGCCGTAGTACACGGTGTCCGGGTCGTGCGGCGAGATCACGATGGGGCTGTTCCAGTCGAAGCGGTAGCGCTCGCCGCCGTTCTCCGGTTGCGGCCGGATCAGTTTGGTCTCGGAGGTCCGGCGGTTCAGCCGCCGCAGGTTGCCGTTCTGGGACTCCACGTACACGGTGTCCGGATCGCCCGGGATCGCCTCGGTGTAGAACCCGTCCCCGCCCCCGATCCGGAACCAGTCCTCGTTGCTGATCCCCTGCCGGAAGAAGGTGCGCGACGGCGCGCCCCAGCTTCCGTTGTCCTGAAGCCCGCCATAGACCATGTAGGGCGTGCTCATGTCGTGGCCGATCTCGTAGAACTGCCCGAGCGCGACGGTGTTCACGAAGTCCCAGCTCCGGCCCCGGTCCCAGGAAATGTGGATGCCCCCATCGTTCCCGAGCACCATGTGGTTCGAGTCGGCGGGATCGATCCAGAGGGCGTGGTGGTCCACGTGGATGCGCTGGACCCAGTCGGTGGCGAAGGTCCGGCCCCCGTCCTGGGAGTAGTACATCTGGGTCCCGAGGACCCAGATCCGCTGGTCGTTGTTGGGGTCGATGCGGATCTGGCTGTAGTACATGGGCCGCGGGTTGGTGTCGCTCATCCGCTCCCAGGTCAATCCCTTGTCCTCGGACCGGAAGACCCCGCCCTCCCTGTTCTCGACGATCGCGTAGACGATCCGCGGGTCGCGCCGGTACACGTTGAGCCCGATCCGTCCGGTGTCTCCCTCGGGGAGGCCGCCGCCCAGCTTCGTCCAGGTGTCCCCGCCGTCCGTAGTGCGGTGGATGCCGCTGCCCGGGCCGCCGCCCGCGAACCCGTAGGCGCGGCGCCGGCGCTGGTAGAGCGCGGCGTAGAGGGTGTCCGGACTCGCGGGGTCCATCGCGAGTTCCACCGCCCCGGTGTTCTCGTCACCGTGGAGCACCCGGTCCCAGGTCTCGCCGCCGTCCCGGGTCCGGTAGACGCCCCGCTCCTCGTTCGGGCCCCAGAGATGGCCGAGCGCCGCGACGTAGACCGTGCCGGGGTCGGTGGGATGCACCAGGACCCGGCCGATGTGGTGGGTGTCCTCGAGCCCCTTGTGGGTCCAGGTGGTCCCCCCGTCCATTGAGACATACACCCCGTTGCCCCAGGAGCTGCTCTGCCGGTTCGCGGGTTCCCCGGTGCCCACCCACACCACCGACGGGTCGGAGGGCGCCACCGCGATGGAGCCGATCGAGGACACCTCCTCGTTCTGGAACTGCGGGATCCAGGTGATCCCGTGGTTCACGGTCTTCCAGACCCCCGCGGAGGCGGTGCCCACCCAGAACACCTTGGGGTCGGTCTCGACGACGGCGATGTCGTCGATCCGGCCTCCCATGATCGCCGGACCGATGTTCCGCCACTCGATCCGGTTCAGGACGGACTCGACCTGCTCGGCGGTCTGCGAGGCCGCCGGCGCCGCCACCAGCAGCAGGACCGCGGTCAGCAGGAACGGGAACCGCGAACGCCGGTTCCGGGACGGTGCAAGCGCAAGAAACATGGGTCTCGCCTCCCTCGCTACAACTTTGGTGCGGGCCGCCACGCGGCCAGCCGCCGAGCGTACACCACGCCAGCTCCGCTCCCCAGGCAACGAACCATGTCGCGGACGGACGGAAACCGATGCCGGACGGCCTGCGCTTCCGCGGAGGCTCGGGAAGCCTCCTGATGCCTTCGTCCAGCAGTGTGTTGTCCGGAATCGACTCGCTCTCGTTGGCGGTTGCGGCGGATCCCGGCGGGAGTCCGACGAGGAGCAAAGCGGGCTGGGCACCCACCGTTGCCCGTGGATGGCATTCCAGATACCATCATGCCATGATCGTTACCATTGATGCGGCGGGCCGGCTGGTCGTTCCCAAACCGCTTCGCGACCAGTTCCACCTCGCGCCGGGGTGCGAACTCGAGATCGAAGCTGCCGGCGAGGGCATTCGCTTGCGGAAGGCCGGCGTCCAGCCGGCGCTGGTCCGCAAACACGGCATCCTGGTGCATCACGGTTCCGCGCGCGTCGCACTCGATGTTGGACAGTTCCTTCGCGACGAGCGCGCCGCCCACGCATCGCGGACAGCCCGCGCGGCCGGTAGCTGAGTGCACACCCTGTTCGACACCTCGGTCCTGGTGGCCGCGCTCGTGGATCAGCTCGGCAGCCACGAAGCGGCCTTCCAGGCGTTTCGCCGCTATACGGAAGGCGAACACACGGGAATCTGTTCCACCCATGCCGTCGCCGAGTGCTACGCGACGCTGACGGCGCTGCCGGTGGCGCCACGGATTGCTCCCGAACAGGCGCGCCGGCTCATCGAGGAGAGCGTCCTGCGCCGCTTGGCGGTGTCGCCGCTCTTGGCAGATGACTACCGGGCAGTCCTCCGCGAGGTGGCCACGCTCGGCCTGGGCAGCGGAGCGGTGTACGACGCGCTGCACGCCCACTGCGCCCAAAGGGAACGCGTCGATCAGATCCTGACCTACAACCTCGCGGACTTCGAGCGCTTCGACCTCCCCGGCATCGTGATCGCCGCGCCGTAGGAGCAACGCACCGCACAGACGCACGGCATCCCACGCGGCATCGCGCGCGTGGACGACCCCGCCGCCCCCCGGGGGCGCCGGGCAACGGGAGCGGCGGCGCGGCCGGCGCCCCCGGAACTCACTCGCTCAGGGCGCCAGCGGTGATCCAGTCCCGGATCGCCCGGATCTCCTCGGCGGTGAGCGGATCCCCCCTCGGGGGCATCCGGGCGCCCACGATGCCTTCGCGACCTTCGATCTTGTGGACCAGGTAGCTGTTTTCCGCATCTCCCGGTTCCACCAGGTCCATGCCCGCCTGGGTGCTGGGCACGTTCACCAGCGCCGCGTGCGACGTCCCCTCGCTGAGGTCGAGCCCGGCCTCGACGGCGTGGTCCCCGTGGTGTTCGACGCAGCGGGGTTCGAACACCAGCGCCTGGATGCTCGAAAGCGTTGGCATCAGCGCCTCTTCCGCGGGTGGTGGTGCAGGCGGAGGCGCGGGCGGAGCGGGGGGAGGAGCCGTCGGGGCCGCCGGAGCCGGACTGTCGGACGAACCGCACCCGGCGAAGACCCCGGCGGCCAGGAGGAGAACGTGGAGGCATCGCGCGCTGGCCATGGCCCCGAACATACCAAAGCGTCCTCGCCCGACAGCGCCGGCGCCGGACTACGGACCGCCCCTACAGGTAGAGGTGCAACTGCAGGAGCAGCCGCCTGTCGAGCCGGTCGGAAGACACGAACCGGTCCCGGTACCAGGACAGGTTCACGTGCCAGTGGGTGCGGGGGTAGAGGTCCAGCCCGTAGACCATCCTGCGGATCTCGGCGCGCGGGTTGTCCGGCACCCGGTACCACTGGGGCGAGACCCGAAACCAGATCCCGCGCCAAGCCTCGACCGACGTCTGATTGGTGAGGATCACGGTGCGGTTGGCGCCCGGCAGATCCTGGCTGCGGACATCGGCCTGGGTCCAGGTCGTGAGCCACCCCACCGGGGCGTACCCGAACGAGACACCCGCCGCCGTGCTGCGGGGAGCCCGGTCCGAGTCGCCGCGATGGAGGACCGATCCCACCAGCACCGTGCGGGATCCGAAGTCGTGCTGCAGGCGGCCGCTCAGCGTGGAGGCCGCTCTCCCGTCGTCGTCCAGAAGCGACTCGGCGCGTCCTGGCCCCACGGCGACCTGGAGCAGCGCTCGATCAGAGGAGAGTCCCACCTCCACCCCGTAGACCTGGTCGTCCTCGCCCAACCCCAGTTGCCTTCGGGAAAGTGCGGTGTGATCGGCAAAGCGCACTCCGTAGGCCGGGAGGAAACGCCCTCCGCGGACGCTGACCCGGTCCGACACCTGCCGGGCGATCCAGTGTTCATACGAGACGAAGCCGCCGCCGGGGCGCCGCCCCGCGGTGCCGTAGGCGGTCCAGTTCCCGAACCGCCAGGCCGCCTGCAGATCCAGGTTCATGAGGAGGTTCCGGTCGGGCAGTTCGCGGCCGGCGGCCTCGATGCGCAACTGCGAGGGCCGGAGGTCCAGCCCGAGCTGCAACGGGGCGTCGCTGCCGACGGCGCCGAAGAGGAACTCCTCCTCGGCCCGGGGACCCGCCGCCGCGGACGCGTCCCGGCGGCCGAAGGTCGAGATCTCCTCCCGCGAGAGCGAGCGTCCGTAGGGCGTCAGCAGTCCTCCCCCCGCAGCGGGGTAGTGGCAGGCGGTGCACCGCGGATACTGCTTCGACAGGAACATGGGTTCCGCGGCCGCCGGCAGAGCGCTCGAGCACGCCACCGACACGGCGAAAACGAGGCCGAAGTACCCGCGAGGTCCACCCGCGCCGGTCACGGCGTCGCTCCCGGAGGCGAGGGAGCGATCGCCGCATCGAAGGTGACCGTGATCCGGATTTCGTCGCGCACGCCCACCCCCAGATAACGGGGAGGTGGAATCGCGAACTCCGCGAGGCTCAGCGGGAAACCGGCCTCGACCCGCACCCGCCCGTCGCGCCGCACGAGCCGCGCTTCTCCCTCGACCCACCGCTCCATTCCGTGGAGCGACAGCAGCCCCGCGAACCCCGTTTCGTGGTCCCTCGCTCCGGGCGGAAACGGCTCGCCGAGCTCCACGGCGGTCAGCACGGCCTCCCGGAACTCCTCGCCCCGGTCGACTTCCAGGTAGGTCTCCCGAAGATGGGCGTTCCGGAGTTCCATACCGGTATCCAGCGCGTCGAGTCTCACCCGCAGCTGCCCGGAGACCCCGGGACCGCCAGCGTCATCCAGCAGGAGGCTGCCGGAGATCTCCGGCGTGACGGCGTCGAAGCTCCCCCCCACGGTGAGCCGGCACCGCACCCGGACCTCGCCCGACGCGACCGTCCAGGACTCTCCGGCCGCGGCGGCGGCCGCGAGGGCGAGCGCGAGCGCCGCGAAGCGACGGGTGGCGGTCATCTCGGCGCTCCGTGCTTCGACCGGTCAGACGCGCCCTTCCACCTCGACCGTCACGATGTCCACGTCGGGGTACTTCTGGTGGCGCACCGAACTGGCGTAGTGCCGGAGGAGGCGCAACGAGATTTCGCTCTCATCGGGAACCTCCGGCCGGTCGCCGAGCATGGTCATCCGGTCTTCGATGTTCACATCGCCGGCCACCGCCACGAACTCCAGCTCCGCGGAGCGCCGGCCGGTCCGCGCGGTGAGGCGGAGTTGCCGGGCCGCGGCCGCTGCCGTCTCCCCAGCGTCCAGGAGCGTCAGCAGCGCCTCCTCCCCCGCCGAAACGAGCCGGTTCGTGGAGCTCCCGTCCCAGCCGCGCCGGGAGGCCTCGGCGGTCAGGAACTCCTCGATTTTCGGTCCCGCCGCCATGTCGAGACTGGTGTCGAGCCGCTTGGGCCGAGCTCCCGTCAGGTTCAGGAACACCATCAGCAGGATGGCCATCAGGCCGCCGGCGGTCATGCCGTTGTCCAGCAGGACCCCCCAGAAGCCCTCGAGCAGTTCGGGAAAGATCGCCGCGCCCTGGAAGCCGCTGCCCACCCAGAAGGAGAGGCCGACGATGACCGCCTTCTGGAGGTTCATCCCGTCCTTCACCACCATGTGCATTCCCAGACTGAACAGGATGCCGATGAGGCCGATCCCGAAGGCGCCGACCACCGGGCCGGGGATCGCGAGGAACAGGGCAGCGACCTTCGGCAACAGCGCGAGTCCGAGGAAACTGGCTCCGATCCAGGTCCCGACCCGCCGTGAGGCCACGCCGGTCAACTCCGTGATCGAGATGCTGTTCGAATAGGTCGTGTTGGGCACCGTCGCGAGGACACCCGAGAGCAGGTTGCCGACGCCGTCGGCGGCGACCGCACCGGCCACCACCCGGTAGTCAGGCGCCTGCGGTTTCCTCCACGAAACCCGCTGTATGGCGATGGAATCCCCGATCGTCTCGATGGCCCCGATGAGGGTCACGAAGATGAAGGCGGGCAGGAGCGCCCAGAAGGAGGCTCCGAAGGAGAAGTCCAGTCCCGGCCATCCGGTGGGGATGCCGATCCAGCCCGCGCTCACGACCGGCCCGAAGTCGAAGATGCCGGTGAGGGCGCCGACCGTGGAGCCGACGGCCACCCCGATGATCGGCGCCCAGAGCCGCAGGAATCCCCTTGCCCGGAGCGCGAGTCCGGCGAAGACCGCGAGGGCCGCTCCGGCGCTCAGCGGGGCCGCCAGCGGGCCGGCTCCCTCGGGTACGTCGCCGAGCAGCGGGAACAGGATGGGCATCACCGTGGCCGCGATCAGCATGATGACGATCCCCGCGACCGTCGGGGTGATCACCCGGCGAAGCCAGGCGAGCCGGAAGGCGAGGCCGAACTGGAACAGGGAGGAAACGAGGACCAGAACCGCGAGCAGCGCCGGCCCCCCCTCCCGGAGGGCGGCGACCGAAATCGCGATGAAGGCGCCGGAGGTGCCCATGAGCAGGACATGCCCGGCCCCGAACCGGCCGACCCGGTTCGCCTGCAGGATGGTCGAAAGACCGCACACGGTCAGCGCGGCGAAGACCGCCCAGGAGAGGTACGGCTCGCCCAGCCCCGCGGCGCGGATCACGATGGCGGGCGTGAGGACGATGCCGGCGATCTGCAGGATCGCCATCTGGAGACCGAGCCCGAAGGCGAGCGCCTCCGGCGGTCGTTCGTCCGGCTGGTAGCGGATCGAGGACGCCGGAGCGCCGCCGCCCGCAGGTTGTGCTGCTGTCACCTGCAAACTCCTCCTTGTGAAGACCCTTGAGAATGCGCTGGTTCGAAAGCCCGCTATCCGCCTTCAGATTCCGGTGTGTTTCCGGGGCCGGTCACCTCCAGCCCGGTGCGCAGATACAGGTTCCGGATCGGATACGGGATCTCGATCCCGGCCTCGTCGTAGCGTCGGTGAAGCCGCTTGATGAAGGCGCTGGCCAGATCGAAACGGTCGAGCGGCTTCTTCGCCTGCAGGATCGCATCGTACGTGATCGCCGAGTCGCCGAATTCCCTCCAGCGGATGTGGCCCGCGAAACCGGACACGCCCGCTTCGGTCCCGTCCTGGACTTCGCGAATCACCTCGCGCGCGATCCGGTCCGCCTCTTCGAGGTCGGTGTCGTAGTGGACCCCGACGCCGATGCTGAGCCGGACCCGGGGGTCGGGCGTGTGCAGGTTCGTCAGCACCGAATCCGCGAGCTGGGAGTTCGGGATGATCACGTGGTTGTCGAGCAGAGTTCGGAGGGTGGTCGTCCGCCAGCCGATGTCGGTCACGTAGCCCTCGACTCCCGCGTCGTTGACCCGCAGGAAGTCGCCCACCTTGAACTGCGCCGCCGCCACGAGCTGGATTCCGGCGAAGATGTTGCCGAGGGTCGGCTGGAGCGCGAGGGCGAGGGCCAGCGCCCCGACTCCCAGGGTCGCGAGCAGCGGCGCCACCGAGATCCCGAGCTGGTCCAGCACCACCAGGATGCCGACGGTCAACGCCACCCCGACCAGGGTGTTGCGGAGGATGGAGACGCCCTGCTGGCCGAGCCGCTGCTGCCGCATGCGGAGGCTGGCGAGCCCGACGTCCACTCCGACCCGGATGGCGGCGAGCACCAGCACCACCTGCAGACCGGTGGTCACGAGCGGCGCCACCACCTCCGATGGCGGCCGGATCGCCATCAGGACCCGCGTCGCGACCACTGCCAGCAACAGGGAGGGCACCAGGTGGAACCCTTCGGTGGCCAGCCAGTCGTCCCAATCCGTCCTGGTCTTTTCCGCCTTCTTGCGGAAGAAGGCGCGCGCGGCCCGTTCGATCACCAGCCCGGCGCCGAAGGCGACCACCAGGACAGCCGCGTACAGGCTCAGGGCGACGAAGAGGGTTGACATCAGCTTGCCGACGCGGCGGTCCACACGATCTCGAACAGGAGGTCCTTCGCACCGCTCAACCGATGGTCGCCGCCCTCGATCTCCACGAGTTCCGCGGCGTGGCAGGATCCGGCGAAGTCCCGCGAGAGCTCCGGCGGAACCACGGCATCCTCGTCCCCGTGGATCAGGACGGACGGAGTCCCGAGATCCGCGGCCAGCCGCTCCATCCCGTAGCCGTCTTCGTCCGCGACGATGCCCCACCCGATTTCGAGGTCCCGGTCCCCCACCGGCACCGGCACGAACCCCCGGTTGGCCCAGTCCCGGCGAGCCTCGGCGGAGAGGCTGGCTGCGAAGCGCGCGGCCATCAGGAAGGCGGGAGCGATCGCGAAGACGCGGTGGATGTCGCCGGGATGAAGCGCCGCGTACCAGAGCGCCGTGATTCCCCCCATCGAGGACCCCACCAGAACCAGTGGCGCCGCGGGCGCCTCCTCCCGAAGGAAGGAAACGGCGCGGCCGACGTCTTCGAGGTTCCGGGTGAGCGAAAGACCGTGGCAGTCACCCCCCGAGTCGCCGTGTCCGGTGAAGTCGAGGGACAGGAATCCGGGCCCGCGTCCGGAGAGGTGATCGCGGAACCTGACCGCCTTTTCTCCCTGTCGGTCCGACCCCAGCCCGTGAAGGAAGATCCAGACCGGCGCCGCGGCATCGGTTCCCGGAGCCCAGCTCAGCGCGAGGCGGGCGCGTCCCGGGCAGTCGGGCTCGAGGAGCTGCTCCAGGGCGGTCATTCGGGATTCCGGCCGCACATTCTGACGGATGGCGCCGCGATTCAACCGGGCTGCGACAATCGGGGCGCTCGTGACTGTCCCCTCCGACTTCCACTCGCGCGTTACCGCGTGCCGCGCCTGTCCGCGCCTCGTGGCCCATCGCGAAGCGGTCGCGCGCGAGCCGCCCCGGCGGTTTCGCGGCTCCGAATACTGGGCGCGGCCCGTTCCGTCGCTTGGAGACGAGGGTTTCCGCCTGCTGATCGTCGGTCTCGCTCCGGCGGCCCACGGCGCGAACCGAACGGGCCGGATGTTCACCGGAGACCGGTCGGGGGAGTGGCTCTACGAGGCGCTCTACCGGTTCGGTTTCTCGTCGGCGCCCTACTCGCCGGATCCGGGCGACGGGCTCCGGCTGCTCCGCACCCGAATCACCGCCGCGATCCACTGCGCTCCTCCCGGCAACCGCCCGACCACCGAGGAACTCGCCGCCTGCCAACCGTTTCTCGAGGAGGAGCTCCGCGAGGCGGGCAGGCTCCAGGTGGTTCTCGCACTCGGCTCGATTGCCTTCCGGAGCTTTCTCCGCACCTGGAAGGCGCTCGGCCGCGCGGTCCCGACCCCGCTTCCCCGCTTCGGCCACGGCGCCGTGGCCCGGATCGCCTCCGGAACCCACCTGCTCGCAAGCTACCACCCGAGCCAGCAGAACACGTTCACGGGCCGGCTCACCCGGCCCATGTTCCACGAGGTGTTCGCGACCGCCCGAGAGCTGTGCGGGGAGTGACGATGGAGCAGCGGCCTCGGATCCGGATCGCGGTTTCGGGCTGCCTCCTCGGCGAAGAGGTGCGCTACGACGGCGGGCACCGCCGGAGCAGCTATGTGACCGACGCTCTGGCCGGCGCGTTCGAACTGGTTTCCGAATGCCCCGAAGTCGGGATCGGACTCGGGGTGCCGCGGCCGAAGATCCGGCTTGAACGGAGGGGAACCGTCACCACGCTGCTCGGCTCGCGGGATGAAGACCTGACCCCGCTCATGGACGACTACGCGCAGCGGACCGCCGCCGCCTTCGACGCGGCCCGCGTCGCCGGAATCGTGCTCAAGTCCCGTTCACCGAGCTGCGGCATGGGCGACGTGAAGCTTCACGAGAGCGGCGCCGTGATCTCGGAGGACGGGACCGGGATCTTCGCGAGCCGCCTCGCGGCGGCGCTTCCCGAGGCGCCGCGAATCTCGGAAGTGGATCTCGAGAGCCCCGCGCGCCGCGACCACTGGCTGACCCGGGTCTTCGCGCTCGCGGAGATCGGGGAACTCGCTTCGGGCTCGCCCGACGCCGCGACGCTCTACGCGTTCCACGCGCGCTGGAAGATGGTCCTGATGGCGCATTCGGAACGGACCGCCCGCCGGCTCGGCCGCTTTCTCGCCGCCACGCGGGACGGCCGGCGCGCGCTGCCGCGCTACCGGGAGGATTTCCTCGCCGGGCTCGCCGAACCGGCATCCGTGGGGAAGCACCACAACGTCCTCCTGCACCTGGCCGGCCACCTCGGGAAACCGCTCGATCCGGCGGCTCGGGAACGCCTGGGCAGCGAGATCGCCGCGTTCCTGGCGGGGGAGATTCCCCTGGCGGCGCCAGTCCGTTCCCTCGCCGCGTGGGCGAAGCGACTGGATGTTCCGAGCCTCACGGACCAGGCGTATCTGGCCGACCGCCCGGAGCCCCTCGGCTACCGGGAAGCGATCTATCGCGCGTAGTCGAGGATCGGGCGCGCCGCGGTCAGTCGACCGTGACCGGCAGGGAGCCGGCCATCACCCGCCGGTAGAGGTCCTCGTAGCGCGGCAGCACCACTTCGCGTGCGAAGTGGGCGATGGCCCGCGCCCGCCCGGCGTCACCCATCGCCCGGCGCGCCGGCTCGTCGGTCAGGAGCCGGACCGCTTCCGCGGCCATCCCCCGCACCTCGCCCACCGGGAACAGCCGCCCTGCCTCCCCGTCGGTGACCACTTCCGGGAGGCCGCCGATCGTCGTCGCGATCACCGGTACCCGGCTCACCATCGCCTCCAGCGCGGTCAGGCCGAAACTCTCCTGTTCACTCGGCAGCAGCAGGAGGTCCGCGCAGGCGAGGGGTCCCCGGATGTCGTCCTGCTGCCCCAGGAAAACGACGTCCGCGGCGATTTCCAGTTCCCGCACGAGCTGCTGCGCGAAGAGCCGCTCCGGCCCCTCCCCGACCAGGACCAGCTTCGCGGGGACCTCCCGCCGGACCTCGGCGAAGACCCGCACCACGTCGCTGATGCGCTTCACCGGCCGGAAGTTCGAGATGTGCATGAGGATCGGTTCGCCGTTCGGCGCCCAGGCCTCGCGGGCGTAGCGCTCCGGGCCGGGAGCCGGCAGTTCCGTGTCCACGAAGTTGGGGATGACCTCGACCGGAACGTGGGGAGCGAAGTCGCGCTGGGTGCGGTCCGCGAGATAGTCCGAAACCGCGGTGACGGCGTCGGAACGCTCCAGCGCGAAGCGGATGACCCGGTCGAACGACTTGTCCGCACCTACCAGCGTGATGTCGGTCCCGTGAAGGGTGGTCACGACGCGGGTCCGGCCGTCTCCGATGATCTCGCGCGCCAGGAAGGCGCTGACGGCGTTGGGAACCGCGTAGTGCGCGTGGATGATGTCGAAGCCGCCCTCGCTCGCGACCTCGGCCAGTTTGGTCGCGAGACCGAGCGTGTACGGGGGGTAGCGGAAGAGCGGATAGGACGCGATCTCCACTTCATGGAGCCGCACTCCCGGATGGAACCGCCGCAGCCGGAAAGGCACCGCATAGCTGACGACGTGGACGTCGTGTCCGGCGTCCGCCATCCCGATCGCCAGGTCGGAGGCGACCGCACCGCTCCCGCCGTGGGTCGGATAACAGACGATGGCGAGGCGCATGCGGGGAGTCTTGCTCTGACGAGGAGCCGGGCAATTCTGTTCCCTTGCCCGGCGGCGGCAAGCGAAAATTGCCATCGCGCCCGCCTTTTGCGAAACTAGCCGTTCTCACACCACGATCACCGAAGGACAACGTCATGGACCCGCTGCTCAAGATCAGCCACCGGCCGGCGACCCGGGTTCCCCCGGACGAGACCGTTTGCGCGACGGTTCAGGCCATGGTGCGGGACCGCACCGGGGCGGCGGCGGTCATGAACCCCGATGGCACCCTCGCCGGGATCTTCACCGAACGGGACCTGATGACCCGGGTGGTCGCCCTGCATCGGGATCCGGAGACCACGGTTGTCGGAGACGCGATGACCGCCCAGCCGGTCACCATCACTTCGGACACCTCGCTGGAACAGGCGCTCGAGATCATGGTCTCCAACCATTTCCGGCATCTCCCGATCGTGGACGGCGACGAAGTCATGGGGATGGCGACCGTACGCCGAGTCCTGAAGCACAAACTCGACGAAGGCAAGGAAGAACTCGAGTCGGTGGTCAGCTTCTTCACCGCCGACGGCATCGGGGGGTAGGGGAACGCCGGTCTCCGACCGGCACCCGCTGGGCGAAGCCCGGCGGAAAGGCACTCACGCTGATCCGCGTGGGTGACGCACCCGGCTTGGAACGCCGGTCTCCGACCGGCACCCGCTGGGCGAAGCCCGGCGGAAAGGCACT
>JAJEIY010000070.1 GCA_022828085.1 Acidobacteriota bacterium | reverse complement strand
CGGTCGGAGACCGGCGTTCCCGAGGAGTCCGGGCCGCTTTCTGCGGCCCGGACTCCTACGCCCGTGCCTCTTCCTCTTCTTCCTCGGCTTCGAGCGCGCTCCGCTCGTCCTCGGTCAGCACGTCCGCCATCTTCCAGACGGGCTCCTGCGGACCGGCGACGATCCCCTCGATGTCCCGGTCACCTTCCCTCGGCACGGCCATTGCCCGCTCCTTCTCGATGGCGCGTTCGCGGCGCCGCAACTCCTTGGCCCGCTGACGCGCAACGCGCTCCTTTTCCTTCCTGCGCTTGAGAAATGTCTGTCGGGAACGGTTGGCCATTGGCACCCGGAATGCTAGCAGCCCGTGGCCGTATGCTCTCCGGTTCTCCGTTTCGTCTCTCAGAGGAGATCTTCCGATGTTCCTGCGACAACTGGCATTCCCGCGCATCGCGCTGATGGGTCTTGCGTTTCTTGCTCTCCCGGTGGCCGGCTTCGCCCAGGATCTGCGGCTCGACGCATCCCACCTCCGGACCATGGAGTGGCGCAACATCGGGCCGTTGCGCGGCGGCCGCTCGCTTTCCTGCATCGGCAGCCCGGGCCGGCGCCACGAGTACTACTTCGGCGCCACCGGCGGCGGTCTCTGGAAGACCCTCGACTCGGGAACGACGTGGTTCCCCGTCACCGACGGCCAGATCTCGAGTTCCTCGATCGGCGCCGTCGCGGTGGCGGAGACCAATCCCGACATCGTCTTCATCGGCGGCGGCGAGACCCAGCTCCGGGGCAGCATCACCCAGGGCGACGGCGTCTACAAGAGTTCGGACGGCGGGGAGACCTGGCGTCACGTGGGCCTCCGCGACACCCAGGCGGTCGCCCGCATCCGCATCCACCCGGTGAACCCCGACATCGTCTATGTGGCGGCGCTCGGCCATCCCTACGGCGACAACGAGGAGCGCGGCGTCTTCCGGTCCCGCGACGGCGGCAGCACCTGGGAACGGATCCTCTTCGTCAGCCCGGGGGCGGGAGCGGCCGACCTCATCATCGACCGGACGAATCCGGACGTGCTCTACGCGAGCATCTGGCAGGTGTACCGCAAGGCCTGGAAGATGTGGGGCGGGGGTCCCGATTCCGGTCTCTACCGCTCGGACGACGGCGGCGACACCTGGACCGAACTCACGGAGAACCCGGGAATGCCGGCCGGCCCCATCGGCAAGATCGGGGTCACCGTTTCCCCGGCGAACCCCGACCGGGTCTGGGCGATCGTGGAGGCCCCGGAGGGCGGGGTGTTCCGGTCCGAGGACGGCGGCGCGACCTGGCGGCTCACCAACAACGAGCGCAAGCTGCGCCAGCGCGCCTTCTACTACTCCCGGGTCTACGCCGATCCGGTGGACGTCGACACGGTCTACGCGCTGAACACCGGCTTTTACAGGTCAAACGACGGCGGCGAGACCTTCGACCACGTGATCCGCCCGCCCCACGGGGATCAGCACGACCTCTGGATCGATCCCAACAACCCGCTCCGGATGTGCAACTCCAACGACGGCGGGGGCAACGTGAGCGTGAACGGCGGGGAGACCTGGACCGGTCAGGCCTACTCGACCACCCAGCTCTACCACGTGAACGTGACGAACGACTTCCCGTACCACGTCTGCGGCGCCCAGCAGGACAACACCACGCTCTGCACCCCCAGCGAGGGCTGGGACCACATGCAGGCGCGTGGTCCGGGCAGCCGCTGGTACTACGACGCGGGCGGCGGCGAGAGCGGCTACATCACGCAGCATCCCTCGAACCTGGACGTCTTCTACGCGGGCAGCCAGGGAGCGCTGCTGACCCGCTACAACCGCGCGAACGGCCAGATCCGCGACATCCAGGTGTACCCGCGGTTCTTCTCGGGGGAACCGGCGAGCGCGCTGCCCGACCGCTGGCAGTGGACCTTCCCGATCGTCTTCTCGCCGCTCGACGAGAACCGGCTCTACACGAGTTCGCAGTTCCTCTACATCACGACCGACGACGGGCAGTCCTGGACGAAGATCAGCCCCGACCTCACCTACGCCGATCCGGAGACGCTCGGCGAGACCGGCGGCGTCATCACGATGGACATGAACGGCCCCGAGATCTACGCGACGATCTTCGCCGTCGTGCCTTCGCAGCACGACATCGACACGATCTGGGCCGGCTCGGATGACGGACAGATCCACGTCACCCGGGACCACGGGGCGAACTGGACGGAGATCACCCCGGCCGACCTTCCCAAGTTCAGCCGGGTCAGCATCATCGAGGAGTCGTCGCACCGGCCGGGCACCATCTTCGTGGCGGCCAACCGCTACCAGGTGGACGACCGCGAGCCCTACGTGTTCCGGACCACCGACTACGGCGCCACCTGGACGAAGATCGTGAACGGCATCGCCCCCGGGCACTTCGCGCGCGCGGTCCGGGAAGACCCGGTGCGCCAGGGGCTGCTCTTCCTCGGGACCGAGCACGCGGTGTACGCCTCCTGGGACGACGGGGACCACTGGATGTCCCTGCAGCAGAACCTCCCGGACACGCCCATCCGCGACCTGGTGGTCAAGGACGCGGACGTGGTGCTCGGCACCCACGGCCGCGGGTTCTGGATCCTCGACGACATCCAGCCGCTCCGGCAGTACACCCCCGAGTCGCTGAACGCCACGCTGACGGTCTTCGATCCCGACCCGGCGGTGCGCGGAGTCCAGGACGGGATCGTCCAGTACCACCTGGCGGAGGAGGTGGACTCGGTGGTGGTGGAGATCCACGACGCGAGCGGGACGCTGGTGGACCGCTTCGAGGGCACCGAGCCGGACTTCGAGGCGGAGCCGGATTTCTCGTGGTTCCGGGTGCGTCAGTCTTCCGTCCCCACCACCGGCCAGGGGCTCAACCGCTTCGTTTGGAGCGGCCGCTACCAGGGCGCCGTCGAGTTCGACGGGATGATCCTCTGGAGCGCGCGGGCCACCAGCGGTCCGAAGGCGCCTCCGGGCGAGTACCGGGTGAGCGTCACCGCGGCCGGCGTCACCGAGACCACGAACCTGACGCTGACCGCGGATCCCCGCCTCAAGGGCGTGACCACCGCCGACCTCGTGGAGCAGTTCGAGCTGGCCAGCAGGATCCGGGACCGGACGTCCGAGGCGAACGAGGCCGTGATCCAGATCCGGGACGTCCGCGTTCAGCTCGAGGAGCGGCTCGAAGGGTCGAGCGACCAGGGTCTGATCGCCGACGGCGGCCGGCTGCTCGAGGAGATGACCGAGGTCGAGGAAGCGATCTACCAGACGAAGAACCGCAGCAACCAGGATCCGCTGAACTTCCCGATCCGGCTGAACAACCGGCTCGCATCGCTCCGCCGCAGCGTGGAGACCGGGGACGCGAAGCCCACGGACGGCGCCTACGCGGTCTTCGAGGAGTTGTCAGGCGAGCTGGATCAGCATCTGGGACGGCTCGGCGGGCTGCTCGGCGAACGCCTCGACGGCCTGAACGGGAGGATCACCGCCGGTGGCGCCGATCCCGTGGACGCCGGGCGCTGGAAGGAGCAGTAGCGGCTTCCCCCGGCGCGCTCAGGGCCGGCCGCCCGCGAACACCTCGGCTTCGCGGGCGGCCGGTGGTTCCCCGGGAGCGAACGCCGGCGCCGCGAGCAGGTCCACCTCGTTCGTGAGCATCCGCTCGCCGTCGAAGACGAACCGGCCCGAGAACGGTTGCCGGCGCAGGAGGAGCGGGAGCCAGACGGCGTCGTCTTCCCACATGCGCTTGTAAGGGATGGACTCGAGGTCCGCCCAGAGCGGGGTCGCCTCGACGGTCGGTTCGGGTTCGCCGGCGAACCCGTCGGCGCGGAACACGTAGACGTGGATCGAATAGCCGTCCACGAACTGGAAGCGCAGCTCCCCGGCCGGACGAATCCCGGTGGGGCGGATCCGGATCTCCTCCTCCGCCTCGCGGACCGCCGCCGCGCGGGGCGTCTCGCCGGGCTCCAGCCGTCCGCCGGGTCCGTTCACCTTCCCCTGTCCCAGCCCCCGGTGTTTCTCGATCAGCAGGATCCGGCCGCCCGAGACGACAAAGAGCAGGGTGGCGCGTTCCTCGGGGGCCCAGCCGTCCCAGGAGAACGCCCGGAGGAACGCCCGCGCCTCGGCGGAGACGCCGTTCCCGGTCATGCGCTTCGCCTGGGGTGCCGAGAGTCTCTCACTGCCCATTCGCGGCGCCGAGCGCCGCGGGGGAGGGGTGTGGGGAGGGGTGTCCCCTCCCCACAGGAAAAGACGGCACGGATCGCTCGGCGATCCGTGCCGTCACCCCCGTGCCGGGAGCACCCCGCACGCGGACTGACGGCCGGGATTGGTGCGGGAACCAGGGCGGGAACCGGGCGGGGTGCTTCCTTCACGGGGGCTAGCTGCCGTCCCAGCCAACCCCGGAGAGGCGGCCGAGCAACGAACCCTCGCCCTTGCCGCCGCCGCCCGTCTGCGGCGCGGCCTGGTGGATCCGGCCGGCCAGGCGGCTGAACGGCAACGACTGCAGCCAGACCCATCCGGGGCCGGTGAGGCTCGCGAAGAAGAAGCCTTCGCCGCCGAAGATGGCGGACTTGATGCCGCCCACGAACTGGATGTCGTAGTTGACCGAGGGGGCGAGCGCGACGAGACACCCCGTGTCCACGCGCAGGTTCTCGCCGGCGGCCAGTTCCCGCTTCACGACCGTGCCGCCGGCGTGGAGGAAGGCCAGCCCGTCGCCCTCGAGCGACTGCATGATGAAGCCCTCGCCGCCGAACAGCGCCGTCCCGATCTTGCGCTGGAACGCGATGCCGATCGAGACGCCCTTGGCGCCGCAGAGGAACGCGTCCTTCTGGGCGATGAGCCGCCCGCCCAGTTCGTCCAGTTGCACCGGCAGGATCTTGCCCGGATAGGGCGAGGCGAACGCCACGTGCTGTTTCCCGCCGCCCCGGTTCACGAACTCCGTCATGAACAGGCTCTCGCCGGTGAGCAGCCGCTTGCCGGCGCCCAGCATCTTGTCCATGAAACCGCTCTGGTTCCCGTCGCCGAAGATCGTCTGCATCTCGATTCCGGCGCTCATGAACATCATGGCCCCCGCTTCGGCCACGGCTCCTTCGCCCGGATCGAGTTCGACCTCCACGAACTGCATCTCCTCGCCGAAGATCCGGTAGTCCACCTCGTGCATCCGGCGCGGCGCCGGGGGACGCGGCGGGACCGAGCCGTCACCGATGCCGGCGCGTAGTTCCGCGACTGCGGAGACCGGTTGCCAGGAGCTCTCGCCGAGCGGGCAGACCAGGGTGCCCGCGGTCCAGCGGCCGCTCTGGAGCGACTGCAGGACGTCGGCGGTGGAGAACGGACCGAGCGTCCGGCCTCCTTCGGCTACGTACCATTGACTGGTTGACATGTTCTCTCCTTTCGCGAACCCCGGCCGGCCCGCCGCGTCCTCAGCCCCCTCCGCAGTGAAACAGGAGGAGTCCGCCGAGGGCGAGCGCCGCCAGGACGATGGGCGCAAGAGCCACTACGAAGTGCCAGCGCTTCGGGTTCGGTCCGCTCGTGCCCGCCGGCCGGTTCATCGCGCCACTCTAACGGCCCCGGCGGGGTTCCCGGTCCGCTGACCGCGAGACGAATGAAGGCTCCGCCCGCTCCGCCGCCGCCTTCCGATCGGCTGCGCGCGGACCTCCTGGAGATTCACCGGGCGGCGCTCCGCGCCGCCGATCCGGAGCGGATCCTCGAACGGGACCTCCGGGGAGATGCGGCGTCCGGCTGGACCTTCCGGGGACAGCCGCTGCTGCCTCCCCCGCGGACGAAGGGCGAACCGATCTTCCTGTTCGGGGCCGGCAAGGCGGCCGCCGCGCTCGCCCGGGGAGTCCGGCGCGGGCTCGGCGGGGAGGCCGTCGGCGGGAGGATCATCGTGAAGCACGGTCACCGGCTCGAGGTGCCCGGGGTGGTGGTCGAGGAGGCGGGACATCCGGTCCCGGACGCCCACTCGGTCGCGGCGACGGAGCGATTGCTCGCGGACCTTCGGGAGAGCGGCGGGCGCGGCCGGGTCCTGGTGCTGCTGACCGGGGGGGCGTCGGCGCTGCTGGTGGCGCCGGCGGCCGGCATCACCCTGGAAGACAAGTCGCGGGTCAGTTCCCTGCTGCTCGCCTGCGGCGCCGACATCCACGAAATCAACACCATCCGCAAGCACCTCTCCGCGGTCAAGGGCGGCGGGCTCATCCCCCTGCTGCCGCCGGGGCGGGCCGGGGCGCTCGTGATCTCCGACGTGATCGGCGACCAGTTGACCTCCATCGGTTCCGGACCGGCCACGGGGGATCCCACGACGTTCGGCGATGCGCTGGAAGTGCTCGAGAAGTTCGACCTGGCGGAGCGGGTCCCGCCGGCGGTGATCCACCGCCTGCGCGCCGGCGTCGCCGGGGCGGTTCCGGAGACACCCGATGCGCCCGGCGAAGCGGTTCCCCACCACATCGTGGCCAGCAACTTCCATTCGCTTCGCGCCGCCGGGCAGGAAGCGGCCCGGCTCGGCTACCGCACCGAGGTCTTCGGCCGGGACCTCGCGGGCGAGGTCCACGAAACCGCCCGCCGGTTCGCGCACCGCCTAGCCGCCCTTGGTTCGGAACCGGCGCCGGCGGCACTGCTCGCGGGGGGAGAGCTGACCCTCAGGGTGACGGGAGACGGCCGGGGCGGACGGAGCCAGGAGTTCGCGCTGGTCGCGGCGGGACACCTGGAGGGGGTTTCGGACGTCGCCCTGCTCGCGGCGGGAACCGACGGTACCGACGGGCCCACGAACGCGGCCGGAGCCTTCGCGGACGGGGGGTCGTGGGGCCGGGCCCGGCGGCGAGGCCTGGATCCGGAGGCGACGCTCCGGAACAACGATTCCTGGTCGCTGTTCCGGGAAACGGGCGAGCTGCTCGTCACCGGTCCCACCGGGACGAACGTCATGGACCTCATGGTGGGGCTGAGCGCCGGAGGTGTCTCCGACGCGAAGCCGTCCTGATCGGGGTTCGCCCGGGCTAGCGCGAGCCGCCCCGCTGCTGCCGGCGGCCGCGCAGGGCCACGGGGCGTGTGCCCACATGGTGACGGTGCCTGGTGAGGGAGGTCCGGAGCGCCCGCTTGATCAGGCTGATCCGGCGGGCCACGGAGGAGGTGCTGAGCGGCACCGCCCGCAGGCGCGCAATCTGCGGAATGGTGCAGTGGTCCCGAAAGTAGAGCTGATAGAGGAGCCGGTTCAGCGCCTGCTGGCGGTCGTCCAGGGAGATCCGCCGCAGGACCGTTTCGGCGACCTCGTTCAGCTCGCGCATCAGAACGGCCGACTCCGGATCGTCAACCACCTCCACGATCCGACTCTCCGCCAGGGCGGCCTCGAGCCGCCAGGTCTCGGCGGGCGGGAACGTCCGTTCGACGTTTCGCCGGTACGCGTCGCGCCGGAACTGGTCCCGGAGGATGTTCTCCGCGATCCGCCGGATGAAGCCCTCGAACGTCTCCTCCCGTTTCCCGGTGAAACTGCGGATTACCCGGCGCCGGCCGGAAATCAGCCGCTCCATCACGTCCTGCGACAGGTCGTCCAGGGTGACGGGGTCCACACACCGGCGACCCGCGAGCTGCGAGTGCAGAACCACCCTGATGAGGGTCCGGCAGCGGCGGAACAGGACTCCCCACAGGGGGTCGTCCGGACGGGCCGCCACCAGGCGGCGAAACAGCTCCCAAGAGTCCATGCGCAGCGGGAGCAGGGGAGTCTATTGCCTCGAAACCGTCTCCGAACGCCCCTCTTCGACGCCTTTTTTTAACACGTTACGACAAATTACACCGGAGCGGCCACGCCCTTGCCGCCGCGGCCGGCTGCCAGCAGCGCGACCGTCGTCACGGCGGCCAGGACGCCGTCCGAAGCGGCGAACGCCAGGAACAGGGGAGGGGAATCCCGCACTACGGAGTCCAGCACGAAGAGCAGGGCTCCGCCTCCCTTGAGCACCGGCCCCATGATCCAGATGTACCAGCGATTCGCTTCCAGGTCCTTCAGGATCGCGAAGTATCCGAGGCCGACCGCGAGCGCGAAGAGTCCGTTCAGGTTCGCGTGGATCGGAAAGAGGGGCGGCTCGGTGCCGAACAGCTGCCGAACTTCGTCCAGCGCGAAGAGCAGCGCGCCGCCCAGGAGCACGTCGTAGACGCCGCTGACGATGACGACGCCGAGGAGCAACCTCATCGCTCAAGCGTACCCGTCCGTGGCGCCGCGAAGTGCCGCCGGCGCCCTGTAATCCGCCCATTACGGGCCAATCGGGCCCGGCTATACTGCCTGACTGCCCCGTGTGGAAAACCGCATGCGGCGCCCGGGTAGCAACGGGGTGCGCGCGCGGCTTTGCGATGGTCCAGGTCCGCGGGGGCTCCGCATCAGTTCCGTGCCCTCCCCGTTCCACTCCACGACCGTTCTGGCGGTCCGCCGCGGCGGGAGTACGACGCTGGCCGCGGACGGGCAGGTCACCCTCGGGGACATCGTGGTGAAGCACGGGGCGCGCAAGCTGCGCCGCATGAGCGACGGAGCGGTCCTCGCCGGTTTCGCCGGGGCCACCGCGGACGCCCAGGCGCTGTTCGCGAAGTTCGAGACGAAGCTCGAGTCCCATCGGGGGAACCTGGAGCGGGCGTGCGTGGAACTCGCCCAGGACTGGCGAACGGACCGGGTGCTCCGCCACCTCGACGCCCTGCTGCTCGTCGCCGACAAGGACCACGTCTTCCTCCTTTCGGGCGACGGCGACCTCATGCAGCCCGACGACGGGATCATGGCGATCGGCGCGGGGGCGCCGTTCGCGATGGCGGCGGCGCGGGCCCTCGCGTCCCGAACCGAACTCTCGGCCCGGGAGATCGCCGAGGAGGCGATGAGCGTCACCGACGGCATCTGCATCTACACGAACGGTCAGGTGATCTACGAAGAGGTGTGACTTCTGGTCGAGTATCTCCCCGCAGTGGGCAAGGGATCCGCCGCTGACATCGGCGACCCCACGCCGCGCGAGATCGTCGAGGACCTGGACCGCTTCGTCATCGGTCAGGCGGCGGCCAAGCGCGCGGTGGCCGTCGCGCTTCGCAACCGGGCCCGCCGCCTTCACATCGAGCCCGAGCTGGCCGAGGAGATCGCGCCCAAGAACATCATCATGATCGGGCCCACGGGAGTGGGGAAGACGGAAATCGCGCGCCGGCTGGCCCGGCTCTCCCGTTCTCCGTTCGTGAAGGTGGAGGCGTCGAAGTTCACGGAAGTGGGCTACGTCGGGCGGGACGTGGAGTCGATGGTTCGGGACCTGGTCGAGGTGTCCATCGAGATCCTCCGCGAGGAGCTTCTCGACGAGGTCCGGGACCAGGTGGACCGGAACGCCGAGGAGCGGCTGCTCGACGCGTTGCTGCCGCCGGCGCCCGCGGAGCGGTTCGCGGGCGAGGACCGCTCGCTCGAGGATCTCGACGAGGCGCTCGGCGACGGCTTCGACGGCCCGGAAGCGGAAGACGTGCAGCGCGCCCGCCGCAGCCGGGAGAAGCTGCGCGAGCGGTTGCGGCGCGGGGAACTCGCCGACCGGTCGGTCGAGGTGGAAGTGCGGGAACCGCCGGCGCCGTTCCTGGAGGCCCTGTCCGGCCCCGGCGAGGACCTCGACGTCAATACCTCCGAGATGCTGCGCGGCGTCTTCGGGCCGCGCTATCGAAAGACCGAGATGGTGGTTCCGCAGGCGCTCGACTACTTCGCCCAGGAGGAGGAAGAACGCCTCGTGGACCGCCGCCAGTTGTCACGGCTGGCGCTCGAGCGCGCCGAAGAGCACGGGATCATCTTCATCGACGAACTGGACAAGGTCGCGAGTCCCCATGACTCCCCCGGACCCGACGTGTCCCGCGAGGGCGTGCAGCGGGACCTGTTGCCCCTCCTCGACGGTTCGACGGTCTCCACCCGCTACGGATCGCTCCGGACGGACCACATCCTCTATATTGGCGCCGGAGCGTTTCAGGAGAACCGGCCATCGGACCTCATCCCGGAACTCCAGGGCCGATTCCCGATTCGGGTCGAACTGGATCCGCTGACCGTCGAGGACTTTCGGAGGATCCTGACCGAGCCGGAGTCGGCGCTCCTCAAGCAGTACGAGGCGCTGCTCGCCACCGAGGGCGTCACGATCTCGTTCCAGGAGGATGGAATCGGGGAGATTGCCGATGTCGCGGCTCAGGTCAACGAGCGCGCGGAGGACATCGGGGCGCGAAGGCTCCATACGATTCTGGAAAAGGTCCTTGAGGAACTCCTCTTCGATGCCCCGGATCTCGAAGACAAGAACTGGACGATCGATCGGGACTACGTCAGGCGAATGCTGGAGGGAATCGTCGAGGACGAGGACCTGTCCCGGTTCATCCTCTGACGGCGCGCCGACTCCCGGCGACTGCCGGAGCTCGATGAAGACGCCTGCTGCGCTCGCTCTCGTCCTGATCGCCGCCGCCGGAGGCTGCGGCCGCCGGGGGCCGCCGCTCGCGCCGCTTCAGGTGGACCCGGAAACGCCTCGGGTCCTGCCGCTCCGGCAGGAGAACGGGCAGGTCGTGGTGCGCTGGTACGCGCCCCGTCTCGACTCCGGCGGGGACCCCGCGGACCTGCGGCTGCGGCGCGCGATCGTGTCCTACCGGATCGTGGACATCCACGCCCTCGCGGCGGAGGAGCGCGCTTCCCAGCGCCAACCGCCGGAGGAGGCGGACGAAGAGGAACCCGAGGCGGCCCCTTCCGCGGATGAGGACGCCGCCGGGATCTCCGACCCGGAGAGCCCCGCGACGGAGGAGCAGGCCCCACCGGATGCCGTGGCGCCCGAGACCGGAGAGGCTGCGCCCGGGGAAGAAACGCCTCCGCCGGACGCCGGGCCCCCGGGTAGCTCCGAACCGGCAACCGGGGACCGGCCGCCCGAGGTGGCGGCGCCCGGCGAGGCGCCCGCGCCGGAGGAACAGGCCCCCGCCGGCGGGGCTCCTCCGGGCGAAACGGAAACGGAGCCGGAGCCGGAAGCGGAGCCGGAACCGGAACCGGAAGCGGAGCCGGAGCCGGAGCCGGAACCGGAACCGGAGCAGGAAGCTGGGCAGGAACCGGAGACCGGGCCCGCCGGGCAGGAAGGACCGGACCCCGGAGAACCAGCTGGAGAGGAGACGGGCGATGAGGTTCCGGCCGAGACCCCGGAGCCGGAGGCCGAGCCCGAACCTGCCGGGGTGCTCCTCGACTATGAGGACCTCGAGTTCGAGGTGCTCTCCGAGATCGATTCCGAAGTGCCCGGGGAGGAACGGGTTCTCGAGCTGCCCGTGGAACCGGACTGGATCGGCCGCCGCCTGGAGATCACCGTCCGCTACGAGGCGCGCGGCGGCGCCAGCGAGGAGAGCGAACTCCAGTCCCTCGACGTCACCGGTCCGCTTCCCGGGGTCGAGGGCGTTCTTGTCGAGGTCGGGCCGCGCGAGCTGACCATCCGCTGGCAGGATCCCCGCGGCGCCCTGGGAGAGACCCCCCTGGCCGACCCGGCGTTCGAAGTCTTCCGGCGTCGCGGTGAGGACTCCGAACGGCTGGGACGGTCCTTCGGCCCGAGCCAGACAGACGCCGACGTGGTCTGGGGGGCAGAGGTCTGCTATCGCGCGCGGCTCGTGGTGGCGGGGGGTGCGGAGGAGCGGGTGATCCCCGACCCCGGGCCCCCCGCACCGGCCGGCCCCGAGGGGGAGGCGAGCGCCGGCGAGCCTCCGGTTCCGGACCAGGCCGCCGGGGAAACGCCGGCTCCGGGCGAAACCGTCGAGGCGGACGCCGTCGAGACGGTGGAAGCGGAACCCGGGGATCCCGAGGGGGAAGCAGCGCCGGCGCCGGGCGAACCCGAGGCCGGGGAAGCGCCGTGGACCCCGATCCCGATCCGGGTTCCCGGTACCGGAACCGCGGCGCTGAGCGTCGGACCGATGTCGGCCGAGGAATGCGTTGTTCCGCTGGACGTCTTCCCGCCGGTGCCGCCGTCGGACCTCCGCCTCTTCTGGCGGAGCGAGCAGACCGAGCTCAGTTGGAGGGACTCGGCGTCCAGCGACGTCGCCGGATACCACGTCTACCGGTCCGGCCCGGACGGCGCCGGCTTCCAGCGCCTGACGCAAACGCTGGTCGAGCAGACGAGCTACACGGACGCGGCGCGCGATCCGCGGGGCGCGTACCGCTACGCCGTCACGGCGGTGGATGGCGCCGACCCGCCGAACGAGAGCCTGCCCTCCGACAGCCGGCGAGTGAACCCCAGGTGAGCGGTTCCGACAGCCCTTCCTGCCGGTAGAATCGCGCCGGGGCTGGGGTTTCGATTCCGGGCCGGATTCCGGATTGACGAGGGGCCGGGCGCGCATGCAGATCTTTCTTGACACCGCGAACGTTGACGAGATTTCCCGAGCCGCCGCGATGGGGCTCGTGGACGGCGTCACGACGAATCCGTCGCTCATGGCGAAGGAGACGGGAGATCCCCGGGAGATCCTGGCCGCGATCGCCGAAACGGTTTCCGGCGACGTCTCGGCGGAGGTCCTCTCGACCGACACCGCCGGGATGGTGGCCGAAGGCCGCGCACTCGCGACCATCGCCCCGAACATCATCATCAAGTGTCCGCTGACGCCCGACGGCCTGCGCGCGGTCCGCGAGCTGAAGGAAGAGGGGATCCGCGTCAACGTGACCCTCTGCTTCAGCGTTCCGCAGGCCCTCTTCGCGGCGAAGGCGGGCGCCTACATCGTGAGCCCCTTCGTCGGCCGGCTCGACGACATCTCCGCTCCCGGCATGCAGTTGATCGCGGACATCCGGGAGGTCTACGACAACTACGGCTTCGCCACCCGGATCCTGGTCGCCAGCATCCGGAACCCCCTCCACGTCGTGGAGGCGGCGCGGCTCGGAGCCGACATCGCCACCATGCCCGCCAAGGTGCTGGACCTGCTCATCAGGCACCCGTTGACGGACATCGGTCTCGAGCGTTTCCTGAAGGACTGGGAGGCCGCGAGGGTCACCTGATCCTCCGGATCGGGTGACACCGAAACCCGAAGGGTCTCCGGACGCCTTCGCCGAACTCGAGGCGCGGAACCGCCGCGCCGAGGAAGGCGGCGGCGCCGCCCGGCTCGAGCGTCAGCGG
Source organism: Acidobacteriota bacterium (assembly GCA_022828085.1). Classification (GTDB taxonomy): domain Bacteria; phylum Acidobacteriota; class Vicinamibacteria; order Marinacidobacterales; family Marinacidobacteraceae; genus Marinacidobacterium. Next base: position 13,153 of record JAJEIY010000070.1, on the reverse strand, counting down.
CGTTCGGGAAGGCTGACGGCGCGCGAGCGGATCGCGACCCTCGTCGACGCCGGGTCCTTCGAGGAGACGGGAAGACTGGTCCAGCATCGCTCGCGCGATTTCGGCCTCGACCGGCAGCGCTATCCCGGGGACGGCGTCGTGACCGGCTACGCCCGGATCGACGGGCGCCTCGCCTACCTCTTCGCGCAGGACTTCACGGTTCTCGGCGGCTCGCTGAGCGAGGCGGTCGCGGAGAAGATCTGCCGGACCATGGACCTCGCGGTCCGGCAGGGCGCCCCCATCATCGGGCTGAACGACTCCGGCGGCGCGCGCATTCAGGAAGGGGTCGTCTCGCTCGCCGGATACGCCGACATCTTCCTGAGGAACACACTCGCTTCGGGAGTCGTTCCCCAGATTTCGGCGATCCTCGGACCCTGCGCGGGGGGCGCCGTGTATTCCCCGGCCATCACCGACTTCACGATCATGTCCCGCGGCACCAGCTACATGTTCGTGACCGGGCCGGACGTGATCCGCGCCGTGACCCACGAGGAAGTCACGATGGAGGACCTCGGCGGCGCGGAGACCCACAACACGGTCTCGGGGAACGCGCACTTCCTGGGGGAAAACGACGAGGACTGCCTCGACCTGGTCCGGCAGCTCCTCTCGTTCCTGCCGTCGAACAACCTGGAGGAACCGCCGCGGCGTCCCTCGGCGGACCCACCCGACCGGGAGGCGCCGTCGCTGGACGGTCTCGTTCCCGAGCAGCCCGACCAGCCGTACGACATCAAGGACCTCATCGGCGAAGTGGTGGACGACGGCGAGTTTCTGGAAGTCCAGGCGCTCCACGCCGGGAACCTGGTGGTCGGCTTCGCCCGGCTCGCCGGAGCTCCGGTAGGCATCGTGGCGAACCAGCCGGCGGTGCTGGCCGGCGTCCTGGACATTCATGCTTCGGTGAAGGGCGCCCGGTTCGTCCGGTTCTGCGACGCCTTCAACATTCCCCTCGTCGTATTCGAGGACGTCCCGGGGTTCCTGCCGGGCACCCAGCAGGAGTGGGGAGGCATCATCCGGCACGGGGCGAAGCTGCTCTATGCCTTCGCGGAGGCCACCGTTCCCAAGATCACGGTGATCACCCGCAAGGCGTACGGCGGCGCCTACTGCGTGATGGCGAGCAAGCACATCCGGACCGACCTCAACTACGCCTGGCCGAACGCCGAGATCGCGGTGATGGGGCCGGAGGGGGCGGTGAACGTCCTCTACCGGCGCGAACTCGAAGCGGCCGAGGATGCCGAGAAGGAGCGCGCCGGCCGGGTGGCCGCCTACCGGGAGCGCTTCGCGAACCCGTACGTGGCGGCGGAGCGGGGATACGTGGACGAGGTCATCCCGCCGCGGACCACCCGCCGGAAGCTGACCGCCGCGCTCGCCTCGCTCGCCACCAAGCGCGACCGGAACCCTCCGAAGAAGCACGGCAACATCCCGCTCTGACGGCGGGACGCCGACAGCCTGATGTTCCGCCGCGTCCTCGTCGCCAACCGGGGTGAGATCGCGGTCCGGATCATCCGGGCCTGCCGCGACCTCGGCGTTTCACCGGTGACGGTTCACTCCGAGGCCGACCGGGACAGCCTGCACGTGCGGCTGGCCGACGAATCGTTCGAAGTGGGCGGAGCGGCTTCGCGCGACAGCTACCTGAACGGCGAGCGGGTCATCGAGGCGGCGCGGGCCCTGGAGGCCGAGGCCCTGCATCCGGGCTACGGATTCCTGGCGGAGAACGGCGATTTCGCCGCGCGCTGCGCCGAGCGCGGCCTGGTCTTCGTGGGACCGCCGCCCGGCGCGATGCGCCGGATGGGGGACAAGGCCGCGGCCCGGGAGGCGGCGGTCAAGGCCGGGGTTCCGGTCGTCCCGGGTTCGGACATCGTCGCGGCGCAGGACGCGGAGCGCGCCGCCGCGGGGATCGGGTTCCCGCTGCTCATCAAGGCCGCCGCCGGCGGCGGGGGCATGGGAATGCGGCTGGTGCGGGACCCGTCGGAGTTCTCCGGCTCCCTGCGGGCGGCGGAGTCCGAAGCGGAGGCGGCCTTCGGAGACGCCCGGGTGTTCCTCGAGCGCTTCGTGGAGAACCCTCGGCACGTGGAGATCCAGGTCTTCGGGGACGACTTCGGCTCCGTCGTTCACCTGGGCGAACGCGACTGTTCGATCCAGCGCCGGAACCAGAAGCTCCTCGAGGAGAGTCCGTCGCCCGCGATCTCACCCGGGCTGCGGGCCGGGATGGGGGAGGCGGCCGTGCGCCTGGCGCGCGGGGCCGGCTACCGGAACGCCGGGACCGTCGAGTTCCTGCTCGATCCGGAAGGGCGCTTCTACTTCCTCGAGATGAACGCGCGGCTCCAGGTCGAGCATCCGGTCACCGAACTGCTCTCGGGGAGGGACCTCGTCGCGCTGCAGTTGCGGGTGGCCGCCGGCGAGCCGCTCGGTTTCGCGCAGTCGGAGGTCTCGCTCAGCGGCGCCGCGATCGAGCTCCGGATCACCGCGGAGGATCCGTTCGCCGGTTTCGTCCCGGCCACCGGCCGCATCCGGGAGTTCCGTCCCCCCGCGGGTCCGGGAGTCCGCTGCGACGCGGGGATCGTTTCGGGGAGCGTGGTGTCTCCGCACTACGACCCCCTGCTCGCCAAGATCGTCGTCTCGGGGCCCGACCGGGAAACGGCCCGGAAACGGGCGATCCGGGCGGTCCGGGAAACCCGGCTCGTCGGGGTCGCCTCGACCCTTCCCTTCTTCGAGCGGGTGCTCGCCAGCGCCCCCTTCCGCAGCGGGGACTTCGATACCTCGTTCGTTTCCGTGCACTGGTCCACCCTCAGCCGGAACGGAGCGGACGGCGACTCCGCGGCGCGGGCCGAACTGGCGCCCCTGGCGCTCGCGGCGGCGGCCGCCGAGCTGTGGCGCCGCGAAGGCTCGAACTCGAACGCCTCCGGCGCGCCCGCGTCCCGGTGGCGGCTCGCCGGCGTCGCCGAGGCGCATCGGGACCGGATCTGATGCGGCGCATCCTTGCTCTGGACGGACGGGAGCTTCGGGTCGAAGTGCGTGCGGAGGCGGACGGCGCCGTCCTGAGGGTCGGGATCGAGGGCGATGACGGCGAACTGGTTGCTCGCGAGACCCCGGGTGGCTGGACGATCACGAAGGGCCGCCGCACCGTCGAGGCGGGCGTCACCGGTGGGCGATCCGGCGAACTCGTAGTCCAGATCGCCGAACACACCTACCGGCTCGAAACCGGCCGGGGCGCGGCCGGCGGTACTCGCCGCAACGGCTCGGCGGCCGGCGGGACGGCGGACGGACGCTCGGAAGTGCGGACCCCGATGCCGGGCAAGGTGGTACGCCTCCTGCGGGAGGAAGGAGAGCAGGTCGCCGCCGGCGACGGCGTACTGGTGTTCGAAGCGATGAAGATGCAGAACGAGATCCGGGCTCCGGCGAGTGGGGTCATCGCTAACATGAGGGCTGCCGCGGGAACTCCCATGGAGGGCGGCGAACTTCTGTTCGTCGTGGAGCCCGTGGAATCCGCGTGACCGCTCCCGCTCCGAATCGCCGAAACCGCCGGTTCTGGCTGGTACTCGCGGGCGCCGCCGCCGCCTCGGCGGTGTCCCTCGGGGTGATCTTCTGGGTGGTGTCGAGCCTGGACCCCGAGCGTCTCGGCGCAACCGTCACCGGCCGGCTCAGCGCCGTCCTGGGCCGCCCGGTCGCGGCGAGCGGCTTCGAGTTTTCGCTTCGAGAGGGGGAGTTCGTCCTTCGCGGACTCCAGCTCGGGAGGGAGCCGACGGACATCGGTCCGCCGCCCCCGGCCTTTTCGATCGACCGGATCCGCGGCCGCCTGAGCTGGCGTTCGTTCTTTCCGGCGCGTCTGCACCTCGAGAGCCTCGATGTCGAGGGGGTGGGCCTCTGGGGTCTCGACGACGGAGGGAAACCGCCGCCGGAGTCTCCCCCCCTCGGACCGGCCATCGAGGCGGTGGCCGCCAGGCTCTCTTTCTCTTCGAACCGGATGTCGGTGTCCGGAACCACGATCGGCTACCGGAACCGGCCGACGCCGTGGGAGGTACGCGCCGACGACGTTCAGTTCAGCCTCCAGACCGGCGAGGAAGGAGGCGTGGACGGCGAAATCCGATCCGGTTGGGGAGTCATCCGCCTCTGGGAACGGCCGGATCTGCCGATGGCGCTGTCGTCGGACTTCCGGATTCGGGGGAACGACCTGCATTTCGACTTCCTCGAGCTTCGCTCCGACCTGCTCGAGGTGCGCTTCGACGGAACCATGGACATGGCCAACGATCTCGACGGCCGCCTGAGGATGGTCGGAGGCGGGGACGCGGGCGGTCTCGGCCGTTTCCTGTTCGAGTTCGAGGGAATGGACACCGAGGGGGATCCCTGGCTCGAGTTCGAGGGAACGGCGGGGTTTCAGGAGAACGGCCTGGCGATCGACGGCGATTTCGCCTTGCCGCGGAGCCGTTTCTTCGGCGTTCCCCTCCGGGACTGGACCGGAGTCGTGCACTGGGATCCCGAGCGCGTCGAGATCCTCTCCTCGCGCGGACTCGCGTCCGAGGGACCGGCCACCCTGCGGCTGCTCCAGGTGCAGCCGCGGGAAGAGAACCCGGCGGAAATCCTCCTCAGCGTCCAGGGGGGAGCGCTGGCCCCCGCGCTCGAGGGCGTTTTCGGAACGCCGACCACGATTCGTTCGCAGGTGACGCTCGACGCGGACCTGCGGATGCCCTTTGCCGACCCGGGGCTGATGACCGGGACGATTCAGGCCACCGGCCTGATGCCGGACCAGGCGGCGCCCGGAGAGTTGCCGCTCGGCTTCGAGACCGACCTGCGCATGGATGACGCGGTAACCGACATCCACCGCGTCGTCCTGGAAGGCGAGGCGTTCCGCGGCTCCCTGGAGGGCCGGTATCCCCGCACCGGGAACGCCAGCATCGCGGCGACCGCACTGGCCGGAGAGTCGGCCGAGGCCGACGCCATGCAGCAGGAGCTGCGCCGGGTGCTCTTCGGGGAAGATCCCGAGACGACCTTCTGGGACGTTTCCGGGGCCGGCGGGTTCGAGGGGATCGTCCGCGGCCGCTGGCCCGACCTCGTGCTGGAGGGAGAGGTCGAAGGTCAGACGATGCGCTTTTCCACGATCCACACGGAAACGCTGATTGCGACCGGGAGGATCGAGCGCGACGCGATCTTTCTCGACGCTCTGAACGCGCGGTTCGGCGACGGAAGGATCTCCGCTTCGGGAGTCTTCGACCGCGCCGCCGTCGAGTATCCGGACATGGAGTTCGACGCGGACTGGGAGAGCTGGGACGCCCGGGAGATCATCGATTTCCTCGAGTGGGACCTCGAGGCGGACGGAATCACCACCGGCCGCAGCCACACCGTGCGGCGGGACGAGCGCTACACGGGAGGGGGATCCGTGGTCGGCTCCGACGGGCACGTCCTGGAACAGCCCTTCGACGAGGTGGCCATCACCTGGGACATGGATGGCGACACGGCCCGGCTGGCTCCCATGAGCGGGGTGTTCCGGGAGGGCGCCGCCGAGGGGATCCTCGACATCGGTCTGGTGGACTGGGAGATGGAGGGTCTCGTCACGGGAAGCGACTATCCCCTGACGCCCGGTCTGGCGCCCGAGTGGATTTCCATCCGCTCCGATTTCCGCCTTGAGGTCGGCGGCGATCTCCTGGTTCCGGAACTCCTGCTCGAGGCGCGGGTGCCGAACGCCGCCGTCCTCGGTCTGCCGCTCGGCCCGGGCGACATCACGGGATCCGTTCATGGCGAGGACTTCGAGGGCAGCGGGGTCCTCGATTCGGGCGCCGCGTCTTTCCGGATGCGGGGACGGGTCCCCCTCGGCACCGACGGCGCCGGCACCGTCACGATCCGGGACGTGGACGTCGCGCCCATCCTCTTCGACGCGCCGGCCGAGCGGGGAATCTCGCTCGTGGTCGGCGGTTCCGGAGACTTCCACATCGAGGACCCGCTCGACGAATGGATGACCGGGACCGCGACCCTCGACACCCTGAAGATCGCGGAACCGGGTTTCGTCGCCGAGACCGGGGGGCCGACGACCGTCCGCCTGGAGGATGCGCGGGTGCATATCGAGGGTCTCCGCCTGATGCACGCCGATGACAGCCAACTGGCGCTCGCCGGGTCCATCGGACTGGACGACCAGCTTCTCGACCTCTCGCTCCGGGGGCAGACGTCGCTGCTGGCCGCGGCGCCGTTCCTTCCCTGGCTTTCCGCGGACGGAGAGTTCGGCCTCGAAGCGGCCGTGGTCGGTCCCTGGACCGAGCCGGAAGTCCTGGGCACCGGGACGATCCGCAACGGCTCCTTCCGCGTCGAGGGGTTTCCGCACGCCCTGAGCGACGTGGAGGGCACCGTCGATTTCGATCAGCGGACGCTGCGGATCGCGGAAGTCATCGGCCGCATGGGTGGCGGCGAGGCCGTCGTCTCCGGCTCCATCTCCGTCGAGGACGCGGAGTTCGCCGCCACCGACCTGCGGGTCCAGCTCACCGGCTCCAGCCTTCGCTATCCGAGTGACCTGAGCGCGACGGTGGATGCCGATCTGCGGCTCCTGGGCGATCAGAGCGGCCGCCTGCTCACCGGGGAGGTGACCCTCGACGAGGCGGTCTGGAGCCGCGAATACGAGTTTTTCGCCAGCATCCTCGCCGACGTGAACAGCGTGGCGCGCCCCGAGGAGACCGAATCGAGCGGGTTCCTGGACGAGCTGCGGATGGACATCCAGGTGGAGACCGACTCGCCCTTCGCGGTCCGGAACTCCATCTTCCAGCTCGACGCCGCGGCGGACTTCGATCTCCGTGGAACGGCCGGGTCCCCCGCGGTGCTGGGTCGCGCCGACCTCGTCGGCGGCGAGGTGTACTTCAGCGCGCATCGCTTCCAGATCGTCGGCGGCCGGGCTGACTTCATCGATCCCGAGGGGATCCAGCCGGTCTTCGAAATCGAGGCGGAGGCCACGGTCCGCAGCTACCGCGTGCAGCTCGCCGCCTCGGGAACCGCGGAACAGATCGAACCGAATCTGAGTTCCGAGCCGCCCCTCCGGGAGGCCGACATCTTCCGGCTCCTGGCCGGCGCTCCGGAACAGGACCTCCTGACGGCGGCGAGCGACGACGAGCTCGCGGCGGCCTCCGCGGCGAGCCTGTTGAGCCAGCAGCTCAGCAACATGATCGGCCGGCGCGCCGGCCGGGTGTTCGGGATCGACCGGGTGAGCATCGATCCCTTCATGATCGGCCGTTTCAGCAATCCGACCGCGCGGGTCACGCTGGGCAAGCAGGTGACCCGGGACCTCAACGTCCGCTACTCCTCGAGCCTGTCGGACGCCGAGGAATCCATCATCGTGGTCGAGTACACCCCGAGCGGCCCCGTCTCCTGGATCTTCTCCCGGGATCAGGATGGCTCGCTGGGGGTGGACGTCCGCTTCCACCGGAGTTTCTAGCCAGCCCGTGGAGCAAGCGCCCCGCACTCGCCCTTGGGCGGCTCTGACGCGGAATCACGAGGCTCAAGAGCGTGCGGGGCGCTTGCTCCACGGGCTGGCGAATCCAATCGCTGCGCGATTGGCTTCGCGTTTTTCCGTGGGGAGGGGAAACCCCTCCCCACACCCCACCCCCGCGGCGCTGCGCGCCGCGAACAGGCGTTCCCGGAGTTTCGCTGCGGGTGCCCGACGGCCCGGGGTGAAAGTGCCCCGCGCGGGCCTTGTCCCTGTGCCTGGTCGGGCGTTCGGGCCGGTGGTTCTCCTTGCCGGTCTCCTGTCGGCAGTCCCCGCGGCGCCTGCCGCCGGCGGGCCAGGCGCGACGGGTCAACCCGAAGATCCGCTCTCGCAGCGCGTGGACTCGGTCGTGGTCCGCTGGGCGGACGGGAGCACCGAACCCGTCCCCGACGAGGTCTCCCGACTGATCTCGGTGCGTCCCGGAACCCGCTTCCGTCCGCTGGTCGTGCGGCAGTCGGTGAAACAGGTGTTCGCGCTCGGCCGTTTCCGCGATGTCCGGGTGCGATCGGAGGAAGCCCCGGGCGGGGGCCTGCGGCTCATCTTCGAACTCGACCCCATCCCCGGCATTGCCCGCCTCAGTGTCGAAGGAGCTCCCTCCGGGGAGGACCTGAACCTGATCGCCATGCTCGGTCTCGAGGTGGGGGCGCCCGTCCCGGGCGACCTGCCGGTTCGGGCGGAGACCGGCGAGAACTGGCTTCGCTCGCGCGGCTATGTGAGCGCGGAAGTGGGCATCCGGAGCGTTCCGGAGGGTCGGGATGCGCTGCTCGAGGTCGTGGTGACCGCCACCGGCCGGGCTCGGGTGGCCTCGATCGAGGCCCTCGGCGTGGACGATGAACTGGGCCGCGACCTCATCTCCGCGCTGGGGATCTCGCGGGACGATCCCTGGATCGAAGCGGACGTCACGGCGCGGCTGCCGGAGGTGGAGGAGAGGCTCCGGGAGCGCGGTTTCCTGTTTGCCGCGGCGAGCCTCGACTGGAGGCCGACCGACGCGGGGGATGTCGAGGTCCTGGTGTCCGTGGACCGCGGCCCCGCGGTAACCCTGGAGGTGCAGGGGTTCGGCGCTTCGCAGGGAGACGCACAGGACGTCGTGGATGAGCTCTCCGGGCAGACCCTGACGCTCGATGCGATCGAGGCCGCCAGGCAGGAACTCCTCGACGAACTCCGGCGCGAGGGACGGCGCGACGGCGCCGTCACGGTGGAGAGCGTCGAGAGCGCGGACGGTGGACACCGCACCTTCCGGTTCGCGGCTGACCCGGGCCCCCGCTTCGTCGTCGGCGCGGTCTCGTCGGAGGGAGCGCCCCCCGAGGAGGCCGACACCGTCGCCGAGGCCCTGCTGCCCCTCCGGTCCGGCCGCCCCTACCGCGACGAGGAGTGGCGGGCGCTGACCGACAGTCTGCGCCGGACGCTCCGTGGCCGGGGCTATTTCCAGGCCGAGGTGGCGCCGCTCCCGCCCCGGCCCGGAGAGCCCGGGGACGATGGCGTTTCGATCGACCTCCGGGTCCGGATCGAGCCGGGTCCGCTCGCCTCCGTCGCGGCGGTGCGTTTCGAGGGGAGTGCGGCGTTCACCGACGCCGAGCTGGCGGAGGTGGCGGCCATTGCCCAGGGTGCGCCCTACGTGGCCGAAGAAATCGTGAACGCCCGCGAAGACCTGGAGACGTTTCATCGGAACCGGGGATACCTGGAGGCGGTGGTGGAGGTCGAGGCTCCGGTGGATCCGGTCACGCACGAGGCCGAGGTCGTGTTCCGGGTCCGGCCCGGGAGTTACTTCACGGTCGGCGGCATCATCGTGGCGGGTCTCGACACCACGCGGGATTCCGTGATCCGTTCCCGGCTTCCCTTTGCGGAGGGGGATGCGCTGGGGAGCGGCGACCTGCTGGAGGTGCGCCGGCGTCTCGTGTCCATGGGGATCTTCCGCAGCGTGGACGTGAACCTGCTGGAACCCGAGGAACCCATCAGCGAACGGAACGTGCTGATCCGGGTGGTGGAGGGTCCCCGTACCAGCATCGGCTACGGCGCGGGCTACAGCGAGCGCGAGCAGGTTCGGGGAGAGGGGGAATGGACCCGGAACAACCTGTTCGGGATGGGCCACACCCTGAGCCTGTTCGGCCGGTTCTCGCTCAAGGGCACGCGCATGGTGGCCACCTACCGGGGCGCGGAGAGCGTCGAGGGCGAGATCCCCATCTTTGTGAGCGCGTTCCGTGAGTCGCAGGACCGGGAGAGTCTCGACTTCATCCGCTCCGGTATCGGCGTCCAGGTGACCCGCAGGGTCCTCGGGCGAAACGTGTTCCTGCGTTACGACCTGACCACCAGCGAGCTGTTCAATCTGAAGATCAACCCGATCCAGATCGATCGGAACTTCGCCGACAACCTCTGGCTGTCGGCAGTCTCGGCCTCGGTGGTCACGGATACCCGCGACGATCCGGTGGATCCCCGCCGGGGCCGTTTCGGAATCGTGGACGTGGAGTGGTCATCGGCGCTCCTCAGATCCCGGGCGCCGTTCGTGAAGGGCCTGGGGCAGCAGTACCTGTTCTTCCCCGTCGGCGAGCAGGTCGTCCTGGCCGTCAGCGGGCGGCTCGGCCTCGCGTGGACGCTGGGGGCGGACGAGCCGGCCCTGGTTCCGATCACCGAACGGTTCTTCGCCGGGGGCGCCACCAGCCTTCGCGGCTACAAGCTGGACCGCGCCGGACCGCTCGATCCGAGCGGATACCCGGTCGGCGGGAACATGCTCATCGTGGGCAATGTCGAGGTCCGGTTCCCCATTCTGGGAAGCCTCCGGGGCGCGGTGTTCTCGGACCACGGCGGCGTCTACAGCGAGGTCGGTTCCTTCCGCCTGGCGGACCTGGGGCACAACGTGGGCGCCGGGCTCCGGTGGAACACCCCGCTGGGACCGCTCCGGTTCGACTACGGAATCCGGTTGGGCGACATCGGTGACGCGCCGCGCGGGCAGTGGCACTTCACCATCGGCCACGCGTTCTGAGCATCGAGCGGTCCGGCAGGGGGGCACTCGATCAGATTGGGATCGGTCCTCAAGCTCGCCGGATGGTGCGCCCCCCTGCCGAACCGCCCGGCGCTGCGCGCCGGCAATCGAAACTCCCCCGCGCGCTGGCGCGCGCTTCGGCGAGTTCCGATTGGTCGTAGTTGTGTTGTGAAAGGGGGGGTGCCCCTTTCACACGTTCCCCCCGATCAGGCCGGCGGCGAACCACAGGTTCGCCGCCACCGCCTTTTTCGTGCTTGCCGACCCGCGGGTCGGCCAGCCGCCGTGATGGCGCCGCCGGCTTGGAACGCCGGTCTCCGACCGGCACGCGCTGTGCTCCGCACCGCGCACGGCGCAACCTCGCGTGGAAGCGGTGGCTCCCGCTTCGGCGTGAACCTCAGGAGCGGAGGTGGCGGCCAAGGCCTGGAACGCCGGCTTCAGCCGTCACGGCGCAACCCCACGCGGCAAGAGCGGCCCCGGTCCCTCGCCCGGAACCCGGCAACCGGCCCCGGCTGTGCCAGACTGTCCCCGTGCGCAGACACGGCCGCATCGCGGGGACGCGTCGGAACTCCCTCGAGCGCCGCTCCCGGTGGTCTGCCCGCCTCATGCTGGGCGTCGTCGTGGTGCTTGGACCCGTCCCGGCGCTTTCCGGAGGCGGTGACTCGGGCGGGCGCGGCCAGGTGCAGCCGGGAACGGGCGCCGCGCGGGCCGATCGGGTGCTCGCGGTCGTGAACGGCGAACCGGTCACCTACTCGGAAGTCCTGGAGGCGATCGCCCTGATGCCGGGCGTGACGCCGGCCCCGACCCTCGAGGAGGCGCTGGAACGCCTCATCGACGCCAGGCTCATGGAGCACGAGGCCCGCCGGTACCTGCAGGAGCCGCCGTCCGAAGAGGAAAGCGAGGCGACGCTGCGGGCGCTCATGGACCGGTTCGCGACCCCGGAGGACTATCGCGCCACGCTGCGGCGCCTTGGTGTCGCCGAGGACTACCTGCGGAAGCGCATCCAGCGGGAACTGATCGTGGACCGCTACGTGGATCGCCGCTTCCGGCCGCTGGTGCAGGTGGCCCAGCGAGACGTCGAGGACTACTACCGGACCGTGCTTCTCCCGGACCTCGACGCCGGCTCGCCGGCAAGTTTGGTTGAAGTGGAGAGCCTGATTCGGAATATACTTGAACAGCGCGATCTGAATCGGCGGATTTCCGCCTGGGTGGATGAGTTGAAGTCCAGCGCCAGCATCGTGCGATTGCCGCTCTCCGAGCCGCCCCAGTCGGACTGCCAGTTCGACTGAAACGTCGGGCTGAATCGTTCGGTCCCGCCGGGGCGATTCGAGGTCCCGTCCGCGGGGAAGGGAACCCTTGGTTCGGGTGCGGCGTTATTCCTTTACCCATGGGTGAGGAGGAGTGAGTCACCTCGTTCCGAGGTGACCGAGAATTCCGCTCGGAGACGGAGCGGTCGGAGCAGTGAGGATGGCACGCTGCGTGCTTATCACCCTATAGACACAAAGTAGGCCAACAAGGAGTCATCTGGAGGGCGCTATGGACCCTACGAGTACGGATTACGAAACCATCGAGTTTGTCGACGAGGCGTTCGAGCTCGAGGAAGAAGAGGAAGAGTCCGCTGAGGACGAGGCCGACGCGGCTACGGAACTCGGTCTCGCCCCCGACACGCACCAGACCGGTGATCTGGATTCGATGGGGCTCTATCTGCGCGACACGCACCGGCACCGTCTGCTCACCAAGAACGACGAGCAGCGCTACAGCCGGGCCATGCAGAAGGCCTGGCGCGACATCGAGGATTCCGACGATCCGTCGAACCAGGACCTCGCGGCCTTCTACAAGAACCGCGAGAAGATGATCGAGGGGAACCTGCGCCTCGTCATCTCCATCGCCAAGCAGTCCCGGGGAAAGGGACTCCCGCTGGGCGATCTCATCCAGGAAGGCAACATCGGACTCATGCAGGCGGTTCGCAAGTTCGAGCCCGAGCGGAACCTCAAGTTCTCCACCTACGCCACGTGGTGGATCCGCCAGGCGATCTGGCGCGCGCTCTCGCAGAAGTCCCGCACCATCAAGGTCCCGATCAACAAGCTGGACCTCCATCGCAAGGCTTCCAAGGTCCGGGCGGAACTCGAGCAGCGGTACCGGAACGATCCGGCGCGCCGCGGCAAGCGTCAGTTCCCGTCCACCGATGACGTCGCTCGCGAGATCGGCGTACCGCCGGAGAGGCTTCGCGACGCGCTCCGTTCGGTGCCGCAGATCGACTCGCTCGATGCGCCGCTGGTTCCCGACGGGACGCCGCGGATCCAGCTGACTCCCGATCCGGACCAGTTGAACCCGATCGAAGGCGTCACGGACGCGGAGCAGCGCCGGCACGTGCGGGATGCCATTTCGGACCTCCCCGACCGGTTGCAGCACGTGCTCAAGCGCCGCTTCGGCATTCTGGGCGGTCCGGAGGCGAACCTGGAGGAGATCGGACGCGAGCTTCACCTCACCCGGGAGCGGGTGCGGCAGCTCGAGGCGGAAGCGCTCACCCGGCTCCGCCAGGATCCGCGCCTCCGCGTCTCGGCGAACTGACCGGTCGCCGGCCTGGAACGCCGGTCTCTGACCGGCACGCGCGGTGCTCCGCACCGCGCACGGCGTAACCTCCATCCCCCACACGGCACGCGCGGTGCTCCCCACCGCGCACGGCGCGA
>JAJEIY010000061.1 GCA_022828085.1 Acidobacteriota bacterium | reverse complement strand
CACCCGGTATTCCTCCCTCACGCGCCTTGTCAGCCGGGCGCCTCGCCGTTCTCGATGCTCACGCCAGTTCCACCACCGGCTGTTACGCGCCTTGTCAGCCGGGCGCCTCGCCCGTCTCGGCGCTCACGTGGGTTTCACCACCGGCTGCTGGCGCCCGCGGCCGAGTTGCCCGGCAAGCTCCCGGAGCCGCTCGGTCTGATCGTCCAGCGAAGCGAGTTTTCCGCGCGCCTGGTCGACCACGGCGGGATCGGCACCGGCGAGAAAACCGGGGTTCGACAACCGTTTCCGGGTGCTTTCGCGCTCCTTGCCCAGACGCCCGAGCTGTCGCTCGACGCGTTGGCGCAGCGCCTCCAGATCGACGGCGTCCCCCAGGGTGGTGTGTGCTTCGAAAGCCGGATCCACGATGGAGACCCGGCCGCCGCCGGGTTCCGGGCCGGGCGGCAGCGGGGCATCACCGGGCGATGCGACGGAGACGGATGTGAGCCGGGCCAGCGAGGCGACGGGTTCCCGGCACTCCGCCAGGAGGGCGCCGAACCCGGCAAGACTCGGCGACTCCTCGACAGTGACTCGAAGTCGCAGATCCGGCGGAAGTCCGGCGTCGGCTCGGAGTTTGCGGATCCCGCTCACCAGCCGCTGAAGAGCCGCGAAGCGTTCTTCGAGCTTTCGGTCGCGCCTTCCCCTTCCGTCGGGGAATGCCGAGCGGGTCAGCAGATCCGCCGCCGGCCGTTCGCCGTTCCACAGATCCTTCCGGTCCATGGACAGCCGGAGCCGCGCGAAGAGGTGTTCCGTCACGAAGGGAGTCACCGGATGCAGCAGATGCAGGGTGTCGTTCAGGACCCTTCCCAGAGTGGCGGCGGTGCGCCGCGCCGCCTCGGGTCCGGAACGGAGCCGCACCTTGGCCAACTCGACGTACCAGTCGCAGAAGTCATTCCAGACGAATCGGTAGAGCACGGCGCCCACGGCGGCGAAATCGAAGCTGTCGAGGGATCTGCGGACCTCGGTCGCGCAGGCGTTCGCCCGGGAGACGATCCAGCGGTCCTCGGCCTGCGGCTCGCCCATCGGGCCCTCGGGTTCGATCTCGTCGATGGCGATGAGGGCGAAGCGGGATGCATTCCAGAGCTTGGTGAGGAAGCGGCGGCCGATCTCGTGGAACTTCGACAGCGAGAGACGCATCTCCTGTCCTTCGGAGCAGAGGCGGACGAGCGTGAAACGCAGGGCGTCGGCTCCCACTCCCTCGAAACCGTCCGGGAAGTTCCGTTCCACCCGGCGGAGCAGTTCCTTCATGTTGGTGGGCCGCGCTTCCTCCACCGGCCGCTTGAGTTCCGCCAGGGTGGCCCCGTCGATCACCGCCAGCGGATCGACCCCGTTCCCCTTGCTCTTGCTCATGACGGCGCCGCGTTCGTCGAGCACGGTGGGATGGATGTAGACGTCGCGGTATGGAAGCCGGTCCGTCATCTCGATCCCGGCGAAGTTCATCCGGGCGACCCAGAAGAACAGGATTCCCTTGTCGGTGGAGAGCACCGAGGTCGGAAAGTAGCGGGCGAGATCGGGTGTCTCGTCCGGCCAGCCCAGGGTGCTCATCGGCCATAACCAGGAACTGAACCAGGTGTCCAGCACGTCGTCGTCCTGACGCCAGGCGTCCGGGTCGGCAAGGACCTCCGCGGGCGTCTCGACCCCGACCGCCACGTTGCCGGTTTCCCGGTGGTGCCACGCCGGGATGCGATGTCCCCACCAGATCTGCCGGCTGATCGTCCAGTCGCGGATTTCGATGAGCCAGCGCGCGTAGACCTGTTCCCAGCGGGCCGGATGGAACCGGAGTTCGCCCTCGCGAACTTTTTCCCAGCCCGTGTCTCCCTTCTCGAAGCCGCTGCGGCGGAGCGCCCGGTCCGCGAGCGGCCGCATCCGGACGAACCACTGGTCGGAGAGGCGGTACTCGATCGGAGCTCCCGAGCGCTGTGCCCGGCCGAGCGGCACCTGGTGGGGGGTCACCGCCTCGAGAAGCCCGGCCGCCTCCAGCGCGGCAACGGCTTCCCGGCGCGCTTCGTACCGTTCGAGCCCGCGAAACGTCTCGGGCGCCTGGTCGTTCAGGCTCGCGTCCTCGTGCATCACGTTCCGCGGTTCGAGGCCGTGACGTTCGCCGATCTCGAAGTCGTGCGGATCGTGGGCGGGGGTGATCTTCAGGCAGCCGGTTCCGAAGTCCCTTTCCACCCCGGAGTCGGCGATCACCGGGATCACGCGGCCGGTAAGCGGAAGCCGGACGTTCCGTCCGATGAACGCGCGGTAGCGGGCGTCCTCGGGGTGGACGGCGACGGCGACGTCCCCGAAGAGCGTTTCCGGCCGGGTGGTGGCTACCGTGAGGTGATGGCGAGGATCGTCAGCGAGCGGATAGCGGATGCTCCACAGGTGGCCCGGTTCTCCCTCGGGCGCCGTTTCGACCTCGTCGTCGGAGAGCGCGGTTCGGTCCACCGGGCACCAGTTGACCACCCGCTTGCCCCGATAGATCAGTCCGCGGTCATAGAGCGCCTTGAACACCGTCCGCACCGCACGCGACAGCCCCTCGTCCATCGTGAAGCGGGTGCGCCGGAAGTCGCACGAACAACCGAGCTTGCGGAGCTGCTCCAGGATCACTCCCCCGAACTCTTCCCGCCATTCCCAGACCCGATCGATGAAGGCGTCGCGTCCCAGTTCCCGGTAGTCGACGCCCTGCGCGTCGAGGTGTTTGCGCACGACGGTCTGGGTGGAGATGCCCGCGTGGTCGGTTCCCGGCACCCACAGAGCGTCCCGCCCCTCCATCCGGCGGAAGCGGATGAGCACGTCCTGAATCGTGTTGTTGAGCGCGTGCCCCATGTGGAGCCGGCCGGTGATGTTGGGAGGGGGGATGACGATGGTGAACGGCTCGCGGTGCGGATCGCCGTCCGGACGGGTCCGCCCCGCGGGGTCCACCTCCGTCTCGAAGGCCCGCGCCGCTCGCCACCGGTCCCAGCCCTCGGCCTCGACGGCCGCCGGGTCGAGGCGGGTCGCGAGGGCGTCCGCTGGCCCGTTGCTCATTCCCGCCGCCCGCTACCGGCCGACGGCGGCGACGAGCGCTCCCGCGCGATCGGTGTTCTCCCAGGGGAATCCCGGGGCTTCGTGTCCGAAGTGTCCACCCCTGGCGGTGTTCTCGTAGATGGGCCGCCGCAGGTCGAAGTGGGCGATGATCTCCTTGGGGGTCAACCCGAAGACCTCCCGGGCGGCGCGTTCGATGGCCGCGTCGTCCGCCCTCCCGGTCCCGAAGGTGTCGACCCGAACCGAGACCGGCTCGGCGCGGCCGATCGCGTAGGCGATCTGCACCTCCGCCCGGCGCGCGAGTTTCGCGGCGACGATGTTCTTGGCGATGCAGCGGGCCATGTAGGCGGCCGAGCGATCCACCTTCGTGGGGTCCTTGCCGGAAAAGGCGCCGCCCCCGTGGCGGGCCATCCCGCCGTAGGTGTCAACGATAATCTTCCGGCCCGTGAGTCCGCAGTCGGCCGCCGGGCCGCCCTCCACGAACTTGCCGGTCGGGTTGACGAGGACCGCCGGCGAGTCGGCGCGAAAGCCCTCCGGCAGCACCGGGAGCACCACCTTTGCCTCGATGTCGCGAGCCACGCGACCGGTAGCTTCCTCCGCGTGCTGGGAGGATGCAACGACCGTGGGAACCGCTACGGGGTTCCCGGCTCCGTTGTAGGCCACCGTGACCTGCGCCTTTCCGTCCGGGCCCAGATACGGGATGTCGCCGGAGGTGCGCGCCTCGGTCAGACGCCTCGTGATCCGGTGAGCCAGCATGATCGGCAGTGGCATCAGCTCCGGCGTCTCGTCGCAGGCGAACCCGAACATCATTCCCTGGTCTCCCGCTCCCCCCGAGTCCACCCCCATCGCGATGTCCGCGGTCTGCCGGCCCATGTGGATCTGGACGTCGACCGTGTCGGCGTCGAAATCGTCGTTCCTCCCGGTGTATCCGATGCGACGGATCGTTCGCCGGACCACCGTTTCGAGCTCCGTCCGCGAGGGCCCGCTCCGCGCCGTCGCTTCCCCGGCGATCACCGCGCGGCCGGCGGTGACGAGCGTCTCGCAGGCGACCCGGGCCAGGGGATCCCGGGTCAGGAACGTGTCGAGAATGGCGTCGGAAATCTGGTCCGCAACCTTGTCCGGATGGCCTTCGGTCACCGACTCCGACGTGAAGAGCCGCAGGTCGCGATGTTGTTGCACGCTGACGGGACGCCTTCCTCGCTTTGGGGTCTTGACCGGTAGTGAGAGGCGATCTTCGCCGTTCGCCTCGGGATTCGCCGTTTGAGAGAGCGCGGCATGTTAGCAGCCTGCGGCAAGACTCACGCGGCGTTCGAGCGGCGTTGCATTCCCGTTGAACCGCGCCGCCTGGCGGCGCCCGGCGTTCAGTTTCACCACCGGCTGCCGGCAGCCCGGTTGCGATCGGAATGCCCGGTGCGGAGCGGCGCTTCCGCTGCCGGACCGGGGGCGAATCGGTGACGGCGGGCGCCCCGCGGCCGACCGCCGTCATCCTCCTGGCCGGCAGGTCGCAGCGGACCTGGCCGCTGACCGCCGACTTTCCGAAGCCGCTCCTGCCGCTTTGGGGACGCCCGCTGACCGAGCGGGTGCTCGACCAGCTGCGCGGAGTGGTGGACACCGCGGTCCTGGTGGTCGGATATCAGAAGGAGCGCATCCTCGATCACTTCGGAACGCGTTACGGGGGAATCCACCTCGTGCCGGTCGAGCAGCCGAACGCGCGCGGGACCGCCGACGCGCTGCGAGTCGCGGCTGCCGCTGTTCGGGGACCGGTCCTGGTCCTCAACGGCGACGACTTCTACCACCACGACGACCTGGCGCGGGTGAGCGGGCATCCGACGGCCATCCTCTGCAAGGAGGCCAGCGACCCCTGGAACCGGGCGACGGTCACGGTCACCGAAGATGACTGGCTGGTGGATGTTCAGGAAAAGCCTCCGGCGGCGCGGCCCTGGGAGCTGAGCAGCGTGGGGGCCTATTCGCTGAGGCGGGAAGATCTCGAACACCTGGGCCAGGTCCGGGAGAGTGTCCGCGGCGAACTCGAACTTCCGGACCTCATTCGAATCCTGGCGCGCTCTCCCGGGGTGCGTGCGGTGCGAGCGCGGCGTCCCTGGATCCCGCTGACCTACCCGTGGGACGTCATCGGACGCATCGTGCCCCTCTTCGGCGGAGACCCGCCGGGGGAAGGGGCCCGGGCGCTCGGATTCGAGACGAGTACGGGGGAGATGGGGGAAGGGGCCATCTTTGTCGGCGAGGGAGCGTCCGTGCACCCCGAAGCGCGACTGCTCGGACCGGTGGAACTCGGCGCGGGCGCCCGAATCGCTGCCGGTGCGGTGGTGGAACGGGCGGTGCTGATGGAAGGGGCGAGCGTGGGCGCCGGAGCGATCGTCCGGGACAGCGTGCTCGGCCGCGGCGCCTCGGTTGGAGATGACGCCCGCCTCCGCTCGGGCCCGGTCGAGCGCATCGAGGTGCTTGGACACACGGCGCGCGTCGGAGTTCCCGTCGTCGGGGCCTGTCTGGGAGCGGGGGCCAGCGTCGCCGCCGGATCAGCGACGCCTCCCGGCACCCTGCTGGGTCCCGCGGAGCGCTTCGGCTGACGGCGCGGCAGCGCGTCACCGCCGCTGCAGCAGCAGGAAGACGGAGGCGAGCCCGAAGAAGAGGTTCGGGGACCACGCCGCGAGCACCGGATCGAGCAGCTCCGCGTTCCCGATGGAACGGAAGAACTGGGTGGCGACCAGATAGACGATCGCGATCGCGAAGGCGATGGCGGCGCTCGCCCAGGCGCTCTGATTCGTCCTCCGGAATGCGAACGGGAGGCCGATAAGCACCGTGACCAGGGAAGCGAAGGGCAGGGCGGTCTTGGTCTCCAGAGCTACGTGGAGCACCGGATCGCGGTGTCCCGCCGCCTCGATCGTTTCGATGCGTTCCTCGAGGTCGCGATAGGGAAGATGGTCGGTCGCGAGGTCTTCCCGGAGGAGGGCGTCCGGTACGGACACGTCCGGAATCGCCTGCACGGCGAACGGTTCGGCGGCGCGGCCGCGGTGGAGGTCGCGCTCCCAGCCTCCGATCCCGGTCCACGTCTGCTCCATCTCGGACCAGTGGGCGGAAGCCGCGTAACTGCGGGCGGCCAGCGACGCGCTGTCCGGACTGAGCCGGAACACCGACAGCCCGCTGAGGACCACGTTGTCGGCGTCGAACTCGTCGTAGTGGTAGACCTGACCCTCGGGTCCCATTCCCCAGTGCCGCTCCAGCGGATTGACGGTCCGCCGGGCCTCGCCCCGGATGCGGGCGCCCGTATCTTCGGCTTCCGGCGCCGTCTGCGGGATCAGCCGCTCCTGCAGCCCGAAGCCCGCGGCGCTCACGAGCAGTCCGGTGGCGAGCGCCGGGACCACGAGGCGCGCCCGGCTGACGCCTCCGGCGAGGAACGCGGTCACCTCGTTGTGCCGGCTCAGGAGGCCGAAGGTCACGAGGGTCGCCGTGAGGGTCGCGAGCGGCAGCATCTGGGCCGCGAACGCGGGAATCGAAAGACCCAGGTAGCGAAGCACGGTGGAAGTCGCGATGTCCCGCTCGAAGGCATCCCCGATCACCGCGTTCAGCAGGCCGATCATTTCCCAGGAGAGGAGCGCCGCCAGCGCCAGGAACAGGAACGTGACGTAGCGGGTAACGACGTACCGGTCCAGGATCGTGGGCAGTCCCGGTGGACGCCAGCGCCGTATGGCCGAACGGCGGCGGGGGACCAGGCGCCGGAGCCGGCTGAGGAAGCGGCGGACCGCCTCCAGCGGATGCAGCTCCCTCGAAGCCAGGGCCAGCAGGGCGATGCCGGCGCCCACCGTCACGATGTTGGCTCCCCACATGGCGATCCACGGAGACAGCTCTCCCGCTCCGGCGAGCTGTTCGCCGAACGCGTTCGGGGCGTACCAGGCGAGGATCACGAGGATCGCCACCGCGAACGATCCGGCGCGCGTCGGTCCCGCCGACGGCCGGATCCCGATGCCCAGGCCGAGCAGTCCGAAGGCGAGGCAGGCGAAGGGAAAGGCGAACTTCTTGTGGATCTCGACCAGGTAGATCGGGTGGTCGGTGCCTTCGTAGGCCGCCACGAGATCCGGGAGCAACATGGCCCGGGCGCTGCGGCTGACGCTCGGGGTCTCCGGGCCGAACACCTCCTCGGCGTCGAGGGGCAGGCGGATCCGTTCCGCGCGCTGAATCCGGTACTGGCCCGGATCGTCGAGCCCGGCATTGTGGACCTCGACCCCGGTGAGCTCCAGAAACGCCAGACGCTCTTCGGAGACGGTCACCAGCCGTCCGCGCTCCGCGACGAAGATGGTCGGCTCGTCGGCGCGCGCGGTGTCGGCGAGAAAGACGCGCCTCCAGCCGTCCTCGCCCGGAGGCACGTCTCCGACGAGCAGGACCCGGCCGTCGAGGAGCTCGTCGTAGAACATGCGAGGCTCGATCTCGGTGCGGAGCCGCGAGCTCAAAAGTTCGTCTCTCAGCTCGACGAACCGCTGGTTCGCGGGCGGGACGACCTCCAGCATCAACAGCAGGCACAGACCGAAGCTGGCTCCCGCCGCGGTCCCGATCGGGACGAGGAGCCGCCAGGGAGAGATCCCGCCGGCCCGCATCGCGATCAGTTCGTGTCCACTGGAGAGCCGGTTCAGCGCCAGCAGGATCCCGAGCAGCAGCGCGCTCGGGATGGCGACGGCCAGGAGCGCGGGAATCAGTTGGGCAAACGCAAGCCCCACCGTCTCGGGGTTCGCTCCCTGCGTGACGATCAGCTCGATGTTGACGATCAGTTCGTTCAGCAGCAGCGCGAACAGGAAGACGGCGGTCCCCAGGAATACGCCGGGGGCGATGAGCCGGACGATGTAGCGGCTGAGGAGACCCACGGCGGACTTCCCGGATTCTAGGAGCCGGTGGGGGGGGTGGTGTGGCGTTCGAGCGGCGAGCATCCCGGCTGACCGCTCGCCTTCGGCTCGCTCGGCGTTGCGCTTCGGTCGAAAACCACCCGGTATTCCTCCCTCGCGCGCCTTGCCGGCCCGGCGCCTCCCCACTCCCGGCGCTCACCCCACCCCGCCCACCGGCTCCTCGGAAACGGCCTTAAACGCCGGTCTCCGGGGTTGCCCCGGTTCGTCGGACCGTTGGGAGTGCCGGTTCATTCCGAACCCCGGACGGTTTACGGCTCAAGGACGTGGATCCCGGACCCACCGTATCTTGGGGGTGGACGGCCCCCGAGGCACAACATGTTGTGGGCGGCCCCGGGGACGGCGTACAATACCCGGGGGTTCGGCAGCGCCGCAGCCACAATCTTCAGGTGACCAGCGAGTGAGGATCGAGCGGCTCGAGATCGCCGGGTTCAAGAGCTTCGCCGAGCCGGTGACGCTCGAGTTCGGGCAGGGCGCCACGGCGGTGGTGGGGCCGAATGGCTGCGGGAAGAGCAATATCGCGGACGCCGTCTTCTGGGTGCTCGGTGAGTTGGGCGCCAGCGCCATCCGGGCGCGGGGGAAGGAGCTCATCTTCAGCGGGAGCGCCCTGCGCGAGCCCCTCGGGGTCGCCGAGGTGCGGCTCCACGTCAGCGGGGTCCGGAGTTCGCGTCCGGAGGAGTCCCGAAACGGCGCGGCCGCCAATGGAGCGGAGTTGGCGGCCGGAAACGGCGCATCGCCCGGGACGCCGGGCAACGGCGCCGCCGCCGCACCCGCGCCGGAAGACGGCCTGGCGACCGGCGGTTTCCGGCGCGACGTGGTCGTCGGCCGCCGGGTGGATGCCAGTGGACAGTCGGTTTACGAGATGGACGGCCGCCGGTGCACCCGGAGAGACATCCGGCGGCTGTTCGCCGGTACGGGGCTCGGCCCCGGCTCCTACGCGCTGATCGAGCAGGGGCGCGCCAACGAGGTGCTCAGCCGCAAGCCCGCCGATCTGCGCCTGCTGGTCGACGAAGCGGTTGGGCTCGGCGCCTACCGCCTGAATCGGCGGGAGAGCGAGGCGAACCTGCGGGCGGCCGAGAAGGCGCTCGGACGGGTACGCGAGCGGCTTCGCGAACTGGACCGCTTCATCCGGGTGGCCCGGCGCGACTCGCGAACCGCGACCCGGGTCCGGGAGGCTTCGGACCACGCACGGTTGCTCGGCGTTGCCGAGAAGGCGGTCCGGCGTGAGGAACTCCTCTCCGCCATCCGCGAAAACACCGCCCCGGAAGAGGCCCTCAGCGCGGAGCGCGCCCGGAGGTCCCGGAGCCTTCAGGCCTTCGAACGTTTCGTGGAGGCGCTTCGGGAGCAGGTCACCGGCACCGAATTCGAACTTCGTGAAGCCACCCGGGAAATCGGCGACCTGGGGGTGCGGCGGGCTCGCGCCCTGTCGCTCCTCGACGAGGGCGCCCGGGCCGCCGAGGTGCGCGCCTCGCAGGCCTCCCGTCTCGACACCGAGGCCGCCACGCTCGGGGCCCGGCTCGATGATCTGGAATCCGAGCGGCAGGAGAGTGAACGCCGCGCCGGGGGTTTCCCCGACCGGCTGGCCGAGCTGACCGACGCGGCCGCGGCGCGCGCGGCGGCCAGGGATCGGGCGCTGGCCGAGGAACGCGAGGCCCACTCCCGGCTGTGGGAGCAGCGGCGGGAGGTGGATCGCCTGCGGGCGAGCGTCCGATCGTTCCGCATGTCACGGGACCAATACGCGACCCGGCGCGAGCGGCTGTCGGCGACCGGACTGGGACTCTCGGGGAGCCGCCGGGAACTCGCCGCTCGCCTGGATCACGCGGCCGAGGGCCTCTCCGCGGCGCGGTCGCGGGTCCGGGCGCAGGAGGACGAGATCACCGGTCTGCGCGGCCGGCTCGAGACTGCCGAAGCGGCGCGCCGCGCCGCGGCCGCCGCGGCGGAGGCGGCACGGGACGAGGAGGCGCTGGCCGAGAAGGAGCAGCTCGCCCTCGCGGACCGCCACCGGTCGCTCGAAGCGCTGGTCGCTTCGCGCAACCAGTTGGGGGAGAGCGCCTCGAAAGTCGTTGAGGCGGCTGAACGGCGCGGACTCGCTCCCGGCGGTGCGCTCGGCGAGCTGGTGGAGGTGGACCCGGGATACGAGTTGGCGGCGGAGCGGCTCCTCGGCGTGCATCGCATCCGGATCGACCGCGTGGCCGATGTCTCGGAACTCGTCGAGGAGCTCGGCGGCGAGGAGGCCGGTCCCTCCGAGGTTCTGGTGTCCGAGCTACTGGAAGCCTGCGGCCCGCGCAAACCGCCGGCGAACGACGGAGACGATCGGCTGAGCGACCACCTGAAACCGGTGGACCCGGCGCTTGAGCGCGTTGTTCCGGACGCGGTGGTCACCGCCGATCTCGCGGAGGCGCTGGCGGCCTTCCTGAAGAAACCGGGCGTCTACGTGACCCGGGGCGGGGCCAGCGTGGCCCCTCCCGGAGTCGTGCGGTTCGGACGGGGCGGACCGGGTGACGGTTTCTTGAGCACGCGGCGCGAAGTGGCCGAACTCGAAGCCCGGAAGCGGCGGGGAACGGGCCGGTTGGCCCGGCTGGCCCGCGCCTCGGCCGGCGCGCGGGAGGCGGCGGAAAAAGCTCGATCGGCGGTCGAAGCCCTGCGGCAGACGCTCGGGCGGGCCGAGAACCTCGCCCACCGGCTCCAGCTCGAAGCGGACCGGCACGGGGAAACCGTCGAAGACGTCTCGACGAGGATCCAGGAACTCGAAGCGGAGGTCTCCCGCCACGGCGAAGAGGCGGAGGGCAACGAGAAGGCCGACGCCCGCGCGGCGGAGCTGCTGGCTCGCGACGGGGCGCGGCTGAAGGAAGCGTCTCGCGAACTCGGCGAGGGGGAGGCGGCCCACGCGGCGCTCCGGCGGGAGCTGGAGGGCCGCGAAGCGCAGTGGCGCGACGCGGACCGTGAACTGGCGCGCCAGAACGCGGTGGCCGACGAGGTCGCGGGCCGGGCGCGGGCCCTTGAGCGACAGGTTCGGGACGACCGCCAGCGACTGGAACGGATCCGCGCCGAGCGCGCCGCGGCGGGGCGCGACGAAGAGGAATGGCTGGCGCGGCGGGCGTCCGCCATCCAGGAACGGCGCTCGACCGAAGCTGCCATCCGGGACTGGGAAGCCCGGGAGGGGGCCTTGACGGGCCTGGCCGCGGACCTGCGGACCCGACTCGAGGGCGCTGTGGAGGCGGCGCGCCTGCGGGCGGCGGAAATCCGGGACCGTGAAGAACGGTTGCACCGGATCCGGTCGGCAACCCAGGAAGCCCAGGGGCTCTTGCGGGAGTTGGAAGGCGAGTTCCAGCGCTCCGGCGGAGGCTCGCTCGCGGACGCGGCCGCGGGCCTGCCTGCCTCGCTCCGCAGCCGGTCCCGAGAGGAACTCGCGGAGGAGATTGCCCAGGTGCAGGATCGCATCGAGAAGCTCGGTCCGGTGAACGAGATTGCCGAAGCGCGGCTCCGCGAACTGCAGACGGAACGCCGTGAGCCCGAATCACATCTCAAGGACGTGGAACAGGGCATCGCCGACGGACTTCGAGCCATCCGCCGTCAGGACCGCGAGGCCCGCCGCATTTTCCGCGAGGGCTTCGAATCCGTCAGCGCCGGGTTCGACGAGGCATTCCGGCAACTCTTCGGGGGCGGCCGCGCCGAACTGCGGCTGGTGGAGACGGCCGGTCCTCCCGGCCTCCAGGAGCCGGCGGACGCGGCGAGCGGGACCGGTCAGGGAGCTGCCCCGCCGGGTCACGAAGCACCGGTCTCCGGGAGTTCGGGGAACGGGGCCGGCGAAGCAGCGCCGGCGGGGATCACGGGAGAGTTCGACGCGTGGAGCCCGGGCGGGCAATCGCTCGCGCCGGGAATGCCGGAGGATGCCCAGTTCGGAGTGGAGATCGCGGCCCAGCCACCAGGCAAGAAGCTGCAGAGCGTCCGCCTCCTCTCGGGGGGGGAAAAGGCCATGACGGCCATTGCGTTCCTCATCGCGCTGTTTCGCTATCGTCCGGCGCCCTTCTGTCTCCTGGACGAAGTGGACGCTCCTCTCGACGATGCCAACGTGCAGCGGTTCGCATCCATGCTGGACGAACTCAAGCGGGATACCCAGCTCGTGGTCATCACCCACAACCGGCTGACGATGGAGGCGTGCGAGCACCTTTATGGAGTCACGATGGAGGAGCCCGGCGTCTCCCGTCTGATCTCGACGCAGATCGGGGCCGACGCGGAGAACTGGATCGCCGCGGCGGCGGACCCGGAGAGCGCGGACGGCGCCGCCGCCCTGTCCGCCTGACCCCCGGTGGTTGGCGTCGGGCGCGCAGGACGATCGGCCCGGTTGCCCCGCCGGGCGATGGTGTTCGCTGCCGGACGGGGCGAACGGATGGGCCCCCTGACCCGGGACCGCGCCAAACCGGCGCTTCCCTTCTGCGGGGTGCCCCTGCTGACCCGGCTGCTCCGTTGGCTCGCCGGCGCCGGGGTGAACGAGGTGGTCGTGAATCTCCACCACCATCCCGAAACCCTCGAACCGCTCCTGGTTTCCGCCGAGCGCAGGATGCCCGGCCTCACCATCGGGCGGTCGCCCGAGCCGGAACTGCTCGGCACTTCGGGCGGGCTCTCGCGCGCCGCGGCGCGTTTCGGACTCGGAAGCGACCCCGGCGGGCCGCTGCTCGTCCTGAACGGCGACACGCTCCCCACCTTCGATCTCGGGGAGATGGCCCGTTTCCACGGGGCGGCGGGCGGTGAAGCCACTCTGCTCTCCGATCCGCAGCCCGGACCGGAGTTTCGTGGTGAGCGGCGCCTGGAGACCGGCGAGGACGGCGTCATCACGGGGTTGAGCGGACCGGGAGGACCCGGACTCGGCTTTTCGGGAGTGTGGCTGCTGGAGCCCGCGGCATTCCGTCACCTGCACGGCGGGCCGGGAGGTCTCTCGCAGGATCTCCTTCCCGGCCTGATTGCCGCGGGGACGGCCGTGGCTTTTCCGAGCCGGGCTCCGTGGTTCGAAATCGGGACTCCGCGGCGCTACCTCGCGGCCTCCCTGCGCGCCCTGGAAGAAGGAGCGATTCCCGAAACCCGGGCCCGGCCGGCGGGCGCCGCCAGGGCGCGCTTCCCGGGCGGCGCCGAGGGGCGCCGGCCGGAGCTGGTCGGCGCGGGGAGTCTCGTCGGGGAGGGGGCGCGTGTCGAGAGATCCCTGCTGCTCGAAGACGTCCGCATCGGGACCCGGGCCGTGGTCCGGGAATCGATCGTCGCCGCCGCGGAAACCGTCCCGCCCGGCGCCCGGATCGAAGGCGCGCTCTTCGCCGGCGGCGCTGCGACGCCGCTATGACGCCGGTCCGTCCGCCGGGGGTCGTGCCGTGCCGGTAGACGCGATCGCCCCGAAGGCGCCGGGTTCGGACGCCAGGACGCGGCTGCACGTCTTCTTGCGGCGGTCCCGAAGCCTCGCGCGGAACCTCCGCACCGAAGTGGCCGTCGAGCCTCTCGTCAAGGAGGCGGGTGAGCGGGTCTATTTCCGGATTCGGCCAGCGGGTTCAACCCGGCCGGCAGACCGCAGCCGGGGGATGGCGACGGTCGTGCTCTGCGTCATGGCCGAGCCGTACCCGCCGGGTTCCCTGCCGTTTGCGAACTCCACGCTCCTGTACCGGGAACTGGGAGTCCGGACGCCCCGGATTCTGGAAGAGGCTCCGGAACTTGGAGTGATCGCTCTCGAGGATCTGGGGGATGAACTCCTGCAGGCGGTCTGGGCTGGAGAAGGCGCCGGCCTCGCGGCGTTCTACGACGAGGCCGTGGACATCATCGCCCGGATCCAGCACGAGGGAGCCCGCCTCGCCGGAACGCCGGCGGCGAGCGGCTTCCGCGCCTTTTCCGCCCGGCTCGACGCCGCGCTGTTCTCGCGGGAACTGCGGTTCTTCGCCGAGCATTTCCTCGCCGGATACGCCGGCCTGCGACTTGGCGGGCCGGCGCGCGGCGAACTCGAGTCGCTGTTCGGGGCACTCGCGGAGGAGTCGGCCGGTGGTCCGGCGGCGCTGGCCCACCGGGACTTCCACTCGCGCAATCTGATCGCCGGCGACAATCCCGCGGCGCCCGGCGCGCCCCGTGTCCTCTGGGTGATCGATCACCAGGACTCGCGCCTCGGACCGCGCTCCTACGACCTGATGTCGCTGGTCCGCGACCCGTACGTGGCCACCGGCGACGCGGCCCGGCCGCCGTTCCGGGAACCGGACCTGGTCGCCCGTTTCCGGGACGCGGCGGGGGTTCGCGGAAGTGCTCCCGAATTGCTGGCCGAGTTCGACGCGGTCGCGCTCCAGCGAAACCTGAAGGCGCTCGGCACCTATGGCTTCCAGGTGTCCCGCCGGGGCAACGACGTCTACCGACGCTATGTCGCCCCCACTCTGCGAATGGTTCGCGAGAACCTGGAGCGCCACTCCGGGCGCTCCGACCGGCGCCGCCTCGGCCGTCTCCTCGCGGACATCCCCGCCGGCTGAAACGTAAACTCCCGCCCCGGCGGATTCCATGACTCGACAACGCACCGACCCCGCGCCGGCGGGATCCTGGAAGGACCGGCGCCTCCCGACGATCGCCTCCCTGCACCGGAAACTGGCCCCGGGCACGGCGACCGAGGGAGCGCCGGGCACCCTTCGGGGATGGCTGGCCGGACGGCGATCGAGCGGCAAGCTGCTCTTCCTGAACTTCCGGGACGGTTCGGGCTTCGCACAGGTGGTGGTGGCAAAGGCGGCGGTTGCCCCCGAGGCCTTCGAGAACGCCCGGCACTGTCCGCTGGAGAGCGCCGTCGAGGTTGTCGGCGCCGCGTTCCTGGAGCCGCGCGCCCCGGGCGGGATGGAGATCCGCGCCTCGGACTTTCGGATCCTCCACGCCGCCGATCCCTATCCGATCACCCCCAAGGAACACGGAGCGTCGTTCCTCCTCGACCACCGGCACCTGTGGCTCCGGTCCCGGAAGCAGCACGCGCTCCTGCGGATTCGCGACGAGGTCCTGTACTCGTTCCGCGAGTACCTGCGGGAACAGGAGTTCGTGAACGCCGACACGCCGATCTTCACCCCGAACGCCTGCGAGGGGACGACCACTCTCTTCGAGACCCGCTACTTCGACCGCCAGGCCTATCTGAGCCAGAGCGGCCAGCTCTACAACGAGGCCGTGGCCATGTCGGTGGGGCGCACCTATTGCCTGGGCCCGACCTTCCGGGCGGAAAAGTCGAAGACCCGCCGGCATCTCATCGAGTTCTGGATGCTGGAGCCCGAGGTCGCGTTTGCGGAACTGCCGGACATCATCGACCTTGCCGAAGGGTTGATCTGTCACGCGGTTTCCCGGGTACTGGAGAACCGCGCCGCGGAGCTCGAGATCCTGGAGCGCGACCCGAGCCCCCTGCGCCGGATCCAGGCGCCTTTTCCCCGGGTTACCTACGACGAGGCCGCCGGGATCCTGGCCCGCAAGGGGACCGGTTTCAAGCCGGGGGAGGACTTCGGGGCGCAGGACGAAACGGCGCTCACCGAGGACCTTGACCGGCCGCTGTGCGTCACCCACTTTCCGGCCGCCATCAAGGCGTTCTACATGGAGCCCGACGCGGACCGTCCCGACCGGGTCCTCTGCCTCGACATCATCGCTCCCGAGGGCTACGGCGAGGTGGTCGGCGGTGGCCAGCGCATCCACGACCAGGAACTGCTGCGCCGTCGGGTCAAGGAGCACGGCCTGCCGGAGGACGCCTTCGAGTGGTACCTCGATCTCCGCCGCTACGGAACGACGCCCCACTCCGGATTCGGGCTCGGCATCGAACGTTTCGTCGCCTGGATGTCCGGCCTCTCGCACCTCCGGGAAGCGATCCCGTTCCCGCGCACCCTCTACCGCCTGGCGCCGTGAAGCCCGTCAGAACTCCTCGCGTGGGGCTCGTGAGTCTCGGATGCGCGAAGAACCTGCTCGACAGCGAAGTGATGGCCGGCGTCCTCACGAAGCGCGGTTTCGAGATGACCGCCGATCCGGCGGGCGCCGACGCGCTGGTCGTGAACACCTGCGGGTTCATCGGCCCGGCCAAGGAAGAGGGGATCAACACGATTCTGGATCTGGCCCGCCTGAAGAACGAGGGCCGGTGCCGCCGGCTCGTGGTCGCCGGATGCCTGGCGCAGCGGTACGCGGGGGAACTCGCCCGGGAGATCCCCGAAATCGATGCGGTCATCGGGCTCGACGAGGTCGAGCGCATTGCGGATGTGCTGACCGCCTCCGGGCGCCGCACCCCGCCGCTCCGGGCCGATCAGTCGGTCACCTGGCTCTACGACCACACCACACCGCGCATCCGCTCGACTGCGTCCCACACCGCCTACATCAAGGTGGCGGAGGGATGCGACTATCCCTGTTCGTTCTGCGTGATCCCGCAGATCCGCGGGCACTTCCGCAGCCGCGATCCGGACTCGGTGCTCGCCGAGGCGGCCTCGCTGGCCGCGGCGGGAGCCCGGGAACTCGTGCTGGTGGCGCAGGACACGACGGCCTACGGCAAGGATCTCGGCATCCGGCACGGTCTGGCGCGGCTGCTGCGGGAACTGGCCCGGGTCGAGGGCGTGGCCTGGGTGCGATTCCTCTACGCCTACCCGACGACTCTCGACGACGAGGTGCTGTCGGCGATGGCGGAGGTCCCCGAGGTCTGCCGCTACGTGGACATACCCTTGCAGCACGCGAGCCGGCGGGTCCTCCGGGACATGCGCCGTCCCGGAAACCGGCAGAGCAACGAGCGCCTGCTGGCGCGGATCCGCGCCGCGGTTCCCGGCGTCGCCATTCGAAGCACGTTCATCGTGGGGTTTCCCGGGGAGACCGAAGACGAGTTCCGGGAACTCTTCGATTTCGTGGCCGCGGCCCGATTCGATGCGATGGGGGCGTTCGTCTATTCGAATGAGGAATCGGCAACGTCGTACGTGGACGAGGAAGTGGTCTCGGAGACGGAGAAGGAAGACCGCCGGGCCCGCCTGATGGAGTTGCAGCGCGGGATCGCCCTGACCCGGCACCGTGAAATGGTCGGGAGCGTGCTGCCGGTGCTGGTCGATGGCGCCGCCGAGGAAAGCGAGTTGCTCACGGCTGGCCGCACCGAGGGGCAGGCGCCCGACGTGGACGCCCGGGTCCTCATCGTGGACGGGGCCGCGCCGGTGGGCCGGTTCGTGGACGTGGAGATCACCGAGGCGCATCCCGACGACCTGGTGGGTCACGCGCTCGAGGGCGGCGCCGCGGAAACGGCGCGCGTCCTCCGGAACGGCAGGGCCGCGACTGCGTGAACCGGGCCGCGTGACGTCTTCCACGGACTGCTGACGGGGTTCCGGCGGGGCGAACCGGCGGCATCCGGCCGGTTTCACGGCGGCCGATCGCCCGTTCTTCGGCGATCTTGGCGTGGGGTATACTCAGTCGTTCGGGTGCGGCCGGGGTGGGGTCGCTCCCGTTTTCTTTCATGACCCGTCGCACATCGGTGCGGCGGGTTTTCTCCGATTCCCCAATCTCAAGAGGCTCTACGCATTTCGCAAGAAGAAACCGACCCGCTGCCTCTTCGCCAGGCGGGCGACGATCTCACCGCAAACATCGAAAGACTGGCGCGAAGGGCGGCGGCGAGTGCTCAGGTCGAGTTGGCATGGATCGAGATCAAGGGACCCCGCAGCGGCCGGCGGGTGCGCGTCTTCATCGAGCGTCCCGACGATGCGGTCGGGCTGGGCGATTGCGAGCGGGTGAACGAGAAGCTCTCGGCACTCCTCGACGTGGAGGATCCGATTCCCGGTTCCTATACGTTGGAAGTGAGCACTCCGGGGCTCGATCGCCCGTTGCGCTCGGTCGAGGAGTGCCGGCGGTTCCTCGGGCGTCGGGTCCGGATTCGCCACCGGATGGAGAGTCGGCCGGACACGGTGACCGGAACCCTGCGGGCGGTGAACCCAGACGCCGTCCTCTGCCTGATTGGGCCCGAAGGCGAGCGGCAAATCGCCTGGAGCGCGGTGGTCGCCGCTCGTCTCGCTCCGGACTACGCGGCCCTGCTCGGAAGACGTCCCGGCGGTCGGAGGCGCCCGTCGATCTGATGGCCGCCATCGAGGAACTCGCCGTGGAGGTGGATCGGGCTGAAATCATCGCCGGCGTCGAACAGGCAGCGGGCCTTGCCGCGTCGCAGAGCAGCGGCCGTTCCCTGAGCGCCCGCCTCGACACGGGCAAGGGGCGCCTGATCTGCTACGCCCGAAAGCGGGTGGCCGCGGAGGTTCAGGATCCCGAAACGCAGGTGGCCGTCGCGGCCGCACCCGAGGGCGCGTCTCCCGGCGACCTGGTCGAAGTCCCGGTTCCCTTCGGGACCGCCGCCCGCAGCGCGGCGAGAGCGGCCCGCGCGGTGCTCGAAGCACGGCTGCGAGCCGCCCGGATGCTCGCCCGCGCCGAACGCTACCGGGATCGCGTCGGAAGGCTCGAAACGGCCATCGTCGCCCGCCGCGAGGGGCAGGATCTCATCGTCAACCTGGGACCGGTCGAGGGGCGGTTGCCCGCGGCGGAGCAGAGCCGCCACGAGGTCTTCAATCCCGAAGACACCATCCGGGTCGCCGTTCACGCGATCGAACCCCAGGATCCGCCCGTCATCCTGTCCCGGATCGCCCCGTCCGTACTGGCGGGATTGATCGAACGCGAGACCCCGGAGGTCCGTCGCGGCGTCGTCCGGGTCCGGGCGGTCGCGCGCCATCCGGGACTCCGGGCCAAGGTCGCGGTATCCAGCGCGGCGCCCGACGTGGATGCCGTGGCCGCGTGCCTCGGGCCGGGGGGCTCCCGCATTCGTGCGGTGAGCCGTGAACTTCGCGGGGAACGGGTGGACGTGGTTCTGTGGAACGAGCAGGTGGAGAGGTTTGCGCGGAACGCGCTGCGCCCGGCGGAAGTGCTCGACATTCGGAGAGTGGACGAGGAGGCCCGCGAAGGAGGCTCACGGAGACTGCGTGAGGACGGTGGCCTGCTGGTCACGGTTTCTGAAGCCGAGTTGCCCCGCACCCTCGGAAAACGCGGCCAGAATGTGCGCCTCGCGTCCGAACTCATCGGCATTCCGATCGAAGTCGTGGCCGAGGGGGCGTCTCCGCGAAGGGCCGAGCGGGGGCCCCGGCGCGATCCCCGCGCCGGGCGTTCTCCGGGGCGCGGCCCCCGCGATGGGCGTTCTCCGGGGCGCGGCCCCCGCGATGGACGTGCTCCGGGACGCGGCCCCCGCGATTCGCGCTCTCCCCGGCGCAGTCCCCGTGATGGGGAATCTCCCCGGCGAGGGCCCGACAGGCGGCGCGGTGGCCCCGGCGGCCCATCGCGCCACCACGGGCCCCGCGATCCCCGTTCGCGTCCCCGGCGGGACGATCGGTCGGGGCGGGCCGGAAAAACCGCGCCGGAGCCACGGGACCGTTAGCCAATGCCGTCCACCGTCAGGGTCAGCGACCTCGCCAAGGAGGTCGGGATGGAGCCGGGCGAGCTCCTCCGGGTTCTTCAGACGGATTTCAGTCTGCGGGTCCGGACCGTCTCGTCCTCCATCCGGGACAGTGACGCCCGGAAGGTCAGGAACCGGCTTCGGCTGCAGCAGCGGCGGGCATCGCGTCCCGACCGACGCCTGCAGGCCGCCGAGAACATCCGGCGCGCCGCCGAGCAGCGCTGCCTGCGGGAGGCCGCCGAGGCGAAAGAGCGCGGCGAAGCCGAGCGCAAGGCGCAGGAGGAGGCCGAGGCGAAGGCCAGGGAAGAAGCCGAAGCGAAGGCGCAGGCCGAGGCGGAAGCGGAGGCCGCGCGCCGCTCGGCCGCAGCGGCCGCCGCCGAGCAGCGCGCCGAGGAAGAGCGTCGCGCCGAGGCGGCAGCCCAGCGCGCCGCTGAGGAACCCGAAGCCGAAGCCGTTCCGGACCCGGCGGAGCCGGCCAGGGAGAAGAAGGCCGCTCCCGCGGCCGCCCCGGAGATCCGCGAGAGCGATGTCCGCGCCGGACCGGCCGAAGCGCCCGTCCGCTCCGAGCGGATGGCGGCGGCTCCCGAAAAGCCGGAGGAAAAGGCCGCGCCTTCGCCGCCGCGCCGCATCGAGACCAGGATCATCGCGTCATCCTCGGGCCCCGCCGCGTTCCGGCCCGGAGCCACGGATCGCAAGATCGTGCCCGCCGTGACCCGGCCGGTCCGGCGCGCCACGCCGCCGCGCATCCGGGCGACTCCGCCACCGCTGAGGAGGACACCGTCGGCGCCCCCCAAGGCCCAGCGTCCCGCTCCGGGCCGGCGGTCCAAGGGGCGCAGGCGTCAGGCGCCGGCCGAGACCCCCGAGGTGCTGGAGGGTCTCGACAGCCCGCTGCCGCCGGGGTTGCGCCAGGCGGTGACCCGGGAGTATCGGACGACTGCCTCGGTCGCACTGAGTGACGGGATCACCGTCAAGGGTCTCGCGGAAGCCATGAGCATCCCGACCGTCGAGGTGATCAAGGCGTTGCTGCTCCAACACGGAGTGGCGGCGTCGATCAATCAGCCGCTCGATACCGAGATCGCCACCAAGCTCGTCCGGAACTACGGCGGAACCATCGCCGCGGCCGGGACCGCGCCGGCCGCGGCGCCCGCCAGCGAGGCGCAGGCGTCCAGCCAGGAGGAAGAAGACCGGAAGAGGGAAGATCTGGTCGAGAGGGCTCCGGTGGTCACCGTGATGGGTCATGTGGACCACGGGAAGACGAGCCTCCTCGATGCGATTCGCAGCGCCCGGGTGGTCGACAGCGAGGCGGGTGGCATCACCCAGCACATGAGCGCCTACACGGTGGAAACGAACGGCCACCGGCTCGTTTTCCTGGACACCCCGGGGCACGAGGCCTTCACCAAGATGCGGGCTCGCGGCGCCGGCGTGACCGACGTGGTGATCCTGGTGGTGGCCGCGGACGACGGGGTCAAGGAGCAGACGATCGAAGCGCTGAATCACGCCCGCGCGGCCGAAGTGCCCATCGTGGTGGCCGTGAACAAGATGGACAAGCCGGCGGCCGATCCCGACCTTGTGATGCGTCAGCTGGCGGAGCGCGAGGTGACTCCGGAGGACTGGGGCGGCGATTCCATCTTCTGTCAGGTATCGGCGAAGACCCACGACGGGCTTCCGGAACTGCTGCAGTCCGTGCTCGACGTGGCGGAACTCGAGGAACCCACCGCAAATCCGCGGGGGCCCGCCCAGGGAGTGGTCCTCGAGGCCCGGAAGGACAAGGGCCGCGGCCCGGTGGCCCAGTTCCTGGTTCAGGAGGGCACCCTGTCCGTCGGCGACACGGTGAGCGCCGGCGCCGCCTGGGGCAAGGTGCGGGCGCTCCTCGACGAATCGGGACGCCGCATGAAGAAAGCGCCTCCGTCCACGCCCTGCGAGGTGCTCGGACTCACCGAGGTGCCGGTGGTCGGCGACCCCTTCTCGGCCAGCCAGAAGCCGGCGGAGGCGCGGCGCGCCGC
The DNA here is from genome assembly GCA_022828085.1 of Acidobacteriota bacterium. Classification (GTDB taxonomy): domain Bacteria; phylum Acidobacteriota; class Vicinamibacteria; order Marinacidobacterales; family Marinacidobacteraceae; genus Marinacidobacterium. The sequence goes on along the minus strand of JAJEIY010000061.1, from coordinate 61,097 downwards.
GGAGGAGAAGAAGGAAGAAACCCGGCTGCAGTTGATCGAGGGCCGCCAGCGCCTGAACCTCCAGAACCTGCATGCCCAGATGAGCGGCGGTCTGAAGGAACTCTCGATCGTGGTGAAGGCGGATGTCGGGGGAACGGTGGAGGCCGTCCGGGACGCGCTGGAACGGCTGTCGACGGAGGACGTCAAGGTCCGGGTGATTCACGCGGGCGCGGGCGCCGTCTCGGAGAGCGACGTGAACCTGGCGTCGGCGACCGAGTCCATCATCGTCGCCTTCGGCGTCCGTCCGGACCCGCAGGCGCAGCGGCTCGCCGAGCAGGAAAAGGTCGAGATTCGCGGCCACACGGTCATCTACCACCTCGTCGAGGAGATGGAGAAGGCGCTCGCCGGGCTTCTGGAACCGGAGACCGAGATCGTCGAACTCGGGAAGATCGAGGTCCGGCGGACGTTCCAGGTGCCGCGAGTTGGGATCGTGGCCGGTTCCTACGTCCTCGCGGGCACGGTTCCGAGGAATTCCCGGGTGCGCCTGGTCCGCGACGGCCGGCTGGTGCACACCGGACGCATCGGCAGCCTCCGCCGGTTCAAGGAGGACGTGGCCCAGGTCCGCGAGGGCTTCGAGTGCGGTGTCGGAATCGCCGGCTACAACGACGTGAAGATCGGCGACATCATCGAGGCGTTCCGCGAGGAGCAGGTCAGTCCGGTCGCCGACTGAACCTGGTGGGCGGACGGTCCCTCGGCCCGGCTCCCGGTAAGGACCTGAGCGCGTGACCGGTCCCCGAACGCGGGTGGGGCTCCTCCGCATCACCCTGCGACTCCCGTACGCACGGTCGCGCAAGGATCGGCGCAGCGTCGTGCGGTCGCTGTCGGACCGGTTGCGCGCCCGCTGTCTGGTGGCGGTTGCCGAAACCGGGGATCCGGAGATGCTTCGGGAGGCGGAGATTTCCGTGGTCGCGGTCGGCCTCGGAGAAGAGGTCGTGGGGGCCCGGCTGGAGACGGCGCGCAGCATCGCCGTTCGCGCGTACCCTTCGGAGGTGGCGGACACCGTGATCGAGCGGCTGACCGTTGAGGAGCAGGAGTAGCAGTCAGCCCATGAGAACCGGAGGAAGGCGCGAGCGGGTCGGCGAGGCGATCCGGCGGGAGGTGGCCGGCATCCTGCGGTTCGAGCTGGCGGATCCCCGGGTCGGGCGCGCGACGGTGACCCGCGTCGAACTGACCGGCGATCTCACCCTGGCCCGTGTCTATGTTTCGGTCTACGGGAGCGATGCCGACCAGAAGGAGACGCTCGCCGTCCTCGGCCGGGCGCGCGGCCGGGTGCGGACCCTGCTGGGTTCACGAATCCGGCTGCGCGCCACTCCGGAGATCCGGTTCGTGTTCGATCCGTCGGTCGAGTTCTCGATCCGTCTGGAGCAGATCCTCGACCGGGAGCGCGCCGCGCGCCCGCGGACCGCGGGGGACGAGTCCCCGGAGGGAGGGGACGGCGGGCCGCCCGTCCGGCCGGGCGAGGAGAAGAACTGATTTCAGGCCTCCTCCTCGTGGACAAGGACGAGGGACTCAGTTCGTTTGCGGTCGTACGGCGCGTCCGGGCGACACTTGGCGGAGTCCGGGCCGGTCACGCCGGTTCCCTCGACCCCTTCGCAACGGGACTGCTGCCCGTCTGCGTAGGCCGGGCTACCCGGCTCGTCCGGTTTGTGGCCGCGGGCGCCAAGCGGTACCGCGCCCGGGTGTGTTTCGGGCAGGCCACCGACACCGACGACGGTACCGGGCAGCCGCTGGGCGCTCCCGCGGCGTGTCCGGAATCGTCGGCGATCGAGCGGGTGCTTCCGGAGTTCCTCGGAGAAATCGACCAGGTCCCTCCCCGCTACTCGGCGAAGCAGGTCGGCGGCCGCCGCGCTTACCGTCTGGCGCGGGCGGGCCTTCCGGTACGGCTGGCCCCGAGCCGGGTCCGCGTGGACGAACTCCGCCTCCTCGGCTACGACGGGAAGGTGGCGGAGTTCGCCTGTCAGGTGGGGCCGGGCACGTACATCCGCGGCCTCGCCCGAGACCTCGGCGAGCGGCTCGGCGGCGCGGCTCACCTGGCCGCCCTGCGGCGCACCGGAGTGGGACCCTTCGAGGTGTCGGCCGCGGCCCGGCTCGACGAGCTGCCGGATCGCGACGCCATCGCGGCGCGTCTCCTGGACCCGCTCGCCGCCTTGAGAGGGATGCCGCGGCTCGCGGTATCGGAGGAAGGGTCCCGGCTCCTGGGGCACGGCCGCCTGCTCCCGTACGGCGCCGCCGGTGAACACGGGGACGAAGCCGGGGGCCCGCAATCCGACGCCGAGGTCCGCTGCGCGGTGGCGACCCTCGATTCTCCGGCGGATTCGGGTGACGAGAGTGGTCTGGCGCTGATTGCCGTTGTTGCGGCCGCGCCGGACGGCTGGCGCCCGGTGGTGGTCTGGCACACGGGCGGGAGCGGCGGCGAATGAGTCCTGGATCGCCGGTCCCCGGACCGGCGCGCGCACTGGTCGGGCTGGGGGTGGGGCGCCTCCGCGTGTTCAAGATGCGATGTCAGACAACCGGTAGGAGAGCGCCCCACCCCCAACCCGAACGGCACTTCGTGCCTCCGAATCGGAACTCGCCGCATGATGCTGTCCCGGGCTGGGCCACAAAGGCCGATCCGGCGAGGCAGGCGACTTCCGATTCGCGCTGTCTTTTTTCGTGAAAGGGGGGCCAGCCCGCCTTTCACACTTTCCCCCCGAATGGGGCATACGGCTTGGAACGCCGGTCTCCGGACCGGGACGCGGCGCGGCTGCTCCCGTGTGGTAAGGTGCGCCGCGAACGACCAGCCGACCGGGGAATTGTGATCACGAAGACCGAGCGTCTTGGCCGGCGGGCAACGAGCCCGGCAGACCGAACCATTCATCAGGCGGCATAGGAAAGACTGAAGCAGCGCCGGCCCGGCTGGCGGCAAACAGGGAAACAGGGAATTGGCACTCACACAGACATCACGGCGCGGCATCGTCGAGAAGTACCGGCGGCACGAAACGGACGCCGGTTCACCTGAGGTCCAGGTTGCGCTGCTGACGGCGCGGATCACCGGCCTGGCGGACCACTTCAACGATCATCGGAAGGACCACGCTTCGCGGCGGGGACTGCTTCGCATGGTCAGCCGGCGCCGGCGGCTGCTGGACTATCTGCGGCGGGAAGACGTGGAGCGGTATCGAACCCTGATCACTTCCCTCGGTCTCAGAAAGTAGTTCCGGCGCGCTCTTGCCGGCAGGCCGCCCAGGCCAACGAACGCCGCGAACCCACGCAGGTTCCCGGCATCAGAGAAGGAAGAAACAAAGTTGATTGAAACGGTACAGACCCGGATCGGCAGCAACGATCTGATTATTGAAACCGGCCGGCTCGCCCGGCAAGCGGCGGGAGCGGTGACCGTCCGGTTGGGTGACACCGTCGTGCTGGCCGCGGTCACGGCTTCCCGGAGCGACCGGCCCGACGTCGATTTCCTGCCGCTGGCGGTGGACTATCGGGAGAGCTTCTACGCAGCGGGCCGGATCCCGGGCGGCTTCTTCAAGCGGGAGGGGCGGCCCAACGAGAAGGAGATCCTCACCTGTCGGCTCATCGATCGTCCGCTGCGGCCGCTGTTCCCGAGCGGCTGGCGGCGCGAGACACAGGTCACCTGTCTCCTGCTGTCCACGGATCGTGAGAACGATTCCGACGTGCTGGCGATCACCGGCGCTGCCGCGGCGCTCGGAATCTCCGACCTTCCCTTCGACACCTCCATCGGCGCGGTCCGGGTCGGACTGGTGGACGATGAGTTCGTTCTCTGTCCGACGTTCTCCGATCTGGACAAGTCGGCGTTGAATCTCGTCGTGGCCGGCTCCGAGGACGCCATCGTGATGGTGGAAGCGGGGGCCGAAGACGTGCCCGAGACCCGGATGGTGGAGGCGCTCAGCTTCGCCCACGAGGGAATCCGCCGCATCGTCGGCATCCAGCAGGAACTCGTGAGCCGGCTCCAGCCGAAGAAACAGGTGGTGGTTGCGAAGGATCCGGATCCCGGCCTGGCCACCGAAATCGCGGACGGATTTCGCGAACGGCTGAAGGATGCCTTGCAGACGCCGGGCAAGCTCGAGGCTTCCCGGGCCGTCGACGAGGTCAAGACGGCCATCGCTTCCAGCCTCGAAGACCGGAGCGACGAAGAGCGCTCCGCTGCCTCCGGCATCGTCAAGGCGATGGAGGAAGACATCCTCCGCTGCACGATCCTGGAGGAAGGAAAGCGCCTCGACGGACGCGCGTTCGACGAGATTCGCCAGTTGTCCTGCGATGTCGGCGTCCTGCCCAGGACCCACGGTTCCGCCGTCTTCACCCGCGGCGAGACGCAGGCGCTCGTGGTCACCACCCTGGCGCCGCTCAGCGAGAGCCAGCGCCTCGACTGGGTACACGGCTCCGGGGAAAAGCGCTTTCTCCTGCACTACAACTTCCCGGCGTTCTCCGTCGGAGAGGCCCGGATGATGCGTGGTCCCGGCCGGCGCGAGATCGGGCACGGGGCGCTCGCCGAGCGCGCGCTCCTGCCCGCGATTCCGGGCGAGGAGCAGTTCAACTACGCCATCCGGGTGGTTTCCGACACCCTGGAGTCCAACGGGTCGAGTTCCATGGCCGCGGTGACCGGGGGGTGTCTCTCGCTGATGGATGCCGGCGTTCCGCTGAAGGCGCCCATTGCCGGAATCGCGATGGGTCTCATCACGCGGGGCGACGAGTACCGGGTGCTGACCGATATCGCCGGCGCCGAAGACCACTACGGAGACATGGACTTCAAGGTCGCGGGCACCGCCAACGGGATCACCGCTCTGCAGATGGACATCAAGGTTTCCGGACTGCGGCTCGACATCGTCGGCGACGCGCTCGAGCAGGCGCGGCGGGCGCGCATCGAGATCCTGAAGGTCATGGCGGCCGAGATTCCCGCTCCCCGGAGCGAGACTTCCCAGTACGCACCGGCGATCCTCACGATGAAGATTCCCGTGCGGAAGATTCGCGAGGTCATCGGACCCGGCGGCAAGACGATCCGGGCGATCACCGACGAGACCGGAGCGCGGGTGGACGTGTCGGACGACGGGACCATCCACATCGCCGGGCTCGACGCGAAGTCCACGGCGCGGGCGAAGGAGCGGATCGAATCCATCGCGGTGAGCCAGCTTCCCGAAGTCGGCCGCGACTACCACGGAGTCGTGAAGACGATCGTGGACTTCGGCGCCTTCGTGGAGATCCTTCCGGGCACGGACGGCCTGCTGCACATCTCGGAGATCGCGGACCGCCACGTCAACAGCGTGCGGGACGAACTCCAGGAGGGCGACGAGGTCGAGGTCCGGGTCATCGAGGTGGACGGCAACGGACGGACGCGCCTTTCCTGCAAGGACATCATCAGGGAGCGGGCGGGCCTGCCGCCGCTGCCGCCCCGGCCGCCGCGGCGGCGTGGCGGCCGCGACCGCGATCGCGGCGACCGCCGACGGTAGCGGGGAACCCGGCTCCCAACCCCTCCTGGCTCGGGAACCGAAACTCCCTCGTGTGCTGGCGCACACTTCGGCGAGTTCCGATTTGTCGTTTCCTATTTTACCGAGCCAGGAGCGCCTGGGGTTCGGGTAACCCCGAACCCAGCCACTCCCGCTCCGGCGTCTGGGCGCGGCTTTCGCCGCGCTACGACGGTGAAAGGGGGTAACCCCCGGGGTAACCCCCTTTCACGCATTCCCCCCGGTCAGGCGGGCAGCGAACGGAGTCCGCTGCCATTTGTTTTTTCGGGTGTTCGGCGGTGTTGGTGACTCCTCGCGGTAGAACCGTGCGACCGCGCCGGCCCCGGCCAGTTCGGCTCGAAGTCGGCGGCCAGTAGGCGGGCTCGGCCGGCCGCCCCCGCTAAACGGTCGCATCCTCCGCGACGAGCCACGCCCGCGCGCGTGTCTTTGCGTGGCAGCGAAAGAGCGTCTACGATGGATCGTAGCCTCAGCCCCCAACACAAGGACCTCTTGGGATTGCGATCGGTTATGAGACTCGCGCTCGCCGCCATCGGACTGTCCGCTGGGATTTCGCTTCTCGGCTCCGAGCTTCACGCGCAGTGGGGTGACCACAGCCTGTACCAGTATCACTTCGGAGAGATCTCCATCCCGCCGGCGTCGGCGGATGAACCGATGGCGGAGAATCTGTCCATCGAGCGCGCGATCACCTACCTGGAGGATGGAGCCAAGGCCTGGGCGAACAACCGCGGCTGCGTCTCGTGTCACACCACGGGCTGGTACGGGATCGTTCGTCCGCAGCTCGCCGAGAGTCTCGGTCAGCCCGATGAAAGCTGGCGGGCCTTCCTCGAAGCGCGCCTTCAGGACAGGCTCGCCGCGGACCCCGGAGAGCTCCAGCAGGATGTGAACCCCGCGGAAGTCGTGCATCTGGCCGCGTCTCTGGCATCCTGGGATGCGTACGTGGACCGGCGGCTGTCCCCCGAAACCGAGCAGGCCCTTCAGCTCATGTTCAGCCTTCAGCGGGACGACGGGGCGTGGCACTCGCCGGACACATGGCCGCCGTTCGAGTCCGACGCGTATCAGCTCGCGACCGTCGCGGCCATGAGTCTGGGTCTGGCTCCGGGATGGCTCGAGCAGGCCACCTCCCCCGAGTTGCAGAGGCAGGTAGCCGGTCTGCGAGAGTACCTGCGGGAGGTCCCTCCTCCCCATGACTACGCTCGCGTGGCGTTGCTCTGGGCGGACCGGTATCTCCCGGGCGTGGTCAGCGCCGACCAGAAGCAGGACATCGTCAGGGTGATCCTGGACCGTCAGCGCCCGGACGGGGGCTGGTCGATTCGCTCGTTCGCTCGGCCCGAGGAGTGGGGCCGGGGCAACCGCGCGGAACGCCTGCGAGCCGAGGCGGACTTCGGCGATCCCGCGAGCGATGGCCACCAGACCGGTCTGGCGGTCGTAGTGCTGTCGTCCGCGGGCGTGCCGCCAACGCACCCCGCCGTGCAGCGAGGCGTGGAGTGGCTCAGGCGGCACCAGAGAGAGTCGGGCCGCTGGTGGACGAAGTCACTCAATACCGAGACATGGCACTTCATCACGTATACCGGGACGCTCTACCCGGTGATGGCCCTCGCGGTCACGAGTTCCCTGACCGGTACTTCGTCCGAGGAGCGTTAGCGGGATCGCTGGCCGCACGAACCCCGCACAAAGCAAATCTACCTCAGCCACCGGCCGGCGCCTCAGAACTGGATCAGCACGGCCGGATACCGCGAGGGCATCCTCTTCGCCCGCTGGCTCCTCGCCGAGAACCTGCCGGAGACGCCGAGGGCGGAACTCGGTCGCTGGTGAGATCGCACCGTCCGCGCCCAGATCCAGTCGGTCGCCGCCACCCTTGACCGGGTCGCGGCGGATCTCGCGACCGTCAAGACGGATCTCGCGACCGTGAAGACGGATCTCGTAACCGTCAAGACGGACGTCGCGGTGCTCAAGAAAGAGGTTCGCCTCATCTGGGGCGCACTCTCCCTGCTGGTCGTGACCCTGGCGGCCATCGAACCCCAGGTTCGCTGCCGCTTTGTTTTTCACTCGTTCAGAAAGGACAGCGGTTGGCTCCGCCGGCCCGGAGCGCCGGCCTCCGGCCGGCATCGACCCCGTCGAGCGGTCCCCGGATGGGGCCGCGATCAGGAACTGGGCTGGGCCGTCAGGTCTGATTGCCTTACGGGCCCCATCCGGAGACCGCCCGGCGCTTCGCGCCGCAAACCGAAACTCCCTCGTGTGCTGGCGCACACTTCGGCGAGTTCCGATTTGTCGTTTCCTCTTTGTGAACGGGGGTAACCCCCTTTCACACTTTCCCCCGAAAACGCCGGCAGCGAACCCGAGGTTCGCTGCCATTTTGTTTTTCGCTCGTTTCGAAGGAACAGCGGCTGGCGCTGGAGGGAGGCGAAACGCGCGCCGCAGACAGAGCCGGGGGCAGACTGTCGCCTGGCCTGTTTTCGTCACTTTCTCCGCGCGCTTCCTCCGTAGAATTCCCGGATGGCTGAAGCAGTTCTAACCACCTCTCTCGAGGGTGTCGCCCTCCGTTCCCGCGGCAAGGTCCGCGACATCTACGCCGTCGGCGACCAGCTCCTGCTGGTGACGACGGACCGGGTCTCGGCCTTCGACGTCGTGCTCCCGGAGGGGATTCCCGAGAAGGGCCGGGTCCTGAACAGCCTGAGCGCCTGGTGGCTCCGGCGGACCGAGCACATCGTTCCCAATCACCTGGTCACCGACGACGTGGACGAGTACCCCGGCGTGCTGGCGCCGGCGAAGGGAATGCTGGACGGCCGTTCCATGCTGGTGCGCCGGCTGAACCCGATCCCCTTCGAGTGCGTGATGCGCGGGTTCCTCTACGGGTCGGGCTGGAAGGAGTACGGGCGGGAAGGCAGCGTGTGCGGCATTTCGCTCCCGGGCGGGATGCAGCTCGCCGAGCGTTTTCCCGAGCCTCTCTTCACGCCCGCCACGAAGGCCGAGGACGGTCACGACGAGAACGTGAGCGAGGACTTCATGGCGAACGCGCTGGGCCGGGAGCTGACCACCCGCCTCCACGAAATCTCCCGGGAGATCTACGCGAGCGGGGTGGAGTGGGCCGCCGAGCGGGGCATCATCATTGCCGACACCAAGTTCGAGTTCGGCCATGACGACGACGGGAAGCTGTACGTGATCGACGAGGTGTTGACCCCGGACTCCTCGCGGTTCTGGCCCGCCGACGAATACGCGCCCGGGAAACTCCAGTCCAGCTTCGACAAGCAGTACGTCCGCGACTACCTGGAGACGGTCGACTGGAACAAGGAGCCGCCGGCGCCGCACCTGCCCGACAGCATCGTGCGGGGGACGACCGAGCGTTTCCTCGGCGCCTACCGGCAGATCACCGGTTCCTCCCTGCCGGCGCCGCGCTACTGACCTGCCGGGGGACAGTCCGGGCCGGAACCGGGTCGCCGCCCCGGGTCAGTTCGGGCCGGCCAACCTCACGCGGACGGAGCCGTCACCGGTCCGGAGGTGAATGCGGGGTCCCGACCCGTCACCCAGCGTGGCGAGGGCCAGCGGCCCCTCCTGTTGCCAGTCGGAAACATCGCGGCGGTCATCCGATGTCGGCCTTCCCACGGCCGTCACGACGGCGTCGGTGATCCGGGGCAGGGTGAGCCGCACCGGGCCGCTCCCCGTCCGCAGGAACCACTCTCCGGCCGGCGGGGGACCACCTCCGCGGACGTCGATCTCGATACGCCCGTCGTTCGTCACCGCGGTGACCTCCTGAAGTCGTCCCTCGAGTTCGATGCGCCCGTCTCCGCTCTCGGCCCGGACGCTCCCCTCGAGGCCCTGCGCCGCGATCCGGCCCTCCGCGGTGCGCAGCCGGATCGGTTCCGGCGCCGTCCCCGCCGGCGACCGGAGATCGTTGGCGGCGATGCGGCCGGAGGCGGAGGTCGCCCGGACGGGGCCGGTGAGGCCTTCCAGTTCGATCCTCCCCGAACCGGTCCGGGCATCGACTGCCGTGCCCGGCGGGACGGCGATCCTCAGGCTGAGAGCGAGTTCTTCCCACGGCCGAAAGGTCCCGGCCGCGGCGCTGCGGCCGGTCACGGTCAGGGCGCCCGAGTCCGGGTCGCCTTCGAGATCGACGACGAGGGCTTCGAGCGCCGCCTGGGCGGCTTCCCGGGAAGGCGCCTGGGCGGTTCGCCAGACCTCGATCTCGAACTCGGCGCCGAGGTGTTCCCGGACGATCACCGAACCCCGATCGAGGCGGATCGCGAGTTCGGGGGCCCCGGGCCGGCGGATCGTCTCCACGGACGTCTGATCGACGCCGGGAAGACAGCCCCACGACAAGGCGCCCGGCGCCACCAGCACGGCGGCGAGGGCGGCAACGGAACGCCTCACCGCGCTTCTCCCGCGGGTGGATGCGCGCGCAGCGTGATGTCGCCTTCCCGGGTCGAGACCGTGACCCGCGCGGCGCCGGACCCGGCGCGGCCTTCCCATCGTGGCGTCCCGTCCGCCTCGCGCCGCTCCAGGGTGAACTCGCTATCGACGTCGCCGCCGCCGGTCTCGGCGGACAGGGAGAAGGAGCCTGTGGATGGAAGCGCCAGCCGGACGTCTCCGCGCTCGGTGGTGAGTCCGACCTCGCCACCGAGTGCGCCGGTGGCGACGTCCACCTCGGCGTCTCCGCTCGTGACCGACAGGGCGTCCCCGAAACCGCGGACGGTGATGGCGCCGGCGTCGCCCGTGAAACTCGCCGGTCCGAACAGTCGCGACGCCCGCACCTCGCCGCGGCCGCTGGCCACGGTCAGCGCACCCGCGACCTCGTCGAGAACCAGCGATCCACCGGCCGCCTGAACATCCACCCCGGAACGCGCCCGCCGTACTTCGAGGTCGGCGGAGTCCGTCCGGATCTCGAGCGGACCTTCGATGGACATGGCCACCACGTCGCCGAACTCGGAACGCAACACCGCGGAACCGCCGATCCGTTCCAGGCGGATGGGAGCGATCCGGGTCTCGATCTCGATCGGGCCGAACGAGTCCTCGACCGCCACCGGTGCGTTTCGGCCGCGAACCGCTACCGAACCTGCCGCCGCCGTGATCCACACCGGAGCGCCCTCCGCATCGATCGTGGCGGTCCCCGCGACTCCATCCACTTCGACGGATCCGCGCCGCGCCTCGATCGCGAGCGCGCCCTCGATCCCCGAGGCCCACGCCGCTCCGTTGCGCACCGTGAGCGAGACGGGACCTTCCGCGCCCCGGACCTCGACGGGACCGTCATTGGTGCGGGCTTCCACCCGGGCGAACGGACCGTCCACCCGCACCCATCCTTCGTCGGTGAAGGCGGAGATCCGCACTCCCGGAGGCAGGGTGGCGAGCAGCTCGAGCGCCACTTCGGACGTCCCGGAGTCTTCGACCCGGACCGGGAACTGGCGGGTTCCGGGGTCCAGGGGGCCGGTCCGGAGCCGAACGGCCTCGGCCCGGGCAGCGGCCGCCGCCTCGTCGGTGGCCCATACGCGCTTCACGAGCTGCAGCCGGCCCTCGATTCCCGCCTCGCCGGGAACCTCCCGGCCATCCGGCTCCGGACCGGGAGTCACGGGAGCGGCGGGACCCGTGGCGGAAGCCGCTTCCACCCGGATGTTGCCGGCGGGCAGCGAAATCCGGATCTCCACCCCTTCCCCGGACGACAGGGAAACGGACTCTTCGGTGACGAAGGCATGGAGGGGGAACGGTTCCGATTGCTGTTCGATCAGACGCCGTACTTCCGTCACGCGGGGCTCCAGCCCCTGGCTCTCGATCGCGCGCTGAGCCAGCGTGAAGATCGTGCCGCCGAGGACGAACAACGCCAGGAGGAAGACCTCCCCGAAGCCGAGGCGGGCGCGCCCGGTCCGCAGCCGCGTGACCAGCTTCGAGGCGCCCCACGCTACCAGGAGAAGCGGCCACCAGACTGCAGCGAGCGGCAGCGCGTCGAGGAGCAGGAGGGCGAGCGGCGTGTCCGTCAGGTTGACCCAGAGGAACAGACCGCCCACCGCGAGCAGCCCGACCCCGAAGGCGGTGCCGCATCCACTGCGGGAACGCGGCGCGTGTTCCGTAGGTCCAGAACCCGTCATGAAGGGGGCGGCGGGGGGCCGGACGACGATCCCGAACCGGAGCCGCGGTCCCGGAACACCAGCCGCGCGCCGACCGCGATCAGGATGAGCGGCCAGAAACGAAGGAGATCGCCGAGATCGACGAGGTCGAGGTTGGACAGCAGGAACACGATTCCGATGACGATCAGGATCGGTCCCGACCAGTTGTCCTGGCGAGCCATGCTAGTCCGCCTCCTCGTCGGTCCGGGCGGGAGGCGGATCGTTCCCCGGTGCGGGTGGGGCGGGAGGCGGATCCGGGGCGAGCGCCGCCTCCGGTCGTCCGGCCGGCGCGCCGGCTCCCGCAGCCCCCGCCGGCGCGCCGGCGGATCCGGGTATCACGGGCTGTCCCCGATAGAGCCGGAACCCGATCCAGACGAGCAGCAGCGGCCAGAACCTCAGCGCCCACTCGAGGTCGGGAATGAGCGCGAGGGTCGCGAGCACGCCAACGGCCATGAGTCCGGTGGCCCAGTGCCGATCCAGCGAGACGGCTGCCGGCCGGCCTTCGGCGTGCGCCCGCACGATCTCCTCGGCGGTCCGGATCGCGTTCACGATGCCGAAGATCCAGACAGCAAGCACGAAGGGGACCAGTTCTTCCTGGAGGAGGGCGATGAACGCCCCGGCGAGCGCCAGTCCGCGCGCCGTGGCTCCGGCGTACAGATGACCAAGGCCGGGGAACACCACGGAAAGGACTCCAGCGAGTCCCGGTGAACGGTTCATGGGGCGGCTCCTCCTTGCGGGTCGTTGCTGGGGGCCGGGCCGGAATCCGATTCGGGGGCGGACAACAGCTCGTCACGGTGACGGGTTGCCCGTTCCAGATCCCGAAGCCGGTCTCCCAGTTGGTCCATCCGGTCTTCCAGCGCGAAGGAAACCGAGGCGCGGAGCACACCGAATTCGGCCAGCGCCCGATCCGTATGACGATTCGCGGCTGCCCGCAGGCTGCTGACCCCGTCCGATGCCCGGGGCAGCGAGTCGAGCGCTCCCCGGACGAGCGGAGGCTGGAAGAACAGCAGCATGGCGGCCGCGGCGGCCGCGGCGAGCCAGGTCGGCCAGTAGTGGGTCCGCCGCACGTAGAGCGAGCGGAACGAAGGCAGCGTCGCGGCCAGGATGCGGTCCCGAAGGTCCGCCGGCGGCGCTTCCGCGCCGCCGGCATAGTCGGCGAGACCCCGGCGCACTGCCCGGATCTCACCGTAGAGGGCGGCGAGTTCCGGATCTTCCGCCAGCCGGTCCCGCACGCGCTGCGCCTCGGCCTGGTCCAGCTCCCCGGCGGCGAGCGCGGACACCAGGTCCCGGAGGCGGTCCTTGGAACGGGTGTCTGTCAATGGGCACCACCTTCGCGGACGCCGGCCGATCCACCGCGGCCCAGGGCGCGCCGGGCTCGCGCGAGCGTCCGGCGGGCCCGGTGGATACGCGACTTCACGGTCCCGAGCGGGATGGCAAGGCGCTCCCCGATCTCGGGATAGTCGCAGTCCATCAGGTCGCGCAGGATGAGCGGCTCCGACAACTCGGGCGGCAACCGGTCCAGAAGCTCTCTTACCCGCACGGCTTCCTCGCGCCGTTCGGCGATCGCGTCCGGTTGCCAGGCGGCCGGTACGGGAGCTTCCGGTATCTCCTCGTCGGACAGCAGGACCGGTGTCCGCCGCCGGCGCCGGTAGGCGTCGATGGCCACGTTGGTGGCCACCTGCCGTACCCAGGCGCCCAGCGCTCCGCTCGGGCGATAGCTGGGCAGGACGTTCACGAGCCGCATGAAGACATCCTGGGTGAGTTCGTCGGCATCGTCCGGCGTTGCCGTGAAGCGATAGGCGATGTGCCAGACCGGCGTCCGGAAACGGTCCACGAACGAGCGCCACCCGTCCTCATGACCGGACAGGCACTGGCTGACGAGTTGGGCATCGGAGATTTGTACGGGGGAATCCAATGGCGGCGCTTCGGTCTTCTCCCCGTCAACCGAACATAACGAAACCCGGGGTTCGCCGGTTCTCGATTCGCGCGGGGGTGAGGATTTCGCCAGATTCCGGATTCAGCGGGCTTTCGGAACCTTCTCCCGCCGCTTCGCGGGCGCCCGCTTCCGGAGAAGGGCCCGAACCTCCTTCACAAAGTCCTGGGTGTCCTGAAAGTCGCGGTACACCGACGCGAAGCGGACGAAGGCCACATGGTCCTCCCGCTTCAGTTCCTCCATCAGCACTTCCCCGATGTCGGCGGCGCCGAGTTCACGGTCGGGGCTCTTGGCCACCACCGCGCCGACCCGGTCGGCGATGGCCCCGATCTTCTCCTCCGCGACTCGCGTTCCGCACGCCTTCCTGAGTCCCGAGAGCACCTTGTCCCGGTCGAAGACCTCCCGGTCGCCGTTCTTCTTGACGACCATGCACGGGATTTCCTCGACCGCTTCATAGCTGGTGAACCGCTTCCCGCATCGGATGCACTCGCGCCGGCGGCGAATCACCTCTCCTTCCCGGCTCTCCCGGGAATCCACGACCCGGTCTTCGGGATTGCCGCAATACGGGCACTTCACGACGGCTGCTCCACGGCGTGGGCAGCCTACCAGCCTGCGGCAAGACCCACGCGCCGTCCGAGCGGCGATGCATCCCGCCTGATTCGCCCCGCTTCGCGGTGCTCATCGTTGCGATTCGGTCGGAATGCCCCCGGTATTCCGCCTTGAACTCACGCGCGGGGTCAGCCGGGCGCCTCGCCGCTCTCGCCGGTCACGCTGGTTTCACCACTGACTGGTAAACCCCCTCGATCGTTCGGGCCGGCTCGCGGAGGGCAATTTCCATTTCCATCCCGGGCCAGGTCGCCGCCCGGGGGACGAGTCCGACAATCTCGGAGTGGACGACGCCCGTTCCCGCAGCGCCAGCCTCGACCAGGACGCGACGGAACGCGTCAGCCAGCGATGTCCGGCGCCAGTCGAGCAGGTTCATCGAGACCTGGGCGTGGACCCGGCGGCCAGCGGGATCGTCCTGCCGCACCCCGATGGCCCTGAGCGCGGGAAGACCTCCCCCGCTCGTCCTCATCCGCCCGGCGATGGCCCGCGCGATTCCCACCCTGGACGTGTCGAGGTTGACGTTGAAGGCAATGAGTGGCTGCCTTGCACCGACGGCGATGCCTCCGGCCGAGGGGTGGAGCGCTCCCGGTCCGTAGTCGGGACGAATCTCGCCGCGGGTAAGGCGGCCCGCGAGGCCCGGAAGTCCGCCCTGTCGAATCTGGGGGAGGGTGCGCCGGCGGGCATCGGCTTCCCCATAGAGGAAGACGGGGATCGAGTGGCGGACGCCGATCTCCTCGGCCAGCGAGATGGCGAGACGCACCGCCCGCTCCATGGTGGTTTCTCCCAGAGGCACGATCGGGAGGACGTCGAGTGCGCCGATGCGCGGGTGCTCGCCGCGGTGTCGCCGCAGGTCGATGCAGCGGATGGCGGTCTCGAGGAGGGAGAGCCCGGAGGAACGCAGTTGTGCGGCGCTCCCGGCGAGGGTCAGGACCGAGCGGTGGTGGGAGGGGTCCGCATGCGCGTCGAGAAGCGGCCGCCCCGCCGCTTCCGCCAGGAGGCCCAGCGTTGGCCGCGATCGTCCCTCACTGAAGTTCGGAACCGCCTCGAGCAGTGATTTCGGGGCCGGTGAGTCGTTGTCCATCCGGCTCTCCTCGCCGGGCCGGTTCGGGGGGAAATCCGGCCGTTCCGTCCCGGAGGCCGGCAGTATAGTTTCGCTACTCCTCACCGCCCCGGTGCGGGATTCCACCCATGATTCGCGTCGTCCCCGGTCCCGCTCCGTGAGCCCGGACCATCGGGAGGAAGGCGCGACCGGATCCGTTCCGGAAGAAAGGGCCGCCGTCGCGAAGCCCGATCCGGAGTCGGGCGGAGCTCCGGAAGCAGGGCCTGCCGAAACGGGGGGCGGAGATCGCGAGCCGGGTACGCGCGAACGTGTCGAGGAGGCGCTCCGTCGCCGAGCCGCGGGGGGCGCGGCCGCATCCGATCCCCCCCGTGACGGTGAACGGACCGCCGCTGCGGATGCCGCTCCGGAGGCCGCCGCCGGGGAACACTGGAGCCGGACGGTCCGGAGACGCGTGGTCGAAGGCGGTGCGACGCCGGCGGCCGGTACACCGGACGCCGAGGCCGAGACCGAGGAGGGCGCGGGCGAACGTTCGGCTGCCGCTCAGGCCGCAGGAGTCCGGGAACGGGTAGAGCGCCGGCTTCTGGAGGCCGAGGACCGCCGCCAGCGGAGCGCTGCTCCTGCGGGCGCGGTGACGAGGCCGACCCCGGCGAGTCCGCAGCGGGCCGCCGCCGATCCAGGGACGGAGGACTCGCCGCTTCCGCCCGCAGACACGCCCGACTGGGAGGCGCCCGGGGACGAATTCGAAGACGCGCCCGAGCCCGCCGGGGAAGCCCCGCCGCCCCGTCCTCCCTCGCGGATCGCCGCCTTCATCGCGACCTGCGCGTTCCTCGGACGGGTTCCGATCGCGCCGGGCACCGCCGGCGCCGCCGCCGGTCTGGTCGCCTTTCTCCTGACGCGGAATCTGCCGGGCAGCCTTCCCGTGGCCCTGTTCCTCGTGGCCGTGGTGGTCGGCCTGTGGGCCGGTGCGCGTCACGCGAAGGACCTGCGCCAGCCGGATCCGCGGTCGGTGGTGGTGGACGAGTTCTGCGGAATGTGGCTCGCGCTCGTCGGCGCCAACCCCTCGGTCCTGGTCATGGCGGCGGCTTTCGTGGCCTTCCGCTTCCTGGACATCGTGAAACCGCCTCCCGTGCGACAGGCCGAGAAGCTTCCGGGCGGTATCGGCATCATGGCCGACGACCTGGTCGCGGGCGGCATCGTGCGCATCGTCCTGCTGCTCGCGCTGGGCATGTGACGGCCCGCGGAACCGGGGGCGGCCCGTTCATGTCTCCCGCAGTGAGGGCCCCACTCGTCCGGGAACCGGGGGAGGCGCGCTCCGGGGAGCCGGTCTCCTGACGAACGGCGGAGGTCTGCCGCCCGGCGCGGCCGTGGTAGCGGTCGGCACCGAACTGCTCGCCTCCGGCCGCATCGACCGCAATACCCCACTGCTGAAGGAGCGGCTCTCGCAACTGGGGGTGGCGGTGCGGTTCTCGGCGGTCGTTCCGGACGAGCGATCCATCATGGAGGAAACCCTGCGCGCGGCGCTCGGCCGCTGCCGGTACGTTCTGGTCTGCGGCGGGCTCGGCCCCACGACGGACGACCTGACGCGATTCGCGGCGGCAAGTGTCCTCGGGGTCCGGCTGGTCGAGGACGCGACCTCGCTGGCGAGCATCGAAACACGGTTCCGGGACCGCGGCATCGAGATGCCGGACGTGAACCGGCGGCAGGCCCTGATTCCCGAAGGGACGGCGGCGCTGCCCAATCCGGCCGGGACCGCACCGGGAGTCCTGGCGCGCACCGGGACCGGCTCGTGGCTCGTGCTCCTCCCGGGGCCGCCGTCGGAGCTGGCCGCAATGTTCGACGCGGAGGTGCGCCCGCGTCTCGAAACCGAGACCCGGCGGACGGCGGGCAGCGTGCGCGAGACGCTCATGGTGGCCGGACTGCCGGAATCGGTCCTGCAGGAGAGGATCCTGGATCTCACCCCGGCGCGGGATGCGCCGGAGGACCTCGCGATCCTCGCTTCCCGCGGCGAGCTCGAGATCCGGGTCACCGGACCCGCCGGACGGGCGGCGGAGGTCCGGCGGCTCGCGGATCGAATGGCGGAGCGGCTGGGACCCGCGGTCTTCAGCCGGACGGCGGGAGAGCATCTGGAGCATGCGGTGGGCCGAATGCTCGAGCGGCGGGGAGAGCGCGCCGCGTTCGCCGAATCACTCACCGGAGGACTGATCACCGAGCGGTTGACTCGCGTCCCGGGATCGTCCGCGTGGTTCGATCTGGGGGTGGTGGCCTATGCCAACGAAGCCAAGCGGGACCTGCTGGCGGTTCCGGAAGAGGCGCTTGCCGTACACGGAGCGGTCAGCGAACCCGTAGCGTTGGCGATGGCCGAGGGTGCGCGCCGCCGCTCCGGAAACGCCTGGGGCGTCGCGGTGACCGGGATCGCCGGTCCGGGGGGAGGGAGCGCCGAGAAACCGGTGGGTCTCGTCTGGGTCGCGGTCCGCGGACCGGTCTCCCGCGCCCGCCGGTTCCGCCTTCCGGGAGACCGGTCGCTCGTGCGGCAACTCACGGCGACCGCGGCGCTCGACCTGCTGCGGCAGAGCATGCTGGCGGCCGGGGACGCCGGCCACTGACATGCGAGGGTCCGGGACGGTCGCCCGAAAGCACGGAGGCGCCGCCCGGGCGCCGCGGCTCTTCGCTGCGTTGCCGCTCCCCGACGCGCTCCGCCGCGAACTGTTCGCCGCCTCGGGAGCGGTGGCCCGATTGCTCCCGGCCTCCGTCTTCCGCCGGATACCTCCCGAGAACCTCCACCTCACCCTGCGCTTCTTCGGCCCGGAAGGAGGTCCTGTGGACCGCGGGCGCATCGCGGCGCTGCTCCGCGAGCGTCTCGAGGCCTGTTGCCCGGGTCCCCTGACGCTGAAGGCCGCCGACGTCTCCGC
Source organism: Acidobacteriota bacterium (assembly GCA_022828085.1). Lineage (GTDB taxonomy): Bacteria > Acidobacteriota > Vicinamibacteria > Marinacidobacterales > Marinacidobacteraceae > Marinacidobacterium. The sequence goes on along the minus strand of JAJEIY010000061.1, from coordinate 42,999 downwards.
ATTCGGCTCGCTCCGCCGCGCCCGGATCGTCTGGGCGGGGCTCGTTGAGGACGGAGTTCCGGAGGGCGATCCCGGGCGGCTCCCGCCCCTGCAGCGGGAGGTGGAGACGGTTGCCCGCGACCTCGGCCTCGCTCCGGAAACACGGCCCTTCGTTCCCCACGTGACGCTCGGCCGGCTGCGTGTCCCTTCGCGTCTGGCGGCAGGGGACCTGAGCGCCGCCCGGCCGCGGGCGCCGCATACCGCCTGGTCATCCCCGTTCACCGTGAGGGAGTTCGGCCTGTTCGCCAGCTTCCTCGGCCCCGGCGGGGCGGTCTACGAACGTCTCGACCGTTTCTCCCTGACCGGGGGCTGACCGGATGTCCGGGTTCGACGGCTGTTACTCCCGCCGCTCGGCCAGCCGGAAGTCGGCGAGGAGGTCGGGACCCAGGCAGGCGTAGCGCGCCGAGCGAGGCGCGGGCTGGCCGGGTGGCAGCTCGCGACGGCCGCCGGCCGGCGCCCGGGTGGCGTCGAAGAGTCCGGTTCCTTCCGCACGGCCCAGGAAACGCGGCGCCAGGTAGAGCACCAGGCGATCGGCGAGCCCCTGCTGCAGGAAGGCCGATGTGAGTCGGGGGCCAGCCTCCACCAGCAGGGTGTGCGCGCCGCGACGAGCCACTTCCGCCAGCACCGCTTCGAGCGCAATCGGCTGGGTGACGCCCTCGGCCGGCGGGCCGGCGGCGCTGTCCACCGCGGCCTCGACCACCTCGACCCCCAGGTTCTCGAGGCGGCGGCGAGGCGCGGCGGGCGCGCCGGGCGCACAGATCACGAGAACCGGGTCCCGATCGAGGCCACGCAGGATGCGCGCTTCGGGGGATATCCGGAGACTGGGATCGAGGACCACCCGGAGCAGAGGACGCGACCCGCGCCGGGGCCGCGGCGTCAGCAGCGGATCGTCGGCCGTCACGGTCGCGATTCCGGTAAGGATGGCGTCGTTTTCGCGGCGCAGCACCCTCCCATGCCGGCGGCTGCGGGGTCGGGTGATCCAGCGGGTCCCCGGGGGAGCCATGACCCCGTCAACGGAGATCGCCGCCTTCACGGTGACCCAGGGAGTGCCGGTCAGGAGAAACTTGAAGAACGATGGATTCAGGTCCTCCGCCTCCTCGCGGAGGACGCCCGACGTCACCTCGACACCGGCGGAGCGAAGGCGATCGAATCCTCCGCCGCGCACTCTCGGGTCCGGGTCGGGATGCGAGGCGACGACGCGCCGCACTCCCGAGGCGATGATCCGTTCCGCGCACGGCGGGGTTCGTCCGACGTGGCAGCACGGCTCCAGATTGACGTAGAGCGTCGCGCCCCGCGCCGCGCGCCCGACCCTGAGCACCTGCGCTTCCGCGTGCGGGCGTCCGGCGCGGGCGTGGAAACCTTCGGCAAGAACCCGCCCGTCGCCGACCAGGACGGCGCCGACCGCCGGATTGGGCGGCGCGGTGTACTGGCCCAGCCGGGCGAGCTCGAGGGCCCGGCGCATGAAGCGATCGTCCACGGAGGGGATCGTAAGGTGAGAGTGGTGTCGCGGAGCGGCACGGCCCGGTTGCTGTGGAAACGCAGTCCTGCGAGGCTGGCCAGGCGCCGGGATGGCGCCGCCGGCCTGGAACCCCGGCTTCAGCCGGCAACGCCCGGCTGCTTGCGCGATTGGGGGTGGATCAGGCAATCTCCCAGCCGCATGTTCACGGGACTGGTCATCGCGGTCGGCGACGTGCAGGCGGTCCGGGATCTCGAAGGGGGACGGCTCCTGACCATCGGGCATGCCGGCGGCGAGTTCTCGGGGCTCTCCATCGGTGACAGCGTCGCGGTATCCGGGGTCTGCCTGACCGCGGTGGCGGTTGAACCCGCATCCGTGTCCTTCGAAGTCGCCGCCGAGACGCTATCCCTGACCACGCTGGGCGATCTGCGGCCGGGGAACCGGGTCAACCTGGAGCTGCCCCTGCGCGCCTCGGACCGTTTGGGCGGGCACTTTGTCCAGGGGCACGTGGACGGCTGCGGCGAGGTGATCGAAGCGGGGGGTTCCGACGACGACTACCGCGTGAGGGTCCGGCACCGGGAGCCCCGCTGGATCGTCCGCAAGGGTTCGGTTGCAATCGACGGCGTCAGCCTGACGGTGGCGGCCGCTTCGCCCGGCGAGGCGTGCTTCGAAGTCATGCTGATTCCCCACACGCGCACGGCCACCACCCTCGGGACTCTCCGGAAAGGGGACCCCGTCAACCTGGAGTACGACATCCTCGCCAAGTACGTCGGCGCCCTGGTGGGGACACCGGGCGCCGGTTGAGCAATCCGGGTCCGGCGCGCGGCTAGAATTCCGCGAATCGGGACGGTTTCCGAACGAGGGCCCCTCGGGCCCGACGAGGTGTTGTGCGCGTGGTTGACACGGGAAAGAGCGAATCCACGATGTTTTGGCCGGTCGAGCGGGCGGTGTCCGAGATCGCCGCCGGACGCATGGTCATCGTGGTGGATGACGAGGACCGCGAAAACGAGGGAGACCTGACGATCGCCGCCGAGAAGGTCACTCCCGAAGCGATCAACTTCATGGCCACGCACGGCCGCGGTCTCATCTGCATGCCGATGACCGGCGAGCGTCTCGACGAACTCGAGATCCCGCTCATGGTTCGGGACAACACTTCGGTGCACGAGACGGCGTTCTGCGTCTCGATCGAGGCAAAGGAAGGGGTCACCACGGGCATTTCCGCCGCCGACCGGGCCCATACCGTCCAGGTCGCGATCCGTGAGGAAACGCGGCCCCCCGACCTGGTCCGGCCGGGCCACGTGTTTCCGCTCCGCGCGCGTCCCGGAGGGGTACTGCAGCGGGCGGGACAGACCGAGGCCGGGGTGGACCTGGCGCGGATCGCCGGGCTCTATCCGGCCGCGGTCATCTGCGAGGTGATGAAGGAAGACGGCACGATGGCCCGCCTCCCGGACCTGGAGAGGTTCGCGGAAGAGCACGGGATGGCGATCGTGAGCGTCGCCGACCTGATCCGCTATCGGCTCGGCACCGAGTCGCTGGTGCGGCGGCTGGCATCGACGGTGCTGCCGACCCGGTTCGGCAAGTTCCGCACGGTTGCCTACGAGAACACCCTCGACGGGACCAAACACCTGGTCCTCCAACTCGGCGAAGCCCGGCCGGACACGCCGGTGCTGCTGCGGGTCCACAGCCAGTGCCTGACCGGCGAGGTCTTCGGATCGCTTCGCTGCGACTGCGGCCCGCAGCTCGAGGCGGCGCTGGCCCGGATCGGAGAAGAGGGCGCCGGGGTACTGCTCTACCTGAACCAGGAGGGGAGGGGCATCGGGCTCGTCAACAAGTTGCGGGCCTACGCCGCCCAGGACGAGGGCCTCGACACCGTGGACGCGAACACCCACCTCGGGTTCCGGGCCGACCAGCGCGAGTACGGCGTGGGCGCCCAGATTCTCCGGGACCTTGGCGTCGGACGGATCCGTTTGCTGACCAACAACCCGCGAAAGTTCGTCGCCCTCGAAGCCCACGGTCTCGTGATCGAGGAACGGGTCGCCATCGAGGTCCCGGCCAACGAGCACTCCCGCGAGTACCTGCGCACCAAGAAAGAGCGCATGGGGCACCTGCTGACCGAGGTCTAGCGTCCGCTCCGGCCCGGCGCCGCCGGCCGCGCGGCGCGCCCCCGTTGGTACGATTCCGGCCACCAGACCCCTGAAGGGAGCGATTCCTTGGCCAACACCTACGCGACAAACGAGTTCCGCAGCGGGCTCAAGGTCCTGCTCGATTCCGATCCCTGCGTCCTGCTGGACTGCGAGTTCGTGAAGCCCGGCAAGGGGCAGGCGTTCACCCGGATCCGCTACCGGAACCTCAAGACCGGCCGGGTCCTCGACAAGACGTTCAAGTCGGGCGAAAAGGTGGAAGCGGCCGACGTGCTCGACACCGAGATGGAGTTCCTCTACAGCGACGGCGGCGACTGGCACTTCATGGATCCCAACACCTACGAGCAGTACTCGGCGGCGAAAGCGGCGCTCGGCGGCCACGAGAAGTGGCTGCTCCAGGGGATGACCTGCGGCGTCACGCTCTACAACGACGCGATCCTGCTCATTCACCCGCCGCACTTCGTGGACCTGAAGGTGGTGGAGACCGAACCCGGGATCCGCGGCGACACCGCGACCGGCGGGTCGAAGAACGCCACCCTCGAAACCGGAGCGGTCGTGCGGGTTCCCCTGTTCATCGAGGTGGACGAGACGCTCCGCCTGGACACCCGCAGCGGCGAGTACGTTTCCCGGGTAAAGAACTGACCGGCACCGGCAGTCCCGCGTGGGGCCCCGCGGCGCCCCTCGCAAAGCTCCGGGAGCGCTCCCGGCTCGTCGCCCGGTTGCGGGCCTTCCTGACCGCCCGGGGTTACCAGGAGGTCGAGACCCCGATCCTCGGACCGCACGCCACGCCCGATCGGCATCTGGAGTCGGTGCCCGCGGCCGGGGGTTTCCTCCACACTTCGCCGGAGTTCGCCATGAAGCGCCTGCTGGCGGCGGGAAGCGGTCCCATCTTCCAGGTGGTCAAGGCGTTTCGCGCGGGAGAGTCCGGGCGGCATCACGCCGTCGAGTTCACCATCGCCGAGTGGTACCGCCTGGGCCCGCTCGAGGGACTGCTCCGGGAAATGGACCTGCTCCTGGGCGACCTCCTGGGCACTCCCCCCGCGGAGCGGCGCACGTACCGCGAGCTCTTCCTTGCCGGTGTCGGGGTCGACCCGCTGTCGGCGCCGGAGGAACGTCTCCGGACGCTGGCCGAGGCGCACGGCCACCCGGGTCGCCCCGACGACCGGGCCGCGGCCCTCGACTACCTGTTCTCACGGCTCGTGGAACCCGGTCTCGGGACCCGGGCGCCGGCGATCGTGACCCGGTTCCCGGCCCCCCTGGCGGCGCTCGCCCGGCTGAGCGACGACGATTCCCGGACCGCGGAGCGTTTCGAGGTCTACTGGGCCGGACTCGAACTCGCGAACGGCTACGACGAGTTGCAGGACCCCGAAGAGCACCGCCGGCGTTTCGCGACCGAGAACCGCGCGCGCGAGCGGGCCGGCAAGCCGGCCGCCCACCCGGACGAGCGCTTCCTGGCGGCCCTCGAGCATCCGGGCATCCCGCGCTGTTCAGGGGTGGCCCTCGGGGTGGACCGCCTGGTCATGGCGGCTCTCGGAGCTTCGAGGCTCGACGAGGTCGTCGCGTTCCGCGAGGCACCGGACAACTGAGTCCACCCCGCCCCGTCCGGCGCGCCCCGGTACACTGACCGGCTCTTTCCGGAGGGACCTCTCGATGCACACTGGACGATTTCTTCGCATTCCGGCAGCGGCCGTCACGGCCGTCGTCCTGGTCGCGCCCCTGGCGTTCGGACAGGGAAGCCACCGCGACTACCACGAACACTTCGACGAGGCGAACGTCACCGTTCCGCCGGAGTATCTGGACGACATGCAGTTCCGCGCGGTCGGCTTCACCCGCGGCGGCCGCTCCACGGCGGCGGTGGGGGTTCCGGGCGATCCGCTCACCTACTACTTCGGGGGCACCGGCGGGGGCGTGTTCAAGACGACCGACGCCGGACACAACTGGACGAACGTCACCGACGGCTTCTTCGGTGTGGGCGCGGTAGGGGCCATCGCCGTTGCTCCCTCGGACGTCAACGTCGTCTACGTGGGCACCGGATCGGCATGCCCCCGGGGCAACATTTCGGTGGGCGACGGGATGTACCGCTCGACGGACGCGGGGAAGACCTGGGAACACGCCGGGCTGCGTCACGCCGGTCAGATCGGCGCCATCGCGGTCCATCCGGACGACCCGGACCTCGTCTACGTCGCCGCGCTGGGCTACATCTTCGGCACGAACGAGGAGCGCGGCATCTTCCGCTCGCAGGACGGCGGGGAGACCTGGGAGAAAGTGTTCTTCCTCTCCGACCGCACCGGCTTCGTGGACATCCAGATGGACCCGAACAACCCGCGGATCCTCTATGCGGGCGCCTGGCGCGCCGAGCGGAAGCCGTGGACGCTGATCTCGGGCAGTGAGGACGGCGGCGTCTACCGGAGCAAGGACGGCGGCGACACCTGGGAGAAGGTGGAAGCCGGCCTGCCGACCGGACTCGTCGGCAAGACCGCGATCGCGATCTCACCCGCGAACTCGGACCGCATCTGGGTCCTGGTCGAGTTCGAGGGCGACAAGGGCGGCCTCTACCGTTCGGACGACGGCGGCGAGAGCTTCACCCGCATCAACGGGGACGCCAATCTGCGGCAGCGCCCCTGGTACTACATCCACATCTACGCCGATCCGCAGGACGAGAACACCATCTACGGGCTGAACGTGGGCTTCTTCAAGTCCATCGACGGCGGCCGGACGTTCCCCGAGCGCATCCGGGTTCCGCACGGCGACAACCACGACCTCTGGATCAACCCGGACAACCCGATGAACATGGTCAACGCCAACGACGGCGGCGCGAACGTGTCGTTCGACGGCGGCCAGAGCTGGACCGACCTGAACGGACAGGAAACCTCCGAGATGTACCGGGTGTACGTGGACGACCAGTGGCCCTACCGGATCTACGGTTCGCAGCAGGACAACAGCACCATTTCGGTGCCGTCCCGCGGCGGGTTCAGCGTCGTTCCGGACTGGTACCAGGTGGGCGGCTGCGAGAGCGGCCACATCGCGGTGGACCCCCGCGACCCGGACATCATCTACGCGGGCTGCTACGGCGGCTCCATCACCCGGGTGAACCGGAGGACCGGCGAGTTCCGGCAGATCCTTCACTACCCGCAGCTCCAGCTCGGCCAGGCGGCCCGGGATCTCAACTACCGGTTCCAGTGGAACGCGCCGATCCGGCTGTCGCCCCACGACCCGGACATCCTCTACCACGCCTCGCAGGTGGTCCACATGTCCCGGGACCAGGGCCAGAGCTGGCAGGTGATCAGCCCCGACCTGACCACCAACAACCCCGAGCACCAGGACTACGCCGGGGGACCGATCACCCGCGACAGCACCGGCGTCGAGGTCTACAACACCCTCTTCTCGTTCGAGGAGTCGCCGCACACGCCCGCGGAACTGTGGGCGGGCAGCGACGACGGCCGGGTCCACATCTCCCGCGACCGCGGCGACACGTGGACGGAGATCACCCCCGCGGACATGCCGGAAGGGGGCACGGTCAACGTCATCGAGATGTCCTCCCACGATCCCGCCCGGGTGTTCATCGCGGTGTACCGGTACCGGGAGAACGACTTCCGGCCCTACATCTTCCGGACGAACGACTCCGGAGCGAGTTGGGACCTGCTCACCGACGGAACGAACGGCATCCCGCCGACGCACTTCACCCGCGCCATCCGCGAAGACCACGACCGCAAGGGCCTGCTCTACGCGGGGACCGAGTTCGGGCTCTATGTCTCGTTCGACGACGGCGCCCACTGGCAGCGCTTCCAGAACAACCTGCCGGTAAGCCCGATCACCGATATGCAGGTGCACCGGAAAGATCTGGTGATCTCGACCCAGGGCCGGTCCTTCTGGGTGCTCGACGACCTGAGCCCGCTCCACCAGATCACCGACGAGACGATGGCCGCGGATTCCGTCCTCTACGCCCCCCGGACCGCCTACCGGGGCGGCTTCGGGGGTGCGGCGGAGATCCGGTATCACCTCAAGGAACAGCCCGAGTCCGCCATCACCCTGGAGATCCTGGATTCGGAGGGCAACTCGGTGCTGAAGGTCACCGGGCAGCCCGGCGCCGCGGCTCCGAGCGGTCCCGTCTCGCCGTTCGCGGCGTTCTTCGGCGGTGGTGCGCGCGCCCGTCTCCCGGCCGCGGCCGGGCTCAACGCGTTCCGCTGGAACCTGCGCAGCGAGGGCATCCAGCGCCCCGCGGGGGTGGTCCACTGGGGCGGCACGCCGGGACTCTCGGTGCTTCCGGGAAGCTATGAGGTCCGCCTGACGGTCGGGGAGGAGACGCACACCCAGCCGCTCGAAGTGGCGCTGAACCCGAATCTCTCCTCCACGGCCGAGGAGCTCGCGGAACAGCGTGAACTGGGCGAGACCGTCGCCGGCGAGATCACGAAGCTCTTCGATGCGCTCAACCGGCTCCGCGACGTCAGGTCCCAGGCGGGCGACATCGTGAGCCGTCTCTCGAAGGCGGGAAGGGCCGACGACGAGCTCGGGACGCTGAGCAAGGCCCTCACCGACCGCCTGACCGAGATCGAGGAGACGATCACCCAGACGAACAGCAAGTCCTCCCAGGACCCGATCAACTTCCCGCCGCAGATCGACAACCAGTTGGTGACGCTCTACGGCTACATCGTGCAGGGGGACTACGAGCCGACCGCGGGCGCCTACGAGCGCTTCGACGACCTGAAGCCGGGCCTCGACGCCATCCACGCCGACCTCGAGGCGGCGATGACCGAGCACCTCACCCCGTTCAACGAGCGGGTGGCAGGCCTCGGCGTCCCCGCCGTGGTGGTCGCCACGGAGGAGAACTGACGGCGCGGCGCCGTCAGGGAGAACGGCGGTGCGGGAAGGGACCGCCGGTCTTCAGACCGGCACCGCCGCGCGCCCGCGGGGCGCAGGGGTCGTGTATCGCTGTTCGTGCCGACGGCGAGAACGGCTTGGAGCGCCGGCCTCCGGCCGGCATCGCGCGGGAGCGCGAAACGAGCGCCGCAGTGCTGTGCCATGCCCCCGGCGGGGACTACGGGCAAGCGCGGTTCGGGTCAGATGATCGGAGGAGCTAGAGGATGGACGATCTGATCGCCGCCATCGTCGATGTGCGCGACAAGCTCCGCCGGGGCGCCTACTCGAACGAGGATCAGGTGTCCAGGGGTGTGGTGATGCGCCTCTTGCAACAACTGGGCTGGGACGTCTATGACCCCATTCGGGTGAGTGCCGAGTTCAGGATCGGCAGTCGGAAAGTGGACTACGCGTTGCTGCACGACCCGTTTGGGGCCGTAGTGCTGATTGAGGTCAAGGATGTGGGGAAGGCATCCACGAGCGGAGAAGATCAACTCTTCGACTACTGCCTGAAACAGGGTGTCCCGGTCGCGGTCCTGACAGACGGACGGACGTGGAACTTCTATTGGCCGGCTGGCAGAGGGAACTACGCGCAAAGACGCTTCGCTGTGTCGGACCTCGTGGACCATGAAGCGTCAGAGTGTGCCAGCGTGCTCAACCGTTACCTGGCGTTCAATGCGGTTACTTCGGGACAGTTCGAAGAGGCTGCCCGCCACGACTACGCCGCATATCAGCAACAGATTGTGGCGAAGCAGCAGTTCGCGCCAGTCTGGCACGCCCTCATCAGGGAGGCAGACCCGCGTGTCGTGAGACTGTTTGCCGATGAAGTGGAACGATGCTGCGGCATTCGGCCGGACGAGGAGCGAGTACGCAGTTTCCTGAGCAAACAGTTCGCCCACGCGGCGCCGCCGGAATCCGCCGCGAGGGCCCGGCGTAGTCCATCACGATCGACACTGACGCCCGCTCAAGGAGCCGGGCAGGTGGGGACGGCAAAGAACCCCGGTGCGAAGGCACAGACGCCCCTCGATCCCCGACCAGAGTCACCCTCGTTCACCCTCTTTGGACGCGAGTTCTCTTGCCAAAGGGACAAGGATGTCCTAGTAGGCGTCCTAACGGCCCTGGGCAAACGTGATCCTGGGTTGTACGCGCGGCTGGCCCCCCTCTTGGCCGGTAGAAAGCGGAGCTTTCTTTCCCGTGATCGCAAACAGATCTATCCTCAGGACAGTGCCGCCGCCGTTCTGCGCTCAGTGGAAAAACTGCCCGGAGGCTGGTGGCTGGGGACACACTCGTCCACGCGAACCAAGAACGACCAGCTCAGAAGAGCGCGTGAGGTCGCCGGTCTGACCGCGGGCCAGTTCACGTGGCAGATGAAAGGGAAGACGTAGAGACCGATCCAGTGGGTCCCAAGATTTCGCGGCGAACTGCGCTATCCGTGCTTGGGACGGTGGCTGCCACACCCCTCGTGGCATCCACACGTCTTGTGCAGCCGGCCGTGATCCGGCCGCCCCGCATCCAGCCCGGTGACGTCTTCGGTCTGGTCAGCCCCGCGACCGCCGCCTTCGAGACCGACCCGACGGAGATCTTCGCCGACGCCTTCCGGGCGGTCGGGCTTGAACCGCGGCTCGGATCGAACTACTACCGGCGGCGCGGCTACTTCGCCGGGAGCGACGCGGAGCGGGCGGCGGACATCATGGAGTTCTTCGCCGATCCCGAGGTCAAGGGCATCTTCGCCCGGGGCGGCTGGGGTTCGGCGCGGGTCCTGCCGCTCCTCGACTACGACGTGATCCGGGCGAATCCCAAGGTCCTGCTCGGCTACAGCGACGCCACCGCGCTCCTCACCGGGGTCCATGCGAAGACGGGGCTGATCGTCATGCACGGTCCCGGCCCGGGGAACCGCTTTGCGACCGAACACTTCCGCCGGACGCTGATGGAAGGTGAAGCGGACCTGCTCGAGAATCCGGTCGACGATCCCGGGGATCACATCGTGCCCCGGGACCACCGGGTCCGCACCATCACCGGCGGGCGGGTGTCCGGGCCTCTCCTCGGCGGCAACCTGACCGTCCTGACCGCGATCATGGGATCCGAATTCCTGCCGGATTTCACCGGGGCGATCCTCTTCCTCGAGGACGTGGACGAGGCGGTCTACCGCGTGGACCGGATGATGACCACCCTGAAGCTCGCCGGAGTCCTCGACCGGATCGCCGGATTCATCTTCGGCCGCTGCACCGACTGCGATCCTGGATCCGGCTTCGGGTCGCTCACCCTGGAGCAGGTGCTCGAAGACCACATCGCCCCACTGGGCATCCCGGCCTTCCGGGGGAGCATGATCGGGCACATCCCCGAGCAGTTCACGCTTCCCATCGGCGGCCGCGCCGAGATGGACGCGGACCGGGGCACGATCCGGCTGCTGGAACCGGCGGTCGTGTAAGCCGCCGCCGCGTTGCGGCGGTAGACTCCCGGCGCTGGGTCGCGAGGAGCTTGATGCGTCCGCAACGCGGGCGGAACACCTTGACACTTGACAACTCAATGAGCCCGCAGGGGCTCGACGGCCGGGAACCGGCTGGAGGCAGTGTGAAGAGGAGAGAGTGGATTCCGTTCGTGTCGCTCGGGGTCTTCATGGCGGTGATGAACCTCACCATCGCCGCGTTCGGTTTCGAGCGGATCGACCGCCTGGAAACGCGCATGGATCGCCTGGAGGTTCGCCTCGAGGCTCGTATGGATCGCCTCGAGGCCCGCATGGATCGCCTCGAGGCCCGTATCGATCGCCTCGAGGAGAGGTTGACCAGCCTGGAACAGCGTGTTTCGCGGATCGAGGGAGTGCTGCTGCTGCGGGAGCGACCCGACGGGGACGCCTTGTCCGGGGACGCCCGTCCCGAAGAACCGAGGGGCTAGGGGCTCGGCGCCGTCAAGGCCTGGACGGAACCAACGCACAATCGCGGAACGAAATAACTAGTGATATAGTTATATGATCATGGCGACAACGACCCCGCTGAATGAGCAACTCGCGGCGGCGAGTCTGGGTGCGCTCGGGAACCCGACGCGTCTCAGGCTCTACCGGTTGCTGGTGCGCGCGGGTCAGCCCGGACTCCCGGTGGGGACGCTCATCCGGGCGCTCGGCACGCCCGCTTCCACGCTCGCCCACCACCTCGCCTGCCTGACCCGGGCCGGTCTCGTGGAGCAGGAGCAGCGGGGACGTGAGGTGCGTTCGCGTCCTGACTTCGCCGCCATGACCCAGCTCATGGACTTTCTGACTGCCGAGTGCTGCACGGGTGCGCCCTCGGCCCAAACGACGGAGGAAACGGACTGTGTCCCGACTGCAACTTGCCCTCAATGTGACGGACCTCGAGAAGGCGATTGACTTCTACTCGCGGATGTTCGCGACGGAGCCGGCCAAGGTGAAACCGGGCTACGCGAACTTCGCCATCGCCGATCCCCCGTTGAAGCTCGTCCTCTTCGAAGGTCCGCAGGGGGCCACGATCAACCACCTCGGGGTGGAGGTGGAGGCGGCCCGCCAGGTACGGGCGGCCGAAGGGCGGCTCCGGGAATCGGGGCTCGAGACGACGGGGGTGGACGACACCGAGTGCTGTTACGCCCAGAAGACGGAGACCTGGGTGACGGATCCCGATGGGGCGCGCTGGGAGTGGTACGTGAAGTCGGGGGACGCGGAGCAGTTGCAGAACGTCGTGATTTCGACGGACGGGGCCGACGTGGGGGCGGAGGGGGCCGAAGGGGTCTGCTGTACCTGAGGGGCGGTGGCGGAGGTTTCAACAGGAATCACGCCGATACGGACGCCATCCGGGCGGTCGCGGGCCGTCCCGCCGCCCGCCTGCGGCGGGCTGTGCCGGTCGGAGACCGGCGTTCCAAGCCGCTGCGCCACGATCCCGGGCGGCGATCTGCGGGCGAAGCCGGCGGGCGTGACCCTGTCGAGTCAAGTCCGCGCTTCGACGTCGATTTCGATGGGGTGAGGGTGCGAGGGCTGCCCCGGAGCGCGAGCGACATCGGCGGTTGACGGGAGGCGTTCGCGAAAGACCGCCTGTACGTCCGGCCAATCTTTCTCGTGGGTGCGCGCCTCGACCCGAACGGCGTGCGCCATCTCGGCGTCGAGCGACTGGAGGGCGCCCTCCGCCCGGTCGAGGGCGAAGTGCGTCTGCGCCCGGATGCTGTCTCCGCCGATGAGGCGGTCGCGATGGGCCGGAGTGACCCCGGCAATCCGGATGCCGGGCCCGGTGCGGACCGCTTCCCGGAAGCCGGCGTCCGGATCCAGTTCGACGCCGCGCTCCGTGGTCCGCGCCGCGTAGGGCGCCGGGAAGTGGGTGACGTGGTGGTGGAGGTCTCCCGACGCGGTCAGGTACGGCGGCCGCCGGTACTCGTCGCCGCAGTCGCCGGGAATCGGGTCGAGGCCGGCCTGCGCCTCGGCAAGCTCCGCCCGAGACCGCCCGTCGAGCGCGAAATCGAAGAGCCGCTGGTTGTCCGCGAGATGGGTTCGCTCCCCGGGACGGGCTCCCAGGATCACCCCGGCCACGGCAGGCTGTTCCAGCACGCAGCGCACCGCGACATTGGCGATGGACACCGCGTAGCGGTCCGCGACCCGGCGCGCGGCGCGCAGCACCGCCTGGAAGCGGTCCCAGCCACCGGCCTGGTCGATGAAACGGCGGTACTTCATCTGCGACCAGGTGAGCGAGTCGTCGATCGGAGGCTCGGCAACGCCGAGCCAGCGATCGCTCAGCAATCCGCCGGCAAGGGTTCCATAGACCAGCATCCCGATCCCGTGCGTGCGGCACACGTCGGTCATCCGTCCCGCCGGCCGGCGGTCGACGAGCGAGTAACAGACCTGGTTCGAGACAATGGGGATGCCGCTCCGGAGCGCAAGATCAAGATGGACCGCGTCGAAGTTCGTGACTCCGAGATGGCCGATCCGTCCCTCGGCCCGGATCTCCGTCAGGTGGAAAAGGCAGTCCAGCCAGCCCGGATCGGGATAGCTCCAGGCGTGGAACTGGAGCGCGTCGAGCCGATCGGTCCCGATGCGGTCGAGTGAGCGCCGGACCGCGGCTTCGACCTCCTGCCGGGACGAAATCCCGGGTTCCGGAACCCACTTGGTCAGCACCTGGACCCCGGGACGGCGTTTCCGAAGCGCGCCGGCGATGAGTTCGGCGGATCCGTAGTGATCCGCCACGTCCACGGTGGTGAAGCCGGCGTCCACCGCGGGTTCGAGCGCCCGGGCCGCCCGCTCGGTTTCGAGCGCGGCGCCGTCCCGCTCCTGGTCGGCGACCTGCCACAGACCGGTCAGGACCCGGGACACCTCCAGCCCGGCGGCGAGCCGGGTCCGTTCCACCGCCGCGCTCACCCGGGCGGCAACGTGCGGAACAAACGGTCGGTGTCCACTCCCCGCTGGCGGAGCCGCGCCATTTCGCGGAGATAGATGAGCGAGGCGACACCCATCACCAGCAGCCACACCCAGGTCGAGTGGAAGTACCAGGCGGCGGTCTCCGTGGAGAGGTCCTTCACGATGTGGAGGATCAGGAACAGGCCCAGCAGCGCCGCGCCCCCGCCGCCGACCAGCACCTGCGCGGGCCTCCCCAGGACCTTCACCTCGCCCGCGAGGTCCGGGTTACGGCGGGGGAGGGTCACCAGCGAGAGGCAGATGAGCCCGAAGTTGACGAGCATCGACGTCACCAGGATGTCGATCCCCAGGAAGAAGTCGCCCGCGAGGTGGCTTCCCACAATCCCCACCGTCGCCATCGTTCCGCTCAGCAGGATCGCCACCCACGGGGTGTGGAAGCTCCCGTGTACGGCGGCCACTCCCTTGGGGAAGATGCCGTCCTCGGCCCACGCGAACATCATTCGGGACACGGCGAGCAGCATGGCGGGGAGGTCGTTGATGAGCGCCACCGCGGCCCCGGCGAGGATCGCCGCGGTGCCGGCCGCGGGCAACAGGTAGCCGAGCAGCCCCGGCGCGGTCACGTCGCGGACGGCCGCTTCCTCGGCGACGAACTGCCACGGCACGGCGTGATACATCGCGGCGGTGAAGAGGAAATAGAAACCGCCGACCGACGCGATCGCGATCCCGATGGCGAGCGGGATGTTGCGGCCGGGATTCTTCGCCTCGCCGCCGGCCTGCGCGATCGAGTCGAACCCGATGAAGGTGGCGAAGAGCACGACGGCCGCGGTCACGAACGGGACCAGCTGGAGCGGCGTGGCGGGCGCGTCCGGGACCGGCCGGCCCTCGCTCGCCATCAGCGCCGCGGCGAAGTCCCCGTGGTCGAAGGCGAAGCCGCTGACGATGACGACTCCGCCGAGCGCGAACATCAGGAACATCATGGGGACCAGGGTCCGCTCGTAGAGCTTCAGCCCGCGCACGTTCACCAGCACGAAGGTCCAGAGGAAGGCGATCGAGATGCCGACCCGCACCGGGCCGCGCTCGAGAGCTGCGGCAACCGCGGAGTAGCCCAGCGCGCCGGCCATGTCGCGAATGAAGGGAACGAGCAGGTACGACACCACCCCGATGGCGATGGACAGCCCGAACCACTGGGAGAAGCTGGCGATGAACCCCCACCAGGGACTGAGCGCGCGGCTCGCGTACACGTAGCTGCCCCCCGCGCGAGGCATCGCCGAGCCCAGGCTGCCGTAGGCGAGGGCCGCCAGTACGGCCGGGAGAGCGGCGAAGGCGTAGGCCGGGAGGACGTAGGGCCCGATCTCCGGGATACCCCGCAGGAGCGCGAACGGCATCACGTTGATGGCCGCCCCGAGCATGGCGCAGATCCCGGTGGCGGCGAGCCCCATGAGCCCGAGATTCCGGGCGAGCCCGGTGCCGGAGCTGGCTTCCTTCGAGCCGGGTCCGTTCGTCATTGGCTGCTCACCATATCGCCGAATGATTCGCGGAGGTGCTCATTCGGTTTGCCGCTCGCGGGCTGACCGCCCCGAAGTTACGAGCCGTCCGGCCTTCCCGGAGGTTCGGGGTGGCCAGAGTAGGATCGTCACTGAGAAGCAGCCGTGAATCCTCCCGTCCGTCCGACAACGCTCGTCGTGTCCAGCCGAGGTCGGATCACGCTTCCCGCCGCGATACGGGATCAGGTAGGAATCGGTGTTGGCGATCGAGTGACACTTGAGGAGCGCGACGGGGTGATCGTGCTGAGCCCGGTTCGCGGCGGCGGCGAACGCTATTCCGACGCCCAGATCGCGGAATGGACGAGCGCTGACTGTCTGGACGATCGAGAACGGGAACGCCTACTCAGATCACTCCGTGCAGCGGTCCGCCGGGGGCCGCGAGGGCGTCCACGCGGCGGGTGACCGCCGGGTCTTCGATCAGCGGGGGGGCGTGGTGGGGTTTGAGTCGGGCATCGATGAGCACCGGCTCCGCGCAGCTCCAGTGCTTGTGGCGGATCACGGCGCGCCGGCCGTGGACGTCGTGTGACGGGTTCGACCGGGTGAAGGCCACCCAGAGGAGGTTCCGGAGGCTCTCGGCGGCGAAGTCCGGGTCGTCGCAGAGAACGACCAGCGGCATCCCGCGGAGGTCGGCGCCGGCGCGCTCCGCCGCATCGAGGGCACGCCAGAGCGGCGTGAGGTCGGCCTCCGCCCGCTCGTAAGAGGCGAATTGGGGGCCTCCCAACACGAAGACGCCCGGGAGGACGGCGCGGAGGCCGGAAAAGCCGTGCGGAAGCGCGCTGCCGACTCCGTCGGGGACAGCGTGGGCGAGTTGCCGCCGCTCCGGTCCCGCTGCGGCGATCACCAGCTTCGACCCCGCGTTCAGGCCGCTTCCCGAGTAGTCGAGGGTGTCGATGGTGGTGCGGGTCTGGAAGTGGAGGTCGGAAGCGAGGTCCACCCGCCGGAGGACGTGGTCCAGCATCCCGGGGATGTCGTGGGCGGCCAATTCGGGAGCGTCCTCGCGGGCGGCGATGAAGAGGTACTTCGCCAGCGAGCACTGGCCGAACCCCAGGATGGCGTTGGCGATGGTCCACAGTTCCTGGGGCCGCCGGCCGGTGAACGGGGAGTAACGCTCGCTGCCCACGGCCAGCAGGAGTGGGTGCACCCCGGCGGCGTCCACCGCGTGCACCGAGTGCACCCCCGGCAGCGTGGTGGGCACCATCGGTTCGGTGATCTCGTGGATGAGCTGGCCGAACGTGGTGTCTTCCTGCGGGGGACGGCCCACCACGGTGAGCGGCCAGATCGCCCCGGTCCGGTGGGTCACCGAAGTCACCCGCAGGACGGGGAATGGATGGGTGAGGCTGTAGTAGCCGAGGTGGTCCCCGAAGGGTCCCTCCGGCAGGGTGCGGCCCGGGTCCACCCACCCGGTGATCGTGAAGTCGGCGTCGCCGGAAACCACGAAGCCGTCGTCGCGCCGCTTCCAGGCGAAGCGCCGCCCCGCCAGCATCCCGGCGAAGAGCAGCTCGCTGAGGCCCTCGGGCAGTGGCATCACCGCGGCCAGCGTGTGGGCCGGGGGTCCGCCGACGAAGATGCTCACCCGCAGCGGTTCGCCGTGGCGCTCGGCGGCGGTGTGGTGAACCCCGATCCCGCGGTGGATCTGGTAGTGCATGCCAGCCTCCCCACCGCCGTAGTCGCCTCCGGCCAACTGGATGCGGTACATCCCGACGTTGGAAGAGAGGGGGGCGCCGAGCGGCCCCTTGCCCGGTGGGACATCGGGGTCCTCGGTGAAGACCTGGGGTAGGGTGATGAACGGCCCCCCGTCGTCCGGCCACGAGGTGATGCGGGGTACATCGGAGAGGGTGACGGGATGCGCCTGGCTCGGAGCCGTGCCCACCCGGCGGGGCAGGGAGTGGATTGCCGCCGTCGCGGCGCTCAGCGGAGCGGAAGGGCGGTCCCGGAGGTCCGAGAAGACCCTGCCCGGTTCCGCCCGGTAGCGGACCGCGGCCTTGGCCCCGTCGAGCCCGTGCCGGAGCAGGAAACGCGCCCGCTCCATGGTTCCGAAGAGGTTCGATACGCAGGGAAACGCCGACCCCTTCACGTTCTCGTAGAGGATGGCGGGCGCGCCGGCGGCGTAGGCGCGGCGCTGGATCTCGGCGACTTCGAGGTGACCGTCCACTTCGTCGGGCACCCGGACCAGCATCCGGTTCCGTTCGAGGTCGCGGACGGCGTCGGCGAGGGACCGGTAGGGCACGGGCAGTGGGGAGCGTACCGGGAGAAAGCACGAGCCGCGCGGTGAGTGGCGCCCGCCGTAGGCGCCGTGTCTCCGAAGTAGGATGCGGCCATGGAGAAGAAAACGATCAGTCTGATAGGTGTGCCGCTGGACTTGGGAGCCGGATGCCGGGGGGTGGACATGGGACCCTCGGCCATCCGGCGCGCGGGGATTGGAGCGAGGTTGGGGCGGCTCGGATATCTCGTGGAAGACGCCGGGAACATCGAGGCGCCCCTCGCCGAGACGCTCTCCGGACCGGGCGAGCCGCACGCCCGCTATCTCGAGGAGGTCGTCCGCGTCCTCGAGCACCTGGCGCGCGAGGTGCGCCGTCATCGGGAGGCGGGCCGGCTCCCCGTGGTGCTCGGCGGCGATCACTCCATCGCGCTCGGCACCGTTTCCGGCATGACCGGATGCGCGCATCGCGGAGGCGGCTACCCACTCGAGCAACGTCTCGGGCTCCTGTGGGTGGATGCCCACACCGATGCGAATACCCCGGAGACCACCCCCACCGGCAACCTGCACGGGATGCCGGTGGCCGCCCTGTTCGGCCGGGGTCCCGAGGCGCTCACCCGGGTGGGAGGTTTCGCGGCCGGGGCCAGGCGGCTGGAACCCCAAAACGCCGCCCTGATCGGGGTCCGCAGCGTCGACCCGGCCGAAGCCGGGCTGGTGGAGGATCTGGGGGTGCGGGTGTATACGATGGAAGAGGTGGATCGCCGGGGCTTCGCGACTGTCGTGGACGAGGCGGTCGCCCGCGTACTCGACGGGACCGACGGCTTCCATCTCAGTCTCGACATGGACGGCCTCGATCCGGAGATCGCCCCCGGGGTCGGGACTCCCGTCCGGGGCGGACTCAGCTACCGCGAGGCGCACGCGCTGATGGAGGCGGTGGCGGAGAGCGGCGGACTCCGTTCGCTCGAGGTGGCGGAGGTCAATCCGATCCGCGACGTCCGCAACCAGACCGCCGAACTCGCGGTCGAGCTGGTGGCGTCGGCGCTCGGCAAGCGAACGCTCCCGAGGGCAGCCCGATCCTGAACACTTGAGATCATGGGGGTGTCCGGGAGCAGCACGGTCCGTCTCATCGGAGCCCCCGTGGCGCTGGCCGATGGCCCCGCGGGTGTGGAGTCCGGTCCGGCGGCGCTTCGCCGGGCCGGCATTGCCGTCCGCCTTGAACGGTTGGGATACCGGGTGGAAGACGCGGGCGACATCGAATCGCCGACCCCGGCGGACACCGCGGGACCCGGGGATACCCGGGCCCGCTATCTCGCCGAACTGGTCCCGGTTCTCGAGGACCTGGCGGCGGTCGTGCGGCAGGCACGGGAAGAGGGAAGGATCCCTCTGGTGTTGGGCGGCAACCACTCGGTGGGACTGGGCGCGCTGTCGGGAATGACCGGTGCCGGCGATCCCGGAAGAGGTGACGGAGGGCGGACCGCCTCGCTCGGGCTGATCTGGGTGGACGCCCACCCCGATGCGAACACGCCGGAGACGACGGTGACCGGAAACCTGAGCGGAATGCCGCTCGCGGCGCTCTTCGGGCGGGGACGGCGCGCCTACACCGGTGTCGGGGGCTTCGTCCCCGGGGCTTGCCGCGTCCGTCCGGAGAACACGGTCCTCATCGGGGTCCGGAGCGTGGACGAAGGAGAGGACGAAGTGGTCGCCGACATCGGCGTCCGCACCTGCACCATGGAGGAGGTGGATCGGCGGGGCATGGCGGCCGTCGTCGAAGACGCCGTGCGGCTGGCCCTGGACGGGACCGATGGGCTGCACCTCAGCGTGGACATGGACGCGCTCGACCCGGCGGTGGCTCCGGGCGTCAGCGTGCCCGAGCCCGGGGGGCTGACCTTCCGTGAGGCCCGCCTCCTGATGGAGCGCGTCGCGGAGAGCGGCGGCCTGCGCTCGATGGACATCGGCGAAGTGAACCCGCGGCGCGACGTTGGAAACCGGACCGCCGAAACGGCCGCCGAGCTGGTTGCCTCGGCCTTCGGCAAACGGATTCTGCCGAATCGATAGGCTGGCTTTTCCCTTGTCTCCGTTGATCCTTCACCCGCCGGACGGCGCCTCGGGGACGGTCAGCGCGGCTCTTCACGAGCCGCGGGCCGCGGCCGGCGCCAGCCCACTCCTCGCGCTCACCCACGGCGCCGGCGGAAATCGCGACACGCCGGGGCTCGTCGCGCTGGCCGAGTCCCTGGCGGAGCGGAACATCCGGACGCTCCGCTTCAACCTGCCCGCGGCGGAAGCCGGACGGAGACGCCCCGACCGCGCGGGGCGCGCGACCGCCTGCGTGGCCTCGGTCGTGGACTGGGCGGCGCGGGAGTTCGCGGGGCCCCTCTTTCTCGGCGGCCGCTCGTTCGGCGGAAGGATGGCGTCCCTCCTGCTCGCGGACAGGGAGGCGGAAGCCCGGAACCTGGTGGCGGGGGCCGTCCTCCTTGCCTATCCCCTGAGGCCCCCCGGAAAACCCGCGGTGCCACTGGAAAGGGTGGAGCATCTGGGCCGCATCGGCCTTCCGATGCTCTTCGTGAGCGGGGACCGGGATCCGTTCGCGCCGCCCGAATTGCTGAACCCGGCGGTGGCTGCCGCGCGCGCCGAGGTGTGCTGGATCGCGGGGGGCGACCACGGATTCCGGGTGCCGAAGGCGATCCTTGCGGCCACGCAGCGCACCGCGGCCGACGTGAGCCGGGAAACGGCCGAAGCGGTGGCGGCTTTCATCGCCGCCACCGCCCCGGACAGTCAGACCGCCGCCGGGTAGTGCGAACCCCGTCTACTTCGGCCCGAAGGCCCAGGACATCCCGATGGTGAAGGTGTTCTGGCTCTTCGAGAGTCCCTCGCCGCAGCCGGAACAACTGAAGAAGTCGGCATCCGACCAGTCGCGCCGGTACTCGAGCCGGGCCAGGAAGCGGGGGTCGTCCACCACCGGCTGGAATTCGAGTGTCACCGTGTTCTCCATGAGCATCTGCTCCAGTCCGGTGGAACGCGCCTCGCGGTCGTTCATGAACTCGTAGCGCTCGGCGATCCGCACCCGGTCGTTCACGTGGAAGCGGAGGTACCCCCCGAGTCCCCACGACGTCGCGCTGGTGCCCATCTCGTCGGTCGCGGAGATGTAGTCCATGTTCACCATGGCCTCCACCCGGTCGGTGAGTCCGACGTAGGCGTTCCAGCTCAGGTCCCGGAGCCAGCCGTCGTTCGTTCCGGCGTTTTCGGGTCCGTTGATCCAGGTCAGCGTGGTGTTGAACTGGTCGCTCGGAGCGAGCGAACCCTGGACGCCGTAGGACTTCCCGGTGTTCTGGTCCCAGGCGTTGTCGAAGCCGTTCACGAGCATCAGGGTCCCGGTGAAGGTGTCGCTGAGCGGCACGCCCAGCCGCGCCCCGACGTGCGAGAAGGGCTCGTTCCAGGCCCACAGGATCCCGCGGGTGTAGTTCCAGTTCAGATGCGATTCGGCCACCTCGAGTCCGGCGATGGTCCCGAAGGCGCCCATGTCGAACTGGGCGCCGTTCCCGAACCGGTAGTAGCCATAGGCCTGTTGGACGTACAAGAGGTCCGCCAGTGGCCCGGGTTCGAGTCCGTCGCGGAAGAGGCGCGCCCCGGAGCCGAACCAGATGTCGGAACGGAAACCGAAGGGGCCGTCGCCGGTGGTCTCGATCTCCAGTTTCAACTGGTTCAGACCGAATCCGCGGGCGTTGGGGTTCGTGTAGTAGAGCGTGTTGTTCCCGTCGGCGGGGTCGTTCGCGTTGTGGGTGAAGTAGGTATCCACCAGGCCGGTGATGGAAAGCGGCTGCCCGCCGGTACTGGCGACGCCCTCGGGCATTGCCGCGCCGGCGTCCTGTGTCACCGGGACGGGCACGCCGGAACCTCGAGAGGCGCCGGCGTCGGCGGCCGCGAGGGCCAGGCCGGGCTCCGCGTCCGCCGGCGGAACTTCGGCGCCGCGGGAGGCCACCAGGGTCGCCAGCAGGACCTCGAGGTCCTCGATCCGTTCCCGCAACGCATCCAGTTCACCGCGGATCTCGGCTTCCAGTTCCACGGTGGTCGCTGCGGCGGTTGGCGGCGACTCGCTGGCCGCCATGGCCGCCGGCGCCGCGAGTCCGCAGGCAAGGATCGCGACGGATGCCGCACGCGCAAATCGCGTCTTCATGATGTTTCCTCCGCCCATCCCGGGCTGTACAAGCGAAATGGAGCTACCCCATCCCCCGTAGCCAGGCCCGGCTAGTCCGGGCCTCCGGCGTTTTCGAGGGCGTAGCGGGCCACCTCTTCGTGGGTGGCGAACCAGACGTCGCCGGCCGCGTCCATGTGCTGGATCAGCCGCTCCAGCATGGCGATGCGGGAACGGTGGCCGATGACGTGGGGATGCATGGTGAGCAGGAACATGCCGCCCTCGGCGTGCGCCATGTCGAATTCGGCCTTCCAGATCGACAGCACGTCGTCGGGAGTGCTGTGCGGACGCAGCGCCGAGTACCGGCTGAAGCCGAAATAGGGTGCGTCGTCCAGGATCCATTCGACCGGAAGTTCCACGACGCCGGTGGGCTCGCCGTTCGCCACGATCTCGTACGGCCAGTCGTCCGCCATCAGGCTGGAGTCGTAGAGGAAGCCGAGGTCCCGGACGATCTGCAGCGTGTTCGGGCTGTAGTCCCAGGACGGCGTGCGGAGCCCGACCGGGCGCGTTCCCGTCAGTTCGGTGAGGGTGTCGATCGCGCGTTCGATGAGTTCCCGTTCCACGTCGCCGGAGATGAGGGAGTTGCGTTCGTGGATCCAGCCGTGGACGCCGATCTCGTGTCCGTCGGCGACGATTTCGGCCACGTCCTCCTGGTAGATCAGCGCGCTGACCGCGGGGATGAAGAACGAGGCCGGGATCTCGCGCCTCCGAAGCAGGTCCAGGACCCGGGGCAGGCCGGCTCTCGACCCGTACTGCCCGCGGGAGAGAACGGACGCCGAGGTGTTGTTGTCCCGGAGCGACACCGTTTCGTTGTCGAAGTCGAACGACAGGGCAACGGCGACCCGGTTCCCGCCCGGCCACTCCGAGGGCGCCAGGCGGCGCCCGGCGCGGACCGCTTCGATCGGGGCCCGCCATTCCGCTTCCGTCCACTCCCAGGGCCGGACCTCGGGTTCCTCGACAGCCGGCGGCGGGTTGCAGGCGCCGACCGACACCGGTACGGCAAACAGGATCCAGGGCAGCGCCGAACCACGCATGGCCGGCGATTTTACGCGGTGCGGCCCATCCGTGCCCCCTCCGGCGCGCCCCGGCCGGGACCCTCCCAGACGGTAGAATGCGGCGCCCTTGTCCGCACCCCACGATCCCTCCGCCCTGAGCGTCAACCTGGCCGCGGTGCCTTCGCACGGCGCCCGCGTCGCCGTTTCCGGTGCGCGGGAGGTCTTCGGATTCGCGGAAGCGGAGTTCGAGATCGTGGGCGGTCTCCGGCTGGACGGCCGGATCGATCGCCTGGAGCGTGACGGCTTTCGGCTGCGGGCGCATCTCGGAGGGGAGTTGCGGCTCGAATGTGTCCGCTGCCTCGGTCCCGTGCCGCTTCCCGTGGACGAGGCGCTTGATCTCGTGTACCTGCCCCGGGTCGCCGAGTCGGCTGCCCTGGGAGGCGGTGAGCGCGCTCTCGAGGCCTCCGACATGAATGTGTCCTTCTACGACGAAGACCGCCTTGAACTGGCCGAGACGGTCTGGGAGCAGCTTCACCTGGCCCTGCCGGCGAAACCGCTGTGTTCCTCCGATTGCCTCGGGCTCTGCAGTTCCTGCGGAGCCGACCGCAACCGCCGCCCCCGGTGCGGTTGTGACGAGAATACCGGCCGTTCCGACCGAAGCGGGCTCGGCGCGCTCCGCGACCTGGCGGGGTTCACGCAGACTCCGGGATAGTCAGGCGCGCACAGCGACCCGCGCCGGCGCGCGGCCGGCCGACAACACCATTCCTCCAGTGAACTGACAGGAGAATCGAAATGCCACAACCCAAGAGGCGGCACTCCCGCGGCCGCCGGAACAACCGGCGTTCGCACGACAGCCTGAAGCCGCCGGGCCTCTCGATCTGCACCGAATGCAACCGCCACATCCGGCCCCACGTGGTCTGCCCGCACTGCGGCCACTACAAGGGCAAGAAAGTCATTGACGTAGACAACGCGTGAGCAGGACCGCCTTCCTCTTCCCCGGCCAGGGTTCGCAGCGGCCCGGTATGGGCCGGGCGCTTCGCGACGCCTTCCCGGAGTCGCGAGCGGTCTTCGAAGAGGCGGACGACGTTCTCGGGGAATCGCTCTCGACCCTCTGCTTCGAAGGACCGGAGGAGGATCTCCGGCGCACCCGGAACACCCAGCCCGCAATGCTCACCGTCAGCTACGCGGCCTGGCGCGCGGTCGCGGTGCGCGGAGCGGGCCCGGACATGGCTGCCGGGCACAGCCTGGGCGAGTACTCGGCGCTGGTCGCGCTGGGAGGCCTTTCGTTCGCGGACGCGTTGCGGCTCACCAGGCGCCGCGCCGAGTTCATGCAGGAGGCGGTGCCCGAAGGGGAGGGCGCGATGGCCGCGGTTCTCGGGCTGTCCGCGGAGACCGTGGCGGAGGTCGCTTCGGAGGTGACCGGCCGCGGTGAGGGCCTGGTGGAACCGGCGAACTTCAACGGCGGGGGTCAGGTGGTCATCGGCGGCCACACCGCGGCGGTGTCCGCGGCCGGGGAGGAGCTGAAGGCGCGGGGCGCCCGGCGCGTGCTCCCGCTCCCGGTGAGCGCGCCGTTCCACACCCGGCTGATGGAACCGGCGGCGGCACGCCTTTCGGCGGAACTCGACGCCATCCCCTTCCGCGACCTCGCGGCGCCTCTCTGGACGAACGCGGACGCGGCTCCTGTCCGTACCGGCGCCCAGGCGCGGGAGGCGCTGCGCCGCCAGGTGGCTTCGCCGGTCCGCTGGGAGGAGACGCTCCGGGGGATGGGGGCGGCGGGCGCCAGCGCTTTCGTCGAGATCGGTCAGGGCAGGGTGCTGACCGGAATGGTCCGCAAGGTGCTGCCGGATGCCTCCGCGTTCGCAGTGTCCGATCCGGACGGCGTCGAACGACTTCAGGAGTTCCTGCCGGAACCTGTGGCCAGCGCATGATGGTTTCCGCGGCCCGGGATCCCCGCGGGATGCGGTTCGAGGAGCAGACCGCGCTCGTTACCGGCGGCACCCGCGGGATCGGCCACGCGATCGCCGCCCGGCTCGCCGACGAGGGGGCGGCGGTGTTCCTGACCGGCACCGACGGGTCCCGCGCCGAAGCCGCTGCCGAAGAACTCGACGCCGGCCGCGGCCGGGTGCGCGGGCTGGCGCTCGACCTCACCGATCACGAATCGGTCAAACGCTGCGTGGCGGCGGCCAGCGCGGACGGCGGCTTGCAGATTCTCGTCAACAACGCCGGAGTTTCCCGCGATGGCCTGCTCGCGCGCCAGTCGGCGGACGCCTGGCGCGAGGTCATGGCCACCAATCTGGACGGCCTGCACGCTTGCTGCCAGGCCGCCGTCCGGCCTATGATGCGCGCTCGCTACGGCCGCATCGTCAACCTCAGTTCCATCGTTGGGCTCCGCGGCAATCCTGGTCAGACTGCCTACGCGACTTCCAAGGCCGGCATCGTCGGTTTCACGAAGGCGCTGGCGAAGGAACTGGCGCGCCGGAACATCACCGTGAACGCGGTGGCTCCGGGGCTCGTGGAGACCGACATGACACGGGGGTTGCCCGAGGCGGCGCGGTCCCAGCTCGGAAGCGCCATCGCCATGGGACGTTCCGGATCGCCGGAAGAAGTGGCCGCCGCGGTCGCCTTCCTCGCTTCGGCCGAGGCGAGTTACATCACCGGCGCGGTTCTCGAAGTAACCGGAGGACTCGCGCTTTAGCCTCGCGCCGCCGGATCATCCGGCAGGCGCGGAAGAGCAAGAGACAGGAGTAAAGACCAATGCCCGACAAAGCCAAGGAAGCGGAAGGCGCTCCGGAGCCGGAAGAGCTCCCGGTGGACGAGCGCGTCCGGGAACTCATCTGTGAACAGCTTTCCGTGTCTCCCGACGAGGTCACGCCGGAGGCGACCTTCGTCGGCGACCTGAGCGCCGATTCGCTGGACATGGTCGAGCTGATGATGGCGCTCGAGGAACAGTTCGGGATCGACATCTCGGAGGACCAGGCGGAACGGATCCAGACGGTCGGCGATGCAGTGGCGTTCATCGAGCAGCGCATCAACTGAACGGCGCCCGGTCCCGGTCCCCCGAGGCCGACGCCGCCAGACCCACGGGTACGCGAGAGCGCCGCTGACCGGCTTGCCGCGGACACTGGAGGACTCATGACTCCCAGGCGGGTTGTCGTTACCGGAGTGGGACTCGTGTCTCCCCTGGGTATCGGAACTTCCGAGACCTGGCAGGGGCTGGTTGCGGGCCGCTCGGGCGCGGGGCACATCACGCGTTTCGACGCCTCCGACTTCTCTTCGCGGATCGCGTGCGAGGTCAAGGGCTTCGATCCGCTCGACTACGCGGACCGGCGCGACGCCCGGAAGATGGACACCTTCATCCAGTACGCGCTCGCGGCCTCGCTGTTCGCGGCCGAAGACGCCGGCCTGAAGACTCCGCTAGCAAACCCCGATCGCGTCGGGGTGGTCATTTCCTCGGGAATCGGCGGTTTCGAGACGATCGAGCGGGAGCACCGCAAGCTGCTCGAGAAGGGGCCGCGCCGCATCTCTCCCTTCTTCGTACCGGCGATGGTGGTGAACCTGGCCGCTGGCTGGGTGTCGATCCGACTGGGCGCCCGGGGACCCAACTCAGCCATGGCCACGGCGTGTTCCGCCGGCGCTCACGCGGTGGGAGAGGCCTTCCGCCTCATCCGCCACGGACACGCCGACGCCGTGGTCGCCGGTGGAGCGGAGGCGACCATCACACCGATGTGCATCGGCGGATTCGCGTCGATGAAGGCCCTCTCCACGCGCAATGACGAGCCCGAGCGCGCGTCGCGCCCGTTCGACCGGGACCGGGACGGCTTCGTGGTCGGGGAGGGAGCGGGCATCCTCGTCCTGGAGGAGCGCGAGGAAGCGCTGGCCCGGGGCGCCACGCTCTACGCGGAAGTGCTCGGCTACGGCATGAGCGGCGACGCCTTCCACATCACCGCGCCGGCGGAGGACGGGAACGGCGCGGTCCGGGTGATGCAGGCGGCGCTCACCGAAGCCGGAGCTTCGCCCGAGGACGTGGATGCGGTGAACGCGCACGGCACCTCCACGCCCCTGAACGACCGCATCGAGACGGCCGCGATCCGGCGGGTGTTCGGCGGGCACGCCGACCGGCTCGCGGTGAGTTCCACGAAATCGATGACCGGGCACCTGCTCGGCGGCGCCGGAGGGCTCGAGGCCGGCATTTCCTGCTTGACGCTGCGCCACCAGACGCTGCCTCCGACGATCAACTACGAGACCCCGGACCCCGACTGCGATCTGGACAACGTCCCCAACACCGCCCGGCCCGCGACGGTGAGGAGCGTGCTTTCCAACTCGTTCGGGTTCGGCGGCACGAACGTGTCCCTGCTGTTCCGGCATCCGGACGCGGGCTGAGGGCCCCATGGACGACCTCTTCCGGTACCTGCGCGAGATCGTGGACATCCCGTCGGTGACGGGCGACGAGGGCGCCGTCGCCGAACGCGTCGCTGCGGACCTCGAGGCCATCGGACTCCACGTCGAGTGCGACGAGGCCGCCCCGGGCCGGCCGAACCTGATCGCGCGCGCCGGGCAAGGTCCGACCCGCCTCTGGTACTGCACTCACCTGGACACGGTGCCTCCCTTCTTCCCTTCCAGCGAAACGGCGACGCACATCGCCGGGCGGGGTTCCTGCGACGCCAAGGGCATCCTGGCGGCGATGCTCTTCGCGGCCCGCCGTCTGCGGGAGGACGGGATCTCCGGCTTCGGGATGGCCTTCACGGTCGGCGAGGAAGTGGACAGCGCGGGCGCCATCCACCTCGAAGCGCGGGGCCCGGGCGGCCCGGCGGAAGGAGTCCATCTGGTCTGCGGCGAGCCCACCGAGGGGCTCATGGCGAGCGGCCACAAGGGCACCCTCCGGGTCCGGATCCGGGCGCGCGGGAAGGCGGCCCATTCCGCGTATCCCGAGGCGGGAGACTCCGCGGTCCATCGCCTGCTCGCGACCATCGCCCACCTCCAGTCGCTCGACTGGGGAAAGAGCGAGGTGCTCGGCGCGGCGACCCTGAACGTGGGAGTCATCTCGGGCGGGGTCGCGGGGAACGTGCTCGCTCCTTCCGCCGAGGCCACCCTCTACTGGCGGCTCGTCGGGGAGGCCGAACCGGCGCGGCGCCGCCTCGAAGCGATCCTGGCCGCCGACGACAACCTCGGTTTCGAACACGTCGGCCAGAATGACGCGGTCTTCTGCCGGACGCTCCCCGGCTTCGCGGTGGCCCCGATGTCGTATTCCACCGACATCCCGTTCATGCCTTCCTGGGGTACGCCGCTCCTCATCGGCCCGGGGAGCATCCACGACGCGCACACGGCTCACGAACACGTGCTGAAGAGCGACCTGGTGGACGCCGTCGGCTACTACCAGCAGATCGCGCACGAACTTCTCTAGGGCGCCGCGCGCCCCGTCCACATGACCGAGACTCCCCGAGTCTCCCCGTTCCGCCTGCTGCGCCGCACCCTGCTCGCGTGGTTCCGGAAGAACAAGCGCCCGCTGCCGTTTCGCGAATCCCCCGATGCCTGGCGCGTCTGGGTGTCGGAGGTGATGCTCCAGCAGACCCGCGTGGAAGCCATGCTGCCGCGCTACGAGGACTTCGTCGCCCGCTTCCCCGATCCCGGGACGCTGGCTGACGCCTCCGAGGACGAGGTGCTGGCCGCCTGGGCCGGCCTCGGCTACTACGGCCGCGCCCGGGCGCTCCACCGGGCCGCGCGGCAACTGGCTGCGGAAGGCCGGGGGGTTCCCCGGACCGCCGGGTCACTGCGGAGGCTTCCGGGGGTTGGTGACTACACCGCGGCGGCGATCGCCTCGATCGCCTTCGGCGTACCGGCCGCCGCGGTGGACGGAAACGTGCGCCGCGTGTTGTCCCGGCTGTTCATGGTCGAGGGGTTCCGGGGACGGGCGCCGTTCGAGGGGCGCATCCGGGAGCTGGCCGACCGGCTGATGGAAGCGGACGGGGCCCGGGACCCGGGCGGCTGGAACCAGGCGCTGATGGAGCTCGGCGCGACGGTCTGCGCTCCGGCCGTTCCCCGCTGCGGCCGGTGTCCGGTCCGCGAGTTCTGCTGGTCGCGGGTGGCGGGGCGGCAAACGGAGTTCCCCGAGCGTCCGCCGCGTCCACCGGCGGTCTCCGTGCGCCTGGCGGTGGCCGTCGTGCGGGACGGAGAGGGCCGGATTCTGGTGTTTCGCCGTAGCGAAAGCCCCATGCGGGGCCTCTACGAGTTGCCGTGCGGCGAGTACCGGAGCGATGAGTCGGCGGAAGCGGCGCTCGTCCGTGAGGCGACCACGCGCTACGGGATCCGTCTGCAGCCCGGGCGAGAGCTGGCCGGGTTCCGGCACACCGTGATGAACCGAAGGATCGAGGTGGTGCCCTTCGAGGCCGAGCTCGCGGATCCGGCTCCCGGCGGGATCGTTCCCGGCGGCCGGTTCGTGGACCCGCAGGACCTCGATCGGATTCCCTCCGGCTCCATGCTGCTGAAGGCGCTTCAGCGGGTCGGCTCCACTCCCTGAGCCGCCCGAGTCCGGCCGGAGGCTCGACTAGACTCCGCGCGCGACGAACGATGAGCACTTTCCACGAACGCGTCGAAACGAAGTGGCAGGAACGCTGGGAGCGGGAGGGCTCCTTCCGGACGCCGGACCTGCCGGACGGGCCGCGCTACTACTGCCTCGAGATGCTGCCGTATCCGTCCGGACGCATCCACATGGGCCACGTGCGGAACTACTCGATCGGCGACGTCGTCGCCCGCTTCTACCGGCGCAACGGTTTCACCGTGATGCATCCCATCGGGTGGGACGCCCTCGGCCTGCCGGCCGAGAACGCGGCGCTCCAGCGGGGAGCCCACCCGGCCGACTGGACCACCCAGAACATCGACCATATGCGGCGCCAGCTCCGGCGGCTCGGGTTCAGCTACGACTGGGAGCGCGAGTTCGCCACCTGCGATTCGTCCTACTACCGGTGGAACCAGTGGTTCTTCCTGAAGATGTGGGAGCGCGGGCTCGCCTACCGGAAAAACGGCACCGTCAACTGGTGTCCGGGTTGCGAGACCGTGCTCGCCAACGAACAGGTCGAGGCCGGAGCGTGCTGGCGCTGCGAGGCGGTGGTCGAGGAGCGGGAACTCCCCCAGTGGTTCCTGCGCATCACCGACTACGCCGACGAGCTGCTCGACGAGATGGAGCGGATGCCCGGCTGGCCGCACAAGGTGCTGGTGCTGCAGCGCAACTGGATCGGGCGCTCGGAGGGCGCGGAGATCCGTTTCCGGATCCCGGCGCTGGGAGACGGCGGCGACGTCCCGGTGTTCACCACCCGGGTGGACACCATCTACGGCGCGACCGCGCTGGTGCTCGCTCCCCGTCATGCCGCGGCCGAGGCCATCGCGGCCCGGAATCCGGAGGTGGCCGACTATGTCCGCGCCGCCGCCGCCGCGCACCCCGGTGAGAGCCATCCGACCGGCGAGACGGAAAAGACCGGGGTGAACACCGGCTTCCGGGCGC
This sequence comes from Acidobacteriota bacterium, assembly GCA_022828085.1. Taxonomy (GTDB): domain Bacteria; phylum Acidobacteriota; class Vicinamibacteria; order Marinacidobacterales; family Marinacidobacteraceae; genus Marinacidobacterium. Next base: position 12,748 of record JAJEIY010000061.1, on the reverse strand, counting down.
TGAATCCCTTCTCGGGCGAGGAGATTCCGGTCTTCGTCGCCGACTACGTGCTCATGGAGTACGGGACGGGCGCCGTCATGGCGGTTCCGGCGCACGACGAGCGCGACTACGAGTTCGCCAAGACCTACGGGATCGAGATCCGGACGGTCGTGATCCCGAACGATTCCGGCGGCGCGACGGCGGCGCCGGACGGCGCCTTCGTGGACTACGGCACGGTGGTGGATTCCGGCCCGTTCAGCGGCTTGCCCACGGAGGAGGCGAAGACCGCGATGGCGGAGCACGCCCGCAAGGGCGGCTACGGCGAGCCCAGGATCGCCTGGCGGTTCCGCGACTGGGGAATCTCCCGGCAGCGGTACTGGGGCACCCCCATCCCGATGATCCATTGCGCGGAATGCGGCGAAGTCCCGGTGTCCGAGGACGACCTCCCCGTCGAGTTGCCGCGTGACGTCGAGATCACGGGCATGGGAGGGTCCGTGCTCTCCAGGATCGAGTCCTGGCTTCGGGTGGACTGCCCGCGCTGTGGAACCGCCGCCCGCCGGGAGACGGACACCATGGACACCTTCGTGGATTCGTCCTGGTACTTCTACCGCTACCTCGATCCGCAGAACGCCGGGGCGCCTTTCGACGCGGAGAAGGCGCGCGCCTGGTTCCCCATCGATCTCTACATCGGCGGCGTCGAGCACGCCATCCTGCACCTCATCTACTGCCGCTTCTGGACCAAGATGATGCGCGACCTCGGGCTCGCCGCCACCGATGAGCCGGTGATCCGCCAACTGAGCCAGGGGATGGTCATCAAGGACGGCGCCAAGATGTCCAAGAGCAAGGGCAACATCGTGGATCCGGACGCCGTGGTGGAACGGCACGGGGCCGACGCGATCCGTCTGTACGTCCTCTTCGAGTCGCCGCCGGAAAAGGAGATGGACTGGACCGACGCCCGTCTCTCCGGGCCGGCGCGCTTCCTGAGACGGCTGGAGCGAATGATTCCCGGGGACGCGGAATGGCTGGCCTCCACCCCGCTACCGGTGGGGGACGAGGACTTCGCGCCCGAGGACGTGGCGCTCCGCCGCAAGACGCATCAGACGATTCGGCGGGTCACCCGGGATCTCAAGGAGCGGATCCATCCCAATACCGCCATTGCCGCCATCATGGAACTGACCTCCGCGTTCTCGCATCGCCTGCCGGAGGCGGCCGGCGAGGCCTCCCGGCGGGCCGTGCGCGAAGCGGCGGAGACGGTGATTTCGCTCCTCAACCCCATGGCGCCGCACCTCACGGAGGAACTCTGGGAGCGGCTGGGAGGTGGGACGATGCTGGTGGAAGCCCCGTGGCCGGTATCTGACGAGGACCTCGCGCGGGAGGAAGAGGTGCTCGTCGTGCTGCAGGTGAACGGAAAACTGCGGGGCCGCCTCGAGGTGCCGGCGGGAATCGAACGCGAGGTGCTCGTCGACCAGGCCCGGGAGAACGCGGGGATCCGCCGTCACCTGGAGGGACTCGAGGTTCGCCGCATCGTGACGGTGCCCGACCGTCTCGTGAACTTCGTGGCCTCCCGTCCGACGTGATTCCCGCCGCCCGCGCCGCCTCGAGGGAGCCGGGCGGGAACTCGGGCCGGAGATGGACCGCGATGCTGCTGTCCGGGTTGTTGTTCCTCGGCGTTGCCGCCGGGTGCGGCTACCGGCTCGCCGGCCTCGGCGGCGGGTTGCCGGGTCACATCCAGGTGGTGGCCATCCTCCCCTTCGACAACGAGAGCGCCTTCCCCGAGGTCGAAGAGGGGATGACGGAACAGATCATCGAGGGGTTCAACCGGCGGGGTCGCTACGAGGTCCAGGAAACCGAGGAGGGGGCCGAAGCGGTGATGCGGGGCACGGTGCTGAGCGTGGATTTCTCGCCGGCGCAACTCGATCCGGCGACGGGAGCGGCCTCCACGTATCTCATCATCGTGCGCGCCACCGTGGAGTTCACGGACGTCGTCAACGACGTCGTGCTCTTCGAGTCGGACGAGTTCACGCTGCGCGACGAGTTCTCGATCGGCGACGACCCCGATGCCGCCTTCGACCGGGAGGGGCTCGCGTTCTCGCGGATCGCCAGCGCTTTCGCGGACTCCCTGCTGGTGGCGATTCTCGAGGGGTTCTGATGGCCTTTGCCGAGATCGGGTTCGGCAAGACGTTCGCCGCGCTCAAGCCCGTTCCGGCGGAGAAGATGGCCGACCGGCTGCCGGCCCCCGAGGCGGGCGTTTTCTACCTCGTCGGGGGTGCGGACAGCTGGCTCCGCCAGCGGACACTGCGGAAGCTGGCCGATCACCATCTCGGGGAGCCGCCGGCGCCCTTCCGGCTCCGCCGCTTCGACGGCCGGACGGCGAGCGCCGAGCAGGTGGTGAGCGCCACGCGCACGGTTTCGTTCAGCGGAGCGCCCGTCGTTCTCATCGAGAACGGCCTGCGGATCGCCCAGCCGCCCGCCGCGGTCCCCGCGCTTTCCGGTGTCGTCCTGGAACTCCTCGATCACCCGCCGGGGCGGGCGGTCATCGCGCTCGAGTGGGAGCGGAACCCCGACCGGAGGCGCAAGGACTGGAAGGCGCTGGCGTCGTCGCTCGGCGACGCCGTCGCCGGCGGCGGGGCGCTGGTGCTCGATTGCGACGCGCCGCCTCCGGCCCGGATGACCCACTGGATCCGCCGCACCGCACGCGAGCGCGGCCTCAAACTGCCGGAGCAGGGTGCGGAACTGCTCTTCGAGCGGTTCGGCCGGGAACTGCGCCAGCAGGTGAACGAGATCGAAAAGCTCGCCGTCTATGCCGCCGGGGACCAGGGGGGGGAGGTCACGCTCGCGGACATGGAGCAGGTGCTCGGCGGCGGCAGCGTCCAGGACCGGTTTCGTTTCACGGATGCCCTGCAGGCGGGCCGCACCGAGACGGCGCTGTCGTCCCTCGAGTCACTGCTTCGGGATGGAGAGTCGCCGCAGGCGCTCATGGCCCTGCTGTACCGGCTCGTGACCCAGATCCAGTTGGCCCAGGCCCACCGTGGGGACGAACCCCTCACCGAGGTCCTGCGAGTGCCCCGCCGGGTCGCCGACGACCTTGAGCGCGCGGCCCGTCGCTTCCGCCCCGCCGAACTCCGGGCCATGCTCCGGCAGCTCGCCGAAATGGACCTGCGGATGAAGACCACCCGGGTCCCGGATCGCGCCGCGCTCGCCTCGCTGGCGCTGCTCCTCGGCAGGGGTTCGTCCGCTGCGCGGCAGCGCCGGGCATAGGTCGCCCGCCGCCGAACGCTGCCGGCAAGGCGGGCTTGACCCGTAGAATCCGCGCCGTGACCCCGACTCTGCCCCGGGAACCCGGAATCGACCGGCTGTCCGCGCATCACCTGCACGCGCTGGCCGTGGCCGTGCTCATCGACCGCTATCTCAAGGTGGATCCGACGCCCGAGAGACTGGCGGACCTCGCCGGCAAGGTGGCCGGGTTTGCGGAAAAGGAATTGTTCCCCCACTTCCAGGTGGAGGAGACCGCTCTCTTCCCCGCGCTGCGGGAGGCGCTCGACTCCGATCCGCTGATCGACGAGCTGATTGCCCACCACCGGAACATGGAGGAACTGGTCCGGCGCCTCGCGGAGTCCTCCGCCCGGCAGCGCGCGTCGCTGCTCAGGGAGTTCGGAGGATCGCTTCGCCGCCACATCCGCATGGAGGAAGTGGAGCTCTTCCGGCAGATCGGCGGCCGGCTCGATCAGGCCGGGCGGGAGGAACTCGGCCGGAAGGTCGACGACGCAGCGCGGGCAATGGGCCTCACGGTCCACAAGCTCTGGTAGCGGTCTCCAGACCGCGCGGGCGGCACGCCGGCCCGGAACGTCACAACGCCACCGACGCTCACGGCGCAGCGGCCGGAAACGCAGGGCTCCAGGCTGCCCGGGTGGCGCACCGGCTTGGAACGCCGACCTCCGGTCGGCACGCGCGGCGCTCGGCGCCGCGCACGTCACAACGCTATTCGGCCTCGCGGTTCCTCCCCGGAGCACCTGCGATTGCGACATCCTCCTCCCGGAGGACCCGCTACTGCGACATGTGGCCCCCCAGCCGACTTTGCTAGTGCGACATGTTTCCCCCGGAGGACGGGCTGCTGCGACATGTAGCCGGCTAGCCGACTCTGCCAGTGCTACATGTTCCTCCCCGAGGACCGCCTACCGCTACATGTAGCCGGCCAGCTGACGCCGCTATTGCTACATGTTCCTCCCGGAGAATCGGCTACTGCGACATGTACCCGGCTAGCCGACGCCGCTATTGCTACATGTTTCGTCCCGAGGATCGGCTACTGCGACATGTACCCGGCTAGCCGACTCTGCTAGTGCTACATGTTCCTCCCCGAGGACCGCCTACTGCTACATGTAGCCGTCCAGCCGACTCTGTTGGTGCTACATGTTCCTCCCGGAGGACGGGCTACTGCGACATGTGGCCCTCCAGCGGACGCACTAGAGTGCGGGCATGGCCCCCCAACCGCTGCACCGGGACCCGAGTCTGATCCCGCTCTCCCATCAGCACCAGCACGGGCTGGCCCTCACGGTCTTCATCGACCGTGGATTGAAGGCGGAACCCACCCGCGAGAAGGGGCTGGAACTCGCGGCGAAGGTCGCCCGGGCCGCCGAAGCCGAACTCCTCGGACACTTCCGGGTCGAGGAGGAGATTCTCTTTCCGGCGGTACGGCCCTTCCTTCGATCAGGCGCGCTGATCGACCGCCTCATCGCCGAGCACCGGGTGATGGAAGACCTCATTCGCCGCATCGCCGGAGCGGCCGAAGAGGAACGGATTCCCCTTCTCAAGCGGTTCGGCGAGGTGCTCCACGGCCACATCCGCACCGAGGAGCGCCAACTGTTCCAGGAAATCCAGGGCCGGCTGGACGCGTCGCACCTCGCCGCGATCGGCCGGGACATCGCGGCGAAGGTCGAGGCCGTCTGCCCGCTCACCGACAAGCCGCCCTGGAGCGACCGGTAGCCGCAACCATCGCGAAAACCCGCCGGAGGGGGCGCGCCGCGTGGTACCCTCCGGCCCCTGATGCAGCTCGACGAATCCGCCCAGCCTCCGGAACCCAGCCGGAGAACCGCCCCCGTCGAGGTGCGCCCTTCCGGTACCCGCCATGGTTCTCACCAAGACCCCGCTACTCGCGGAGACGGTGCGCAAACTGGTGTCCCGGGGGGCCTTCGCTAACGCACACCGCATCCTCGAGAAGCTGCATCCGGCGGATGTGGCGCAGGTTCTCGCCGACCTGCCGGAGGCCTACCGGCTGAAGACGTTCCGGGTCGTCTTCCAGCGGGATCTGAATCTCGCCGCGGCCGCGCTCGGAGAGTTCGGGGTCGAGCGCGCCGCCGACCTGATGCCGCGGCTCGAGCCCGCCGAGATCTCCCAGCTTCTCCAGGAGCTCGACCCCGACGACGCCGCCGAGTTCCTGAGCGAACTCCCCGAGGAACTCCGGGAGCGGGTGCTCCGCGGGATGCGGACCCGTGAGGCCTCCGACGTCGAGGACCTGCTCCAGTACCCGGAGGAGACCGCCGGCCGGATCATGAGCCCGAAGGTGTTCTCGGTCCCCGAGGACGCCACCATCGGCGAGACCATCGCGCGCCTCCAGGAGTCCCCCGACGTGGAGATGGTCTTCTACATCTACGTGGTGGACGGCCACGGCACCCTGGTGGGGGTGCTATCGCTGCGCCAGCTCCTCCAGCGGCGCCCGGAGGCGCTGCTCTCCGAGGTCATGGTGACCGACGTGCTCCGGGTGCGCACCGAGATGGACCAGGAGGAGGTCGCCCAGTTGGTGGCCAGCTACAACATCCTCGCGGTCCCGGTGGTGAACCAGCAGGGGAAGCTGGTCGGGGTCATCACGGTGGACGACATCATCGACGTCATCAAGGAAGAGGCCACCGAGGACATGTACCGGATGGCCGGGCTGGGGGTTTCCGAGAGCGTCTTCACCAAGGCGTCCCGTTCCATCCGGATGCGCATCCCCTGGCTGACCGTAAACCTCGCCACCGCCTTCGTCGCGGCCTGGGTCGTCAGCCTCTTCGAGGAGGACATTGCCCGGTTCGCGATCCTCGCGGTGTTCATGCCCATGGTGCCGCTCCTCGGCGGCAACGCAGGGAACCAGACGCTGACCGTGATGGTGCGCGGGATCGCGCTCGGGGAACTGAGCTGGAAGAACAGCCGGCAGGCTCTCCTCAAGGAACTCGCGGTGGGTTCGGCCAACGGCCTGATGATCGGCATCCTGATCGCCGGCGTCTCCTGGGTCTGGAAGGGCGATCCCCGGATCGGGCTGGCCCTCGCGCTGGCCATGATCGGCACCATGGTGGTGGCGGCGGTCGTGGGGACGCTGATGCCGCTCACCCTGCGCTGGCTGAAGGTGGATCCGGCGCTCGCGTCCTCGGTGTTCGTCACCACGGCCACGGACGTCTCCGGCTTCCTGCTGTTCCTGAGCATCGGGGTGGCGGCGCTGACGTACCTCTAAGGCGAGACGGCTTGGAGCGCCGGCCTCCGGCCGGCATCGCGGCCCCGGAGGGCCGCGAAACCGCGCGGTCCTCCGAGCGATCGCGAAAAACACCGGTTAGCCTCTGACCAGCCGCCTCCCATGCCGCTCAAACAATCCCGCGCGTTCGTTCTCCGCACCTACGCGGTCGCCGAGGCGGACCGGGTGTGCGTGCTCTTCAGCGGGGAGGAGGGGAAGGTCCGGGCATGGGCGCGCGGCGCGCGGAAGCCCAGGTCACGGTACGGAGGCGCGCTCGACATCGGGAACGAGGTGGAGGCGGGCTGGTACGAGCGCGAGGGCAGGGAACTCGTGCACCTCGACCGCTGTGAACTCGTGACCTCCGCGTTGCCGCTCGCCCGCGACCCCGTGAGGGCCGCCGCGCTGGGCTACCTTTCCCGGCTCGTGGACACCTTCGCCCCGGACCGGGAAGCCGACCCGAGACTTTTCCGGCTGATTTGCGCCTGCCGGGACGCGCTTCTCGACGACCTCTCCGCGGAGCTGGTCGTCGCCTACTTCGAAGCGTGGCTGCTGCGTCTTTCGGGGCTCTACCCGCGGCCCGGGCGCTGCGCCTGCGGAGCCGGCTTCGACCAGGACGGGGCGGTGTTCTTTGCCGCCGGTCCGGTCTACGCCTGCACCCGCTGCGCTCCCGGGCACGGCGAGCCGACCGACCGCCTCTCCGCCGGCGCGCTCGGTCTGCTGGACACCTTCTGGGCGGAACCTCCCTCGGCCGCGGCGCCGAACGCCGCGACCGTCCGTGAACTTTTCCGGTTCCACGGGCGGCTGACCGCGGGCCACGCCGAGCGGGCGCTGCCGGCCCGCCACGCGCTCGAAGGGCTCCTCGAACCCCGCGTCAGCCCCGTCGGAGCACCCGCGCGATGACCTTTCAGGACCTGATCGCGAGGCTGACGGCCTACTGGGCCGACCAGGGAGCCGTCGTCGCCCAGCCGTACGACATGGAGATGGGCGCGGGGACCATGCACCCGGAGACGTTCTTCCGGGTTTTGGGGAACGCGCCGTGGAAGGTGGTGTACGTGCAGCCCTCCCGCCGGCCCGCCGACGGGCGCTACGGCGAGAACCCCAACCGTCTTTACAAGCACCACCAGCTCCAGCTCATCCTGAAGCCGTCGCCCCAGGACATTCAGGACCTCTACCTGGAGAGCCTGGCGGCGTGCGGGGTGGACGCTTCCCAACACGACCTCCGCTTCGAAGAGGACAACTGGGCCGCGCCCACCCTCGGGGCCTGGGGCGTCGGGTGGCAGGTCGTGCTCGACGGCCTCGAGATCAGCCAGTTCACCTACTTCCAGCAGGCCGGAGGGCTTGAACTCGCCCCGATCTCGGTGGAGATCACCTACGGGTTGGAGCGGCTCGCGATGTACCTGCAGGACGTGGACGACGTCTACGACCTTGAATGGACGCGCGGCGTGGACTACCGGACGGTCCGGCTCGCCGACGAGCGGCAATCGTCGCGGTACGCGTTCGAGGAGGCTGACACCGCCGTCCTGAACCGCAATTTCGACGAGGCGATCGCCGAAGGGGCACGGCTGATCGAGGGCGGACTGGTGTTGCCCGGCTACGAGCAGTGTCTCCGGGCTTCCCATCTCTTCAACCTGCTCGACTCGCGCGGCGCCGTCTCCGTCAGCGACCGTCCGCGCCGCATCCTGGCGGTGCGCGGCCTGGCAACGGCCGCCGCGCACCGCTACCTGGCCGACCAATGAGCGGACGGGAACTCCTGATCGAGATCGGGTGCGAGGAGATTCCCGCCGACTGGGTCGCCGGTCTCGCGAAGGGGTTCGAAACGGCCGTCGCCGAAGGTCTCGGCCGGGAGCGGCTGACCGCGGCAACGATCGGCTCGCACAGCACCGCCCGCCGGCTGGTGGTTCACGGCGCCGGGATTCCGGAATCCCAGCCGGACCAGGTTCAAGAGGTCCTGGGGCCGCCGTGGCGGGTCGCCAGGGGTGAAGGTGGCGGCTGGAGCCGAGCCGCCGCGGGTTTCGCCCGGCGGCAGGGAATCGAGGAGCGGGACTTCGAAAGCCGCCTCCAGGCAGTGGAGACTTCCCGCGGCCAATACCTGGGGATCCGCCAGGTCACGCCCGGAAGGCCGGCGATCCGGATCCTGCCCGGAATCCTCGAGGACGCGCTCCGCGCCGTGCCGGTCCCGAAGGCCATGAACTGGGATGCGTCCATCGGGGAGAAGCCGTTCGCCTTCGCCCGTCCCATCCGCTGGATCGTGGCCCTCTTCGGAGATGAGGTCATTCCCTTCCGGATCGAGGTGGCGGGCGGCAAACCTGTGGTCGCCGGAAACCACAGCCTCGGCCATCGGGCGCGGACCGCGGTGGAAGGAGAGAGCCCCGGCGCGCCGTTCCCCGTGGATTCGCTTGAGAGCCTCGTCGAGGGCCTCCGGAGCCGGTACGTGTTGCTCGACGGCAAGGAACGGCAGGACCACCTGCTCGCGGCGATCAGGCGTCGCGAGACCGAGGTCGGAGAGTCCGCCGAGGTCGGGACCGCAGCCGACGTGCACAAGGATCTGGTGGAGGTTCCCGGAGCGGTTCTGGGCCGGTTTCCCGACGAGTTCCTGTCGCTGCCGAAGGAGATTCGGGACACGGTCCTGGTCCACCACCAGAAGTACTTCCCGTTTCCCACGAGTCCGTCCTTCATCGCGGTGACCAACCTGCCGGACGATCCCGAGGGGCACGTCCGCCGCGGCGCGGAAAGGGTGGTGGTGGCCCGGCTGCGGGATGCGCGGTTCTTCTGGGATGAGGACCGGAAGGTTGCGCTCGCCGAGACCCGGCCGCGCCTCGCCGGCGTGGTCTTTCATCAGCGGCTCGGGAGCTTTCGGGAAAAGGCCGGCCGGATGGAGGAACTGGCTGCCTGGATCGCCGATGCGGCCGGAGCGGATGCCGCCGCGGCGTCGCAAGCCGCCGGGCTTTCGAAGTGCGACCTGACGGGGAATCTGGTCGGGGAGTTCGCGTCGCTCCAGGGGTTGGTCGGGGGACTGCTTCTTCGCGAAGAAGGGGCCCCGGAAACCGTCTGGCGGGCGGTCTATGACCACTACCGGCCCGCGGGGCTCGACGGAGACCTGCCCCGTGACCCGGAGGGAGCGGTGGTTTCGCTGGCCGACCGGGCGGACACGCTCACCGGTCTCTTCCTCGCCGGGGAGGAGCCGTCGGGCTCGGGCGATCCGTTCGCGCTGCGGCGGGCGGCGCTCTCCCTGATCCGGGTGCTCCGGGACGCTCCCGCGGAGTACTCCGGACATCGAAGCGGCTGGCCCGCCCCGGAAGCCCTGTTGTGCCGGGCTCTCGACGGCTACCGCCCCGACGATGCAACGCGGGCCGTCGTTTCCGGGAAGCTCGCGGACTTCGTGAACGACCGTCTCCCGCACGCGTTCGTCGGCCCGTCAACGCCGAAGGGAGTGGTGAACGCGGTGCTCGCGACCAGAGACTGGTCCCATCCGGTCGCCGACACCCGGCAGCGGATCGTCGATCTCGTGAAGGCGGTGGGCAGCGGGGACTACGCCACCCTGGCGGCGGCGTCGCGGCGGGTCCGGCGCATCCTCGCGCCCGAGGTCCGGGAGGGAAGGGGAACGGGTCTCGATCCGGCCCTCTTCACCGAGCCGGCAGAGGAGGGGCTCCACGCCATGCTCGAGCGGGTTGAGGCCGAGGTCCTTCGGTGCTTCGCGGAAACCCGGTATTTCCCGGCGTTCCAGGCGCTGGCCACCCTCTCGCCCGCCATCGCCACCTTCTTCGACGACGTGCTCGTCATGGCCGAGGACCCCGCGGTGCGGGCGAACCGGCTGGCGTTGCTTGCCCGGCTGGATGCGCTGTTCAGTGAGGTCGGGGATCTGAGCCAGATCGAGTCGGCGGCGTCATGAGGGTGGGTGAGAGTTGCGCCGTGCGCGGCGCGCCAGTTCTCCCGGTGGGGGGCGACGCGCGTGCCGGTCTGGAGACCGGCGTTCCAAGCCGTCGCGCCAGGTGGGAAGGTTTCTGAAGACCGGCTGATGGGGCGGATTCAGCGGCTGCCGCCGGTGGTGGCGAACCAGATCGCCGCCGGGGAGGTGGTGGAGCGGCCGGCGGCGGTGGTCCGCGAACTGGTCGAGAACTCGATCGACGCGGGGGCTACGGCGGTCTCGGTGCGCGTCAGGGATGCCGGGAGAACCGAGATCCGGGTGAGCGACGACGGGGTGGGGATGACGCCCGAGGACGCGCGCCTGGCGATCGAGCGACACGCCACCAGCAAGATCGAATCGGTGGACGACCTGACCTCCATCGGGTCGCTCGGCTTCCGCGGGGAGGCGCTGCCTTCGATTGCCTCGGTCTCCCGATTCCGGCTACGGACCCGCGGCAGGGAGGGCGACTCCGGCTGGGAGATCGGGGTCGAGGGCGGTGCGACGGTCTCCGACCGCCCGGCCGGCACCCGTCCTGGAACCATCGTCGAGGTCCGCGACCTGTTCTTCAACACGCCGGCGCGGCGCAAGTTCCTGCGGTCGGAGAAGACGGAAACCTCGCACATCGTCCAGGTGGTCTCGAATCTCGCACTCGCCTGGCCCCAGATCCGCTTCGATCTGCAGAGTGGCGACCGGAAGGTGCTCGCCCTCGAGCCGACGGGGGACGCCGCGGAGCGCCTCCAGCAACTGGAACCGCGCTGGGCCCGGGACGCCATTCCGATCGAGGCGCGGGCCGGGGCGCTCACCGTCCGGGCCTTCCTCTCGCCGCCGATGGCGCCTCGCGGCGCGTCTTCACGGCTGCTGCTGTTCCTGAATGGACGGCCCATCAAGGACCGGCGCCTCTTCCACGCGGTCACCGAGGCCTACCGCCGGCTCTCGAGCCTGAGCGGCGCGCCGAAGGCCTACGTGTTCGTCGAGGCGCCGCCGGACGCCGTGGACGTGAACGTGCATCCGGCGAAGGCGGAGGTGCGGTTCGCGGACCCCGAAGCGGCCTGGGGCGCCGTCTTCCGCGGCGTTCGGGCGGGCCTCGAAGGATCCCCGAAGCGGGTCGACCTCGGAGTGGCCGGGGACGGGCGCGTCGAACAGCGCCCGGCGGGAACGGGAAAGTCCGCGGGCGACGTCCGGGATATCGAGGGGGAGGCCGCCCCGGCCGGCAGGCGGACAGGGCAGGCCGCGGGATGGGACGGGGCCAGGGTCGGCGAGCTGCTCTACGGCGCGGACCGGGTGGAGGAGCAGGTGCGGGCCGGCTATCTGGAGTTCGGAACGACGCCCCCGAAGGTGCTCGGTCAGTTCCGGCGCACCTACATCCTGGCCGAGGAGCGCTCGGAGCTGCTTGTGATCGACCAGCACGCCGCCGAGGAACGGGTCATCTTCAACCGGTTGATGGACGCGTCGAGCGAGTCCCGGACCCACGAACTGCTGCAGCCCGTGCCGCTCGAACTCTCGCCCGTGGAGCGGGCGGCGCTCGCGGACGAGCACGAGCGCCTGGCCGCCGCGGGCTTCGACATCGAACCCTTCGGCGGGGACGCCTGGATCCTGCGTGGCGTGCCGGAAGCGCTGGGAGTGGGCCGCGGGCTGGACGTGCTCATGCGCTCGCTCGCTTCCGAAGAGAGCGAATGCACGGCCGCCGCCCACGACGCCCGGGCGCGGATCATGGCGCGGGTTGCCTGCCATGCCGCGGTGACCGCCGGGGTCACTCTCACGACCGAGCGAATGAACGAGGTGCTCGCCTCGCTCTGGGGGACGGCGAATCCCTCGACCTGCCCGCACGGCCGTCCCACGGTGCTGCGCCTCGATCTGCCCTTCATCGAGCGGCGTTTCGGACGGATTTGACTTGACCGCCGCACCGAAGCGCCGCCGGGAGCCGCTGCCCACCGCGGTGACGCTCGCCTGGGTCCGTTACTTCGCCGGCCGGACGCTGATGATGGTGGGGATGCTGGTGGTGACCGGGGCCGCCGCGCTCTTTTTCGGCGCCGATGCGGAGCGACGGATGCTGGTGTTCACCGGGACGGGCGCCGCGCTCTTTTTCGCCGGCTGGCTGCTATCGAAGAAGCGTCCGCCGGAGGCGCGCTGAGGGGGCAGGCGGGTGCTCGCGGCGTCGGGCCGGTCTCATTTGCGGTCGGAAAACCGGCCTGGACCAGGGCGCGGGTTTCACCCGCTCGCGGGCGATGCCGGCCGGAGGCCGGCGGTCCAAGCCGGGTGCGTCACCCACGCGGATCAGCGTGAGTGCCTTTCCGCCGGGCTTCGCCCAGCGGGTGCCGGTCGGAGACCGGCGTTCCAAGCCGGGTGCGTCACCCACGCGGATCAGCGTGAGTGCCTTTCCGCCGGGC
>JAJEIY010000076.1 GCA_022828085.1 Acidobacteriota bacterium | reverse complement strand
GACCTGCGGGATGGTTCTCTCTCGGTGCAACGGGGCGGAAGGGACGCACCCGGACCTCTGTCGCCCAAGGCGCGTAGCGGCACGTCGCCCGCGGACCTTCGGCCCGCTGTGCCGGTCGGAGACCGGCGTTCCAAGCCGGTGCGCGATCCGGCTAGAAGATCACCCGCAGGCCGAGCTGCGCCTGCCGCTGGGCGCCGACGCGGGCGGCTCCGAGCCTGAATTCCGGGTTCGCGGAACCGTCGTTGAGCACCGGCTCCTGCTGGTCCGAGCCGGAAACCCGGAAGGTCGCCGCGTTCATGACGTTGAACACCTCGAAGAGCGCCTCAAGCTGGGCGCCGGCCACCTCGAACCGCTTGGTGATCCGGAGATCCAGGTTCGTCCAGGCTTCGTTCCGCTCGCCGTTGACCGGGGCGAGTTCGCCGCCGATCACCGCCCGGGTCTGGGGCCCGTAGGGGCCGACGTAGAAGTCGGGGTGGTTGTGGAAGCCGACCCGCGGGTCGAGCGCCGTGAAGGGTGATCCGGACTGGGCCGTCAGGATGCCGCTCGCCAGGACGTCGAAGGGAAGGGTGAAGACGCCGCTCGCGACGAACCGGTGCGGGATGTCCCGGCTGGAGAGACCCCAGTCGTAGTCGGGGTCCGACGGATCGGTCAGGGTCAGGCTGCCTGAAGACCGCTCGTTGTCGTCGTTCGAGCGGTCGCGTGACCAGGTGTAGTGGGCCTGGAACTGGATGCCGTCCCGGAACCGCCGCCGGAGCGCGGCGGTCAGGGCCACGTAGTCGGAGCGCGCGAGCGAGTCGCGCACCAGGATCGTCCCGAAGTCCGGATTGATCCGTTCGCCGCTGTACACCGGGCGCCCGAACGCGTCGCGGCCGGGCGCGGGCGCGTTCGCGTCCACGTTGGAGGCGAGGAGATCGCCCCGGGCGTACACGAAGTCGAGCGAAGCGGCGAGATCGTCGGCGACCTCCCGCTCGAATCCGAGGTTGAAGCGGGTGGTGCGGGGGTCCTCGAAGTCGGGATGGACGTAGCTCAGCGACGGCGTCAGGCCGGCCGGCGGGTTCGCGTTGTCGATCGCGCCGCTCATGGGGACGAAACCCGTCTCTCCCGGCGCCACGACGGCGTTCCCGTAGCGCGGAAAGACGCCGGTGTCGCTGTAGGCGGAGAAGAACAGCAGGGTCGGGGTGCGCCCGTAGAAGATCCCCGCGCCGCCGCGGAGGATCGTGTCGGCGTCGAGCGACCAGACGAACCCGGCGCGGGGGGAGACGTTGTCCAGATCGTTCGGGATCGAGGTCCCCTCGGGGAGGACATGCTCGATCCCGCTCGGGTTGAAGGTGCCGTCCCAGCGGGCGCCGGCGTTCAGGGTGAGCCGCGCGCTCGGGCTCCAGGTGTCCTGGAGGTAGAAGCCGAGCGTCGCCTGGGTGATGTCGAAGTTCGGGTTGCTGACGTCGCCGAAGAAGATCCGGGCCCGGGCGGCCTCGCCGTTCACGAAGTCGGCCACGTCGTTGAAGTCGTACCGCCCGTCGGCGTTCCCGGCGAAGTACTCGCTGAGGTGGTCCTGGCTGAAGTCGAACCCGAGGCGGATCTCGTGGTTTCCGGAGAGGAACGAGAAGCGCTCCTGGATCTCGAACTTCCGCTCGTCGACGTAGATCGGGAGCCACCACGGCTTGCCGAACGACCCGAAGGACGGCTCGAAGATCCGGAAGTTCGCCTGGAGCGCGCTGTCCGGCAGGTTCGCCAGCCGGTCGAGGTCGTCGTAGGCGTACTGGACCCGGAACTCGTTGACGCCGGTCTCGCCGAGCAGCGAGACCACCGAGCCGACGAGCGCGTGGGTGCTTTCGAGCTTCCGCGACTCCTCGGCCACGTAGTCCGAGGTGCGGGCGTAGTCGGTGAAGTTGTAGCGGAGCGTGAGCGAGTGCTGGTCGTTCACGCGGTGGTTCAGCTTGCCGAACAGGATCAGGTTGTCGGTCTCGCGCACGAACTGCCCGCTGGCGGTGCCGTCCCCGTTCGGGCTGAATCCGGCCAGCACCTCGGGATGGACCGACTGGATCGCGTCGTACTGGCCCGCCCCCCGGATGTCCCGGATAAAGGGCTGGCTGCGGGCCGTCTGGTCGTAGGACAGGAAGAAATGGGTGCGGTCCCGGGCGATGGGACCGCCGAACGAGGCGCCCCAGTTGTAGCGCTCGAACTCGTCCACTTCGTAGCGGTCGTCGGCGGCGTCGATCCCCCGGTGGGCATCCAGCGGCGACTGGGAGAGCCGGGCGACCATCCGCTGGTCGCGGAAGAAGAGGAAGCCGGACCCGGCGAAGTCATTGGTGCCCGCCTTGGTGACCACGTTGATATAGCCGCCCCCGGAGCGTCCCGCCTCCGCGGAGTAGCCGCTCGTGACCACCTGGAACTCCTTGACGGACTCCTGCGCCACCACCAGACCGCCGTTCTCGGTCGCCTCGCCGCCGCGGCCGTAGCCGAAAAAGGCGCTCTTCGCGTCGGCGCCGTCGATCGTGAGCCCGGAGTTGATCCCGCGCTGGCCGCTCAGCGAGATGCCGCCGCGCTGCGGTTCCACCTTCACGGTCGGCTTGAGCAGCGCGAACTGGACGTAGTCCCGGCCCGAGATCGGCAGTGACGAGATCTCCTGTTCATCCACGTAGCCGGCGGCGCCGCCCCGCCCCACCTCGAGGAGCGGCGCCTCGGCGGTCACTACGACCGTCTCCTGGACGCCGGACAGCGCGAGCTGGAGGTCGGTCTCGAGGATCTGGCCCACGAGGAGCCCGATGCCCTCGTGACGCGACGTCTGGAACCCGGAAAGCGAGGCGGTCAGGTCGTATTGCCCGCTCGGGACCGACCGGACGGCGAAGAACCCCTGGCCGTTCGTGACCGCGGTCCGGACCTGGCCGCGCTCGATGTCCCGCAGCTCGACGCTCACGCCGGGCAACGCCGCGCCGCTCTCGTCGGTGATGAAGCCCTGCACGGTCCCGAGCGACTGCAGGGCCGCGCCCGGAACGGCTAGGGAAAGGGCCAGCAGGATGCCGGCAATCAGGCTCTTGGTGTTCGACACGGTCGTTGCTCTCCCTGGCGGGCCCGGGACGGGAAACGGTCCCCCGTCCCTCGGGACGCGGGAATCCTTGACGTGGAAGCGTTACTTTTCAAGGACTCGCCGGGCAGACTTGCGAGACGAACGCGCGACCGTTCAGAAAACGATGCGCAGGGCGAGCTGGGCCTGACGCTGGGCGCCGACGAGCGCGCCCGCGAGGCCGAACTCGGGGTTCGGGGTCACGCCGTCGCCTGTGAAGACCTCCTGCTGGTCGGCGTTCCCCACCCGGAAGGCGGCGTGGTTCAGGACGTTGAAGACCTCGAAGAGCGCCTCGACCCGCGCGGGGCCGAGCCCGAATCGTTTGGTGAGCCGCACGTCGAGGTTCGTCCAGGGGTCGTTCCGCTCGCCGTTCAACGGGACGAGCGCGCCCCCGACCACCGCTCGCGCGTGAGCGCCGGACGGCCCGACCGCGAAGCCGGGATGGTTGTGGAATCCCACCGCGGGATCGAGGGCGGTGAAGGGCGAGCCGGACTGGGCGGTGAAGATTCCGCTCGCCTGCAGGCCGAGCGGCAGGTCGAACACCCCGCTCGCCACGAGCCGGTGGGGTGTGTCCCGGTTCGAGAGGCCCCAGTCGTAGTCGGGATCCGCGGGATCGGTGAGGGTCAGCCGTCCCGATCGCTCGCTGTCGTCGTTCGAGCGGTCGCGGGACCAGGTGTAGTGGGCCTGGAACTGGACGCCGCCCGAATACCGGCGCCGCAGCGCGGCGGTGACCGCCACGTAGTCCGAACGCCCGAGCGCGGCCCGCACGAGGACGGGCCCGTAGGCCGGGTTGATCCGCTCGCCCGAGTAGACCGGCCGCCCAAAGGCGTCCCGGCCCGGCGCCGGGACGTTCGCATCCCGGTTCGACTGGAGGAAACGGCTCCGCGCCGCCAGGAGATCGAGCGAGACGGCGAGCCCCCGTCCGATCTCGCGCTCGTAACCGAGATTGACGCGCTCCGTCCGGGGGTCCTCGACGGCGGGATCGAAGTAGCTGAGCGCCGGGATCATGCCGGCGGGCGGGTTCTCGTTGTCGATCGGGTCGCCGAGCGGGACGAAACCCGTGTCCCCTGGCGCCAGGATCGCGTTGCCGAAGCGGGGGAAGACGCCGGTGTCGCTGTGCGCGGTCGAGAAGAGCAGGGTGGGCGTCCGCGCATGGAAGATGCCGCCGCCGGCGCGCACGACGCTCCGCGGGTCGAGGGACCAGACGAGCCCGCCGCGCGGCGAGACGTTGTCGAGGTCGTCGGGGATGCGCCGGCCCTCGGGCAGCACGTGTTCGATGCCGCCGGGGTTGAACGTCCCGTCCCAGCGCGCACCGACGTTCAGGGTGAGCCGCGGATTCGGGCTCCACGAGTCCTGGAGATAGACGCCGAGAATCTGCTGGGCCACCCGGAAGTTGGGCTTGGCCGTGCTCCCGAACCAGATGACGGCCCGGGCGGCGTCCCCGGCGACGAAGTCCTCCAGCGTGTCGAAGTCGTAGCCGCCGTCGGCGTTGCCGACGAAGTACTCGTTCAGGGTGTCGTGGCTGAGGGTGAAGCCGGCCCGGACCTCGTGGTTTCCCAGCAGCAGGGAGAACCGTTCGCGCACCTCGAACTTCCGCTCGTGGTTGAAGACGGGCAGCCACCAGGGCTTGCCGAACGAGCCGGCGGACGGCGAGAAGATGCGGAAGTGCGCCTGGAGCGCGCTGTCGGGCAGGTGGGAGCTCCGGTCGAAGTGGTCGTAGGCGTACTGGAACCGGAACTCGTTGACGCCGGCGCTCCCGATGAGCGAAACGAGCGATCCCACCAGCGAGTGGCTCTCGACGAACCGGCGGGACTCTTCCCCGACGTAGTCGGAGACCCGGTCGTAGTCCGTAAAGTTGTAACGGATGCTGAGCGAGTGCCGGTCGTTCACCCGGTGGTTCAGCTTGCCGAAGAGGATGAGGTTGCCGGTCTCGCGCAGGAACTGGCCGCTGGCGGTGCGGCCGCGCTCCGGGTCGGGGGCGGCGATCCCGTCGTCGTTCGGGCGGTAGCCGGCGACGAGCTCGGGGAAGGCGGCGAGCACGGCGTCGTAGTGGCCGCGGCCCCGGATGTCCCGCAGGAAGGGCTGGTTCTGCGACGTGTGGTCGTAGGACAGGAAGAAGTGGGTGCGGTCGCGCCGGATCGGGCCGCCGAGCGAGGCGCCCCAGTTGGCGCGGCGGAAGGCGTCCGCCTGGTAGCGGTCGTCGTCGGGCGAGACGCCGCGGAACGCGTCGAGCGGCGACTGCGGAATCCGGGCGACCATCCGGTCGTTCCGGAGGAACCAGAACGCCGACCCCGCGAACTCGTTGCCGCCGGACCGGGTCACGACGTTCATGGCGCCGCCGCCGGAGCGGCCCGCCTCCGCCGAATAGCCGCTGGTGACCACCTGGAACTCCTTGACGGACTCCTGCGCCACCAGCACGCCCCCGCCTTCCCGCGCGAGGCCCCCGCGGCCGAACCCGAAGAAGGCGCTCTTCGCGTTCGCGCCGTCGATCGTGAGGCCGGAGTTCACGGCCCGCTGCCCGCTGAGGGAAAGCGTCCCCCGGCTCGGGTCCACCTGGACCGTGGGCTGGAGCAGCGCGAACTGGACGAAGTCGCGGCCCGCGATCGGCAGCGCCGCGATCTCTTCCTCGTCCACGTAGCCGGCGGCGCCGGACCTGCCGACCTCCAGCACGGGCGCGTCGGCGTTCACCGTCACCGTCTCCTCGACCGAAGCGAGGCCGAGCCGCAGATCGAGTTCCACGCTCTGGCCGACGTGGAGGTGGAGGTCGTCCCGCCGCACGGTCCGGAACCCCGGCAGCGAGGCGATGAGGTCGTACTCGCCGCTCAGGACGGCCCGCAGCGCGAAGAAGCCCCGGGCGTTCGAAGTCGCCGTCCGGCGGTGGCCGCGCTCGCGGTCCACAAGTTCGACCGTCACCCCGGCGAGCGCGGCGCCGGTGTCGTCGCTCACGAACCCGTGCACCGACGAGAGCGACTGCGCGGCCGCGGCTCCAACGGTGAGCGCCAGGACCAGGGCCGCCGGAACGGCCAGCCGACGAGAAAGAACCATCCCCGCGGGCATTTTCGCTCATAGAATCGGTCGGATGGGGCTGTCCTGCTGGCGAGCGAGCCGGACCCGCGCATGACGCGGCTGGCGGGACGGGTGGCGGTGGTCACCGGGGCCGCGGCCGGGATCGGCCGGGCCACCGCGGAGCTCTTCGCCGAGGAGGGGGCCCGGGTGGTGCTGGCGGACGTCGCCGCGGACGCCGTGGAGGAGGTCGCGGCCGGAATCCGCGGCGCCGGCGGCTCGGCGGCAGCGGTGGTGGCGGACGTTTCGTCGGAAGCGGGCGTCGAAGCCGTGATCGGGACCGCCGAGGATCAGGTCGGACCGGTGGACGTACTGGTGAACAACGCCGGGGTCGAGCTCAAGAAGCTGGTCGAGGACACGAGCCTCGCCGACTGGGAACGGATCCTCCGGACGAATCTCACGTCCGCCTTCCTGATGTGCCGCCGGGTGGTCCCCGGGATGAAGGAACGCCGCCGCGGGGTCATCGTCATGAACTCCTCGGTCGGGAACTTCATCGCCGCGACGAAGAGCTCCGCCTACGGAGCGTCCAAGGCCGGGATGATGGCGCTTACCCGGAGCCTCGCGCTCGAGGGGGCGCCCTACGGCATCCGGGTGAACGCGGTGTGCCCCGGGGTCATCGACACGCCGATGAACGAGCGCAACCTGGCGCGGAGCGAGGACCCCGACGCCATGCGCCGTTCCTGGTACGAGATCACCCCGCTCGGCCGGCTGGGAACGCCGCGCGACGTGGCGCAGGCGATGCTGTTCCTGGCGTGCGACGAGTCCGGTTTCGTGACCGGATTGCCGCTCGTCATCGATGGCGGCCGACTGATTCAGTAACGTATTCGTTACCATTGTGCCGTGATTCGGCGCACCTTCCGGAAATCGGTCCGCGCCCGTGCGGTCCGGGACCCCCTGTTCCGGGTTTCGCTCCTCGAATCGGGCCTGGACGCGCTCCTCGCCGGCGACCTTCCGGGATTCCGGGAGGGGATCCGCAGCTACGTGAACGCGACGCTCGGGTTCGCCCGGCTCGCGGACCGCACCGGCATCCCCGAGAAGAGCCTGATGCGGATGCTGGGCCCGAGCGGCAACCCGCGCGCGGTTCACCTAGCCACGGTCATCGGGGCCATCTCCCAGCACGAGGGCGTCGAAATCACCGCCCGCATCACCGACCCGAAGTAGACGCGGTGCGGAGCGCCGGCCTCCGGCCGGCATCGCGCGGTGCTCGGCACCGCGCACGTCGTCACACTGCTCACCCACGGTGGCGCGTACGGCTTGGAACGCCGGTCTCCGACCGGCAGCGTTCGCCGCAGGCGGACGCAACACGCGGCCGGAGCATCACTCGTGGTTCACTACGAACCCATGAAACCCGCCGTCCGCAGCGCTTTCCTCCTCCCTCTGCTCCTTGCCGCCACCTGGTCCTGCTCGCGCGGCCCCGCCGACCCGGCCGACCTCGTCGTGGTGGGCGGCACGGTCCTGACCGTGGACGCCGACTTCAGCGTCGCCGAGGCCATGGCGGTCCGGGACGGCCGGATCCTGGCGGTGGGGCCGGACACGGACATCCGCGCGCTCGCCGGACCGGACACCCAGGTCGTTGACGCCGCGGGTAAAACGGTCGTTCCCGGTCTCGCCGACAACCACCTGCACCGGGTCGGGGGCGGCGACGGCGTGGACCTCTCCCGCGTCCGCACGATGGACGAACTGCTCGGAGCCATCACGGAACGTGCCGAGACCGAGGGCCCCGGCGAGCTGGTGACGACCAACTCCGACTGGCATGAGGGGCAGCTTCGGGAACAGCGGCTTCCCCTGCGGCGGGACCTCGACCGGGCCGCGCCCGGCAACCCCGTCGTCGTGGTCCGGGGCGGCCACGAGTACATCCTGAACTCGCAGGCGCTCGAGAAGTGGGAGATCACCACGGACACCCCGGTCCCGGAGGGAGGCCGGATCACCCGGTATCCCGACGGCGAACTGAACGGAGAGCTGGTCGATACCGCGAAACGGCTGGTCACCCTGCCGGAGCGGCCTCCCCGGAACCTCGAGGAACGCATCCAGGACCAGGTCGAGGAATACCGGACGCTCCACGCCGCCGGCCTCACGAGCGTCCGGCACCCCGGCAGCAGCATCGAGCACTTCCGCCTGCTGGAGGAGATGAAGCGGCGAGGACTCCTCACCATGCGGGTCACGTTCCTGATGCGGATGCGTGCGCGCAGCGCAGCGGAAGTGGACGCGGCGATCGACGGGTGGGGTCTCGAACCCCAGGCGGGTGATGAGTGGCTACGCCTCGGCGGGGTGAAGCTGGGGGTGGACGGCGGGTTCGAGGGCGGCCTCCTGCGCGAGCCGTACGAGGAGCCGTGGGGCCAGGGGGGCACCTACCACGGCCTGCGCACGATGCCGCAGGACGTCTTCAACGAGGTCGCGACCCAGCTCGGCCGCCGCGGCTGGCGGGTGGCCACCCACGCGGTCGGGGACCTCGCCATCGACCAGGTCCTCGAGGGTTACGAGGCCGCGAACGAGGTCACGCCGCTTGCCGGCAAGCGCTGGGCGATCGAACACGGCTTCATCCCGCGCGAGGACCACTTTCCGGTCATGAACCGCCTCGGGCTCCTGGTGGCCGGACAGCATCACCTCTACGTGGCCGGCCCCAGCCTCGAGAAGTACTGGGGCCGGGAACGCGCGGAGTGGACGACCCCGATGCGCGCCTATCTCGACGCCGGGGTGATGGTCTCCGGCGGCACCGACGCCTCGGTGATCCCCTACCCGCCCCTCTGGGTCCTCCACCACTTCGTCACCCGCGAGACGATCAGCGGCGGGGTCTTCGGCGAGGACCAGCGGGTGAGCGTGGAGGAGGGCCTGCGGCTGATCACCCACGCGGTGGCGTTCCTGAACTTCGAGGAGGACCTCAAAGGCACGCTCGAGCCCGGCAAGCTGGCCGACTTCGTGGTGCTCTCGGACGATCCGCGCGAGGTTCCAGCGGACGAGATTCAGGTGGAGATGACGGTGGTGGGCGGGGAGACGGTGTTCGAGCGCTGAGGTGTCCGGTCCCGGCGCCACTGATATATCTCAATGAGATATATTCTTGGTGAGGAGGCCTTCATGGCGCAGACCGCAAAACTCTTCTGGTCCGGCCGCTCGCAGGCCGTACGGCTGCCGAAGTCGTTTCGGATGGAGGGAAGCGAAGTGCGTATCCGCCGGCAGGGCCGAAACGTCATCCTGGAGCCGCTTGCGGAGGATTGGGCATGGCTCGACGCCATCGCCGGCACGTTCTCCGACGACTTCTTCGCGGAAGGGCGGCAACAACCCGACGAACAGGAACGGCCGGCGCTGGACCGCCTGTTCCAGTGATGCGCTACCTGCTGGACACGAACGCCTGTATTGCACTGCTCAACCGGAGCGATCCGGGCCTCGAGGCCCGTGTCCGCGGGCAACGCGTCGCGGACATCGGCCTTCCCGCGCCCGTGGCCTACGAGCTGTACTACGGCGCGTTCAAGAGTCGGCGCTCGGACGAGAACCTGGCCAAGCTCGACCGGATGGCGTTCGAGATCGTGCCGCTCGATGCATCCGACGCCCGCACGGCGGGAGCGGTCCGGGCAGACCTGGAACGCTCCGGGCGCCCCATCGGCCCGTACGACGTGCTGATCGCCGGTCAGGCCCGCGCCCGTGGCCTGGTGCTCGTGACGGCCAACGTGCGGGAGTTCGCGCGAGTGGACGGTCTGGCGTGCGAAGACTGGTCCGGTTCGTCAGCGGGTACCTGAGGCTCCGCCGTTCCGCCAGCGAGCAGGGTCAACCTTGACCGGGGCGGGAAGGCGGACGGTTACAGGAACTCGCCCGACCACAGGCGCTCCAGGAACGCCCGCCAGGGCAGGATCCGCAGGCCGTCAGCGGTGCGCCGCGGATGCGACTCGTTGCAGACCACGACGGCGTGGCGGGGGCGGTGCTCTTCCATGTACGCCCGGAGGCCGGACAGGCTCCGTTTCTGGACATTTCCCGTTCCCTTGACCTCGACCGCCACCTCCCCCTCGTGGCCCAGCACGAAGTCGCATTCCATGCCCGTAGCGGTGCGCCAGAAGCGGACCGGGAAATCCAGCTCGCGATAGCTGCGATACGCGAGCAGCTCCATCAGGACGAAGTGCTCGAGCGCCCGGCCAAAACCGGGCCCGGCGAGTTCCTCCACCCGGCGGCGGGTGAGCTGTCCTGCCAGCCCCACGTCGAACAGATAGAACTTCGGGGTACGCGTCAGCACCGCGCGGGAACGGCGCCGCGCGTACGGCTCCACGAAGACGCCGAGCAGGGTGTCCACCAGAATCTGGAAGTACTCGCGGACGGTCTTGGAATCCACCCCGCAGTCCCGCGCGATCGCGCTGAAGTTCAGGAGTTCGCCGTGCGAGAACGACAGCGCCTCGAAGAACCGCGAGAACCCGGGGGCGTTTCGGGTAAGCCCTTCGGCGAAGACCTCCTCCTTCAGGTAATCGTCCAGATAGCCGGCGAGCGCGCGCCGTGGCTGAGGCGCCGCGTAATGCTCGGGAACCAGACCGCGGTCGAGCGCCCGACGCAGGTCGAAATCCGGGACCTCCGTCCAGGTCAACGGGTGGAGGGCGAAGCGCCACGCGCGTCCGCCGAGGAGGTTCGCGCGGCCGCGCTTCAGTTTGCGGGCGCTGGACCCGCAGAGGATGAAGCGAAGCCCCTGGTCCTCGATCAGCCGATGGACCTCGTCGAGGAGTGCCGGGACCTTCTGGACCTCATCGACGATGATCGGCCGCGCGCGGGTGGCAGGGTCGAGCTCAAGAACCTGTTCGGCGAAGCCCCAGGGAGCTCGGGTGAACTCCACGAGGAGCCTGGTGTCGAGGAGGTCGAAGCGGGCCGAATCGGGAAACTGCTGCTGCAGGAGCGTGGACTTCCCCGTCTTTCGGGATCCCCACAGGAAGGCGGACTGTCTCGGCGGAAGTTCGATGTGGAGTGATCGCGAATACATGCTCTGTTCGGATCATATTCCGAAAAACAGAGGTTTTTTCGGAATGTATTCCGAAAAACACTGCTAGTTGACGTCCGCACCATCCGGCACCGCCGAGTCAGGACGCCTGCCGGAATTCCCGGTAGCGGAGACTCAGCCGGTCTGGATCGGGGTGGTCCGCCCGCCGGCGCGGGCGGTGGATGCGCTGGTCGTGCAGGCCCTGGAGCCCGTGGCGCAGCATGGGACCGTCCTTCTCCTCCAGAAGGTCGGGACGGACCTCGATGACGCCTCGGGGCGTCACGCCCAGAAAGAACTGATCGAAGGCCGCGTGGTGAATCTTGCAGAGGGAGAGTCCGTTCGGCACGACGGGGTCCCCTGTCGGGTCTCGGTCGGGGACGATGTGCGCTGCGTCGAGCAGCGGTTCCCGGCGGAGGCGGCAGAACGCGCAGCGGCTTCGGTAGGCGCTGAGGACGCGGTGCCGGAAGACCCGCTGGTGAATGCGCGCGACGGTGGTTCGGGTCGCGTAGCTGCGCTCCAGCTCGCGGTCTCCGCCGGCAGTCAGCGAAACGCCCGTCTGCTCGGCGGCGAGCTGTTGCGCCGCGTAGTCGGCGTGATCCGCGACCACGGTGACCGTCCGGTTCGAGGGATCGTCGCCGACGATGAACGCCGGCCAGACCGGGAGATACCGCGCGCGGCCGATTCCGTGGAAGTAGAGGACCGGCCGCTGCTGCTCCAGGAGTCGGCGCAGTCCCATGTTGTCGGCGTGCCGGGGGTCGCTCCCGTAGTAGCGGTAATGCAGCAGGCCCGTATTCCTGTCGAAGCTGTCGCCGTAAGGGTTCTCCCAGGAAGTCCTGATGGACAGCGGCATCTCCATGTGGCGCGGCTTCCAGATGCCGCGCTGGTTGACGAGCGGGACCCGCTCGTTCCGGAACGCGAAGCCGTGCATCAGCAGGCCCCAGTCCAGTTCCGGCCCGTGCAGGACTGCCTGGTCACGCACCCAGGTGCCCGCTGCTACGCGGATCGCATGGTCGTCGAAACGGTCCGGGAACACCTTCGCAAGACAGGGCCTCTACGCGGGCCGTGCGTTCGCCATCGTACCAACCGTCCCCGGCCGGAGGGCGGGAAGGAGAGCCCGAACTGCCCGATGCGCGCCGGCCGGAGCGCTACCATCGGGGCCATGCGGAACCTGATCCTCTCCTCGTCCTGGACCCGTTTCGCCCGGGCGGTGTTCGCGGGGGCGCTGCTTGCCCTTTTCGTTACCGGATGTGACGACGATGCGAGTCCGACGACCCCGGCGCCCGCGCCACCCGCCCCGGCGCCGGCGCCGGCACCGGAACCCGAGCCGGCTCCGATCCAGGCCGGGGACGTGGTGGACCGCGAGACCCTGAAGG
The DNA here is from genome assembly GCA_022828085.1 of Acidobacteriota bacterium. Classification (GTDB taxonomy): domain Bacteria; phylum Acidobacteriota; class Vicinamibacteria; order Marinacidobacterales; family Marinacidobacteraceae; genus Marinacidobacterium. Next base: position 3,578 of record JAJEIY010000076.1, on the reverse strand, counting down.
CGTTCGTCGAGGCGGCCGCCGAGGCCGCCGCGCAGATCGACTCCGCGGACGAAGCCTACGCCTTCTTCGACGCCAACTTCCGGCCCGAGGGGCGGTGGCGTCAGGGTGAGATCTACCTGTTCGCCCACCACCTGGACGGGATCCAGTTCTTCCACGCGGTGACCCCGGAGACCGAGGGGCTCGACCGTTCGGAACTCGAAGACGTGAATGGCGTGAAGTTCCTCCAGGAGATCCTCGCCGCCGTCGCCGACGGCGGGGGATACGTCGAGTACCGGTGGCCCAACCCCGAGGTCGAAGGGGACGAGGACACCGGCTCGCCGAAGGTGAGCTACGCCGTCCCGCTGACCATCGGCGACCTGGAGCTGTCGCTCGGGGCGGGGATCTACGTGCCGGTCACGGCGTCCGACGTCCTGAACCGCGGGAACCTGCAGCAGTTCGTGGAACGGGCGGCCGAGGCCCTTGCCGAGCACACGGCCGACCGCGAGACCGCGCACGCCTTCCTCGATGAGAACTTCCGCGACGAGGGCGAGTGGCGGCACCTCGACATCTACGTGTTCGTCATCACCATGGAAGGGATCAACTTCTTCCAGGCGCCCGACCCCGACTGGGAGGGAACCGACGTTTCCGACTCCGTGGACCTGAACGGGGTGAGGCTCGGCCAGAAACTCCTCGAGGCGGCCCGCGCGGGCGGGGGATTCGTCGAGTATCTGTGGGACAACCCGGAGGTCGAGGGAGACGAGGAGGGCGGCTCGCCCAAGCTGGCCTACGCGGTCCCGATCACCGTCGGCGAAGAACCCATGCTCCTCGGATCGGGGATCTATCTGGCCACGTCGGACCAATAGGCCCGGACGTAGCCGTATTCCTCCGGCCGGGGTGGCCCAGCGGGCGATGCGCCGTTCCGCCGGCCGGATCAGACCTCCATCGGAGGCTGCGGCTCCGGCTGCTCCGCCCGGGGGCAGCCGTCGCAGGCGTCGCCTGCCGGCCCCTCGACCCCGCAGCGGCGGAGGATGCAGCGGCCCTTCAGGAGAGTGCCGAGCCCGAGCAGGAAGATGGACAGGGTGACCACCGCCAGCGAGAGGAGGACGACCCCGAGCGCCTGAAGCATTCCGGGGTCATCCTACCGCCGGCCAGCGGTGAACCTGCCTGGAGAGATCGGCGACTGAGGCGGCGTCATGTGACTTGATAGGTCATGAGCTAAAGACCATAATGGTCTCATGCAGACCGCATCCATCTCCCAACTGAAGGCCAACCTCTCCCGATACGTGCGCGAGGTGCAGCGCGGCGGCGAGGTTCAGGTGCTCCATCGGGGCACACCCGTCGCGCGGCTCGTGCCACCGGCGCCCGGTCGGGACGATGTCCGCCAGCGACTCATTGCGGCCGGGGTCATACGGCCGGGTACGGGAAACGCCAGAAGAATCCTCGACAAACCGCCGCTGAAACTGGGGACCAGCGTCCTGGAAGCGCTGCTCGAGGAACGGCGGGAGGCGCCGTTCTGAGGTACTGGGACGCTTCGGCCCTCGTTCCGCTCTTCATTGACGAGCGGCAGTCGGCGCAGGCGAGACACTGGCTCAACGAGGACGATCACATCGTCACCTGGATCTGGACGCACACCGAAGCCATCAGCGCCGTCGAACGCCGCGTGCGGCAGGGTCTCCTGTCCCGGGAGGACCGGCGCTCCGCACTGACTCGATTGGATGTTCTCGCGGCGGACTGGGATGAGGTCGGCGACGTCCTCGCGGTTCGGGCGCGCGCCGAAGCCCTGCTCGCCCGTCACCCTCTGCGCGCCGCCGACGCGGGACAGCTCGGCGCCGCGCTGCATGCGCGGGACATCACCGGACGGCTTACGTTCGTAAGCCTGGATCGGGCTCTGGCGCTCGCCGCGGAACGGGAAGGGCTTCGCGTTCTCGACGCCGAAGACTGAGGGGGAACCCGGACGTCCCCGGCCTCAATCGCCCCGGGCGCGGGTTGCGGCGGCAAAGGGGGCGGTCGCGATTTCTTCCACAGCCCCATCGGCGCCGGCGGTGAGGAAGAGTGCCGCGATGCCCTGTTGCGCGGCGAGTTCAAGGCCCTCGGCCGGCCCGAGGACATAGAGCGCCGTCGCCCAGGCGTCGGCTTCCAGGCAGGAATCGGCGAGCACCGTCACCGAGCCGGCGCGCCGCTCGACCGGCCGGCCGAGGCGCGGGTCCAGGATGTGGGTCCAGAAGCGCCCCTCCTCATCGCCGCCGGCCGGGCGGAAGTCCCGGTAACCGCCGGACGTGGCCATCCCGAGGTCCCGGACCGGGAACGCGCGGTGGACGGCCGTCGCAATCCCCCCGGACGGGTCCTGCACTCCGACCGTCCATTCGCCCCGCGCCTGGATCTCGCCGCCCACCTCCACCAGGTGCTCGGCAAAACCGAGGCCGGTGAGGATGGTCGAAACCCGGTCCACCGCGTAGCCTTTGGCGATCCCGGAGAGGTCCAGTTCGACGCCGGGGATCCGCCGGCGGAGGGCGGCCCCGGCGTCCGGCCGCTCCAGCGACAGCAGGTGGCTGCCGACCCGGGCGCGGACAGCCTCGAGATCTTCCGGAGCCGGTGCGGCCGTTTCCGGATCGCCGCCGGGCCCGAAGCCGAAGAGCCGGAGCAGCGGGCCGACGGTGATGTCGAAGGCGCCGCCGGATTCCTCATGGACCCGGAGCGCGGTTTCCAGCACCAGCGCCAGCGGGTCTGAAACCGCCTGCGGATCCGCGGAGTCTGACGCGTTCAGGCGGGAGAGTTCCGAATCGGCCCGCCAGTTGGACATGCTCCGGTCCACGGCGGCGAGTTCGGCCTCGATGGCGGCACGGACGGATTCGGCTTCCGTCTCCGCGCCTCGGATACGGACCGTCCAGCGGGTCCCGAAGGCCTCCCCTTCGAGGGTCCAGGCGGGGTCGGGAGGCGGGGCGCAGGCGGCGGACCACGCCAGCGCCGCGGCGACCAGCACCGCGGGGAGTTTCGCGGCCTGCGGCCGCGATGCCGCTCTGAAGAGCGGCGCTCCTGGCGGCCGCAGTGTTTCAGGCGCCGGGCAGGCGGTACTGGACGGACTTGGACTTCGCTACGGCCGCGTCGATGTCCGCGGCGGTGAGCAGGACGGTCGTCTGGACCGTGAGCGCCCCCGCCGCGGCGATGTTCAGCGCGAGCGCCGTCGCCGCCGCTTCGTCGGGAACGTCGGCGATCAGGTAGAGGTCGCAGTCGCCGAACGCGTAGTAGAAGCCTTCGAGGGTGCCCCCGACGCTCTCGACGGTCGCGCGCAGGGCCGCCTCCCGGCCGCTGCCGCCCTCGGCGAGCAGCCCGTTCAGGCCGGACTGCGTGTAGTTGGTGCGAAACATGTACTTGGCCATTGCGTCCCCTTTTGCCGAACGTGACTAGGTGTCGCGGTGGTACGACTCACCGCGAGAACACTGTATCGAATCGGCAATTCGCCGATCGCTGCGCCGCGTGCAGCGGGGCCAGCCGGACGCCAGTTGCTGTGAAAATGCCCTCCGGTGGGTCGGTCAAGCGCCGTGAGGGCGCCGCCGGCTTGGAACGCCGGTCTCCGACCGGCACGCGCGGTGCTCCGCACC
>JAJEIY010000089.1 GCA_022828085.1 Acidobacteriota bacterium | reverse complement strand
GGCCGCCCCCGGCTGGCCCCGCGGGCCCCCCGCCCGGCCGGGGGGGGCCCCCCCCCCCCCCACGGCGCAGCCCCCTGCGGAAAGGTGGCTCTCGCCTCGGCATGAGGCTCAACCGCACTGATGGCGCCGCCGGCCTGGAACGCCGACGTCGGGCCGGCGCCCGCGAACCGTCATCGGAACACATGAGGTAACCCCGATGGATCTCGGAATCACCGGACGAACCGCTGTCGTGGCGGCGGGAAGCCAGGGGCTCGGCCGCGCGGTCGCCGAGGCGCTGGCTGCGGAGGGGACCCGGGTCGCCATCGGAGCCCGGGGCCGGGACGCCCTCGAACGCACCGCCGCGGAGATCCGGGATCGCCACGGCGTGGAGGTGCTCGCCCACCAGGTGGACGTCGGCGATTCGGATGCCGCCTTCGGGTTCGTCCGGGCCGCGGAGGAGCGCTTCGGGCAGGTGGACATCCTGGTGACGAACGCCGGAGGGCCTCCGCCCACCCGGCTCGAGGACACGACGCCCCAGCAGTGGCGGGACGCACTCGAAGCGAACCTGCTCTCCTGCGTGAACCTGGTGCGCGCCGCCCTTCCGGGCATGATCTCGCGCCGCTGGGGCCGGATCCTCGCCATCGCGTCGGTCTCGGTGAAGCAGCCGGTGCCGGACATCATCCTGTCCAACACGGCGCGGTCCGGAATCGCCGGGTTCATGAAATCGCTCGCCAACGAGGCCGCGCCGCACGGCGTGCTCGCCAACGTGCTCTGTCCGGGGTACACGCGCACCGCGCGGCTCGTCGAGCTGGCGGACCATATTGCGGAGAAGCGCGGCTGTGCGGTGGGTGAGGTGTACGCCGACTGGTCGAAGGACATTCCGCTCGGGCGGGTCGGGGAACCCGAGGAGTTCGCCGCCGCGGCGGCCTTCCTCGTCTCCGAGCGCGCCAGCTACATCACGGGGACGGTGCTCGCGGTGGACGGCGGCCACATCAAGAGCGTCACCTGAATTCGGTCTGGGCGCCCGTCCGCCAACCCCGTTTCTCACGTTGACCTAAAGCCACCGATCCGGTACCTTCCGCGCGCCGTCCAATCCCGTATTTCAGGAGTGCTCGATAAGCCGTTTTGAACTCCCTGCTCTGGCTCATCCCGGTACTTCCCGGGGTGGGTGCCGCGATCAACGGTCTCTTCGGTAAGCGCCTCGGCAAGCGGCTCAGCGGCCTGCTCGCCTGCGGGTCGGTGGCCGCCTCCTTCCTGATCGCGCTGGGGTTCTTCTTCACGGTCTTCCTCGCCGAGGGCGGGGCGTCGGCCCGGGTCGAGCAGTCCCTCTTCTCCTGGATCCCGAGCATGGGGGTGGACTGGGCCTACCGCCTCGATTCGCTCTCGATGGTGATGACCCTGGTGGTCACCGGGATCGGCCTGCTGATCCACATCTACTCGCTCGGCTACATGAGCCACGACGCGGGTTTCAGCCGGTTCTTCAGCTACCTGAACCTGTTCACCTTCTTCATGCTGAACCTGGTGCTGGGCGCGAACATGCTGCTCCTGTTCATCGGCTGGGAGGGGGTGGGGCTCTGCTCCTACCTGCTGATCGGGTTCTGGTTCGAGCGGCCGGCGGCGGCGCAGGCAGGGAAGAAGGCGTTCATCGTGAACCGGATCGGGGACGCCGGCTTCATCATGGCGGTGTTCCTCACGTTCGTCACCTTCGGGACCCTCGACTTCTACGGGGTGATGGGACAGATCTCCGCTTCGGAGATGCACGGGGGCGTGCTGACCGCGATCGGGGTGCTGCTCTTCGTCGGCGCCGCCGGCAAGTCCGCGCAGATTCCCCTCTACGTCTGGTTGCCGGACGCGATGGAGGGGCCGACCCCGGTCTCCGCGCTGATCCACGCGGCGACCATGGTGACCGCGGGCGTCTACATGGTGGCCCGCAGCGGCGTCCTCTTCTCGCACGCCCCGGCGGCGATGGCGCTGGTCGCCACCGTCGGGGCCCTGACCGCGATCTTCGCGGCGTCCATCGCGCTCTTCCAGAACGACATCAAGAAGGTCCTCGCCTACTCGACCGTCTCGCAGCTCGGCTACATGTTCCTGGGCGCCGGCGTCGGGGCCTTCGCGGCGGCGATCTTCCACCTGATGACCCACGCCTTCTTCAAGGCCTGCCTCTTCCTCGGTTCCGGCAGCGTGATCCACACCATGGAGCACGCGGAGCACGCCTCCGGCGGGCATCGCCACTACACCGAGATGCAGGACATGCGGAACATGGGCGGCCTGGCTCGGTACATGCCCCGGACCGCGTACACCTTCATGATCGCGACCGTCGCGATCGCCGGCATCCCGCCGCTCGCCGGGTTCTTCAGCAAGGACGAGATCCTCTGGAAGACCTTCGAGGGCGGCCACTTCGCCCTCTGGGCGCTCGCCGCGGCGGCCGCCGCGATGACCGCGTTCTACATGAGCCGGCAGGTGATCATGACCTTCTGGGGCGACTTCCGGGGCGGCGCGGCGATGGAGAAGCATCTCCACGAGTCGGCGCCCTCGATGACCGTCCCGCTGATCATCCTCGCGGCCGGTTCGGTGGTCGCCGGCTTCGTGGGCGTCCCCGCGGCGCTCGGCGGGGCGAACCGCATCGAGCACTTCCTCGAGCCCGCCATCTACGCCGGCGGTCACGGCCCGGCCCCGATCCCCCACGCCTCCTACGCCGTGGAGTACGCCCTGATGGCACTCTCCGTGGCGCTGGCCGCCGCCGGGATCTTCTACGCCTACCGCCGCTACTGGACGGGGCCGACCCGCGATTCGGCGCTTGCCGGGAGCCGCGCCTACCGCACGCTGCTCAACAAGTACTACGTGGACGAGATCTACGACGCGACCGCCGTCCGGGGCACGGTGCGCGGCGGCGAGGGCCTCTTCCGCTTCGACCAGAAGGTGGTGGACGGGGCCGTGAACGGTTCCGCGTCGCTCACCCGGCTCAGCGGGGACCTTTCCGATCTGAGCGATCAGAACCTCGTGGACCGGGCCGTGAACCTGGTCGCCGAAATCCTGGCCGCCGCCTCCACGCGGTTCCGGCGGCTCCAGACCGGGCTGTTCCAGAACTACGCCCTTCTCATGTTGTTCGCCGTGGTCCTGCTGGCCGGGGCCCTCACCTTGTGGAGTTGACCGTAGTCCGCGACTAGCGCCGCCCACTCCGGATAAGCCGAATGTTCGAGAACAACCCCTTCAACTTCCCGATCCTTTCGCTGGTGGTCTTCTTCCCGGCGATCGCGGCGCTCTTCATCCTGTTCTTCGTCAAGAAGACCGACGAGGACCGGGTCCGCTGGCTCGCGAACGGCGCGGCGCTCATCGGGTTCCTGATCTCGCTGCCGCTGTGGTTCGCGTTCGACGCGGCCGGGCCGCAGTTCCAGTTCGGAGAGCGCTACGAGTGGATCCCGAGCATCGGCGTCGAATACAACCTCGGCCTCGACGGAATCAGCCTGCTGCTGGTCCTGATGACCACGCTGCTCGGCTTCATCGCCATCCTGTCGTCCTGGAAGGCGGTCACCGAGCGCGTCAAGCAGTACTACGTCTTCCTGCTGCTGCTGCAGACCGGAATGCTCGGCGTCTTCGTCGCGCTCGACTTCTTCCTGTTCTACGTGTTCTGGGAGGTGATGCTGGTCCCGATGTACTTCCTGATCGGGGTCTGGGGCGGCCCGAGGAAGCTCTACGCGGCGATCAAGTTCTTCCTCTACACGCTGGTGGGAAGCGTCCTGATGCTGCTCGGCATCCTGGCGCTCTACTTCGCCCACCACGGGGCGACCGGCGAATACACCTTCGACCTGCTCCGCCTGATGGAGACCTCCTACGCGTCGGGTCTCCAGTTCTGGGTGTTCCTCGCCTTCTTCATCGGGTTCGCCATCAAGGTTCCGATGTTCCCGTTCCACACCTGGCTTCCGGACGCCCACGTCGAGGCGCCCACCGCCGGCTCGGTCATCCTGGCCGGGGTGCTGCTGAAGATGGGGACCTACGGGTTCGTCCGGTTCTCGATTCCGCTCCTGCCGGAGGCGAGCCGCGAAGCGGTGTGGTGGGTCGCGACCCTCGCGATCATCGGGATCATTTACGGAGCGCTTGTCGCTCTCGTCCAGAAGGACTGGAAGAGCCTCGTCGCCTACAGCTCGGTGAGCCACCTCGGCTTCGTGATGCTCGGCGTCTTCGCGCTGAACACCCTGGGGCTCGAGGGCGGCATCCTCCAGATGATCAACCACGGGCTCTCCACCGGGGGACTCTTCCTGCTTGTCGGCATCATGTACGAGCAGCGCCACACCCGGGACATCGCGGCCTACGGCGGGATCGCCAAGGTGGTGCCGAAGTACGCGGCGCTCTTCCTCATCATCGCGCTCGCCTCCATGGGTCTTCCCATGCTGAACGGGTTCATCGGCGAGTTCCTGATCCTGCAGGGCGTCTTCCAGGTGGACTGGGTGTACGCCGCGTTCGCCGTCTCCGGAATCGTGCTCGGCGCCGCGTATCTGCTGTGGCTCTACCAGCGGGTCATGTTCGGCAAGCTGGACAAGGAAGAGAACAAGTCGCTCGCCGACGTGACCAGCCGCGAGAACGCCACCCTGGTCCCGATCGTCGCGCTCTGCATCTTCATCGGCGTCTATCCCAAGCCGTTCCTCGAGAAGCTCGCCGTTCCGGTGGCCGCCATCGTCGAGCGCGTCTCTCCCGAGAGCGCGCAGACCGCCGAGGCGCCGCCACTGCCGGCCGAGGTGGAGCAAGAGCTTCGGGGCCCCGCTCCCGTACCGAGCGACGACTGATCCCGCGGCTATTCCACTTGCCTCGGCGGGAGAATGCCGCCGATGACCCCGGAACCTCCGGTGGCGCCGCGCGCCCGCCTGCTGACCCTGCTGAGTCTCGGCTTCTCGGTGCCTCTGGCGATCGTGATCGGCGGCGGAGCCGGCTGGCTGCTCGACCGCTGGCTGGGGACGGACCCCTGGCTCTTCCTGGTATTCCTCGGCTTCGGAATCGTGGCCGGGTTACGGAACGTGGTGCGGGCCGCGTCGGCGGTGGCGGAGAGCGACCCGCCGCCTGAGGACACGGGAGGACAGGACTCATGACCGATTCGGGGAATCCGGCGGAAGCGAGTCGGGAAGAGCGCCTTACCCGGAGGGCGCTCGCCCTCGGAGCGGCCGCCGCGCTCATCGCACTCGCTTTCGGCCCCCGCATCGGGCTTTCGGTCCTGGGCGGGGCCACGATCTCCGTCCTCAACATCGTCGCGCTCCGGCGGGTCGCCGGCGGGCTGACCGCCGACCACTCCGCCCGGTCGGCCATCGTGCTGGCCGCGCTTACCGGGGTTCGTTATCTCTTGCTCGGGGGCGCGCTGGTTGCGATAATTGCCGTCTGGAACGCCGACGTGATCGGCGTCGTGTGCGGGTTGGGCGCGCCGAACCTGGCCGTCCTGCTGGAACTGCGAAACGGGAGCCTCCGGGCTCTTCGTACACCGCGACCCTCTCTTCCCCCGGATGACCCGGAGGACAGCGAGAACCCCCCGCCGGGCGCCTGACCGCACGTCCTCCCGATCCGACCATGGAAATCCACCACTACTCAGCCTTCACCCACTGGATCGAGGAGTGGTTCCATGTCCATCCGCCGGACCATGTCGTGATGGCGGTCTTCGTGGCGGTCCTGCTGTCCGGGTTTGCGATCCTCTTCCGCCGCCGGATCTCGGTGGAGAACCCCGGCCGGCTCCAACTGATCCTCGAAACGCTCGTCGGGGGCCTGCTCTCGCTGCTGCGCGAAAACGTGGGTCCGAAAGGCCGGCGGTTCCTGGGCCTGGTGGGCACGCTCGCCCTCTTCATCTGGATCAGCAATCTGTGCGGGCTGGTGCCCTATCTCTCATCCCCCACGGTGAGCATCAACATGCCGGTGGGATGCGCGATCGTGGCGTTCCTCTACTACAACTACCAGGGGATCCGCGCCCACGGGGCGAAGAAGTACTTCGCCCACTTCCTCGGGCCGAGCCCCTGGCTCGCGATCGTGATGCTGCCGGTCGAGATCATCAGCCATGTCAGCCGCATCCTTTCACTCTCGGTCCGGCTTTTCGGAAACATCTTCGGCGAAGAGCTGGTCGTCGTGGTGTTGGCGTTCCTGATCCCGTTTGTGGTGCCGCTCCCGATGATGGCCTTCGGCGTCTTCGGCAGCACCCTGCAGGCGTTCGTCTTCACCATGCTCACTGTCATCTATCTCGGCGGCGCGGTCGCGGCCGAGGAACACTGATCCAAGGAGAAAACCATCGTGTCCAACAAGTTTCGGACGACCCTGCTGGCCGTCTTCGGCGTGCTCGCCGCTTCCCCGGTCTTCGCCCAGGGAGCCTGGGATCCGGTAGTCAGCCAGTGGGCGCTGATCTCCGCGGGTGGCGCGATCGCCATCGCCGCCGCGTTCGGCGCCACTGCGCAGGGACGCGCGGTGGTGGGCGCCTGCGAGAGCCTCGCCCGGAACCCTGGCGCCGCTCCGCAGATCCGCTTCTCGCTGCTCCTTGGCCTGGTGCTGATCGAGTCGCTCGTCATCTACGCCTTCGTTACCGCGCTGATCATCTTCTTCGTTCTCTGGAACGGGTAAGTCGGAGTTGGCGCGGAACGGGCATCTGGTCCGTTCCGCACCAATCCGACTTTGAGGGAACACCGGCCTCCGGCCGGCACGTCGACGAACTCGCACTCCCCGCCAATGCTCCCACGGCGCCTACGGCTTGGAACGCCGGTCTCCGACCGGCACCCGCGGGCCGCAAGGCCCGCGGAACCGCACCACGCCACCCCCTCCTACAGTCGACCTCGTCAGGGCACCTCCGCCCAGCGCCGAAACCAACCCTCGTTCCCCCCAGCGTCGTGTACGGTGAACGCATGGTCCGCCCCTTCCGCTGGGACCCCGACCGCCAGGTCCTCCATCTCCTGGACCAGCGCCGCCTCCCGTCCGAGGAAGTGTGGATCGAGTGCGATGACGCGAACGAGGTCGGGGACGCCATCCGCGAGATGGCGATTCGGGGGGCGCCGGCCATCGGCATCGCGGCCGCCTACGCGGTGGTGCTCGGGTTTGCCCGTCGCGGCGGGGACTCGCCAGCCTCCCGGTTCGCGGACCTCGCGGCCGCGCTGCTGAATACCCGGCCCACCGCCGTCAACCTCCGGGCCGCGCTGGAGCGGATGCGCGGCCGGTTCCTGACGATCGACTCGCGCGCGCCGGACGAAATCCTCGCCGGCCTCGAGGACGAGGCGGACCGCATCGCCGCCGAGGACTTGCAGGCCAACCGCCGCCTCGGCGCGCTCGGCGCCGGCCTGCTGCCTGCCGACCGAACCGCGCGCGTCCTGACGCACTGCAACGCGGGCAGCCTCGCCACCTCGGGCTACGGCACGGCGCTCGGCATCGTCCGCGCCGCGGTGGAGTCCGGCCGCCCGGTCCACGTCTTCGCTCCCGAGACCCGGCCGTATCTCCAGGGTGCGCGTCTCACCGCCTGGGAACTCATGGCCGACCAGATTCCGGTGACCCTGATCACCGACGGAATGGTCGGCTCCCTGCTCGCTGGCGGCGAGGTGGACGCGGTCATCGTGGGCGCCGACCGCATCGCCGCCAACGGGGACACGGCCAACAAGATCGGCACCTATCAGGCCGCGGTGCTCGCGAAGGAACATGGGGTTCCCTTCCTGGTGGCCGCGCCCTTTTCGACGGTGGATCTGAAGACCCCGTCCGGTGAGGACATCCCCATCGAGGAGCGACATCCGGAGGAAATCGTAGAGATCGCCGGCGAGCGCGTGGCTCCGGAGGGAGTCCCGGTCTGGAATCCGGCCTTCGACGTGACTCCCGCGCACTACATCACCGCGATCGTGACCGAGCGAGGAGTCGCCCGGCCGCCGTTCGCGGCCGCGCTGGCGCGCCTCGGCGCGCGAGGCTGAACACGGGAATAACCTAACGGCATGCTCATCCTCGGCATTGAGACCTCCTGCGACGAAACCTCGGCGGCAGTGGTCGAGGACGGTCGGCGCATCCTCTCGAACGTGGTGTCGTCCCAGATCGCCGAGCACGCGCGCTTCGGCGGGGTTGTTCCCGAGATCGCCTCCCGCCAGCACCTGCTGAGCCTCTCGCCGGTAGTGCGGCAGGCGCTCGACGACGCCGGGATCGGACTCGACGACGTGGAAGCGGTCGCGGTCACGAACGGCCCGGGGCTGATCGGGGCCCTGCTCGCCGGAGTCTCCTTCGCCAAGGCGTTTGCGTTTGCCCGCGGCATTCCGCTCGTCGGGGTGGACCACATCGAGGGACACATCCGCGCCTGCTACCTCGAAGGCGGCGAGGTTCCCCATCCGGCGCTCGCGCTCGTGGTCTCCGGGGGGCACACGAACCTCTTCCTGCTCGAAGCCGAGAGCGCCTACCGGCTGCTCGGCAAGACCCGTGACGACGCGGCGGGGGAGGCGTACGACAAGCTCGCCAAGCGGCTCGGGCTCGGGTATCCGGGCGGTCCGATCCTCGACCGGTTGGCGCAGCGCGGCGACGGCAACCGCCACCTGCTGTCGCTGCCGCACTTTTCCGACGGCGCGAAGCTCGATTTCAGCTTCTCGGGCCTCAAGACCCAGGTGCTCCGGCTCATCGAGCGGGAGGGCATCGAGCCGCTGGGCGATGGGGAGGACCCGTTCGCACGGGAAGACCTCCGTGACCTGGCCGCCAGCTTCCAGTGGGCCGTCGTCCGCGCCCTGCGCCGTTCGGTGGATCGCGCGCTCCGCATGTTCGAGGCGAAGGCGGTGCTGCTGACGGGCGGGGTCGCCGCCAACTCCGCCCTGCGGGCCGACTTCGAGGCGCTCGGCGAAGAGCACGGCCTGCCCGTCTTCTATCCGAGCATCGCGCTCTCCACCGACAACGCCGCCATGATCGCGGCCGCCGGCCACCTGGCGCTCCTCCGGGGCGAGACCGCGGGCCCCGATCTCACCGCGGATACGGAACTGAGGCTCGGCGAGATCGGGCCGCGCCGTTCCCGGCGTCACCGGTGATCGTGGAATCCCACGACGGCCGGCCGGATCCCGACCGGGTCACGGCCGTCTACCGCGTTCGGCCGGGGGCGGTCGCGCCCGAGGAACTCGCCCGCCTCATCGCGATCGAGCAGACTGTCGAGATTCCGGAGGCGCTCATTCCGCCGGGACGGATCCGGGATGAAATCGTCGGCCGGGTCGAATCCGTCACGCCGGATCCCGAGGCCCCGGACAGAAGCCGCATCACGATCAGCTACGGAGCCGAACTTGCCGGGGACCTCTTCGGACTCCTGGCGGTGGCGATCGGCAACGCCCCGATGTACGGCGGGGTGCGGCTCGTTGAGTTGCAGCCGCCACATCAGTTGCTCGAGGCCCTTCCCGGTCCCAACCACGGCGTGGAGGGTGTGCGGCGGCTGTGCGGCGTGCTCGGACGGCCGCTCCTTGCAACCGCGCTCAAACCGCAGGGGTCGAGCGTCTCCGAGCTGGCTGCCATTGGAGAAGCGTTCGCCCGCGGCGGGGGGGACCTGGTGAAGGACGACCAGAACCTCACCGACCCCTTCGAGGCCTTTCGCTCCCGCGTGCTCGGGTGCGCCGAGGCGGTGGATCGCGGCAACCAGGCCACCGGCCGAAGGTGCCTCTACCTCCCCCACGCCGGCGCCCGCGCCGAGGAACTCGAGCGGTACGTCGAGTTCGTCGCCGAGGCCGGGCTTCCCGGAGTCCTCGTCTGCCCGATGATCACCGGTCTCGACACCGTGCGCGCCCTGGCGGAACGGTATCCGTTGATCTTCATGGGGCATCCCTCCCTCACGGGGGTCTATACCCACGCCCCTGACCACGGGGTGGCCCACGGCGTTCTCCTGGGGACCCTGTTCCGGCTGGCCGGCGCCGACATCTCGGTGTTCCCGGACGCGGGTGGCCGCTTCCAGTACACCGGAGCCGCCTGCAGGGAGATCAGCGACCGGCTGCGCGAGCCGCTCGGGGGGCTCCGTCCCGCGTGGCCGGCTCCCGCCGGGGGGATGGGGCTCGCCGATGTGGGTCGCATCTGCGAGATCTACGGCCCGGACACGGTGCTGCTGATCGGAGGCGCCCTCCTCGGCCATCCGGAGGGAATCGAAGCGGGAACCGGGGAAATCCTCGATCGGATCCGCGAGGTGCACCCGGAGGTGTCCATCGAGCCCGCCGAGATGCCGCTGTCTGCGCTGCCGGAGCCGAGGCGGCTGGCCTTCCGGGAGGACTGGAACTGGGAGGGCCGGGACAGTTCGCCCTACAAGGACGCCGGCGATCTTGCCTTCCGGGGAGTCCGCCGTGTGGAACTGGTGGGCAAGTTCGGGGAGCGAACGCGCTCCGACCTGCGCTACTTCGAGGTCGAACCCGGGGGCCACACAAGTCTCGAGAAGCACGTCCACACCCACGTCGTCATCGGCGCCCGCGGGGAGGGGGTTCTCCTGCTGGGAGACCGGCGGATGCCGCTCCGCCAGCTCGACGTAGCCTGCGTCGGCCCGCTGGAGTCCCACCAGTTGCGGAACGAGACCGAGGAACCGTTCGGCTTCTTCTGCGTGGTAGACCACGACCGCGACCGCCCGATGCGGGGGGAGTAGAAGTCCGGCCGGCCGTTTCCGGGTCGGGACCGCGCGCCGGAGGCGGGGTGTCCCGGTTCGCTAAACGATGGTCTCCGCCAGTTCGCGGAATCGGCAGAACGCGTTGGCGAGCCGCATCTGGTACGCGGTCTTGCACTCCGGGAAGAAGAGCTCCGGGCTGGCGACCACGACCGCGAGGCAGCGGGCGCGGGACGTCGCCACGTTCAGCCGGTTCAGCGAGTAGAGGAAGTCCATCCCCCGCGGAGCGGCGTCCGGCGTCGAGGTGGAGAGCGAGTAGAAGACCACCGGAGCCTCCTGTCCCTGGAACTTGTCCACGGTTCCCATCCGGGCCCGTCCGTCGAGGACCCCGGCGAGGCGGTCCACCTGGGCGTTGTAGGGGGCGACGATCAGGATGTCGTCAGGGGTGATCCGCCGGGTCACTCCGCCGGCGTCCGTCTAGGAAGCTCCATCCAGCATCCCGGCGGCCAGCGACGCGATGCGGTCGGCCTCTTCCGGCGACTCGCGCTGGTTGCCGTCGTGCTCCACGGGAACGAAACGAAGCCCGGCGCCGGGGAGCGGACCTCCGGTGATCGTCTGCCTCTCCAGTCCGGGCCGCGCCCCCAGTCGGTCTTCGTAGAAGAGTTCCGAAGTGAACCGGGCGATGCCGGGGTGCATCCGCCAGGTGTGGTCCAGGAAGAGACCGCGTTCCGGTGGAATCGTCTTCTCGTCACCGAGCAGGTGGCCGAGCGCCGAGGCGGATGACCCCTCCGGGTGGATCCCCTGGGTGACCTGATCGAGCTGCCGCGGATCGCCCAGCAGGACGAGGCTCGCCGCGGCCGGCGCGGAGGCGAGCGCTCCGGCCAGGGAGAACTGTCCGGCCTCGTCCACCACCAACACGTCCACCGCGTCCTGCATGTCCTCCCGCGCCCAGACCCAGGTCGTGCCCGCGATCACCCGCACATCGGGGTCTGTGACGGCGTCGACCGCGTTTCCGGAACCCGCCTTCCGTTCGATGCGGGGATCGGCGCAGCCCGCGTGCGAGGCGATCTGAACTCCCTGGAACGTGACGCCCTCCTCATCGGCGGCGGCGCAGACGTGGTCGAGCAGGTTGGTGATGACCTGGTGGCTCTGGGCGGTTACCCCGACCCGGCGCCCGGCCGCCAGCAGCGCGGTGATGAGGCGCGCGCCGAGGTAGGTCTTGCCGCTTCCCGGGGGTCCCTGGACGGGAAGTACCTCGCGGTCGAGGGCCACCGCGAGACGCCGGGCGGCGGCAACGAGGTCCTCCCCCGGCCGTACGAGGGAAGTGCCGCCCGCGCCACTCCGCGGCGGAAACCGCCGGAGCAGATCGAACGCGGCGCGCCGCGGGCTGTGGTCCGCGAATCCACCGTCAGCAACCAGCTCGCCGAGGCGGAACAGGGAATCGCGCATTGTCCGGGTGGGCAGAATGTCCACGGGGACGAGCGCCCCCGGATGGGGCTGCTGCACCTTTTGGCGGCTACGCTTCAGGACCAGCGCGTCCTCGGTCATCCCGAAGACCTCGCCAGGTGACGCTCCCGTCGCGGGGTCGCGGACGCTCGTGCCGACATCGATTCCATGGTCCTGGGGTGGAAACCGGTAGCGGTGGAGGACGGACTGCTTTTCGGGACCGATCTCCGCCTCGAACGCCAGACCGCCCAGCGTCGTCCGTTCCTCGAAGAGTTGCTCGGCATCCAGCCCGCAGAGGTGGAAGAACTCCCACCATGCCGACTTGTCCTCCCGCCGGTGGTAGTCGAGGAGGTATCTCAGGAGCTGACGAGCCTCGGATTCGTCCGGTGGACAGTCGGACGTCAGGCGGGTTCCGAGGTGTTCGACCCGCGCCGCGGCTTCGCTCTGCTCGTGTTCCTTCTCCGGCGCGATCTCGACGGTCGGGCGACTCCGCGGGCCGATCGCGCGGGTGAGTTCCCGGCGCAGGTCCTCGAGCCAGTCGTGGAGCGCGAGGGTGGAAAGGCAGTCCTCCTGGTTGTAGCGCCGGATGACCTCCAGGTCGGCCGCCTCCGCGCGGCCGCCCGAGTCCAGTGCGGTGTCCATCCGGGCGCGCGCCCGGATGGACTCGATGAGGTCCTGTTTCCGGGTGAACCCGTAGAACCGTTCCATCTCCTTGATGGAGTAGCTCTCCACGGACGCAACCAGACCCTGCCGGACCACCTGGAGGAGGTCCACGAACACCTGGTGGCGAAGGAGCACGTCCATCGCGTCCTCGCGGCTCGCGTAGCGGCTCATGAGGCGCTTCAGCGCCCCGGTCTCGTAGCCCCCGTAGTGGTAGACGTGGAGACCCCCGAACTGCTCCCGCCGCTCGGCCACCAGGTCCATGAAGGACTCGAAGACCTCACGCTCTCCGCCGCGGTCGAAGGCCCAGCGGTCGTCATAGTGACCGTCTCGATCCACGAAACCGAAGAGATACTCGAGACCGCCGTCCGCGGTGGGCCGGGAACTCTCGATGTCGAAGAACAGATCGCCGTCGGAAGGCTCGGGGAGCGCGAGCAGACCGCGGCCCTCCTCCGGCGTTGCGGTCAGCTCGCGAAAGGGCCGGCCCGACGCGCGCTCGGTGAGCTGCGCCTTCGCCTGGCGATGGATCCGCTGCAGCGAGACGGGCTGGACGCCCTCGAGCGGCGGATCGAGGGGCAGGGCGATCCCGCCCAGAGCCCTCAGGGTCGTGATGCCGCGGTCTTCCAGACGCCGGCGCTGGTGTCGGGAAGCCCCGGCAACCAGGGAAAGGTGGTCGTCCGCCCGTCGCCGATCGCGGCACACCTGGTTCCAGTCGCAGCGGGGACACAGGTCCACCGGCTCCGGATAGGTCGGCCCCGGATCGGTGCAATGGCCTTCGAACCGCCGCCGGAGCGCACGCTCGAACGCCGCGAAGTCCGCAAAGCGGAAAGGCTCCACGTCGCCGGCGCCGCCGAGCGCGAGGTGCATTTCGACCGGCGCCGCTCCCTGCACCTGCTCCAGCAGCCATGAATACACCGCGATCTGCAGGACGGCGTCCGCTTTCGCGACCGCGCTGAGTTTGGCGTCCACCACCTCGTAGGACCAGTCACCGAGCGCGCTCGGGCGTCGGGCGCGGACCAGGAAATCGGGGAAGCCGCCCCACTTCCCGCGGCCGAGCCTCCCCTGGTGGACCACTTCCACGCCGCGCCGCATGGCGTCGAGGGTCCGCTCGTTTCGTTCCGCGAAACCTCCGGACGCGCCGATGGTCTCGATGGTGCGCCCTCTGATGCGGAATCGCTCGAGCACTCGGGCCTCGTGCTCCTGCCCTGCCTCGGCGAGCGCGTCGCGGCGGGGGTCTTCGAAGATGGGTGGCGGGGACGTCTCTCCGAGCGCGACGCTCCGGGAGAGGCTCGTCAGGCGCCGGCAGGCGAGGAAACGGCTGAGGTCGGTGGGAGCGAAGAAGAGTTTGCCGTTTCGTGCGCGCATCGCTTGGGGCGGCGAAGTCTATGGATGCGTTGCGCACCCGCCACCGAGCCGTCTCGCGGCCTACTTCGGCGGACGCTCCCACAGCCGCCGGATCGGCACGGCATGGAGCCGCTCACCGAAGCGGGCGCTCGTTTCTCCGTCGTAGAGCACCACGCCGCCCGCAAATCGTTTCCCGACAGCGCTCGCCAGCTTGCGGAGCCCCCGAAAGTCCCGTCCTCTTACCGTGGACGATGCCTTGACCTCGACCCCGGCCAATGTTCCGCCTCCCTGTTCAAGGACGAGATCCACTTCGACACCGTCCCGGTCACGGAAGTGGAAAAGCCCGGTCGGCTCGTCCCGCCAGCCGGCCTGGCGTTTCAGTTCCTGAAAGACGAACGTCTCGAGGAGCTGGCCCAACAGCGGCCGGTCCCGGTGCATCTCCTCGGCGCCAACTCCGAGCAGCGCGCATGCCAGCCCCGTGTCCGAGAGGTGGAGCTTCGGCGTCTTGATCAGTCGACTGGGTCGATCGCTCTGCCAGGCGGGGAGGCGCTCCAGCAGGAAGATCCGTTCCAGCAGCGTCAGGTAGGTCCGGATCGTCGGACGCGTGAGTTGAAAGGGGGACGCCAGAGCGTTGACGTTGAAGAGCCCGGCGGTCTGGGCGGCCGCGTACCCGAGGAGGCGGGGCAGGGCTTCGAGCGCCCCGATCCGCGCCAGATCCCGCACGTCGCGCTGCACGAGCGCCGCCAGGTAGTCGCGGTGCCAGCCGGCCCGGCGCCGTCCCGCCGGAAGGGCGAGCGCCGCCGGGTAACCGCCGGCGGCGATCCGTTCGGCCAGTTGTCTTCCCAGCCGCTCGCTGGGCGCCAGCGGAAAGCCCTCGCCGAACAGGGCGTCGAGAAAATCGGGCGCCGACCGCGCGATCTCCGCCTGCGACAGCGGGTGGAGCCGCACGACGCGGAGGCGGCCGGCCAGGGAGTCCGAGAGCCGGGGCAGGAGCAGCACGTGGGTGGAACCCGCCATCAGGAAACGGCCCGGCACGCGCCTCCGGTCAATCGCCATCTTGAGGGCCCGGAAGAGCGCCGGCGTCCGTTGCACCTCGTCCAGGATTACCCGCTCGGGCAGATCCGCGACGAAGCCGATCGGGTCCGCCTCGGCTGCGTCCCGCAGCGTGTCGTCGTCGAGATCGAGATAGACGTAACCACGATCCTGCCCTACGCGCCGGGCCAGCGTGGTCTTTCCGGATTGCCGGGGTCCGTGGATCAGGACCGCCGGAGAATCTTCAAGCGCCTCCGACAGTCGAGGCTCCGCGAAGCGCGGGTAGATGGTGTCCTCGGGCACCGGCAGATTGTAAAAGTTGGCTTCGGCCAAATGAAAACAGTGCCGCCGGCAGAATGAAAGGTAACCGGTCGGCCAACCGGAAGGATCCTCGAGGGTGAGTGAGGCTGTCGCCTCCCCGAGGGCGACCCCTCGCGTCGGGCCGGACCAGACCGTGAACCGCGGATCAGGCGCTCGGCTACTGCCGTCCCGCCCAATAGGCTGGTCGTCGTTTGGTGTGCATGACAGCCAGTATCCGAATGTCGTCACCGGTGACCTTGTAGATCACCGCGTAGGGGAAGCCACGCACCAGTCGCTGACGGATGTCTCCTCGCATGACGCGGCCCGAGCCGGGGAATGCGACGATGGATTGCGTGCAGGCCTCGACTGAGTCCACGAAGAGCGTCCCCAAGCCGCCGCTTCGGCTCTCGTAGTAATGCGCCGCCTCCGCCAACTCGAACTCGGCGAGACGGTGAAACGCGAGTTCCGGCAACTACGCGAGTTGTTTCCGCAACTCTCCGAAGGCCTGCTCCGCCGGGCGGTCCGCAGACGCGGGTTCTGCGTCCCGCCTGGCAGCCTCTTCCGCCCAGACTGCCTCGTGCTGTTCGGCAGTCAGTTCATCCAGACTCTCCAGCAGCCTTCCGGCCAGTCGCGCACGTGACTCCGGGTTGAGTCTGAGGGCTTCCTGCACGAGGTCGTCCAGTCGCATCCATCCAGTTTACCCGGACGGAGCCGTCCTCCGGTGCCCGGCACGGTGATATAACGCCGGACCGCCCAACCCCTCACCCCAAGGAGGCGTCATGGCGAACTCATCCGGCAGCACCCGCGAGTTCACGCTCCGGGCTCTTCTCCTCGGCCTGTTCATGGCCGTCGTGCTGGGAGCCGCGAATGCCTACCTCGGCATCCGCGCCGGCCAGACGGTCGCGGCCACCTTCCCGGCGGCGGTCGTTTCCATGGTCGTCATCCGGGGGCTCTTCAAAGGCAGCCTGCTCGAAGAGAACATCGCCCGGACCACGGCCTCGGTAGGCGAGGCGCTGGCCGCGGGGGCGATCTTCACGCTGCCGGCGTTCCTGATGGCGGGCGCCTGGGAAGAGTTCAACTACTGGGAGAGCACCCTGCTGATGCTGGTCGGGGGTCTGCTCGGCATCCTCTTCGTCGTCATCCTGCGGCGGAGCATGGTCACCGACCCCGAGCTGCCGTTCCCCGAATCCGTGGCCGCCGCGGAGATCCACCGCGCGGGGAAGGGTGCCAGCGGCGGACGGCTGCTCTTCCAGATGATGGGTGTCGGGGCCCTGATCGAGGTTCTCAAGAACTCGAAGGGGATCCAGCTCTTCACCGACCGGATTTCCGGCGCTCTCGGTTACGGCTCGTTCCAGGGTTCCGTCGCCGTCGGAGGCCAGTCCTTCGGCGCCGCCGCCCAGCCGGGGGTATTGCCGTTCTCCACCCCGGCGGCTTCGCCCGCCTACCTCGGCGTCGGCTACATCATCGGCTTCCGGTTGGCGGCGCTCACTTTCTCCGGCGGGGTCTTCGCCTGGTGGTTCATGATCCCGGCGGTCCTCTTCTTCAATCCGGAGTTCGCCGACGCGGGCAAGCTGGCGGCGGCGGGCGCCGACTGGAGCGCGGTCAGCAGCGTGGTCTGGGCCGAACTGGTGCGGCCGATCGCGGTGGGAGCCATGATCGCCGGGGCGGTCTGGACGCTGCTCCGGATGCGGAAGTCGCTCGGCGAGGGACTCAAGCGGTCCATCGGCGAGTTGAAGACCGGGCGTCCGGCCGGTTCGGGCGAGGAGAAGGATCGCGACATCCCCTTCAGCTGGACGACCGCGGGAGTCGTGGCACTCATCATCCCGACCTTCTTCCTCTACAACTACTACACCGGGCAGCCGCTCGGCGCGCTCGGTTCGGCGATCGTGATGATCGTGGCCGGGTTCTTCTTCTCGGCGGTGGCCGGCTACCTCGTGGGCGTGATCGGGAGTTCCTCGAACCCGGTTTCGGGACTCACGATCTCGACGCTGCTGCTGGCGGCGCTGCTGATGACCTTCCTCGGGGTCACCGGGACCGAAGGCGTGGCGGCCGTGCTGGGGGTGGCGGCGGTCGTCTGCTGCGCCTGCGCGGTGGCCGGGGACATGCTGCAGGACCTGAAAGTGGGCCAGATCCTCGGCGGAACGCCGTTCCGCATGGAATGGGCCGAGATCATCGGCGTCGTCTTCGCGTCGATGTTCCTGGTGCTGCCGATGATGCTGCTCCACCAGGGGGACATCGCCGCGGGCGGCATCGGGGTCGGCGGGGAAGAGCTGCCGGCGCCCCAGGCGGGGCTGATGGCGCTCCTCTCCCAGGGCATCGTGGGCGGCGACATGCGCTGGCCGTTGGTGGTCTTCGGGATCGCGCTCTGTCTGTTCCTGATCCTGATCCAGGCCCCCTCCCCGATGCTGATCGCGGTGGGGATGTACCTGCCGCTCCAGACCACCTTCGCGATCTTCGTCGGCGGCTTTTTCCGCTGGCTGAGCGACCGCCAGATGACCAAGCTCCCGGCGGAACGCCGGACGCTCGGGGAAAGCGCGGGGACGCTCATCGCGTCCGGGCTCATCGCGGGCGAGGCGCTGATGGGCGTCGGGCTCTCCGGGTTCGCGGTTGCGGAGTTCCAGTTGCCGGTGCTGGTTTCGACGCCCTCCGGCATTCCGGGATTCCTGGTGTTCGTCGTGCTCGGCTGGTTCCTGATCCGGATCCCGCTGCGCCACGCGCGCGGGTAGCTCTCGGTCCGGCCAGCAGCGCTGGTTGGACGAGAACATGTTGCGCTACCGGGGTCGGCTGGCATGCAGCCGTGCTGGAACGCCCACAGTGCAGATAGCACCCCCGGCTTGGAACGCCGACCTCTGGTCGGCACAGCGGGCCGAAGGCCCGCGGACGACGTGCCGCTATCCGCCTTGGGCGACAGAGGTCCGGGAACGTCCCGTCTGCCCACTTGCATCGAGAGAGATCCAACCCACGGGTCGGTATCTCGCCGGCGAGACGCCGGCTCACTCGACGGCGCAGGTCGGCTCGGACCCGATGCGGTCGCGGTTGCGGGCGACGAGGTCGTACGCCGCCTGGCCGACACGGTCGAAAGCCGGAAAGAAGAACGCGATCATGCCGGCGATCGCGAGGCTGCGCGCCCACGCGGGTCCCCAGTGGAGGCCCAGGAGGACCCCGAGCATCACGAAGTAGGTGACCGGGTTGTAGAGCAGCATCAGCTTGAACGCCTGGAAGCCCTCGGCGATGCGCTCACCGTCAACAACGATGTGCAGGCGCTTCGCGAGGGCGTCCCGGGAGATGCCGAAGCGGTCGCCCGCTCCGCTCTGGAACGTGGTCCAACGAAAGGCGCCTTCGAAATCGAGGGCCTCGAACCAGCGCTTCGTCTTCGCGCAGATGCCGCAGTCGCCGTCGTAGATGACCTCGGTCGTCTCTTTGGGCCACCGGGCGAACGCGAGGTAGGCGATGGGCGCGACGTAGAGGAACAGGACGAAAGTGATTCCGGTGAAGAGCGTCATCGCCGCGTGAAACAGGATTCCGAGCCAGATCGCAAAGGGCCACAACCGCCGCAACGCGAAGCCGGCGAAGAGGCTCAGTTCGGTCGCGATCGTCCCCCAGCACATGAACTTGGCCAGGACCATCGGCGGGAGCAGCGCCGCGACCCGGATGTAGAGGTCGTGCTCGAGGTTGGCAACGGCCCAGTTCTCGAAGAACTGCCCGGAGACCCAATCGGGGTCGAGCACTTTGTTGAGTCCGGCGCCGAAGTAGATCATTGCCACCTGGACCCGCAGGAGCCAGACCGAACGCTCCGACGTGTAAAGGCCGATCAGCGTGAGAACCGCCCCCATGAAGAAGGTGTTGTTGGCCCAGTAGATCCTCGAGGAGGCGATCCCGACGAGGATCGTCATGCCGACCACGAAGGAAGCCAGCCGCACGCCGCGATTGACGAGGAGAGCGGCGGAGCCGGCGAGGAACAGGACCTGCAGCGTGGTCCGGAACAGCTCGGGATTCCCGATCCGGTCGAACACGGACAGGAAGGGAAGGAACGGGTCCGGGAGCGTCGTCACGTGGCTGGTGGCCAGCATCGTGACCACGAGGAGCTTTGCGGACAGCAGGAGCGGCACCGGCAGCGCCGTGCCCGAGAGCCGCAGCGGATTCCACGACGGCTTCATCGCGGTGGCCAGTGCCAGGTCTCCTCCGGATGCCCGTTGACGGTGTAGGTGACGACGACCTCGGCGCCGTCGTCCCGGCCGTAGGTCTCCTCGTACTGCTGGACCTTGTCGAGCGCGTGCTGGATCGCCTGCCAGTTGCCCCCCTCAGCCGGCTGCCGGTAGCGCGCCAGGATCTCTTCGGGCCCGAGTGCGCGCCCGTCGATGACCACCGCGATCGAATAGAGGTTCTGCGAGTCCATCGGCGCCCAGCAGAAGTAGCGGGACGGTACGAAGCGCGCGTAGCCGATCATGACGACCTGGAAGGCGAGTAGCGCGATGGCGGCGAGCGTGCGGGTCACGAACCGAGCGTACCCCTTCGCGGCGCGCGGTTCTCCCACACGGTGCTTACCGTCCAGCCGACGGCGACCTGGACCAGGAGCGACGCCGAGGCGACCCACTGGAAGCTCACCGGGTCGCCTCCGGTCTCGGGATCGAAACCGAAGATGGGTCCGGAGAAGGCGACGAGCGCGGCTGCGACGATGCCCGCGACGGTGCCGGCGGCCGCTCCGACGACCCGCACCCGGGGGATGAACAGCGCGAAGAGGAAGAGGCCGAAGATGGGTCCGGTCAGCAGGTTCGACGTCTTGGACGTCACCTCGGTGATGTTGCCGGGGACGAGGTCCATGAGGAAGCTGCCGAGCACGATGAGTCCGCCGGCCGCCGCGGCGAGCCAGCGGGCCTGCCGGAGGTCCCGCGCGTCGTCGCGCGGGCGCTTCCGGAAGCGGCCGACGAAGTCGGTCAACACCACTGCCGAGATCGAGTTCACCCCCGAGTCCACGCTTGACATGGCGGCGGCGAACATGGCGGCGACGACGAGTCCCGCAATACCCGCCGGGAGCCGCTTGGCGATGAAGAACGGGAACACGTGGTCCGCGTCGGCGCGCAGCGACATGCCCGCCCCGAGCTGTCCCGGAAAGGCCTCGAAGTAGCCGAGGAGCGCCACGCCGACCAGCGCCAGCACGATCGTGACGACGGCGATCGCCAGGAGCTGGGTCCCGTAGGCCCGCCGGGCCGCCCGCAGGTCGGTCGTGGCCATGAATCGCTGCACCGAGACCTGGTCGCCTCCCGCGGTGGCGGCGTACCAGACCATCGTGGAAACCACCGTTCCGAACGCCGTCACCCGCGTCGCCGGGTCGAGGCTGAACAGGGGCTGCGTGTCCCAGTTGGCCTGCCAGGTCGTTGGGAACCAGCCAAAACCGCCGAGTTCCACGGTCACGATGCCGAGCACAAGGAGCGCCCCGCCAAAGAGGAGCAGGGACTGGATGCAGTCGGTGACGACGACGGCGCGGAGGCCTCCAAGCGACGTGTAGATGACGGCCACCGTCGCCGTGAACAGGACGACGAGCGGTACCGCGGAGGGGCCGGCGCCGATCATGACCGTCAGCGCCACCGCCGCCGCGTAGACCACGAGCGACATCCAGGCGAGCCGCAGGACGATGAACATCGAAGCGCCCAGGAGCCGCGCTCCGAGCCCGAGGCGCACCTCGAGGAGTTCGTAGGCGCTCGTCACCCGGTGCCTCATGTAGACCGGGAGCAGGCCGTAGCAGACGACGACATAGACGAGGGGAAGCCCCAGGAGCTGGACGAGCAGCACCGGCCCCCGCCCGAGCGTTTCCCCCGGCACGGATAGATACGACACCGTGCTGACGAGCGTCGCGAACAGCGAGACGCCGACGGCCACGGGGTGGAGCCGGCCGCCGCCGACGAAGTACTCCTTCGTCGAGGACTGGCGCCGGCCGTAGTGCCAGCCGAGCCAGAGGGTGAGCCCTGCGTAGGCCGCGAGCACGAGCCAGTCGACGGCGGCGAGGCCCTGATTCATCGGCGCGCTCGGGTATAACACACCGCCGCAAGGCGAAGGAGACCCGAACCATGACGCCGGCGGACGCCAGGAAGACCATCTGTGGACCGTTGATTCCGGTCATCACCAACTACGCGGACGACCTCAGCGTCGATCACGACGCCATCCGCGAGAACGTCAATCACGTCGTGGAGCGGGGCGTACGCACCGGAAGCGGGGTGCTGCTGGCCGCCGGCGCCGGGGGCGACTTCCCGATGCTGACGCTCGATGAGCGAAAGGCGGTGAGCGAAACCATCGTTCGGGCCGCGGATGGCCGGACGCCCGTGCTGGTCGGAGCCCAGGACACGAACCCCGCCGTGTCCGTGGAACTTGCCCGCTTCGCCGAGGACATCGGCGCCTGGGGCATCCAGCTCGCGCCGGGCTACTACTACGAGTCGTCGCCGGAGGACTGCTACCGGCTGTTCGAGACGGTGCACGAAGCCACCAGCACGCTGGGGATCATGATCTACAACACCCACTGGGAGGCGTACGACATGTCGCTCGACGATGTCGAACGGCTCGCCGAGCTGCCCCGCTGCCTCGCCCTCAAGTGGTCCACCGCGCGCGGCACCCTGGACTACCAGCGCGGGGTGGTGCGCTTCCGGGACCGACTCGCCGTCATCGACAACCACGGTCTCCAGGGACTGACCCACATGCTCGGCGGACGGGGGTACATCACCCACCTGTGCACGGTCTGGCCCGAACACGACCTCGAGGTTTTTCGGTTGATGGAAGCGGGCGAGTACGCCCGGGCGCAGGAGCTGTTGAGCACGGTCAACTGGCCGTGGTACGACTTCCGGGTGCGGATGTGGCGCCGCACCGGAGCCGAGAGCCCCGTCGTCAACGCGGCGCTCGAGTTGACCGGGCGGAAGGGCGGGCCGAGCCGGCTCCCCACCCGCCGTCTCGACGAGTCCGAGCGCGAGGAACTGCGAACGCTCCTGATCGAGATCGGGGTTCCCGGCGCTTAGGGAGCGTCCACTTTCAGTCGGCACGCGCTGGCCGGGGCCAGCGCGTCGTCTCTCCTGCTTCGGACCCCCAATGCTGTTTGCGCTCTAGCGTATAATGGTGAGACATACGCTCTGGCGTATTCCAGGCAGCACCATGGAGCCCATCGCGACAAGTCCGCGCGGCCTCGGCCAGGCCATCCGCGTCCTCCGGCGGCGGCAGGGCATGACCCAGGCCGAATTGGCGGAAGCGTGCGTCCTGCGGCAGGCGACCGTTTCCGCCGCCGAGAACGGCGCGCCGGGAACGCGGCTGGACACGGTCTTCCGACTGCTCGCGGTGCTCGGCCGCGAAGTGGCCCTGCGGGACCGCGAACAGGTACTCGGTGAACCGGATCGTCTCGAATGAATCGGAGCTGTCGAACATGAGGTCTACGGTTCGGACCCTCCAACTCTTCGAGAACGGAAGGCGTCTCGGGAAGCTCACCCGAACGGCGTCGGGACTCGCGCTCCAATACGACCCGGATTGGCTCGCCTGGGAGGGCGCCACGCCGGCCTCGCTCTCTTTACCGCTTGACCCGGCCGGCCACCGAGGCGAGCCGGTATTCCGGTTTCTCGACAATCTGCTGCCCGACTCCGAAGGGATGCGTGCTCGGCTGGCAGTGCGCGTGGACGCGCCGGACACGCACCCGTACACCCTGCTCGCCTATCTGGGCCGGTGTTCGGCCGGCGCCCTGACCTTCGTTCCGGACGGGGAGGATCCCGGCCCGCCCGGCGCTGTCGCCGGAACGCCCGTTTCGGACGAAGAGGTGGCGAGATTCGTCTCGGAGTTGGATCGGCGTCCACTCGGAGTCGGTCCGCGCTTTCGGATCTCGCTTGCCGGGGCACAGCGGAAGACAGCGCTGCTGTTCGCGGATGGGATTTGGCAGTTCCCGCTCGGATTCACGCCGACGACCCACATCTTGAAACCCCAGATCGGTTCGCTACTGGGAGTCGACTTCAGCCAGAGCGTCGAGAACGAGTTCCTGTGCCTGCGCGTGGCGTCGGCGTTCGGGTTGGATGTGGCGCCTGCCCGCATTGCGGACTTCGATGAGGTCCGGGTGTTGGTGGTCGAACGATTCGACCGGCGCTGGACGAACGATGGACGGCTCCTGCGGGTTCCCCACGAAGATCTCGCCCAGGCGCTCGCCGTGCCGTCCGGGCGGAAGTACGAGATGGACGGGGGACCGGGCATGACCCGGCTACTCGGCTTGCTCGAGGGCTCGGCGTCCCCCGACGCGGACCGTCAAGGTTTCTTACGGGCGCAGATCGTCTTCTGGCTGCTCGCGGCGATTGACGGCCACGCCAAGAACTACAGCCTCCGACTGCTCCCGCGCGGCCGATTCCGGCTGGCGCCGTTCTACGACATGGTGTCCGTCCAGCCCGCGCTCACCGGAGGGGAACTTCCCGAGGACGAAGCCGTGATGTCCCTCGCCGCAGGAAACGCGGGGATTCGGGGAGTGGCGCATATCGAGCCGGAGCATTTCGTCGAGAGCGGGAGAGCCGCCGGTGTTCCGAAGCGTGCGGTTCGCGGTCTGTTCGCGGACTTGGTCGAAGGCCGCGCCGGAGCCTTCGATACCGTTCGCGCGAGCCTGCCGGAGAACTTCCCGCCGGCGCTGGAGGCTGTGGTCTTAGATGCCGTCACCGTTCGTCTAGGGCAAATCGAGCGCTATCTGGCCGGATGAGGGTGACCCACCCGCGGCGCTGTGCGCGGCGGTGCCGGCTGAAGCCGGCGTTCCAAGCCGTTTCCGCCATTTGTCATGGCGGGAATTGCGGGGGGATCCGATGATCGGAGTTCCTCCGCCGAGGTGCCCTAACGCACGGCGTGGCGGGCGACGACGGTGGCCACCGCCTCCGTGAGGCGCTTCGCGTAGGCGATCTCGAGGAACTCGTTCGGGCCGTGGGCGTTCGAGTTCGGGCCGAGCACGCCGGTGATGACGAACTGCGCCTCGGGGAACTGCTCGCCGAGCATGCCCATGAAGGGGATGGAACCGCCCTCGCCCATGTACATGGCCGGCTTGCCGTAGGCGCCCATCGAGGCGTCGCGGAGGGCGTCGCCGAGCCAGGGCGCGAGCGCGGGAGCCGACCAGCCCTGCGCGGGCTCGTGGAAGTGCAGGGTGACCTTGGCGCCGTAGGGCGGGTCCGGTTCCACGACTTCCCGGATCGCATCCTGCGCGGCCTTTGGATCCACCGTGGGGGGAAGCCGGAAGGAGAGGTTCAGCGTCACCTGGGGCAGCAGGACGTTGCCGGCTTTCTCGAGCGACGGCAGCCCGCCCTGTCCGGTCACCGCCAGGTTCGGGCGCCAGGTGCGGTTCAGGATGAGTTCACCGGTGGGAATGCCCGGCCGGCCAGTGTTGCCGGCCCAGGGAAAGCGGCTGAAGGTGTCCGAACCCAGGGTCTCGGCCGCCGCCTCCGCCTGCGCAACCCGCTCCGCAGGGATCTCGGCGTGGAGCGCCTCCGGAATGATGCGGTCGGTGACCGGGTCCTCGAGCCGGTCGAGCAGCTTCCGCAGGATCAGGAAGGGCGGGGGCACGACCCCGCCCGCGTCGCCCGAGTGGACGCCCTCGGTGAGCACCTCGGCCTGCAGCGTGCCGCCCACCATCCCGCGCAGCGAGGTCGTGGACCAGAGCTGGTCGTAGTTGCCGGCGCCCGAGTCGAGGCAGATCACGAGGTCGGGGCTGCCGATGACGTCGGCGAAGGACTCCATGTAGGCGGGCAGGTCCGGGGAGCCGCTCTCCTCGGAGAACTCGACCAGCAGGACCACGCGGGCGCGCTTCTTGCCCTCGCGGCGCACCGCTTCGAGCGCGGCGAGCGCGCAGTAGAGCGCGTACCCGTCGTCCGCTCCGCCCCGGCCGTAGAGCTTGTCGCCCTCGCGGACCGGGCTCCAGGGGCCGAGGCCGTCCCGCCAGCCGACCATCTCGGGCTGCTTGTCGAGGTGGCCGTACATCAGGATCGTGCCGTCCGCTTCGCCGGGGCAATCGAGGAGCAGCAGCGGCGTCCTTCCCGGAATCCGTCCCAC
Source organism: Acidobacteriota bacterium (assembly GCA_022828085.1). GTDB lineage: Bacteria > Acidobacteriota > Vicinamibacteria > Marinacidobacterales > Marinacidobacteraceae > Marinacidobacterium. Next base: position 19,517 of record JAJEIY010000089.1, on the reverse strand, counting down.
GTGGAGGGTCGCGTCGTCCGGGGCGTGCTTCTCCATGAACGCCTTGCCCATCTGGAGCGCGTCCTCCATGTGCCCGTTCGCTTCCCAGTCCGGGTCGAACAGCACCGACACGTTCGGGACGGCGACGTAATCGGTGAGGGAGGGCAGGATCTCGTCCTCCCAGAAACGGTCCAGGAACTCGCGGGTATCGGTCATGGCCGGCGATTGTAGGGCGCAGGGCGGAGCGCCGGCCTCCGGCCGGCATCGCTCGCGCAGCGAGCGAAACTCCAGGCCTCACGTTGGCGTATGGCGCAACGTCACACGGGATGGCGCCACGCCATGCGGGAGAGCGCCGGCACGCGTTTCGCGGCCTGCGGCCGCGATGCCGGCCGGAGGCCGGCGCTCCGAGCGGCCGCTCCGGTAGAGTCGCCAGCGGCCCTCCGCCATGCAGGACTCATGAACCGCCTCTGGCGAGCGCTCGAGACCGGGGCGGCGATCGCCCTCGGACTCATGGCGGCGCTCGTGATCTACCAGGTGGGGGCCCGCTACCTCTTCGGGAGTCCACCGAGCTGGACCGAGGAACTTGCCCGCTTCCTGCAGGTCTGGCTGGTGCTGTTGGCGTCCCCGATCTGCGTGCGGCGCGGGATGCATTTGGCGGTGGACTACGTGACGCCCCGCCTGCCGCCGAGGGCGGCGCTGGCCCTCCGAACCGGCGTGCTGCTGATCTCGGCGCTCTTCTGCCTGGGCCTCGCCTTCTACGGCGCCCGCCTCCTGGCGGTCGCGGGCTTCCAGACCTCGCCGGCGCTCGGGATCTCGATGGTCTGGCCCTATCTGGCCGTGCCGGTCAGCGGGGTCCTCATGGCGCTGGCGGCGGGGGTCCTCATCGTTGCCGGGCTCCACCGGGGGACAGAGCGAGGGGACGGCGACCCGTGATCCCGGCTCTCCTCATCACCCTCGCCGTCCTGCTCCTGCTCGGGGTGCCGGTCGCCTTCGCGATCGGGCTGAGCGGCATGGCGGCGCTCGTCGCCGACGGTCAGATCCCCTTCGAGATCATCCCGCAGCGGGCCTTCGCGGCGCTGAACTCCTGGGCGCTCATGGCGGTGCCGCTCTTCATCTTCGCCGGAGAACTCATGAACGCCTGCGGGATCTCCCGGCGGACGGTCGAGGTGGTGGGACGGCTGCGCGGCGGACTCCCCATCGTCTCGGTGGTCTCGTCCATGTTCTTCGCGAGCATCTCCGGCAGCTCGAGCGCCAGTACCGCGGCGGTGGGCTCCATGATGATCCCGGCAATGCAGGAGCGCGGGTATCCCACCGGCTTCGCCACCGCGCTCCAGGCGGCGGGCGGGGCGCTGGGGCCGATCATCCCGCCGAGCATCATCATGATCGTCATGGGCTACGTGACGGAGACCTCCATCGCGGCGCTCTTCGTGGGCGGCATCGTGCCCGGGTTCCTCATGGCGGCCGCGCTCATCGGCATCAACCTCCGCCGTTCGCGCCGCTACGAGGCCGCGTTCGCCGCGTCCGGAAACGCGCCGCCCCCGCCGGACGGCTCCCTTACCCGGGCGATCCTGGGGGCGCTCCCGGCGCTCGGCATGCCGGTCGTGGTGCTCGGCGGCATCCTGGCCGGGATCTTCACCGCCACCGAAGCCGCCGGGGTCGCGGTCGCCTACGGCCTGGCGGTGGGGTTCTTCGTCTACCGGGAACTCCGTCTCCGGGACCTGCGCCCGCTGCTGGTGAGCGCCGCGCTCCGATCGTGCGTCGTGCTCTTCGTCGCCACCAGCGCCTTCCTGCTCGCCTGGATCATCGCGGTGGGCCGGGTGCCCGATCAGGTGGGAGGACAGGTGGAAGCCCTGGCCGGCGGCCAGCTCTCCTTCCTGATCGTCTGCAACATCATCCTCATCGTGGTGGGCATGTTCATGGAGAGCATCTCCGCGATCATCGTGATCATGCCCATCCTGTTCCCGCTGGCGCTCCAGCTCGGGATCGATCCCATCCACTTCGGGGTGCTGGCCTCGGTGAACCTCTGCATCGGCATGGTGACGCCGCCCTACGGCGCGACGCTCTTCGTCGCCTGCACCATCGCGAAGCGGAGCATCAGCGACATCGCGGGATGGACGGTGCGTCCGGTGCTCGCCATGGTGGCGGTGCTGGTGCTGATGACCGTCTTTCCGGACGCGGTGACGGTCCTGCCGCGCTGGCTGGGGATGCTCTGATGGTGCGGCCGGTGCTTCCCGTCCTCGCGGGTCTCGCGTTGCTCGCCGGCTGCGCGGCGCCTGAAGAGCGCCGGATCATCATCAAGGCGAGCACGAGCACCGCCGCGAACGAACCGGCGGTGAAGGGACTGGAGGTCTTCGCGCGCGAGATCGCGGCGGCGACCGGCGGCCGTGTCGCCGTGGAGATCTATCCGAACAACGCGCTCGGAAACGAGCGCGACGTCATCGAGCTGACGATCATCGGAGCGGTCGAGCTGACGACGCCCTCGAACGCGCCGCTCGCCACCTTCGCGCCCGAGCTGCTGGTCTTCGACCTGCCCTACCTCTTCCGGGACCGCCCCCACATGTACGAGGTGCTCGACGGTCCCATCGGGGCCCGCTTCGAGGAACCGCTGCGGCAGCGGGGTCTCGTTCTTCTCGGCTACTTCGAGGCGGGTCTCCGCCACGTGATGACCCGGGACCGGCCGGTCGAGAGAACGGAGGACCTCGCGGGGCTCAAGATCCGGACCATGGAGAACCCGCTCCACCTGCGGGCCTTCGAGGCATTCGGCGCGAACCCGCTGCCGATGGCCTACGGGGAGGTCTATACGGCGCTCGAACAGGGGGTCATCGACGGCGCCGAGGCCGCCCGCTCGAACTACCTTTCGAAGCGCTTCTTCGAGGTGGCGCCCAACTGGTCGGAGATCGGCTGGATGTACCTCGTGCAGCCGCTGGTGATGAGCGAGCGGTTCTTCTCGTCGCTGTCCCCGGAAGATCAGGCAGCGGTCCGCGCGGCGGCCCGGAAGGCGGTGGACGCCGAGCGCGAGGAGTACCAGCGTCAGGACGCGGAGGCGCTCACCACTCTCGAAGCCGCGGGGGTGCGGTTCTCCCATCCGGAAACCGGCGTTCTCCTGGAGTTGGCGCGCGAGGTGTGGCGGAACGCGGGGGACGACGTGGACCTGACGCTCGTCGAGGCCATCACGGGGCACGACGTCGAAGCGCCGTAGGCCATGGACCCCCGCCGCGCGCTGGAACTGGCGGAGGGGTCCCGGACGGAGCTGCTCGCGCTTCTCGAGGCCCTGATCGAGGCGCCCAGCCCGTACGGCAGTTCGGCTCGGGAAGCGCAGGCGCGGCTCGGGGCCTACCTGGAGCGGAACGGGTTCGCAGTCGAGACGACCGAGGAGTCGTGGGAACCCCTTCGCGATCACCCCGAGTTCAGCCCGCCCCCCGCAGCGGGCGAGGCGCCCGTGAACCTCGTCGCCGAGCCTCCGGAGTGCTCGGGCCTCACGCTCTTTGCGCACGTGGACACCGAGGCCGCGTCGGACGGCTGGAGTGCGCCGCCCTGCCGGCCAACGATTCGCGAGGGTCGGGTCCACGGTCTGGGAGCCGCGGACGACAAGGGCGGACTCGCCGCGGCGGCGGTGGCGGCCGCGCTGCTCGCGCGGGACTCGGGGAAGACGCCCCGGGTGGTGAGCGTCCACGGCAAGGGGGGCGGGGCGCGGGGGACGCTCCCGGTCTTTGCCCGGATGGAGGCGGGAGATTCCGTCTACGTCCATCCGCCCGAGAACGGGGCGGGGCTCGGCGTGCTCAAGAGCGCGAGCCGGGGGGTCGTGGACGTGCATCTCCGGGTCACCGGCTGGTCCGGCCGGCCTCGGGAGATCGGGACTCCGGAGAGCGCACCGTTCGGGGAGGGCGGCGACGCGCTGGAAGCGTGCCTCCGCTGGGTCGAGCGCCCGCGCCGGGGTGAGCTCTCCGACTGCGAGGTGAACCTCGGACGACTGGTCGCTGGTGAGGCCGCGGGGCTGACACCGGTTCGGTGCGAAGCCGAGGTCCGGGTCCTCTTTCGCGGGAAGAAGACGGTGCGAGGGGTGCTGGAGGCGTTCCGCCGCGCCGCGGAAGATCTGCCGGCACGGGGATCCGGCGGAAGCTTCGGGTACGAGGCGACCGCCCCCGAACTCCGCGCGAATCCCGCTGAGACCGCCTGGAGCGATTCCCTCGCGGCCGAGTTGCGGTCCGCGGTCGCCGGGGTCACCGGCCGTGAACCGGTCCCCTACGCCGATCACCTGGCGAGCGACATCCGCTTCCCGATCCGGCTCCAGGGAGTTGCGTCGCTCGGGATCGGATCGCTGGGCGGGAACTTCTACGGCCCCGACGAATGGGTGGACCTGGATGACCTGGTGCGCCTGGTCGCGGTGCTGGTGCTCTTCGGCGCACGACGCTGAGCCCGGGGTTTGAAACGCCCCCCGTGCGGTGGCGGAAACGGCTTGGAATGCCGGTCTCCGACCGGCACGCGCGGCGCTCCGCGCCGCGCACGTCGTGACGCCACTCACCCAAGATGGCACGTACGGCTTGGACCGCCGACCTCCGGTCGCTCCGCTCCCTCCGCCTCGCCCCTTACCGACCCGGAACGCCGCCCGGGACAGAACCACGTGTGCGCAAGAGTTCGTGTCTGTTGGACCTGCAGCCCGACGCGCTTTGCGGGCCTGCGGCCCGCGTGCCGGTCGGAGACCGGCGTTCCAGGCCGGTGCGCCATCACGTCCCTACCGCGTCGCCACCAGGAACAGGCGCGGGAACGGATACACGGTGAAGCCGTCCGCACGCCGTGGATACGCCTTACGCAGCCGTTCCCGGTACACCTCCAGGAAGCGTTCGAGGTCGGCGCCGGTCAGACCGTTCAGGACCGGCCGGAGCCCGGTCGCCTTGACCCACTCGAGGACGGCGTCCTCGCCTTCGAGCCGGTGGAGGTACTCGGTTTCCCAGATGTCCAGCTCCGAGGAGTGCGGGGACAGCAGCTCGTGGTACGCGCTCGAATCGAGCACCCAGTCGCGGGCGGCGGCAGCCGCCACCGCTTCGTTGCCGAGCGCCGAACCGTCCTCGCCGCCGTTCGCCAGGATCTCGCACATCAGGGTGTGTGACGGCTGGGCGTGGCTGAGGGGCATCTGCACCGCGAGGCAGCCGCCCGGCGCGAGAGCGCCGAGCAGCCGGGGAAAGAGCCCGGCGTGGTCCTCGAGCCAGTGAAGCGCGGCGTTGGAATAGATGAGGTCGGGTGGGCGTTCGGGTTCCCACTCCGCGATATCGCCCCGGACCCATTCCACCCGGCTCGGCGCCGCCGAGGCTTTCGCCAGCATCTCGGGGGAACTGTCGAGCCCGATCACGCGGGCGCCGGGGAACCGTTCCGTGATGATCCGGGTGATGGCTCCCGCGCCGCACCCGAGGTCGTAGACGAGCCGCGCCCCGGTGATCGGGACCCGGTCGAGGAGCTCGAGCGCCGGCCGCAGCCGGTAGTCGCGAAACCTGTCGTACTGGTCCGGGTCCCAATCAACGCCTCCGGCCTGGCGCCGACCGACCTCGGGCATCAGTTCGCCGCAGCGGCGAGAACCACGTAAAGCGCTCCACCCCCACCGTCCTCCCGGCGCGCCTCGCCCCAGGCGGCCACGAGTTCCGGCCTCCATTCGGCGAGCCATTCCGGAACGCGCCGGGCGAGCACGGCCCGGCCGCCCTCAGAGCGGTAGCCCTTGCCGTGGATCACGCTCACGAAGCGGTCGCCCCGGATCTGCCGGACGCGAAGAAAGTTCTCGAGCAGACGCCGCGCCTCGTCCTGGGTCTTCTGGCGCAGCGAAATGGCGCAGTCGTCGCGCACCCGGCGTCTACCGCTCTGGAGGTCGCGGAGCAGCGCGTGCGGCGACGGTAGCGGGACGGCTACCGGCAGATCCCCGACGGCGACCACGAGTTCCGGCGGTGTTGCGGCGACCGCCTCGGCGAACTCGGTCCGATCGCGCGCTGTCGCGCCCTCCGCCTCCGGGAACTCCAGGCGAGGCGGCTTGCGTTTTCTCGATGGGTCAGGCACGCATAGACTCCGAAGAAGGCGACCGGCTCGGTTCGAGGGAGGGTATCGCCATGAGGAAGTGGAGGAAGACCGTGCTCGTGGGCGCGGCCTGCGCGGCGGTTCTCCCGCTCGTCTCCGGCGCGTGCCGGGTGGAAATGGGCGACCCGGATTCCCTGGGGATGGGCGGCGCCGCCTATGGCATCCCGGACTCCAAGGAGCGGTTCGCGATCCAGCGCGACGCCATCGCGGAGAAGCTCCAGACGGTGCTCCTTCCCGCGATGCGCAACCACGGCATCGACATGTGGATCGTCCTGGACCGCGAGAACAACGAGGAGCCGCTCCACGTCGAACTCGGGGGCGGGTTCGCCGGGGTGCGCGGCGCGTTCATCTTCTTCGACAACGGCTCGGACACCGTCGAGAAGCTCTACTACAGCTCGCACGAGCAGCCGGCCAACTCGGTCATCAGCCAGATCTACGACGAGAAGATCTACTACGGGTACAGCCCGGAGGGGCTGACCCCGCACCTCCAGAAGGCGATCGAGGACCGGGACCCGCGGGCGATCGGGGTCAACACCTCGCACACCCTTCCCGAAGCCGACGGGCTGACGGTGGGCCTGAGGAACTTCCTGGTGGACGCGATCGGCCCCGAGTACGCGAGCCGCATCGTCTCGGCCGAGCTGCTGGTCCGGGACTTCCGGCTTCAGCGCACCCCCGCCGAGACAGTCATCTACACGCAGCTCCTGGAGTGGACCGCGCGCTGGATGGAAGAGGCCCTCTCCACCGAGCACGTCACCACCGGGGTCACCACCGCCGAGGACGTGGCCTGGTGGCTGCTGGACCGGGCCCTCGAGCTGGGGCTCACCGGCTGGGGCACGGTCCGGGTGGTGCGCGAGGGGGAACTGCTCCCCATCCACGATCCCGACATTCCACTTGAACCCGGCGACATCGTCGGGATCGACGGCGGCCTGCGCTATCTCCACTTCGCGATCGACATCAAACGGACCGCCTACATCCTGAAGCCCGGCGAGACGGAGATGCCGGAGAGCCTTCAGGAGGTCTGGCGGACGACCCACGACATCGGCGACTTCTACGCCAGCATGATGGTTCCCGGGGCCGTCGGATTCGAGACCTGGTCGGCCATCAACGCCGAGATGGAAAGCCGCGGCTACCGCGCCACGGGGCCCGACGCCGGCGGGGATGCGACCACGACCGTGGAGCCGGAGGTCGGCGTCTACGGACACTCGGTCGGCAACGTGGCCCACGACATCGGGGCCCGGATTGCGGCCGACATCCCGTTCGCCTACGGGGACCGGGTGCGCTTCCCGCTGCAGGCGAACGAATGGGTCTCCATCGAGTTCCACGCGAGCATCCCGGTGCCGGAATGGGACGGCAAGACCTGGTACGCGCGCTTCGAGGAGACCGCCCAGATTACCGAGGAGGGAGTGAAATGGCTGATTCCCACCCAGAAGGAGTTGTTCCTCATCGAGCCGGCGAACTGATCCCCGTCCCGGCCGTCGTCGGGACCGTCCTGCTCGCGCTCGCGGGCTGCGCCCCGCCCGTGCCCCCGGCGGGTCCGTACAACCCCTACGGCGTTCCCTCGGAACACGAGCAGTGGGAGATGAAGCGCACCATCGTGCGGAACAAGCTCAACGAGGCCCTGCCGCCGGCCATGAGGAACCACGGCATCGACATGTGGATCGTCATGGATCGGGAGAACAACAAGGAACCGCTCCACGACGAGGTGGGCGGCGGCTATCCAGGGGTCCGCGGCGTGTACCTCTTCTTCGACCGGGGGGAACAGGAGGGCATCGAGAAGCTCTTCTTCGGTTCCCACGAGCAGCCGAACACCGCCATCGTGCCGCACCTCTTCGACGCCACGACCTACTACGGCTACCACCCGGAGGGGGTGGCGCCGCTCCTACGGGACGCGGTCACCGAGCGGGACCCGCAGCGGATCGGGATCAACCGCTCCTACACCCTGCCGGAGGCCGACGGACTGACCCTGGGGCTCCTCGAGTACATCGAGAACGCCATCGGGCCCGAGTACTCGTCGCGGATCGTCTCGGCGGAGCTGCTGGTGCGGGATTTTCGGCTCCACAAGGTGGCCGGGGAGACCGAGGTGTTCACCCAGCTCCTGGAATGGTCCGACCGCTGGATGAAGGAGGGATTCGACGCCGTCGTTCCCGGCGAGACCACCGCGGCCGATCTCTACTGGCTCATGGAGCAGCGGGCCCGCGACGTGGGACTCGAGACCGGCGAGAGCGGGTCCAACGTGGCCCGGATCGTCCGGAACGGTGAGCAGTTGCCGCTCGCGAGCGCGCACGCGATCCAGCCGGGCGACATCGTCGGCATCGACAGCGGGCTCCGGTATCTCGGCTTCGAAACCGACATGAAGCGCACCATCTACGTCCTGCGCGAGGGCGAGACCGAGCCGCCGCAGAGCATCCGCGACGCCTGGCAGGAGACCCTCGGGGTCGCCGACATCTACGTCGAGGAGATGATCCCCGGCCGCACCGGCACCGAGGTCTGGTCCGCCATCGTGGAGCGGGTCCAGGACCGCGGCTACCAGGTCGTGGGGCCGGACGCCGGCGGGGTCGCCGCCACCGACACCCGGCCGGAGATCGGCATCTACGGGCACTCGGTGGGGAACAACTCCCACGACATCGGGGCCCGGGTGGCCCAGGACTTCCCGCTCGCCTACGGGCAGCGGGTGCGGTTCCCGCTGGTCGAGGGGGAATGGGTGTCCGTCGAGTTCCACCTGAGCACCCCGATCCCCGAGTGGAGTGGAACGACGTGGTACTCGCGATTCGAGGAGAACGCCCAGCAGGCCGCGGTCGGCGTGAACTGGCTCATCCCCCGCCAGGAACGCCTGCTGCTCGTGGCGCCTGGGGGTGGACTGGTCGGTCCCGGAAACGAATAAGGTTGGTCCCGTGGGTGTCCGCGCGCTGGCTTTCGACGTCTTCGGCACCGTGGTGGACTGGCGCTCCACGCTGATCCGGGAAGGCGAGGCCCTCGGCCGCGCCAGGGGCGTGCAAGTCGACTGGGCGGCCTTCGCGGAAGCGTGGCGGGACGGCTATCACCCGGCCATGGACCGCGTGCGGCGGGGAGAGCTTCCCTGGAAGACCATGGACGAGCTGCACCGGATGAATCTGGAGGACGTGCTGGACCGATTTGGGGTCGAGGGCCTCGGCGAATCCGAGAAGGAAGACCTCAACCGCGTCTGGCACCGCCTGGATCCGTGGCCCGACGCGGTGGCGGGTCTCAGGAGGCTCAGAGCAAAACTCACCATCACCACCTTGTCGAACGGCAACGTGGCGCTGCTGGTGAACATGGCCAAGCGCGCCGGGCTCCCCTGGGACCTCGTGCTGTCCTCGGAGCTGATCGGCCACTACAAGCCGGATCCGGAGGTCTATCTGAAGGCGGCCGGCCTGCTCGGGCTGGCGCCGGGCGAGGTCATGATGGTCGCGGCGCACAAGTACGACCTGAGGGCGGCGGCCGAAGCGGGCTTGCGCACGGCCTTCGTTCCCCGGCCGCTGGAGTGGCCGAACCGCCGGATCGATCTCTCGTACGAGGACGCCTTCGACGTCAACGCCAAGGACTTCCTGGACCTGGCGGCCCAGCTCGGCGCGTAGGGGCTCCGTGGCGATCCGTCGATCGTCGTGATGGCGGAAACGGCTTGGAGCGCCGGCTTCAGCCGGCACAGCGGCCCCCGCCGGCTCAGGTCTAATATGTTAGGATATGTTAGTCCCATGCCCAACACCAGCGTCCACTTCCCGGAGCCGTTGCTTGCCAGCCTGGACCGGATCGCCGCCGAGCGGGGAATCAGCCGGAACCGCGTGATCGTGGAGTCCTGCCGTCGTACCGCCGAGGAACGGGCGCAGTGGTCACCGGGCTTTTTCTCGAACGGCCACCTGAGCGCCGAAGATCTCGCGGAGCTTCAAGAAGGCTGCGAGGACCTCGACCGGACCCTCCGGGCCGCCCGCTGGAGTCGAATGGACCCACCGTTCTGATGTTGGTCCTCGACACGAGCGCCGTCTCGAAGATCATGCGCCGGCAGCCCGAGGCGCTTCGGCGGCTGCGGGATGAGGACCCGGGCGCGGTGTGTCTGTGCGCGCCCGTTGCGGCAGAAATCCGTTTCGGCCTGGCCCGCCTCGATGCCGGATCCCGGAGGAGACGTCTGCTCGAGCACGAATTCGAGCGGGTCCGAGCCGCCGTCCGCTGGGTTGACTGGACCGAGCCCGCCTCGCGCGCCTTCGGCCACTGGAAGGCGCTCCTCCAGGAGCGGGGGACTCCGGTCGAGGACATGGATCTGGCGATCGCGTCCGTCGCCGTCTCCCTCCCGGCACGGCTCGCCACCGGCAACGTCCGGCACTTCTCCCGCATCGAGGGCCTGGAGCTGGACGACTGGTCGGCCGACGACCCGGACTGATCTCGGCGGCGCCGCCTGACTACGCCCGAAGCTATCGGGAGTGGATGAGCAGGAGCTCCGTCTGGAAGGGGATCAGCTCCTCGAGTCCCTCGCTCCCCACCACCGCGATCTCCTCGTAGCGCGCCGACCACTTCTTCCCCTCCCATTCGGGGATGGGCACCCCGACGTGGAACTCCATGGCGACGAACTCGCCTTCGACGAGAGGGAACCGAACCCGGTCGCCGTAGGCGAACGGCATGTCGGGGGCGACCCGGGCGCCGATGTCGTGCAGGTCGTTCCCGAGCGAGTGTCCGTAGAGCGCGATCTCGTGTTCGGGACCGACGTTTCCGACGCTCGGGTCGGTCCGGGTGTCCCGGACGTAGCCGTCGCGGAGCGCCTCTTCGATGATGGCCTCGTAGATCTCGTGCCCGATGGCGCCCGGGACCATCTTGCTCGCGTAGAGGCGGGAGGTCTGGATCACCTCGGCCCAGGCATTCCGGATGCTCTCCGGCGCTTCGGTCTCTCCCGGGCCCAGCACGTAGGCGGTCCGCTTCATGTCGCTCTCGAACTGCAGGTAGAAGAGCCCCGCGTCCACCGCCACGATGTCGCCGGGCTGGATGGGGATGTCCGCGGCGTGGCGCGGCAGCAGGTCGCCCTCCCGGACCACCCGCACGGTCTGGAAGCTGCCCATGCCCAACTCGAGGGCCTTGTCCTCGAACCATCCGGCCATTTCGAGGGCGGTGGTCTCGCCGGGGACGACGTGGGAACCGGTCAGACCCTCCGTCTCCCAGCGCGCTGTCCATTCGGTGAGCTGCCGGTAGAGATCCCGCTCGAGCGGCGTGCGCAGGTTGCGGAAGTCCCGGATCAGCAGTTCCGCCGACACCAGCCGGTCGGAATACGGGCTGCCGATGGCCTCCACCAGGACGTCCCGGAAGGCGACCGTGAGGCCGTCGGCTTCCGGAAGCGTCCTCGACGTGTTGATCCCGATGCGCTGGGGATCGCGGCTGTGGACCGCTTCCCGGAGGTGGGGAGTGATCCCCTCCTCGCTGTAGCCGTAGTAGACCTTCTCGTCGTAGACCTGCTCGATGACCGAGTCTCCCGGCTGCACGTGGGAGCCGAGATAGATCTTCTCGGGCTCCGTGCCGCCCGAGTCGAAGAAGATGTAAGCGGAGCGCACCCCGGCGAAGCCGCCGCCGATCTCCTCGTGGAGCGGGTCCGGGTGGTTCTCGCGGTCGAGCACGATCCACATGTCGATGCCGTGGGTCCGCATCGCCGGGAGGAGTGCGGTGCGCAGTTTCTCCTCGACGATCGCGGTCTTGATCCGGGCTCTTTCGAGGGCTCCCGGCACACCGTAGCCGGACCCGTCGTCAGCGTCCGATAGCGGGGAGGGCGCCGGGGTGCAACCGGCGCCCAGCAGGCCGATGAGAAGAACGGAAGTCAAGCGCACGGAATCCACCTCGCGGGTTGGCCGGGGCGGTACCAGGCCCGGGTCCGCCCCGGCGGTTCGGGATCAGTAGATCAGAAGCGGAGCTTTGCGCCGAGGCGGAAGATCCGGGGCGGCACGAAAGCCAACACGCGCCCGAAGGCGCCTCCCGACAGGCTCTGGGTGTTCGTGATCGTGTTGATGTTCAGCGCGTTGAACACGTCGAACTGGAGGGAGAGCGTGCCCATGTCGCCGAGGCCCAGGTCGTAGGCGGCCCTGAGGTCCAGCACGTTGGCGGCTTCCCAGTTCTCGCCGTTCCGCTCGCCCGCGAAGGCCCTCACGTTGCCTTGGTTCAGCCGGCGGCCGAGCGCGGCCTGCGCGTTCACCGTCCGCGTGAAGTTGTTGCCGCTGATGTACTGGTAGAAGCCGCTCAGGGTCAGCCCGAAGTCGGCCTGGTAGGTCCCGAGCACCTTCATCAGGTACGGCGTCGAGTTCGCGACCCGGGTGCCGTCCACGAGTTCGGGATTGTTCAGCGGGAACTGCGGCTGTCCGCCCAGGCGCCCGCGATCGTCGGGGATGGCGCGGTCCAGGTTGTCGAAGGAGCCGGAGCCGTAGTTCTCCGACTGCTGGCCGATGGTGATCGAGCCCATGAACTGCCAGTTGGACGCCAGGCGGCGGTGCAGGTTGAACTCGAAGCCGCGGTACTCGTGTTCGAAGCCCGGACGGGTGGTGAGGAAGTTTGGCGAGAGCCCGGTCTTCGAGGCGTCGAGTTCGTAGAAGGTGATCGCGCCCCCGTCGTCGCCGGTGCCGAGCGCGCCGTCGGGCCCCGGGTCGGTCCCGGTCACCGCGGTGTAGTCGGCCGCCGAGATGCCGGTGTTCGTGATCTGGGTGATGTCGCGGTCGCGCCGCCACATGATGGTGGCGCTCGCCGAGACGTTCGCCGCCACCTCGCGGGTCAGCCCCACCGTGAACTCGTCCGTGTAGGTCGGATCGAGGTTCCCGTCGATGGTCACCGGGTTCGCGCCGGCGTCGAACACGCTGAGCACCGCGCCGGCCTCGTCGATCGTGAAGTTCCGGTCGCCGTTCAGGTCGTTCCATTCGTGCTTCCGGTTCCGGTCGCCGGCCACGCTGGCCAACTGCACCCGGTCGAGCCAGAGCACCCAGTAGTAGCGCCCGTAGCTCGCCTTGAAGAGCGTCCGGGCGTCTCCGGTCAGGTCGAAGACCATCCCGAGGCGGGGCGAGATCGTGTTCCAGACGATGAGGTTCCCGGTGCCCTCCTGCGAGACGGGATCGAGGTAGCGGCTGGCGGGCGCGGTGACCTGGTCGAGGGAGTTCGCCTGCCAGTCCCAGCGGGCGCCGAGGTTCAGCCGGAGCTGATCGTTCACCGCCCAGGAATCCTGCAGGAAGGCGGACCGCTGGGGACCGGTCGCCGCGACCGCCCCGGAGGCCCAGAGGATGACCTCGGAGGGCTCCCCGTTGAAGAAGTGGAGGCGGTGGTCGGCCGGGTAGGTGTTCCGGGCCACCCCGCCGCCCTGGTTGCCGAAGGCCCGGATCTGTCCGATCTCGAAGCCGGCCTTGAAGTCGTGGTCGCCGCCCCAGTCGGTGCGGTACCAGGAAACGGTGGTGGCCGCGTTCCTGAGGGTCTTGTGCACGCCGAGTTCGTTCGGCGGGGCGTCCGACCACTGCCCGGTGGCGAGATCGAGCCGCGCCGGGGTGTTCTCGACGTCCACCTCGGGCTGGGCGCGCAGCTCGAAGCCCTGGTCCATGACGTTCGCCTTGAAGGCGACCAGCACGTTCGGGGTCGGCGTCCAGTCGTCCCGGAAGGTGAAGAGCCGCGCGATGGGCGCCCCCTGCTGGTTCCAGGTGGTCGGCAGCGGCCGCAGCGAACTGAGCGAGCGGTTGAACCGCTTCTTCTGCGCCATGTTGAAGTAGACGGAGAAGTTGTGGTTCTGGCTGATCGCCCAGTTGATCTTGGCCGACGGGTACCAGAGCACCGTCTCGTCGATCGGGAAGCTCCCGTCCGGGTTCTGGGTGCCGGTGACGAACTTCTGGACGACCTGGTGCCGGTGCCCGGCCCACCACCAGAGCTTGTCCTCGATGATCGGGCCGCCGATCTCGGCGCCGACGTCAAGGTACTGGTTCAGGTTGCTCGCCCGGTCCACGCCCAGGCTCATGAGGTTGCTGTCCACGTTGTCGGACTGCATGCCCTCGTTTCCGAAGTAGAGGCTGGTCGTTCCGCTGAAGTTGTTCGAGCCGGACTTCGGCACGATGTTCATCACCATGCCGGGGGTCTGCACCTCGGCGCTGTGGGAGCTGACCTCGATCTGCATCTCCTCGAAGGAGTCCACGTCGAAGTAGAACTGCGAGCCGCCGTTCGACTGGTTGTCGGTGACGTTCGCGCCGTTCAGCACGTAGATGTTCTGGCCCGGGAAGACCCCGTGGCCCCGGAAGGCGAGCTGGTTGCCGGTCTCGGTGCCGCCGACGTTGATCCGGTTCGTGGTCACGCCGGGCACCTGGGAGACCATGGCCCACGGGTCGCGCGCGTTCGGGACGTTCTCCATCACCTCCTCGGTGAAGTTGAAGGCCACGTCGGTCGCCGCCGTCTCGATGACCGGCGCCTCGCCGGTGACCGTGACCGTCTCCTCGAGCGCCGCGACGCTCAGTTCGGCGTTCAGCGTGAAGGTGGTGTCCGTCGAGATGCGGACGCCCTCGTAGACCTGCTCCCCGAACCCGCTGAGCGCGAAGGAGACCTGGTACACGCCCGGCGGAATGTTCGCGAGGCGGTAGGCCCCGTTGCCGGCGGTCACGGCGCTCCGCGACCCGCCGAGGATGTTCTCCCCGGAGATCGTCACCGTGGCCCCGGGAAGGACCCCGGCCGAGGCGTCGGTGACCCGGCCCTGCAGGGCGCCGGTGATTTCCTGGGCGGCGAGCGGCACGGAAAGGAGAAGAACTCCGAGAAGAAGAAGGAATCGGCGCATTGGGGAACCTCCCGCAAGGTTCGTGATGGAAACGGGATCAGGAAATCCGACCCCTCCGGTCGGATATATCAGATCGGCGCGACAGGCTTCAAATGGGGAAACCCGAGCGGGCACCGGCCTGAATCCGGATTCCCCTGGTCCACGCGGGGCGCTCGGCGTCCTCCTACGCCCCCCGCCCGTCATGAGAATGGCGGAAACGGCTTGGAACGCCGGTCTCCGACCGGCACAGCGGGCCGAAGGCCCGCGGGCGACGTGCCGCTACGCGCCTTGGGCGACAGCGGTTCGGGAGCGTTCCCTCCGCCCCGCACCGAGAGCGAACCATCCCGCAGGTCGTCGCTCCAAGCCGTACGCGCCACCCTGGGTGAGCAGGGTCACGCCGAGCGCGGCGCGGAGCGCCGCGCGTGCCGGTCGGAGACCGGCGTTCCAAGCCGGTGGCGCCATCACGGCTGTCGGCCGACCCTGCGGGATTGCGTCTTCGCAGCAACTGGTGAAGAGCGGCGCTCCTCGGCCGGAACTCCTCCCCGCCGTACGCGGCACGGCGCCGCGTCACGAAAAGGACTGCAACCCGCGCGTTACGATGTTTGGGTGCCGAACGTTCCCCCGCGGTCCGCTGATCGGCGGCGGGGCCATCCGGCGCCGATCGGGGATCTTCTCGGCCTCGTGTTCCCGAGCCGGGAGCAGGGGGCGCTGCTGGACATCGAGTTCCTGAGGGCGCTCTGGGACCGGGCGGCGCCGGCGGACATCGCGCGGAAGGCGGTTCCGGTGCGCGTCGAGAGGCGCGTCCTGACGATCGTCACCGCCGACCCGCGGACCCGGGCCGAGGCGCACGGGCGGCGAACGGAGATCGCGCGGCGCCTGGCGAGCGCCGCCGGTCTCCCCGAGGCCCGGCTGCGGGTGCGGGTCGAACTCGGGGTTCCGGCGATGGCGGAGGACGCTTCCGGCCCGGGAAGGCGAGGCGAGTGACCGAGGCGAACGGGGGGCCGCCGGTCTGGATCTCCTCCGCGGTGCGGACCCCGATCGGAAAACTGCTCGGCGGACTCTCCCCGCTGCCGGCTCCGAAGCTCGGGGCGCTGGTGGTGCGCGAGGCGGTGGAGCGCGCCGCCACGCCGGCGGACGCCGTCGACGAGGTCATCCTCGGGAACGTGCTGACCGCCGGGCTCGGCCAGAACCCGGCCCGCCAGGCCGCGATCGGCGCCGGCCTGCCCGCCGGCGTCGGCGCCCTCACCATCAACAAGGTCTGCGGATCCGGGCTGAAGGCGGTCATGCTCGCCCGCCAGGCGATCCTCGCCGGCGACGCCGACCTGGTGGTGGCGGGCGGGATGGAGTCCATGTCGAACGCTCCGCATCTCCTCCAGGGAATGCGGACGGGGTCGAAGATGGGTGACGGCAGCCTCGTGGACTCGATGGTGCACGACGGGCTCACCGACGCCTTCGAGGACATCCACATGGGCGAGACCGCCGAGCGGGTCGCCGACCGCTACGGGGTGAGCCGCGAGGCGATGGACGGCTACGCCGCCGAGAGCCAGCGGCGCGCCCACGCGGCCACCGAGGCCGGGCGCTTCGCCGCCGAGATCTTGCCCGTGGAGGTCGCGGCGCGAAAGGGCACGGTGGTGGTCGGGCGCGACGAGAGCATCCGGCCGGACGCGACCGCGGAGTCGCTGGCGCGGCTCCGGCCCGTCTTTCGCAAGGACGGCCGGGTGACCGCGGGGAACGCCCCGGGGGTGAACGACGGGGCATCCGCCCTGGTGATCGCTTCCGATGCGGCCGTGCGCCGCCACCGCCTGCCCCGGCTCGCCCGCATCACCGGCCAGGCGGTCTCGGGCCTCGAGCCCGAGTGGGTCATGATGACCCCGGTGCCCGCGGTCCGGAAGCTGCTCGAACGCCTCGACTGGAGCGTGGACGGGGTGGACCTCTTCGAGATCAACGAGGCTTTCGCCGCCCAGGCGGTGGCGGTCCAGGCCGAACTCGGACTTCCCGCGGAGCGGACGAACATGAACGGGGGCGCCGTGGCGCTCGGCCACCCGATCGGGGCGAGCGGCGCCCGCATCCTCACCACGCTGCTCTACCTGCTCCGGGAGCACGGGCTGGACCGGGGCGTCGCCAGTCTCTGCCTGGGCGGCGGCAACGGAGTCGCCCTGGGAGTGGAACGTGCCTGATCCGGGAGCTCCGGGGCGGGTCCTGGTGGTGGGCGCCGGGACCATGGGGAACGGCATCGCCCAGGTCTTCGCCATCTCCGGCGTGAAGGTGAACCTCGTGGACATCCGGGAGGAGTTCACGGCGCGCGGCATGGCGACCATCGGGAAGAACCTCGGGCGTCAGGTGAAGCGCGGGACCCTGACGGACGCGGAGGCGAAGACCGCGTACGCGCGCATCGAGCCGGGGACCGAAATGGCGCCCGCCGCCGACGCGGAGTTCGTGGTCGAGGCCATCGTCGAGAACGAGGCGAAGAAGCTCTCGCTCTACGCCGCGCTCGCGCCGCTGCTGCCGCCCCGGACGATCCTCGCGTCGAACACCTCCTCGATCTCGATCACCCGGCTCGCGGCCGCCTCGGGCCGCGCCGACCGCTTCATCGGCATGCACTTCATGAACCCGGTGCCGGTCATGGAGCTGGTGGAGGTGATCCGGGGGCTCGACACCTCGGACGCGACGTTCGAGGCCACCATGGATCTGTCGCGGCGGCTGGGGAAGACCCCCTGCGCGGTCAACGACGCGCCCGGCTTCGTCTCCAACCGGGTCCTCATGCCGCTGATCAACGAGGCCGCCTTCGCGCTCATGGAGGGCGTGGGCAGCGCCGGAGACATCGACCGGATCATGACGCTCGGCATGCGGCATCCCATGGGCCCGCTGGCGCTCGCCGATCTCATCGGCCTCGACGTGGTCCTCGACATCCTGCGGGTGCTCCAGGAGGGGTTCGGAGATCCCCGCTACCGCCCGTGCCCGCTGCTCGTGAAGCTGGTCGACGGCGGCCGGCTCGGCCGCAAGACGGGTCGCGGGTTCCATGACTACCGCGATGCGGGCCGCTGACCGACCCGCCTAAAGAGATTCTTGAGACTCCGGGCGCCGGGGGTGGGACAGAATTTGGCTCAACTACGTCTTAGCCTTTAGAGAACTCGAAGCCGCGCCGCCGGCCCCGGGTCCGGGGCGCCCATATCCGACGAGGAGACTCCCGCCAGCCATGTCGAGAGACACCAAGAGCATGTCGCCAGACGCCAGGAATCCGAGGAGCGCCGACCAGCGTTCCCGCGCCCTCGACATCGCCCTCGGGCAGATCGAAAAACAGCACGGCCGGGGGGCCATCATGCGCCTCGGTTCGTCCGCCCTGGACGTGTCCTCCATCCCGACCGGCGTGATCTCGGTGGACGCCGCGCTCGGGGTGGGAGGCTTTCCCCGCGGCCGGGTGGTCGAGGTGTTCGGCCCGGAGTCTTCCGGAAAGACCACCCTCGCGCTCACGGTGGTGGCCTCCGCCCAGGCGCTCGGCGGGGTCGCCGCGTTCGTGGACGCCGAGCACGCCCTCGACCCGGAGTACTGCCGGGCGCTCGGGGTGAACACCGACGAGCTGCTGGTGTCCCAGCCCGACGACGGCGAGCAGGCGCTCGAGATCACCGAGACGCTGGTGCGGAGCGGATCGGTGGACGTCGTGGTGGTGGACTCGGTGGCGGCGCTCGTGCCGCGCGCCGAACTCGACGGCGAGATGGGCGACGCGCAGGTGGGCCTCCAGGCCCGGCTCATGTCGAAGGCGCTCCGCAAGCTCACCGGGATCGTCTCGAAGTCGTCCACCTGCCTGGTGTTCATCAACCAGCTCCGGGAGAAGATCGGGATCATGTTCGGCAACCCGGAGACGACGACGGGCGGGCGCGCGCTCAAGTTCTACTCGTCGGTGCGGGTGGACATCCGGCGGATCGGCGCTCTCAAGGAAGGCGACGCGGTGATCGGGAACCGGACCCGGATCAAGGTGGTCAAGAACAAGGTCGCCCCCCCCTTCCGGCAGGCCGAGTTCGACGTCCGCTACGGAGAAGGCATTTCCCGGGCGGGAGATCTCATCGATCTCGCGGTGCGCGAGCGGATCATCGAGAAGAGCGGGGCTTGGTACTCCTACCAGGGCGAACAGATCGGACAGGGGCGGGAACGGACCCGCCGGACACTGCTCGAGGACGAGCCGCTGATGGCCGAGGTGGAAGCCCGCGTGCGCAGGGCGCTCGGCCTGGACGGCGAGGAAGACGGCGAGGAGGCGGAGCCGCAGCAAGCCTGAGCCTGTGCCAAACTACCGCGCCCCCGTGAGATGGCGGGCGCCCGTAGCCGGGGTAGCTCAGACGGTAGAGCAGAGGACTGAAAATCCTTGTGTCGGCGGTTCAATTCCGCCCCCCGGCACCCAGGCCGGAGTGGTCCGGGGACGGGGGCAAAGGGCCGAGCGCCGCAGCAACACGAGGGCGGGCGGCCTTTTGCCCCCGTCCCCGAACCACCCGACGCTGCGCGTCGGCAATCGAAACTCCCTCGCGCGCTGAAGCGCGCTTCGGCGAGTTCCGATTGGCAGTAGTTGTTTTGTGAAAGGGGGAGTGCCCCCTTTCACACTTTCCCCCGGTCAGGCCGGCGCCGAGCCAAAGGCTCGCCGCCATCTTTAGATTCTTGGCGGCGCAACGGCTTGGAACGCCGGTCTCCGACCGGCACGCGCGGTGCCCCGCACCGCGCACGTCCCAACTCCACCCGGAAAGGT
>JAJEIY010000024.1 GCA_022828085.1 Acidobacteriota bacterium | reverse complement strand
CGCGGCCGGCTCACGGGCCGGGGCGCGGGCCGCGGTCCGCGCGGCAGGTCCCGGCTCGGAGCGGATCGGCAGACGGAGAGCGTCTTCCTCGGGCGCCTCGGCGACGGAGGCCGGGGCCGCCTTCGCCGGCGGGGGAGCCGGGACCGGGCTCGTGCGGCGGGCCGCCATCATCGCCTCCGCCGCGTCCGGAGCCATGCCGCGTCCGATGACGATTCCCCCGACAAAGACGCCCACCACGATCACGATGAGCAGGCCGAACAACATCACGAGCTGCCGCGTCGTGAACTGGACGTCGTAGTGATCGCTGTCGTGGTGGCCGTGCATGGAAACCTCCCGGAGGAATGGGGCGTCAGGACGCTCCTTGCGCAGCGCCTCCCCGCACCTTTCGTGTGACCCTAACAGAAGTTACGGGGAATTTCTAAAGCGATGCTTGAGGTCTCCGAGCCTCCCCGCGAAAGCCGGGGCGGATGGAAGGAGGTCAGTCCTTCGTGGAGTCCTTGCCCGTGTGCAGCTCGAGGAAGGGTTTCACCAGGTCGAGCGGGAGGGGGAAGATGATCGTCGAGTTCTTCTCGGTGGCGATCTCGGTCAGCGTCTGCAGGTAACGAAGCTGGGCGCCCAGCGGATGCGTGCCCACGACTTCGGCGGCTCGGGCAAGCTGCGCGGAGGCCTGGAACTCGCCCTCGGCGTGGATGACCTTGGCGCGCTTTTCGCGCTCGGCTTCCGCCTGGCGCGCCAGCGCCCGGGTCATCTCGCCGGGGAGGTCCACGTGCTTGACCTCGACGGAGGCCACCTTGATGCCCCAGGGATCGGTGCTCTTGTCGAGGATGCCCTGCAACTGGACGTTCAGTGAATCGCGCTGCGAGAGCAGATCGTCGAGATCCACCTGACCGAGGACGCTGCGGAGCGTGGTCTGCGCGAGCTGCGAGGTGGCATACAGGTAGTCCTCCACCTCGATGACCGCCTTCGTCGGGTCCACCACCCGGAAGAAGACCACCGCGTTCACCTTCACGGACACGTTGTCGCGGGTGATGATGTCCTGCGGCGGAACGTCGAAGGCGACGAGCCGCAGGCTGATGCGCACCAGCCGATCGATGGGGGCGAAGACCAGCACCAGTCCCGGCCCCCGGGGCGCAGGCAACAGCTTGCCGAACCGGAAGATCACCCCCCGCTCGTATTCGTTCAGGACCTTGATCCAGTTGAGAACGAAGATCACCGCGAAAGCGATGGCTACCAGGGCTCCCAGGGGAAGTCCGAAAGTCATGAGTCAGCTCCTTGCTTGTGGAGAGGGTCTTCGGAGGCCGGGCCGACGCGGAGGATCAGCCCCTCCACCTCCAGCACCTTCACGCGCTCGCCGGCGCTCACCGGCGCCGCGGCGACGGCGTCCCAGAACTCGCCGTGGACGAACACCTTGCCCTCGCCGCCCGGCGGAATGTCGCTCCGCACGGTGGCGACGAGACCGATCATCCCCTCCCGCCCGGTCACCGCGGGGCGGCGCTGGGCGCGGACCACCAGTTGACCGAGGAAGAACACCAGTACCGCGAATACCAGCACGGACGGAAGGACGAGTCCCCAGGTCAATTGCAGCGCGGGCGTGGGCAGCGACTGCTCGTCGAAGAAGAAAAGAAGGCCGATCACCAGCGCCACCGCTCCCGACAGCCCCATTATGCCGAACGACGGCGTGAGCGCCTCGGCGGTCAGGAGACCGATCCCGGCGAGCAGCAGCAGCACTCCGAGCAGACTGACCGGCAGGAAGTTCAGGCCGAAGGCGGCCAGCAGGAGGGCGATGCCTCCGAGAATGCCCGGGATGAGCAGGCCGGGGTTCGAGAACTCGAGGTAGAGCCCGAGCAGGCCGATCATCCCGAGCAGCACCGCCAGATTCGGGTTGGCGATCACCGAGAGGGCCCGGTCCCGGAAACTCATCTCGGTCTCGACGATCAGCGCGCCGGCGGTATCGAGCGTGACCTCGGTCCCGTCGATCCGGGTCACCGTCCGGCCGTGGACGGCCGCCAGGAACTCCTCGGTGTTGTCGGCCACGAGGTCGACGAGGCCGGCCTCGAGCGCTTCCGAGGCCGTCCAGCTCCGCGCCTCCGTGACGCCCTGCTCGGCGAGGGCGACATCGCGACCCCGGCGCTCGGCGATGGACCTCAGGTAGGCCGCGGCATCGGATTCGACCTTCCGGCTCAGGGTCTCGGGCATCTCGCCGCCCGTCCCGGCGATGGGAGTCGCGGCGCCCATGTTGGTCCCGGGCGCCATCCCCGAGACGTCGGCCGCCAGGGTGATCAGGTAGCCGGCGGAGGCGGCCCGGGAGCCGGAGGGCCCCACGAAGACGGCGACCGGCACCGCGCTGTTCAGGATCGCCTCGATGATCTCCCGCATCGCGGTGTCGAGGCCTCCCGGAGTGTCGAGGCGGACCAGGACGAGCCCGGCGCCCGCCTCCTCCGCCGCCGAGATCGTCGTCAGCACCCGGCGGGCGGACACCGAGTGGATGATGTCCACCACGTCCACCTGGTGGACGTCCGGAGCGGCCGCCGCGGCGGAGGGCGGTCCCGCGACCGCGAGGCAGAGCCCGACGGCAGTGATGGCCCGGCGGCGTTGGGCTGATGCTCTCAAGAGGAATCCCGGTCGTGGATCGTCCGGAGTTCGCGGATCTCGAACTCCCGCTCGCCGAGCGGCGTGTGCACGCTCACCTCATCCCCCACCCGGGCGCCCATGAGCGCCCTCCCGATCGGGGAGCCGGTGGATACCTTGCCCGCCGCCGCGTCCACGTCCTCGCTGACCACCAGTTCGTACCGGAACTCCTCGTCGGTGTCCAGATCCACGACCCCGACCTGGCTGCCGAGCGATACCCGGTCCGCCGGGATGTTGTCCATGCTCACCATGGAGAGGTCCGCGAGCCGGCCCTTGAGTTGCGCGAGGCGGACGGCGACGTAGGTCTGCCGTTCCTTCGCGGCTTCGTACTCCGCGTTTTCGGACAGATCGCCGTGCTCGCGGGCCTCCTTGATCTGTTTGGGGAGCCGCAGGTGCAGCTCTTCTTCGAGTTCGCGCACTTCCGCCTCGAGGCGGGCGCGGAAGGACAGTGTCACGGACAGCGGGAAGCCTTTCTGGAACGAGAAGCAGTCAAAATCAGAATAGCACCGCCGGCGCTTCGTTCGCGCGGGGCACAAGGCCGGCGGTGCACCGCGGCAGCCGGCGAAAGCGCCGCTCTTGCGGGAGGCACGGCCAGCGGGCATGATCCGCACTCCGAACTCAATGGTGCAGCCGAGGGAGGTCCTCCATGCAACACATCAAGAGCCGCCGACTGTCCGGCGTCCTGGCCCTCGGGCTCGTCGCCGGGCTGGCCGCGGTCTGGGGAGTTCCTGACGCCGTGGCGCAGGACGTCTCGCTCCGGGTGGGAGACAAGGCGCCCATGTTCCCGAACCCGCTGCCTTCCACCGCGGGCGAATCGCCGGGCGCGGAGAAGCTCGATCTGAGCGCCGCGCTGGGCGAGAAGAACATCGTGCTGGCCTTCTACGTGGCTGACTGGACGGGTGGTTGAACGCTCCAGTTTTCGTCCTACAAGGACGACATCCAGAAGTTTCTGGATGCGGACACCCAGGTCTTCGGAATCAGCGTGGACACCCCCTTCTCCCAGTGGAACTGGCTCGAGAACGTCGGCAAGGACTCCGGAATGATGGTGGCGCCGGCGGCCGAGGGTGAACTGCCGGGACTCGTCCTGCTGTCGGACCGCCAGGCGGAAGTGGTGGGCGCCTACGGCGTGACGCCGCTCGAGATCAACGGAGCGACCTACGCGTCCCGCGCGACCTTCGTGATCGACCGCCAGGGCATCCTCCAGTACGTCAACTACGACTACCAGATCCGCGAGGACTACGAGCCGTTGATGGAAGTCCTGGCCGGGCTCGAGTAACCACCCCGGCCAGTCCCGCTCCCCGGTCCGTGCCGTCCGCGCCGCCGGCCCTCGTCGCCGCGATGCGCCACGGGCCGGCGAACGCCCTCGACCCGGTGCTGGTGGCAGAGCTGGGGGCGAGCCTCGATGAGGCGGAAGCGAGTGGCCGGCCTCTGATCCTGACCGGGAACGATCGCTTCTTCTCGGCGGGTCTCGATCTCGCGGGACTGCCGGACGACCGGGGCGAAATGGGCGCGTTCGTCGACGCCTTCGACGAGTTCGTCCGCCGGCTCTTTCTCTTCCCCTGCCCCACCGTCGCCGCCGTGAACGGGCACGCGGTGGCGGGCGGCGCGATCCTCGCGACCGCCTGCGACTTCCGGATCGGCGCCACCGGCGCCTACCGGATCGGTGTATCCGAGGTGCAGCTCGGGGTCATTTTCCCGGCGGCGGCCTTCGAGGTCCTGCGGGCGGCCATTCCGCCGGAGCGGACCGCGGAGGTCCTCCTGCGCGGCCGGCTCACGGGACCCGAGGACGCCCTCGCGAACGGTTTCCTGCACGAGCTGGCCGAACCGGAGGCGCTGGCGGCGCGGGCGGCGGAGCGGGCCGAAGAGCTGGGCGCTCTCCCTCGCGAGGCCTACACCCACACCAAGCGGGAGCTTCGCGGCGGGTCTGCCGAGCGGGCCCTCAGCCAGGCCGCCGGGAAGCGCGAGCGCTTCCTGGACACCTGGTTTTCGGAGGAATCGAAGGCGCGCCGCGCCGCGATCCTGAGGAGCAGGAAGAGCAGGTAGCGAGGGGGAGCGCTTCGTGCCGGCGCACGAGACGTTGCCGCTGTCGGCCGGGGTGGCGGGCCACGCGAACGGCTGGTCCGCCAGCCGGGTCGCGCCCCGCCGGCTCTGCCATGTGGTCCTGAACACCGCGCGGTTCGATCAGGTCGTCGAGTGCTACACCGGCGTTGTGGGGTTCCGGGTTTCGGACTGGATCGAGAACCGGATGGCGTTCCTGCGCTGCAGCCGGAAACATCACGTTCTCGCGTTCAGCCGCGCGGATCACCCATCCGTGAACCACGTGGCGTACGTGGTGGCGAATGCAAACGGCGTGATGACCGGTCTCGCCAACCTTCGCGCCCATGGGCGCGAGACCGACTGGGGACTCGGGCGTCACGGACCGGGCAACAACATCTTCTGCTACTTCCGGGACCCGGCAGGCACCGTGTGCGAGTACACGAGCGACATGGAGCACATCGACGAAGCAACCCACGAACCCGCGGTGTGGAAACAGACGCCCGAGAGTGCGGATCGCTGGGGCACGGCCGGACCCGCCGGCGCCGGAATCCGGAGGGTCATGGCCGGCGAACCGGATCCAGGTTGGGCCATGAAACACAAGCCCCGAAGTAGGACCGCCAAGGAGCCGACGAGCGCGGCCGGCTCAGGGTTTCGCGCCGAAGAGGAGGATGACCTCGCCGGCGGTCATGTCGCCCACCGGCCGCGCCAACCCCGCCTCGCGGACGGAGGCGACCGCGTGCTCGAAGCGGCGCCTTTCGCCTCGGGCGAGACTGATGAACTCGACGCCGGCTGCCTCGGCCATCCGCAGGGCCTCGGCGCCGGCGCGTCCATACGCTTCGGCTCCGGCTACGGACAGGGAGGCGTCGGCGGCCTCATCGATCCACCGCTGTTGCTCCGGAGCCAGGGACGCGTACACGCCTCGATTCATCAGCAGCACGAACGGCAGCCCGGACGCGGGAAGCCAGTCCGTCAGGTAGTTGGCGGGTTCGTGCAACTGAAAGGTGGAGATCCCCGAAGGGGAGATGGCGACGCCGTCGATGACCCCGGTGGTCAGGCTCTGGTGGACCACCGTACCCGGTTGCATGACGGCGCTGGCGCCGAGCGCCTCGATGAAAGGGATGAGGCTCCGTGAGGAGACACGGATCTTGAGCCCGCGCATGTCTTCAAGGGCCCGCACCGGTGTGTCGCGGGTGAGCAGCACCGGGGCGTCATTGGACCAGATCCCCAGAACCTTCGCGTCGTACTCCCGCTCCAGGACCGGCAGAGCGCGGTGGAGAGCTTCGGTGCAGTCCCTGGTGGTCTTGCAGATGCCCGGATAGCCGATCAGGTCGGTCTTCGGAAAGAGGTCGGCGGTGTAGGAAGGCACCGCGAGTGCGATGTCGGCCACCCCGCTGACCAGAATCGAGTACTGCGCCGAGGGCGACGAGTTCAGGGCGCCCGCGGGGAATTGCCTGACCGTCAGTCTGCCGTCCGAAAGCTCTGCGAGCTCCTTGGCCAACGGCGTGAACACGGCCTCGTTCAGCGGGTGATCCGCCGGCAGGAAATGCGCCAGCGACAGCTCCCTGGTGTCCGGCGCTCCTCCGCATCCGGAGGCGGCGAGCAATCCGGCCGCGACAACGAGAATCCGCCTCGCGGGCGCCGCTTCAGGACGCACGCGGCGAGGTGGCCGAAACACGGAGAGTGAGGACGTCCGTGCTGTGAAACTGCTGGTGCCGCACCGAGGACGCGAAGTGCCGTAGCAGCCGCAGGGAGATCTCCTGATCCAGACGTTCCGCCCTGGTCGGCGTGCCCAGCCAGGCCAGGCGGTCCTGAAGATTGAACTCGTCGCCGCTTCCCGTCCCGACCCTGAACTCCAGAACGGCTTCGTCGTCCTCCCGGCCGGCGGTCACGAGCAGTTCGCGTCCCCCGCCGCCCGCCGTTTCCTCCGCCTCCTCCGCTTCCCGGCGGGACTGCAGGAGCGTCAGCAGCGCCTCCTCGGTGGCGGCTTCAAGCCGTCCCAGCGCCGCCTCCAGGCCGTTCGAGGCGGCAAACCCCTGAACGAACTCGGTGATCCTGGGCAACTCGGAACCGTCGAGCCGGCCCCGGAGCCGGCTCTTCCGGCGCACCGTCAGCGCCGTGAGCCCGAACGCGACCAGGCCGCCGGTGATCAGTCCGTTGCTCAACAGACCGCCTGCGAACACCGCGAAGAACTCGGGAAAGATCATGTCGAACTCGAAAGCGACACCCGTCCAGAACGAGACGCCCGCGATCAGGCCGTTGCGCGGGTTCGTCCCCATGCTCGTCACGACTTCCCGCATGCCGACCGTGAACAGCGTCGCCATGACCACGGCGATGGCGGCTGCGACCACGGCGCCGGGGATCGCGAGAACGAGAGCGAGCGCCTTGGGCAGGAAAGCCAGGACAACGAAGGCCGACCCGGCCACCACGCCGATGCTGCGCGCCGCGGCGCCCGTGACTTCGACCGCCGCCACTGCTCCCGGATACGACGTGGCGGGCATCGTTCCCGCCACGCCCGCCACGAGGTTGCCGGCGCTTTCCGCGGTCAGGGCGCGCTGCACCGCCCGGTAGTCGATCGCGCGGGACCGGCGCCGCGCCACCCGCTGGGCGCCGACCGCGACGGCGACCGACTTGGTCGAGCCGACCAGCGTCACGAACACGAACGCCGGCAACAGTCCCCAGAACGCGGGCCCGAAGTCGAGGTCCAGGCCGGGAAGCCGGCCGGCGGGAAGGCCGATCCAGGCGGCATCGGCCACCCGTCCCGTGTCGTAGATGCCGAAGAATGCTCCGACCAGCGAACCGGCGACGATGCCGGCCGCCGGGGCCCAGAGGCGCAGCGCTCCCCTCCCCCGGAGCGAGAGCCCCACGGTCGCGCAGATCGTCACGCCGGCGCTCAGCGGGGCGGCCAGCCGGGGAGCACCCGCGGGCAACTCGTTCAGCATGCCGAAGAGAATCGGCATGACGGTCACGGGGAGGAGCATGAGAACCGTCCCCGTGACGGCGGGGGTGAAGAGCCGGTGGAGCAGTGCGAGCCGCGCGGAGACGACCGCCTGGACAACCGCGGAAACGACGACCAGCGTGGCGAGCAGCCCCGGCCCTCCCCGGATCAGAGCCTCCGCGCAGACGGCGACGAAGATCGCCGAGCTGACGTGCGTCACTGCGTAACCCGCTCCGATCCGGCCCACGCGCAGGGCCTGCACGATCGCGGAAACGCCGCACACCAGTACGGAAACGCAAACCGCCCAGGACACGAGCGCTTCGGCGCCGCCGGCGCGAAACGCGATGGTCGGCAGCAGCACGGTGCCGTTCACGCACAGGGCCGCGAACTGCAGACCGAGCGCCAGCGTGATCGGCCGGGGAGGCCGGTCGTGGACTTCGTAGCGGAGGTCCTCGCCCAGGCCCGCCGTCATTCCGGTATCGCCATCCCGGCCCGCTCCGTGCCGGAACCGGCCTCGCGTGCGCCCATCCTCACCTCCCGTCCGAACGCCGTCCCCATCCGGGGGGACGGCGTGTTCCCCGGACTCCCCATTATGGAGCACCGCCGTCCCCGGCCACCGCGGAATCGCGCGATGGCGGCCTGCGACCCGTTCCGGAGGGAGTCGCCAACTACCCGTACATGGCGTTCGGCAGGTCGGTGGCCAGTCCGGGCAGGAGCGCGATCAGAATGAGCGCCGCGAGCAGCGCGAGCCAGAACGGCACGATGCCGCGAAACATCGTCCGGACCGGCACGTCGGGGGCGACGCCCTTGACGACAAAGATGTTGAGCCCGACCGGCGGAGAGATGAGGCCCATCTCGAGGGTGATGACGATCATCACCCCGAACCAGATCATGTCCACGCCCAGCGACTCGAGAATCGGCTGGACCAGGGGAACGGTCAACACGAGCATCGCGAAGCCGTCGAGGAAGGTGCCGAGCACGATGAACACGACCAGCACCAACGCGACGACCTGAGCGCCCGAAAACGCCTGCTGGCCGACCCATTCCGATGCGGCGAACGCGATTCCGCTGAGTCCGAGGAAGACCTTGAACACGAACGCGCCGGCCAGCACCAGAAAGGCGGTGCCGCTCGCCTTCAGGGTGGCGCCGACCACCTCGACCACGGTCTTCCGGTTCAGCGCGCGCCGCGCAGCGGCCACGACCAGCGTCAGCATCGCTCCCACGCCCGCCGCCTCGATGGCGGAGAAGATGCCGGCGTAGATGCCGCCGATGGTCACGATGACGATCCCCAGGATCCACAGCGCCCGCCCGGTGGCCCGGAGACGGTCCCGCCACGAAACGGGCGCCCGGGAGTACGGCGCCTTGTCCGGGTCGCGCCTGACGACGATCCAGACGGCAAGAACGAACAGGAGGGTGAGCAGGATCCCGGGCATCACCCCCGCCATGAACAGGCGTCCGATGCTCTCCTCGGTGATGATTCCGTAGATGACGAGTCCCGCTGAGGGCGGGATCAGGATGCCGAGCGTTCCGCCGGCCGCGATGGCCCCCGTCGCCAGGGAGTCGTCGTAGCGGAACCGCCGCATCTCGGGAAGCGACACGCGACCCATGGTCAGGGCGGCGGCCAGGGACGAACCCGAAAGCGCCGAGAAACCGGCGCACGCGATGATCGACGCGGAGGCGAGGCTGCCGCGGACGCGGCTGAGCCAGCCATGCGCGGCCCGGTACAGGTCGTGGCTCATCCCGGAGACCACGGCCAGACTGCCCATCAACATGAACAGCGGCAGGATGGTGAGGGGATACCGGGAGGACACCGCGAACATCTCTCCCGCCACCACCGGCACGACGGCGCCCGGCCGGATCCCGGCGATTCCGGCCAGGCCCACGATCAGCATCGCAAGCCCCACGGGTACGCGGATCAGCAGCAGGACGAGGAGCCCGGCGAAACCCAAGAGGGCGATTTCGGTTCCGCCCATCATTCGTCCGGTTCGTTGGGGTCTTCCGCATTCCAGACGGCGAGCCCCAGCAGCAGCTGGGACGCGAGCAGCAGTCCGTAGATCGCCACCGACGCGCCCAGCACGTAGTAGAACGGCGTGTGCGGTATCGACACGCTGCCGGTCACCGCGCCGCAGGGAAGGCCGCAGCTGCCGTGGACGAACAGTGCGTACGCCGCCATCGTGGTGGCCGCCACGCCGAGAAGCCGGGCGGCCGCGTCCGTGATGCGGGTCACCCGCCGCCCGGCAACGCGGGCGATCAGGTTGACGCACACGTGCGAACCCTCTCGCGCGCCGTGGGCGATCGCCGCCGCCACCACGAGCGCGAGCGACATCGTGGAAACGTCCTCGATCCAGAGCAGGGAGTCGTTGAGGACGTAGCGCCAGAAGACCTCGGCCACGGTAATCCCGAGCAGCGCGAAGAGCGCAATGCCGCCCAGGAACGCCGGCGCCACCGTCAGTCGGCGGCAAGACGATTCGGCGCGAGCGAAGCGGTCCCGGTGGTCTTCGAAGAACGTCATCACTGGTGCGCCGCCCAGGGGGGATAACGGCACGCCGTCCGCGGCCCGGAGGCCCGCTGTGCCGACCAGAGGTCGGCGTTCCAAGCCGGAGGCGCCATCACGCCCGGCAACGGACCGCCGGCCTGATGGCCGGCCCTCCCGTCCCTAGTTCGTGCTATGGGAGGCGATCGCTGCCTTGATCGCCTTCACGGTGACTTCCGAGCGGTGCCGGAAGAGACGCAGGCCCCAGGCGACGGTCTCGTCCAGCGGATCGAGGTCCACGCCGTTGATCCGGAAGAGGCCGGCCTGGCGCCGCTCCGAGGGGCGGATGGAGTTCGGGTCCACCGCCGCCATCATCGCCGCCATCGCGAACTCGTCGTGAATGCCCTCGGGCTCCTCGTTGATGCCGTTGTCGGCGAGCCAGGTCCGGAGGCCCATGACGTCGTAGAACTCGGGAATGAAATGAACGCCGGGCGACCCGTTCCACTTGGCGTGCATTTCCTCGGCGACCGCCTTCATTCCCTCCTGGTTGCCGCCGCTGTCACCGAGGAAAATGATGTGGTCGAAGCCGCTGGCCCGGAGGCTCGCGGCCACGTCCCGGAGCACCGCCCGGAACGTATCCTCGCTGAGCCCCACGGTTCCCGGATAGCGCATGTGACCCGTGGGCGGGTCGAAATCGCCCTCGGGCACCAGCTTGAGAATCGGCGCCACCAGCGCGTTCCCGAGATCCCGGGCGATCGCTTCGGTCACTCCCCGGAGCAGCACGTTGTGCTTGCCGGTGACCAGATAGGGACCGTTCTGCTCGACGCCGCCGCTCGCCACGATGGCGGTGTGCTTGCCGTCCGCGATCAGGTCGCGCACTTCCATCCAGGTGAGATCCTCGATGAAAACGCTGTCCCGGATCGGGATCGGACGTGGCTTGTCGGGGTCGGGGCTCTGGGCAAGTCCCAGAACCGGCATTCCCACGGAAAGGACGAGTGCGGTGAGAAGGGTGCGCATGACCTGAAATCTCCTTCGATGGTGCGTGGGCTGGAGGTTCAAACACTCAGCCCGGGATTGATGACCTTAGCGCGATAGTCCTCGCCCGGCATCGGGACGACCCGGCAGGCCTCGTACAGCAGCGAGACCCCGCGGACCGTGATCTGTTTGGCAAGGGTCGATTGGTCGGCCGATTCCAGCGGAAACGCCGTCGTGGCGATGAGGAAACCGGCGCCCTGGGTGCAGCGGTTCAGGATGTAGAGGAACCGCTCCTGTACCCGCTGACCCCAGCCAGTATCCGCCCCGATTTGGTCGAGGACCACGATCTCGGCGCGGGCGACCTCCGCCAACCGTCGCTCGTCGATCAGCAGTAGGTCGTTCCCTTCCCCTTGAACCTCCCGGAGAAGCCGCGGCACGTATTCGAAGCGCGCGTTGACCGAGATTCCCCGCTCGATGAGGACGTGGTGAAGGAGCGACACCGCGAGGTGCGTCTTGCCGACTCCAACCGGTCCGTGCAGCAGGAGCCCCCCCTTGACGTCCGGGTAGGCGTCGGCCCACTTGCGGACGACCCCCTTCGCGCGTTCCAGCGGACCGGACACGTTGAAGAAACGGTCGAACCGCGCCCGCTCGGCCTCTTTCGAGGGGACCCCGATGTCTTCGAGCCGGACCGGAGCCGGCGCCGCACCCGGGCAGTTGCAGACTGCCACCGCGGGTGACCCGTCGGGCCGGGAAGTCGGCTTCCACCCCGTGTCACCGCAGTCGGGACAGGTCTGCACCGCCGGCAAGAGTCGTTCCTACGAGCTTCGGGGACGGGACGGAGCGGCGTTGCCCGCCGATCCGCCGTCCGGGCCCGAACCGGCGGGGACGATGTCCTTCCGCGGCAGCCGCACCAGGGCGTTCCTGGCGCGCTCGCTCAGCGCGTTTTCCTCCCGCGACAGTTCCCGGTGAATGAAATCGGTGAACTGGGTGATCTCTTCCTGCATCCGCTGCATCTTCACGCGCATGTTCAGGATGATGTCCACGCCGGCGAGATTCACTCCGAGTTCCCGCAGGTTGAGGATGGTCTGCAACTGCTCGAGATCCTCGTCGGTATAGACGCGCGTATTCCCGTCGGTGCGCGACGGTTGCAGCAAACCCTCACGCTCATAGAGCCGCAGGGTCTGCGGATGGATTCCGAACAGTTCCGCCACCGCGCTGATCATGTAGACGCCCTTCCGGCGCTCGGCGCTCATTGGCGAAGCTTCTCACGGAGCGCGTCGCGAGGCGACTCGGGGTAGCGCTCCTCCAGCTCCCGGACCAGGTCCCGCGACCGGTCGTCCCGGATCTCGGGGATGTGGATCCGCACCTCCAGGAAGAGATCGCCGCGGCCGTCCCCGCGGATCGAAGGAACCCCGCGCCCGGCGAGCCGCAGGCGGGTGCCCGGCTGGACTCCGGGCGGCAGGCGCACGGCGACGTTCCCGGAAAGCGTGGGGACCTCGATGCGGCCCCCGAGCGTGG
Source organism: Acidobacteriota bacterium (assembly GCA_022828085.1). Taxonomy (GTDB): domain Bacteria; phylum Acidobacteriota; class Vicinamibacteria; order Marinacidobacterales; family Marinacidobacteraceae; genus Marinacidobacterium. The sequence goes on along the minus strand of JAJEIY010000024.1, from coordinate 18,194 downwards.
CTTCCGCGAGCGTCAGCGGCAGGGGACAGACGAGGTTGTCTCCGTGGCGCTCGATGACCGGATGCGGCGTGACCTCGATGTGCAGCCGGAGATCTCCCGCCGGTTCGCCGGGGAGCCGCTCGTGCCCCTGTCCGTCCACGACCACGGCCGCTCCGTCGGAAACCCCGGCGGGCACCCGGGCGACCACCCGGACCGACCGGATCCGGCTGCCGCGCCCCCCGCAGGAGGAACAGGCGGTGTGGAACAGCGTCCCCTGTCCGCCGCAGCGCCGGCACGGACGGGAGAACACCATGTGCCCGTAGCGCCGGAGCCGCCGGCCGGCGCCGGCGCAGGCGGCGCACTCGATTCCCTGGGGCGCCGCTTGCCCGACGGGGCGCTCTCCCCGTCCCCCGCAGGGGCCGCAGATCTCCCGGCGGTTCACGCGCAGGCGGACCTGCTTCCCCTCGAGCGATTCGATGAAGGAGATCCGTTCCCGGGCGTGGATGTCGGGATCGGCGTCGGTCGGTGCGGACTCGGAACCCTCGGATCCACCGAAGATCTCGTGGAGCGCCCACTCCTCCTTGGCGGGTTCCTCGCCGAAGTCGAACCCGGCGAATCCGTAGTGGACCCGCTGGACCCGGGCCGGCGCCGGTTCCGCCCCGCCGTGCCGGTCGTACTCGGCGCGGCGGTCCGGATCGCCCAGGATCTCGAAGGCCCGCTGAATCTGCCGGAAACGCTCCTCGACGACGCGGTCGTTGGGATTGAGGTCGGGATGGAGGCGCCGGGCGAGCCGCCGGTACGCCTGCCGGATCCGCAGGATGTCCGCATCGCGCCCGACCCCCAGGACCGCGTAGTAGTCGGCGGGCGGGGGCACAGGTCGTCAGAGCTCCTGAACGATCAGGTCAGTTGTCGCCCACGACCTCCGCGTCGATGATGTCGTCAGCGGCGCCGTTGCCCTTGCGCTTGCCTCCGCCGGGGGGAGGAGGGGGCGGCGGCGGGGCGGCGGGATCCTGCGCCTGGGCGGAACCGTCCCCGTCGGAGGACTTCTTGTACATGACTTCCGCCAGCCGGTGGCTCGCCTTCTCCACCTCGGCGCGCGCGGTGCGGATCCGTTCCATGTCGCTGTCGGCCAGCGCGGCGCGGACCGTCGCCAGCGCCTTCTCGATCTCCTCGGCGTCCGAACTCTCGATCTTGTCGCGGTTCTCGTTCAGCATCTTCTCGACCTGATGCGCGAGGGAATCCGTCTCGTTCCGGAACTCGACCTCGTCCTTCCGCTGCTTGTCGGCCTCTTCGTTGGACGCCGCCTCCTTCTTCATCGTCTCGATCTCGTCCTTCGAGAGCCCGCTCGAGGCGGTGATGGTGATCGCCTGCTCGCGGCCGGTGGCCCGGTCCTTCGCCGAGACGTTGACGATGCCGTTGGCGTCGATGTCGAAGGCCACCTCGATCTGCGGGACCCCGCGGGGGGCCGGCGGGATGCCGACCAGGTTGAACTTCCCGAGGGTGCGGTTGTCGGCGGCCATGGAGCGCTCGCCCTGCAGGACGTGCACCTCGACCTGCGTCTGGTTGTCGCTCGCCGTGGAGAAGACGTCACTCGCCCGGTGCGGAATCGTGGTGTTGCGCTTGATGAGGGAGGTGAAGACCCCGCCCAGCGTCTCGATCCCGAGGGACAGCGGCGTCACGTCGAGGAGCAGCAGGTCCTTGACGTCGCCACCGAGCACTCCGGCCTGGATCGCGGCGCCCAGCGCGACGACCTCGTCCGGGTTCACGCCCTGGTGCGGCTCCGCCCCGAAGATCTCCTTGGCGAGTTCCTGAACCCGCGGAATCCGGGTCGAGCCGCCCACCAGCACGACTTCGTCGATCGATCCATCCGCGAGGCCGGCGTCCTCGATAGCCTGGAGGCAGGGCTTGCGGGTGCGCTCGAGGAGATCTCCGATCAGCGCCTCGAGCTTCGCCCGTGACAGGGTCAGCGCCAGGTGCTTCGGCCCGGAGGCGTCGGCGGTGATGAAGGGCAGGTTGATCTCCGTCTCGTGGGTCGTCGAGAGCTCGATCTTGGCCTTCTCGGCGGCGTCCTTGAGACGCTGCAGCGCCATCCGGTCGCTCGCGAGGTCAATCCCGTCGGACTTCCTGAACTCGGCGACGATCCAGTCCATGACCCTTTTGTCGAGGTCGTCGCCGCCGAGATAGGTGTCTCCGTTCGTGGAACGAACCTCGACCACCCCCTCGCCGACTTCGAGGATGGAGATGTCGAAGGTCCCGCCTCCGAAGTCGTAGACCGCGATCTTCTCGCTCTTCTGCTTGTCGAGCCCGTAGGCGAGCGCGGCCGCGGTCGGTTCGTTGACGATGCGCACCACCTCCAGCCCGGCGATCTCGCCGGCGTCCTTGGTGGCCTGCCGCTGCGAGTCGTTGAAGTACGCGGGCACCGTGATGACCGCCCGCTCGACGGTCTCGCCGAGGTAGGCCTCGGCCGAGGCCTTCATCTTCTGGAGCACCATCGCCGAGATCTGCGGCGGCGTGTACCGGTTGTCGCCCAGCAGCGCCTCGATGCCGCCGTCGTCCTTCCGGAGCACCTGGTACGGGGCCGACTCCCGCTCGTCGGCGGCCTCGTCGAAGCGGCGCCCCATGAACCGCTTGATGGAGAACACCGTGTTCGCGGCGTTGGTGATCGCCTGCCGCTTCGCGACTTCGCCCACCAGGCGCTCGCCGGACTTCGAAACGCCGACGACCGAGGCGGTGGTGCGGCCGCCTTCCGCGTTCGGGATGATGGTGGGCTGTCCACCCTCCATCACGGCGACCACCGAGTTGGTCGTCCCCAGATCAATACCGATGATCTTGCTCATGAACCTTCAAGACTCCTGCTGAGAATGGAACACGGAGACCGGAGAACGCCGGCCCTTAGTTAGCCCGAAGTATAAGATGTGAGTGATTTATTGTCAAGGCATCACGCACAGCCGCCGCCACCGATTCCGGCGGCAGGTGGCCCCGTCAGCGGGGCGCCGGCGCTCCTTACGGAAGAAGTTCGCGGATTGCCGGCTCGAGCGTCTCCCGCTCCTGGAAGTTCACGAAATGACGGACGATGGTCCCGTCGCGCCCCGCGAGGAACAGGGTCGGGAAGATGTTGACGTTCCCGAGTTCCGCCCGATCCTCTTCGGTCAGGTGGAGGTTCTCGAAGGTGACGCCGCCCTTGTCCTGGTGAGCGGCGCGGTCCGCGTCGGTATAGGGCAGCTTCAGGACCCGGTCGGCGTTCAGTCCGACGATCGTGAGGCCCTGATCGCCGAGATCCTGGTGGAGCGCCTGCAGCACCGGCGCGATCTGGACGCAGGGCGGGCAGTTCGTGAACCACACGTAGACGAGGGTCGCATCGTCCATCAGGCCGGCGAGCGTCGCGTTCCCGCCGAGGAGCCGCTCTCCGGCGACCTCCGGAAGCGTGCGCCCCTCCCAGCCGGTCAGGCTCCGGTCCACGGCGACCGCGAACCGCTCGTCGGCGCGGATCATGTCCTCGTCGATGGACACGAGGTTCCCGTCACCGTCGCGGACCAGGAACTTGGGAACGCGCGGATCGGATTCCATGATCCGCAGCACGATGTCGGCAGCCTCCTCGCCGTAGAGCGAGAACTGCCCCGTGATCTCCGACAGGGTCGGCAGGCGTCCTTCACGGCCTTCGAACTCGGCGATGAAGAGCGGCATCCGGAAGAAGACGTCGTTGAGCCGTCCCAGCGCCCGCTGCTCGTCGGGGGCCTCGAAGCGCTCCACGAGCGCCGAGAGCAGCAGCCGCTCGCCGGGTTGCAGCGTGTCCCGGACGTGTTCGAGGATGCGCCGTTCGGCATCCTGGACCTGGGAAGCCGCCGGGGCCGGAGCCCCAACGAGGAGAACGAGGGAAAGGAGGAGGAAGCGCATCGGCGCATTGTAGTTTTGTCCCGGAAGCGCCGCCGAGGGGTGCCGGCCGGGCCACCTGATGGATAGACTCGGCGGCGTGTTGCGGGTAGCGGAATCCGGTGGCCGAGTTCTCGGTCGGGCCACGTTCTGGATCGGATCGCTGTGCCTGGGCGCGGGCTGCGCCAGCAACCCCCTGCCCGAGATCCCGGTGGTTCCCTTCGACGAATGGGCGTACGTGGAGGACCAGGCGCCGGTCCCCGGGCCGGGTCTCCCAGAAGCGGCGGCACGGGACCTGAGCGAGAGCTGGGGTCTTGTCGTTGCGGGACGCCTGGGCGAAGCCGACCTGCAGCTCGCGCCCCTCCGCGCCCTGGCCCCCGGCGATCCGGGAGTCCTCGCGGCGGCTGGTTTCCTCGCCCTCCGGAGCGGAGACCGGCCGGGGGCGGGGGAACTCTTCGGGCGGGCCCTCGATGCCGCGCCCGACGACGTCCTCGCGTCGCTCGGGGCCCTCCTCCTCGTTCTCGAGAGCGCGGATCAGGAACTGCTCTTCACCAGTCTGAAGCGCCTGTCGGAGCTCGATCCGGACGCTTCCCTGGTCGCCGAGCGGCTGCCGGGGCTGGCGCTCGAGGTGGCGGAGAACCGGCTCTCGCGCGCCCGGGAACTGGCGCGCGCCGGCGAACCGGGTCCGTCGGTCGCGGAGGCGTACCGGGCGGCGCTGGAGGCAATGCCCGATTCGGCGGACCTGTTCCTCGAGGCGGCCGAGGCGGCCTTCACCGCCGGAGACCGGGCCGCCGCGCGCGGGTGGTTCGACTCCGTCGCCCGAAACCCCTCGGCGAGCAAGCGCCAGGCTCTCCTCTCCGGGCTGGCCGCGGCCGAGTTGCTGGCCGACGGGCGCCGCTTCTCCGAGAGCCTGACGCGTCTCGACGGAATCCTCCGGGATCCCGCGCTGCCCGGCTTCGCGGACCTCGTGGACCGCGCCGCGGGACTGGAGCGGCGACTCGAGGTCGCGAGAGTCTCCGAGCGCTACACCACGATTCGGGAGGCGGAGCGCATCACCCGCGAGCAGCTCGCCGCGCTCCTGGCGGCCGAGATCGGGGAACCCGACGACGACCGCAACACGGATCCGGTGATCGCCATCGATCTCGAGCGAAGCTGGGCCGCCAGCCTGATCCAGACGGCCGTCGGGGCGGGCTACCTCCGTCTCTTCCCCGACCACACGTTCAAGCCGCGCGGCCTCGTGAGCCGCGGCGAACTCGCGGAGTCACTGGCCGCCGTGTTCGGAAAGTTCGACCCGGAGGCGCTCCGGACCGCGGCGGCGGACTCCTCGCGACTGGAACTGCGCGACGTTCCACCCGACCACCGCTATCGGGAAGCGGTCGCCGTCACGGCGCAACTCGGCCTGCTGCGGGTCTCGGACGCGGGAATGTTCCGGCCCCTCGCGTTCGCCTCCGGCGCGGAGGCGGTGCGCGCGGTCACCACGCTCCGGGACCTGCTCGGCAGGTCGTAGCGCGGCTGGCCGCTAGCCGCGGCCCGAGACGTAGTGGCGGCCGGCCTTCATGAGCCGGACGAACGCCTCCTCATCGTCGTCGTGGATGACGGCCGCGAGACGGGAAACGGCGGCGGCAAGACTATGGATGGCCGCCGGCCCGTGCGGGTTCCGTTGCTGGATCTCGTAGTAGAGGTGCGGGTTCTCCCGCGCCACGGCCGCCGCCACCCGTAGCTGCCGGTCGAACGTCACGCTCGACAGGCGGGCGAGGCGGGGCGCCTGCTCTCCGCTCTCCTGAAGCGCGGTCAGGAAAGCCAGGTTCAGCGCGTGGGAGAGCCCGAGGACGTAGGCGATCAGGGGATCGTGCTCCGCCAGCGGCATTCGCAGGATTTCGGCCATCGAGCCCCCGAACACGGCGGCCGCCTCATCGGCCGCTTCTGGAAGCCCCACGTCCATGACCAGCACGTGGCAGCCGTGGAGGACGTGGGTGTCGGGTCCGAACATGGGGTGCACCGAAGCGACCCGGCAGCCGCTTTCGGCCAGCGCCCGAAGCCCGGGGGCGAGCGGCGCCTTCACGGACCCGATGTCGAAGATCAGGCCCTGCCTTCGCTCCGCGGCGATTCCCTCCAGCATTCCGGCGCTGATGTGGAGCGGCGCCGCCACCACGGTCAGTGCGAACTCGTCCCGGGTCTCCCGCCAGTCCGCCGCGGCGGCGACGCCCGGCGGCCCCCCCGCGGGGTCGGCCACCCGGACCTCATAGCCCTGGGCGGTCAGGAACCGGCAGAACCAGCGCCCCATGTTCCCTCCGCCCCCGATGACCAGCGCGGGCCGGCCCGCCCCCTGCCCCTCGGCCCGCAACCGGACGTCTTCCTGCCGGGCGAGTGCGGAGTGCATCAGCAGACCCACCAGCTCGGCGGCAAGGTCTCCGGGAATGCCCCGGGCGGCGGCGTGAACGCGGGCGCGCTCCACGACGCGCGCCTCCTGTTCGGGGTCGTGGATCGCCTGCCCGGCGGACTGTTTCACCCGGCCGATGGCGGTCGTGATCGCGTCGCGCCGCGCCCAGGCGTCCAGGATTTCCTCGTCCACCGCTTCGAGGGCGGCGCGGAGCGCGTCGAGGTCCATGTTCCGAAGTTTAGGAGCCTCGGCATCCGACACAGCCCGGTACACTCGAAACAGACGACGCGTGAGTATGGATTCGGGTGGCTCTCCAACCGGGCAATACGTCCGCTACGAACCGAACGACCGGCCCCCGCTGCCGGTCACCATCGGGCTCGGGTTCCAGTACGCGCTGATCTCGGTGGCCGGCGTGGTGCTGGCGCCGACCATCATGATCAGCCTCGCCGGAGGCAGCGATGCCTACCTCTCCTGGGCCGTGTGCGCGGCGCTGTTGATCAGCGGCGTCACCACCGCGATCCAGGCCCGCCGGGTCGGACGCATCGGCGCGGGGTACATCCTGGTCATGGGCACCTCGTCGGCGTTCCTGGCCATCTGCGTCTCCGCGCTCGAACGGGGCGGTCCCGCACTCCTCGCCAGCCTGATCATCGTCGCGGCGCTCTTCCAGTTCGCGCTGGCGGCCAAGATGTCCCTGCTGCGGCGCATCTTCACCCCGACCGTCGCGGGGACCGTGCTGATGCTCATCCCGGTGGACGTCGCGCCGCTGATCGTTCGCAAGCTCACCGAGGTGCCGGAGGGCGCCTCGGCGGCGGCGGCGCCGGCCGTCGCCGCCGTGACCCTGCTGGTCACGGCCGCGATCGCGCTCCGTTCCTTCGGCGCCTGGCGGGTGTGGGCCCCGGCCCTCGGCATCTCCGCGGGATGCGTGGTGGGCGGCGTGGGATTCGGCATCTACGACACCTCGGGGATCGCGGCCGCTTCCTGGGTCGGGCTTCCCGCGTTGGCGTATCCGGGGCTCGACCTCAGCTTCGGCCCCGCGTTCTGGGCGCTGCTTCCCGCCTTCGTGCTCGTGACGCTCGTCGGCGCCATGGACACCCTCGGCGACGCCATCGCGATCCAGCGGGTGTCGTGGAGGAAACCGCGGGCGATCGACTTCCGGTCCATCCAGGGCGCCCTGAACGCCGACGGCGTCGGCAACCTCCTGGCCGGCATCGCCGGCACGGTTCCGAACACCACCTACGGGAACAGCATCGCGGTCGCCGAGTTGACGGGCATCGCGGCCCGCTCGGTGGGTGTCTGCGTGGGTGTCGTCTTTGCGGTGTTCGCGGTGCTGCCGAAGTTCGTGGCCGCGATCATCGCGATTCCGGGACCGACGGTGGGCGCGTACTACCTGATCCTGGTCGCCCTGCTCTTCGTCCTGGGCGTCAGGATCATCATTCAGGACGGCCTCGATTCGCGCCGGAGCCTCGTGGTCGGACTGGCCTTCTGGATCGGGGTGGGGTTCAAGTTCGGCTGGATTTTCCCGGACTACTTCCAGGGGCCCTGGAGCGACCTGCTCGGAAACGGCATGACCGTGGGCGGCTTCACGGTGGTATTCCTGAACCTGCTCGCCGAACTCGGGCGAAAGCGCCGCCTGCGCCTCCGGACCGCCCTCAACGAGGACGCCTTCGCCGAAGTGGACAGCGTGCTGTCGCGACTCGCCGCCGACCGCCGCTGGAACGAACACATGGTCCGCCAGCTCCGCGCCGTCGGCGAGGAGACCCTCCATGTGCTGCTTCGGGATGCGGGGAACGCGCCGGCGGAACGGCGGCTGCTGCTCATCGCCGAAGGAGACGCAAGCCGCGCCGAACTCGAGTTCATCGCGGCGATGGACGACACGAATCTCGAGGACCGGATGGCGATGCTGACCGAGGGCGCGGCCGGAACTCCGAGCGAAGAGGAGTTGCCGCTGCGGCTGCTCCGCCACTACGCCTCGTCGGTACGGCACCAGCAGTACCACGACACCGACGTGGTGGCGGTCCGGGTGGACGCCTCCCCGTCCTCCCGCACCTGACGGCCCGCACGCAGCGCGGTGCCCTTGGCCGGCCGGCATCCAGGGTAAGAATAGAATGGGTTAGAATGTAATACGATGCGTATTACCTCCAAGGGTCAGGTCACGATTCCCCACCGGTTGCGGCGGGCCTTCGGCCTCCTCCCGAATACGGAAGTGATCTTCGAGGCCGGTGAGGACTGCGTCGTGCTGCGCTCGCGCCTGAGCCGGCGCGAGTTCGTCCGGGAGCGGCTTCGCCGGGCGCGCGGCGCCGGGACGGGCACGCGAACGACCGACGAGGTCATGCAGATGACCCGCGGGGACGACTGAGTGTTCCTGGTGGACGCCAACATCCTGCTGGATGTCTCGACCGACGATCCCGTTTGGCGGCCGTGGTCGGAACGCACCCTGGAGGACGCTCTCGCGGAGGGCCGGGTCTCCGTCAATCCGGTCATCTACGCCGAGGTCGCCTTCGACTTCCCCGATTCGCGAACGCTGGACCGCTGGCTCCGGGACCTCGAGATCGAGCGGTTGGAACTGCCCTACGAGGCAGGGTTTCCGGCGTCACGCGCCTACGCTCGCTACCGGCGGGCGGGCGGCGCCCGACGTTCCCCCCTCCCTGACTTCTACATCGGCGCCCACGCCGCGGTCGCCGGGCTGACCCTGATCAGCCGGGACGCCGGCCGCTACCGGACCTACTTCCCTTCGTTGCGGCTGCTCGAGCCGCCCGCGCAGACCTGACCGGGACGGACGATTCGAGCGCGCCGCAGCGTCGCGCCGAGCCCCGGGCGCGCGGGAAAACCCGGAGGCCCAGGGGCCCGGAAGCGGGCTCCCTCCGCCGGCAGCCCGACTAAGATGCCGCCGCCCCCCGTGGTGGACCCTTGCTGCTTCCTTCCCGTTCCGACTTCCGCGCGCTCGCCCGGCAGGCGAACCTGATTCCCGTCCGGCGGGAGATTCTCGCCGACTGCGACACCCCGGTCTCCACGTTCCTGCGGGTGGGGAATCGCGGGCCGGCGTTCCTGATGGAGTCGGTCGAGGGCGGCGAGAGCGTGGCCCGGTATTCGTTCCTGGGGTCGAAGCCGAGTGTCATCGTCGAGAGCCGCGGCGCCGAGATCAGGCGCCGCCACCTGAACGACGGCCGGGTCGAAACCTGGGAGAGCGCCGACCCCCTGTCGGCGCTTCGGGACATGCTCGCCGAGGTCACCCCGGCGCAGGTGGAGGGGCTGCCACCTTTCCATGGCGGTTTCGTCGGCTATCTCGCCTATGACGCGGTACGGCGTTTCGAACGTCTCCCGGACAGCGTGGACGATTCGCTCGGCATTCCGGACGCCATCTTTCAGCTGACCGACAGCGTGCTGGGCTTCGACCGGGCCCGCAACGTGATCCAGGTGGTCGCAAACGCCAGCGTTCCGGACCCGAGCCTCGCCGATCAGGCCTACGACGCCGCCGAGGCGCAGATCGAGGCGACGGTGCGGGAGATCCGGGCCCCGCTCCCCTACCGGCTGGGACTCCCCGGAGGCGCCGCCGGACCGCTTCCCGAACCGGTCTCCAACACGAGCCGGGACCGGTACCTCCAGATGGTGCGGCGAGCGAAGGACTACGTGGCCGCGGGGGACATCATCCAGGTCGTTCCCTCCCAGCGCTTCGAGACACCGCTCACCGTCCATCCCTTCGACTTCTACCGGGCGCTCCGCGTCGTGAATCCGTCTCCGTACATGTATTACCTCGACTTCGACGGGCTGGTGGTGGCCGGAGCGTCGCCCGAGATGATGACCCGCACCGAAGACGGGGTGGTCGAGACCCGTCCGATCGCGGGCACCCGGCCTCGCGGCCGGACCCCCGAAGAAGACGCCGCGCTGGCGGCGGAGCTGCTCGCCGACGAGAAGGAACGCGCCGAGCACGTGATGCTCGTGGATCTGGCCCGCAACGACATCGGGCGGGTGGCCGGCTACGGCCAGGTCGAAGTCGAGGACTTCATGAGCATCGAGCGGTATTCGCACGTGATGCACATCGTGTCCCGGGTGCGGGGACAGCTCGGGGCCGGGATGGACGCCTTCGACGCGCTCCGCGCCACCTTCCCCGCGGGAACGCTCTCCGGCGCTCCCAAGATCCGCGCCATGGAGATCATCGACGAACTGGAAACCGAGCGCCGCGGCGTCTACGGCGGCGCGGTCGGTTACTTCTCGTACGGCGGCGCTTCCGACACCGCCATCGCGATCCGGACGCTGGTCGCCAAGGACGGCGTCGGCTACTTCCAGGCCGGAGGCGGCGTGGTGGCGGACTCCGATCCCGCCACCGAGTTCGACGAAAGCCGCCACAAGGCGGACGCCGTGCTCGCCGCCCTGCGCATGGCCCACGAGGGCCTGGACTAGCAGCCCGCCATGACCTTTGTCCTGGACAACTACGACTCGTTCACGTTCAACCTGGTGCAGTTGCTGGGCGAGCTCGGCGCCGAGCCCGAGGTGTTTCGCAACGATGCGTTGACGCCGGGGGAGGTCCGGGAACTGAAACCGGGGCGGGTGGTCATCTCCCCGGGTCCCTGTTCACCGGACAGGGCGGGCATTTCGGTGGACCTGGTGCGGGAGCTCGCCGGCGAGACTCCCATCCTGGGGGTGTGCCTCGGCCACCAGTCGGTGGTTCAGGCGCTCGGTGGCCGGATCCGGCGCGCTCGCCGCCTGGTCCACGGCAAGACCTCCGCCGTGCGCCATAATGGCGAGGAACTGTTCGCCGGGTTGGAGAACCCCTTCGAGGCCACCCGCTATCACTCGCTGGTCGCCGACGAGCCGCTCCCGAGCGAGCTCGAGGTGACCGCCCGCTCCGACGACCAGGAGGTCATGGGACTCCGGCACCGGAGCGCGCCGCTCTGGGGCGTGCAGTTCCATCCCGAATCGATTCTCACCCCCGAGGGGCGACAACTGCTCCAGAACTTTCTCGACCTGACATGACGAAACGCTCTCCCGACTTCGCGACCATGGTGCTCATCCTGCATCCATGGGCGACGCGGCAGGAAATCGACCACCTGACCCAGCTGATCGAGGAAAAGGCCCTCGAGTGGGCGCTCCATCCCGGCGAGGTCCGGAACCAGATTCATGTGTTCGGCAACCTCTCGCAGGAAACCGAGGCCTCCTGGCGCACCCAGCCCGGCGTGCAGCAGGTCTATGGGCTCGCCAAACCCTACAAGCTCGCCAACAAGACGCATCGCAAGTCGAACACCCGCATCCCCATCGGGAGCCAGCAGCTCGGCAGCGAGGACCTGGTGATCATCGGGGGGCCTTGCGCCCTCGAGAGTGAGGAGCAGGGCACGACGGCGGCTCTGATGCTCCGGGACATCGGACTGGAGATCATGCGCGCCTCGGCGTTCAAGCCGCGCACCTCGCCGTATTCCTTCCAGGGACTCGGAGTGGACGGCCTTCACATCCTCAGCCGCATCCGGCAGCGCACCGGCATGCTGGTCGAGACCGAGGTCATGGACGTCCGGGACGTGGAGATCGCCGCCGAACTCGTGGACGTGGTGCGGATCGGCGCCCGCAACATGCAGAACTTCGACCTCCTCAAGGAGATGGCCCGGGTCCAGACGCCGGTGATCCTGAAGCGCGGCGCCTCGAACACCATCCGCGAGTTCCTGCTGGCCACCGAGTACATCCTGCAGGGGAACCCGAACGTGATCCTGTGCGAACGCGGGATCCGCTCGTTCGAGACCGCCTACCGCAACACCCTCGACGTCGGGGCGATTGCGGTGCTGAAGCAGGAAACCCACCTCCCGGTCATTGCCGACCCGAGCCACGCCGCCGGGAACAAGACGCTGGTTCCGGCCCTGTCCCTGGCAGCGGTCGCGGCCGGCGCCGACGGACTCATCGTCGAGGTGCATCCCAATCCCGCAGTGGCGCTCAGCGACGGCGACCAATCGCTCTATCCGCATCAGTTCATGAACCTCATGGATGACCTGCGGAAGGTGGGGGCGGCGGTCGGGAGGCGCGTGCTGCGGCATCGAGCGGCCAGGAGCCTGTCCCGGTAATCTCGTGGCATTCGACGGCCGATGCATCCCGGCTGACCGCTTCGCTCTGCGTTGCGCTTCAGTCGAAAGAGCGCTGCTATTCCTCCCTCGCGCGCCTTGTCAGCCGGGCGCCTCGATCGTCTCGGTGCTCACGAGATTACCGGGACCGACTCCTCGCACCTGATGCGGCGGGTTCCGGTGGAGACGCCGGGACAGGACGTTTCCTACGAGGTCGCCGTCGGAGACGGCGCGCTGGACGGCCTGGCGGCGTTCCTCGAGGAACACCACGCGGGTCGCCGGATCGCGGCGATCGGCGACGCCGAGGCGCTCCGGGATCACGGGGACCGGCTGCGCGCCGCGCTCCCGGAGGGAACCCCGGTCCTCGAAGTGCCTTCCGGCGAGGCGTCCAAGACACGGGCGGAGAAGGCGCGCCTCGAAGACGAACTGCTCTCCCGCCGGTTGGGCCGCGACACGGTGCTCGTCGGGTTCGGCGGCGGCGTGGTGACCGACCTCGCGGGTTTCGTGGCCGCCACCTATCTCCGCGGAGTCCCGTTCGTGGCCGTCCCCACCACCCTGCTCGCGGCGGTGGACGCCTCGGTGGGAGGCAAGACCGGGATCAACACACCGCACGGGAAGAACCTCGTCGGGGCGATCCGTCAGCCGGCCGCCGTCTTCGCCGACACCCGCTTCCTGGAGACCCTGCCCGAGCCGGAATTCCTGAACGGAGTCGCGGAAGCGCTCAAGATGGCCGCAACCAGCGACCCGGGACTGTTCCGGGGCATGGAGACGGAGATCGGCGCCCTGCGGGCCCGCGAGCCGGGGCTCCTGACCCGGCTCATCGCCGCCGCGGTCCGCATCAAGGCCGCGGTGGTGTCCGCCGACGAACGGGAAAGCGGGCAGCGGGAGGTGCTCAACTTCGGCCACACCATCGGACACGGCCTCGAGAACGCGAGCGGCTACCGTTTCGCGCACGGCGCCGCGGTGGCGGTCGGGATGATCGCGGAGAGCCGGATGGCGCTCCGCGCGGAATACCTCCGGCCCGCGGCCGAGGATCGCCTGCACTCCCTGATCGATTCCCTCGGGCTTCCGGTCCGGGCGCCGGACGGCGTGGAACGCGGGCCGGTGCTGGCGGCGCTCAGGAGCGACAAGAAGGCGCGCGGCGGCGAGCCGCGCTTCGTGGTGCTGGAAGACATCGGCCGGGTCCGGGACCGGGACGAGCAGGGACGGCCGGCGTATTCCTTTCCCCTGCCCGCGGAGGTCGTGGACGCGGGGCTCGGCGCGATCGGGCTTTGATCGAGGTCGCCCCCGGGCCGGCGCCCCTCGACGCCGCGGTCCGGGTTCCCGGCAGCAAGTACGAGGCGAACCGGTTCCTGATCGCCGCCGCCCTCACCGACGGGACGAGCCGCCTCAGCGGACTTCCGGAGGGGGACGACATCCGGGCGGCGATCTCGGCGGTGGATGCGCTGGGCGGAAGCACGGCCGGCCGCGGGGGCTGCCTCGAGGTGCGGGGAACGGCCGTCGCGGCGACCCCGGGATCCTCGTTCGATCCCGGCGGTCCGGTACGGGTCTCGGTCGGCGAGTCGGGGACGCTGCTGCGCTTTCTCACCGCAGCGGCGGCCACCGTGCCGGGATCCATCACCATCACCGGAAGCGGACGGATCCGGGAGCGGCCGGTCGCGGGCCTGGTGGCGGCGCTGGGCGCGCTCGGCGCGGACATCGAGACCACCGGGGGTTTCGCGCCGCTCACGGTCCGCTCGGGCCGGTTGGACGGCGGCATCGCTTCCGTTCCCGCAACCGAGAGCAGCCAGTTCGCGAGTGGTCTGCTTCTCGCCGCTCCCCGCGCCGCCGGCGCGGTCTCGGTCGAGTTGAAGGGCGATCCGGTATCGGCTTCCTATCTCGACCTGACGGTGAGCGTGATGGCCCGCTGCGGGGTCAACGTCGAGCGGACCGGACCGCGGCGGTTCCAGGTGGCTGCCGGCGCGCGTTACCGGCCCGGCGATCACCGGATCTCGGGGGACTGGACCTCGGCCGGCTACTTCCTCGCGGCGGCCGCCCTGGCGCCGGGCCGCGTCACGGTGGACGGCCTCGATCCGGACTCCCCACAGGGAGAACGCCGCTTCCCCGAGGTCCTTCGCGGCATGGGCTGCGAAGTCTCCGAGGCCCCGTCGGAGGAAGGGGTGCGGGTGACGGTCACCGGCGCCTCCCGCCTCCGCGGGATCTCGGTGGACATGCGTTCGATGCCCGACGCCGTCCCCACGCTCGCGGCGATCGCGCCGTTCGCGGAGGGCATCACCCGGATTCGCGGGACCTCTCACCTGCGGCACAAGGAGAGTGACCGGATCGCCGCCCTCGCGGACGGGCTCGGCCGCCTGGGAGCGCGGGCGACCGCGACGGATGACGGCCTTGCCATCGAGCCGCCGGAGGGCGGCGCCGTTCGGGCGCCGGTTCTCGATGCTCACGGCGACCACCGGATCGCGATGGCGCTGGCGCTCACCGGACTCCGCGTTCCGGGCGTGCGGGTTGGCAGTCCCCAGGTGGTGGCCAAGTCGTTCCCGGACTACTGGCGCGCCCTGGCGGAGCTCGGCGTGCGGGTGTCCGGGGAGGAGGCCGGCCCGTGACCCGGCCGGCAGGCCCGGACGCCCCGTCGGGCGGAGGCCCCGGCCTCCCGAACGTCGTTCTCGTCGGCTCCCGAGCATCCGGAAAGAGCCGGGCGTCCCGGAAGCTGGCCGAAGCGGTCGGCTGGACGCGGATCAGCACCGACGAACTGCTGGAGGCGCGCGTCGGACCCATCCCGGCGTTCGTGGAGCGCTTCGGCTGGGAGCGGTTTCGGGAGGAGGAACGCGGGGTCCTCGCTGGCATGAGCGGCGAGCGGCTGATCGTGGACTGCGGGGGGGGCATCGTCGAGAACCCCGGCAGCATCCCCCGCCTGCGGCAACTCGGGACCGTCTACTGGATCCGCGCTCCGGCGGCGGTGCTGCGCGAGCGGCTGTCGAGGCCAAAGCACCGGGACTCGCGGCCAACCCTGACCGGAGTCCCGCCCGCCGAGGAGGCGGCCCTGATGCTGGAGCGCCGGACGCCCCTCTACCGGGAAGCCGCGGAGTCCGACGTGTGGAGCACCGCTTCCGACGGGACCGCCGAGGAGGAGGCTTTCGAGACCCTGCTTCGGGCCCATTTCGGACCGCGGCTGGCGCTCACGGTCAGCGGCGCGACGGTAGCGGCGGTGCGCGCCGGCCTCGACGCGGCCACCGCCGAGTCCGGGCCGCTGGACCTGATCGAACTGCGGCTCGATACGCTCGAGACCGCGGCGCCCGCGGACCTGCGCACGATTCTCGGCGACCTGCCCCAGCCGGTCCTCGCGCGGCTGATCGCTACCGTGCGCCGGCAGGACGAAGGAGGCAGGTTCTCGGGAAGCGAAGAGGACCGGATCGGGCTGCTCGCCGAAGCCGGACGGCTGGGCGCGGCCTGGTGCGACCTCGAGTTCGAGGCGGACCTGGCGAGCGGAGGAGCGCACGCGCGCCGGATCCGCGCCGCTGCCCCGGCCGTGCGACTCGTGGCTTCGGTCCACGACCTGAGCGGCGTTCCCGCCGGCCTCGAGACCCTTCCCAGCCGGATGGCGTCCATGCGTCCGGCGCTCACCAAGGTCGCGGTGCGGACCGCCGGACGGTCCGACGTGGAGCGGGTCCATTCCCTGATTCGGGCCCAGGCGTCCGGGAAGACCCCCGCCATCGGGATCGCGATGGGGGACGCGGGACGAGCGCTGCGGGTGATCGCCGGTTCGGCCGGCGCCGCGCTCTCCACCTACGCGCCGCCCGAAGGCCTTCCGGCGGTCGCCGCCGGGCAACTCACGGCCGGGGACGTCCGGTCCCGGCATCGCCGCTGGGGGAGAAGGCTCTACGCGCCGGTGCCGGTTTACGGGGTGGTGGGCAGCCCGATCGGGCAGAGCCTCAGTCCGCCGATGCACGAGGCGGCCTTTCGGCGGCTGGGGATCGAAGCCGCCTACCTCCCGTTCGACGTTCCCGCGGCGGAACTTGCGGACTTCCTCCTGGCCGCACGACTCAGCGGGGTGGGCGGGCTGAACGTGACGATCCCGCACAAGCGCGCCGTCCTTCCCCTGCTCGATTCCCTCGACGACGATGCCCGCCGGATCGGCGCGGTGAATACCATCATCCCGATGAACGGAGGATTCGGGGGCGCCAATACGGACTGGACGGGCGCCGTCCACTCGCTCGAGGAAGCGGTGTCGCTGCCCGGCCGGCGCGCCACGGTGCTTGGAGCCGGCGGCTCCGCGCGGGCCGTCCTCTATGGTCTGACCCGGAACCGCGCGGAAGCGGTGGTGGTCTCCCGGAACGACCGGAAGGCGGCCGCGCTCGCCGACGAAATGGGCGTGGCGCATGCCCCGCTCGCCGCGCTGGAACGCAGCGAGGGTGACATCCTGATCAACACCACTCCGGCCGGGATGGCGCCCGACCACGACGGCTGTCCCGCCCCGGACGCCGCGATCGCCGCCCACGAGGTGATCTTCGACCTGGTGTTCCACCCCGAGCGCACCCCGCTCCTCGGGAAGGCGGCCGGGATGGGAAAACGGACCGTCCCGGGACTCCGGATGCTCATCCTGCAGGCCGCCGCCGCCTTCGAACGCTGGACCGGCCGCCCGGCCCCGGTGCAGGCCATGGCGGACGCCGCCCGGAAGGCGCGCGATGCCCGGTAGCTCGATCGGCCAGGCCTTTCGGGTCACGACCTGGGGCGAGTCGCACGGCCCGGCCATCGGGGTGGTCGTGGACGGCTGTCCGCCGCGGGTCCCGCTGAGCGAAGACAACGTGCAGGCGGAGCTCGACCGGCGTCGTCCCGGCCAGAGCGGGCTCACCACCCCGCGCCGGGAAGCGGACCGGGTGGCCATCCAGTCGGGGGTGATCGCCGGCCGGACGACGGGTCACCCCATCGCGATGGTGGTCCACAACAAGGACGCCCGGCCCGCCGACTACGAAGCGCTCAAGACCGTCTACCGGCCGAGTCACGCCGACTACACCTTCGAGGCGAAGTACGGAATCCGGGACCCGAGCGGCGGAGGCCGTTCCTCGGCCCGCGTCACGGTGGGCCACGTCGCCGCGGGCGCGGTCGCCCGGCGGTTCCTCGAGGAGCGCTTCGGGGTCGAGTGCACCGCGTACGTCCAGCGGATCAGGGACGTCGAGGCCGACGTCGATCCGGACACTGTGACCCGCGCCGATGTGGAGAAAACGCCGGTCCGCTGTCCGGACCCCGAAGCGGCCGCCCGCATGGTGGAGCTGATCGAGCGGACGCGGGACGCCCGGGACTCCCTCGGCGGGGTCGTCGAATGTTCCGTGCGCGGCGTCCCCCCCGGGCTCGGGGAGCCGGTCTTCGACAAGCTGGAGAGCGACCTCGCGAAGGCGATGCTGGCGATCAACGCCAGCAAGGGTTTCGAGATCGGCTCCGGGTTCGCCGGCACCCGCCTCTTCGGGAGCGAGCACAACGACCGCTTCGTGATGAAGGACGGGCGGCCGGCGACCGAGACGAACCGCGCGGGCGGCGTGCTGGGCGGCATCTCGACCGGGATGCCGATCGTCTTCCGGGTGGCGTTCAAGCCGACCTCGACCATCGGGAAGGCGCAACGGACCGTGGACTCCGAGGGGAAGGAGATCACCCTGGAAGCCAGGGGACGCCACGACCCCTGCGTCCTCCCCCGCGCGGTCCCCATCGTGGAGGCCATGGCCTGCCTGGTGCTCGCCGACCACGCCCTCCGACAGGCGGCGATCACGTCAGCGGGATAGTCGGAGCGCCGGCCTCCGGCCGGCATCGCGCGGCGCTCGGCGCCGCGCACATCGTTCCTCCGCGCAAAATGATGGCTCCCATCTCGGCGCGGCGTTCCACAGCGGAGGCGACGCATACGGCTTGGAACGCCGGTCTCCGACCGGCACGCGCGGGGGGCC
>JAJEIY010000014.1 GCA_022828085.1 Acidobacteriota bacterium | reverse complement strand
GTGCGCGGTGCGGAGCACCGCGCGTGCCGGTCGGAGACCGGCACGCGGCCCGGAGGGCCGCAGGCGACGTGTCGCTGTTTGCCCCGATGGGACGCCGGGACAAGCACGTGCCCTCGCTTCCGGTCGGCTCCGAAGGAGAGGACCATCCCGCAGCTCGGCGTCACGACGTGCGCGGCGCGGAGCACCGCGCGTGCCGGTCGGAGACCGGCGTTCCAAGCCGGCGGCGCCATCACGGCGCTTGACAGACCCACCGCACTGCATTTCACAGCAAACTCCCCCAGCTGATCCGCCGCTTGGCGTAGCGCGAACGGCGGTGGTGCTCTGAAGAGCGGCGTTCCTTGCGCTCCTTCGTGTTGACACAATCGCGCGAGTCACACCGGACGCACCGGTGGAGGGGGCGCCCCATGCGCATCGGCAAGACTCCGGCCGCGGTCCAGCCGCTCATCCTCATCGCCGCGCTCGCCGCTTTCGGCTGCTTCGGCCCCGGTGGCCCCACCTTCTCGGTGACGTTCCCGGCCGACCGCAGTTCCGAGCCGCTCGACGGGCGGCTGGTACTCATGCTCTCGCAGGACGACGCCGCGGAGCCGCGCTTCCAAATCGTGGACGGCCCGAACAGCCAACTCGCCTTCGGGGTGGACATCGAGGGATGGGCGCCCGGTGAAGCAGTCACCGTGGACGGCGGGGCCTTCGGCTACCCGATCCGCAGCCTGAACGACGTCCCCGCCGGGGAGTACCGGGTCCAGGCGCTCCTGAACCGCTACCAGACCTACGAGCGCGCCGACGGCCACGTCGTGAAGCTGCCGCCCGACCGGGGCGAGGGCCAGGTGTGGAACCGCAAGCCCGGCAACCTCTACTCCACCCCCGAGACGATCTCGCTCGGACCCGGCGGAACGGCCTCGGTCGCCGTCGTCCTCGACCAGGAGATCCCCCCGCTCCCGATGCCGCCCGAGTCGGAGTACGTGAAGCACGTCAGGATCCAGAGCGACCTCCTCACCGAGTTCTGGGGGACGCCCACCGAACTCGGAGCCTGGGTGCTCATCCCGCACGGCTTCGACGAGCATCCCGACGCGCGGTACCCGATCGCCATCCACCACGGCCACTTCCCCTACACCTTCGGGGGCTGGCGGGAGGAGCCGCCGGAGCCCGACCTGGAGTGCGAGTACTCCGCCCGGTTCGACCTCGACTGCTACAACCGGATCCAGCAGGAACACGCCTGGCAGCTCTACCAGGACTGGACCAGCGACGACTTCCCCCGGATGCTGGTGGTGGAGGTCCAGCACCCGAATCCCTACTACGACGATTCCTACGCGGTGAACTCCGAGAACCTGGGCCCCTACGGCGACGCCATCACCTACGAACTCGTTCCCGAGATCGAACGCCGGTTCCGCGGACTCGGCGAGGGGTGGTCGCGCTTCCTCTACGGCGGCTCCACCGGCGGCTGGGAGTCCATGGCCGCGCAGGTGCTCTACCCCGACGACTACAACGGGGCGTGGGTCGCCTGTCCGGACCCCATCGACTTCCGGGCGTTCACCGTCGTCAACCTCTACGAGGACGAAAACGCCTACTACCTCGACAGCCCCTTCAAGCGGACCGCGCGGCCCGGGCGGCGCGACGGCAAGGGACACGTCTCGTCCACGCTCGAGGAGATGAACCACCGGGAACTGGTCCTCGGGACCCGCACCCGCTCCGGCCAGCAGTGGGACGTCTGGGAGGCGGTCTACTCACCGGTGGGCGAGGACGGGTATCCGCGCCGCATCTGGGACAAGGTCACCGGTGAGATCGACCCCGCGGTGGCCGCCCACTGGCGGGAGAACTACGACCTCAGCCACATTCTGCGGCGCGACTGGGAGACGCTCGGGCCGAGGCTTGCCGGCAAGCTGCACATCTACGTCGGCGACATGGACAACTACTACCTGAACAACGCGGTGGAGCTCACGGAGGCGTTCCTGGAGTCCACTACGGATCCCCCCTACGGCGGGGAGGTGGACTACGGGGACGGCGACGAGCACTGCTGGAACGGCGACCACACCCGCGGGAACGGGTTTTCCCGGCTGCGCTACATCCAGATGTTCGCCCCGCGGATCGTCGAGCGGATCGAGGCGAGCGCGCCGCGCGGAGCGGACACGTCGAGCTGGCGTCACTGACCGCTCAGGGGCCCAGCCGTCTCTGCCCTGAACAGATTGAAGGCGGTGACTTCGATTTGTTCATTCGGGGAGCCATTTGGGCGATGAAGCGGAGCCGAGTGAACAGATCGAAAGTTCTACCTTCAATTTGTGCTGCCAGGCATTCGCCGAAATCGAGTGCCGGTCTGGAGGGTGAGAAAAGGGCCCGGGATCCAGGAGGCGGCGCCGCACGGGTTGAAAGGGGTACCGTCGTCCGCGGCCCTGAGGGCCGCGATGCCGGTCGGAGGCCCCACCGGGAGAAACGCCCATGCGCGCGTCCTCCTACGCACCCCGCCGGGCATGAAAATGGCGGACACGGCTTGGAACGCCGGTCTCTGACCGGCACGCGGCCCGAAGGGCCGCAGGCGACGTGTCGCTGTTTGCCCCCACGGGACGCCGGGACAAGCACGTGCCCTCGCTTCCGGTTGGTTCCGAAAGAGAAGGACCATCCCGCAGGTCGGCGTCACGACGTGCGCGGTGCGGAGCACC
>JAJEIY010000011.1 GCA_022828085.1 Acidobacteriota bacterium | reverse complement strand
GGGTCTTTTCGGGGTTTCGGCCCCCCCGCGGCCGGGGCCGGGGGCCCCGGCCCGGGCCGGGGGGGCGCCCCCCCCCCCCCACGGCCCCACTCCAAGCGCAAAGGGTGGTTCCCACCTCGGCGTGGAGCCCGAAAGCGGAGGTCGCACCCACGGCCTGGAACGCCGGTCTCCGACCGGCACGCGCGGTGCTCCGCACCGCGCACCTCGCAACGCTATCCCTCCTCATCGCGCGCCGTACGCGGATCGGCGTCTCGCAGCTGCGCTCGGCGCTGCCGTCCGGAGGACGGCGCTCCGAACTTTCTACCTCCGGACGATGTGCGGGAGCAGCGTTTCCCGGTCGAGATCGGCGCGCCGCGCGATTCGCGGCGTGATGGTCAGGATGATGTCCGACTCCGTGAGGTTGTCGGAGTTCTGGCCGAAGAGCCGCCCGATCACCGGGATGTCGGCGACTCCCGGCAAACCGCTCAGGCTGCTCCGCTCCTCCTGGCGGATGAGGCCGGCGATCATGCTGGTCTCGCCGTTCCTGAGGCGCAGGGTGGTCTCCACGTTCCGGTTGCCGAAGGTTGGGAGTCCCGAGTAGCCGGTGCCGGAGACGTTGTCGAGCCGCACCTTGACCTCGAGGGTGACGCTGTCGTCGTGGTGGATCCGGGGAAGGACCTCGATGCTGACCCCGACGTTCTCGTACTCGAACGTGGTGGTGGGCTGCTGCGCGAGACCCCCGGTCGCGATCGGCGCGAACGTGGTCACCGGGACCGGCACCCGCTCGCCGAAGTCGGCGAGGGCGGGCTTGCCGTCCGATGCCCGGAGCTGCGGATTGGCGAGCACGTGGGTGTCGGTGTCGGAGCGGACCAGGTTCAGGATGGCGCCCGGGAGGCCCGCGATCTGGAGGTTCCCGCGTTCGTAGGGGTTTTGGAGGACGGTGTCCAGCCGGGGGGTGAGGGCCACCGAAATGCCCTGTCCCTCGGTCTGGGGAGACAGCAGGGGAATGCCGTACTGCTCCAGGTGGGTCCGGTTCACCTCCATGAGTTCCACGTCCACGACCACTTCGCCGGGACTCCGGTCGAGCGCCTCGATGATGCGCTGGGCCGACCGGACCTGCTCCCAGGTGTCCACCATGGTGATCGAGTTCGTCCCCTCGTGGGTGGCGATCTGCCGGATTCCCAGCACGATGCGCAGGGTGTCCGAGGTCTGGACAAGGTCCGCTGACGAGAGGTAGAAGGTCTGCGCGACCTGCCGCTCGTACTGGAGCCGTTTGTTCTGGGTGTCCGGGACGATGGTGATCAGGTGGGGCGACTCGACGCGGAAGAAGTGCCCGGTGGTCTCGGTCAGGCTGCGGATTGCGTCCTCGAAGGTGGAGTCCTCCGCCTCGATCGAGACCGTCTGATCCACGAAGTCCTCGTCGAAGGCGACGTTTACCCCGGCGATCTCCCCGAGGGTCAGGAGGACATAGCGGAGGCTCGCATCCCGGAACACGAAGCTGGCGGGAGCGCGGGCGTCCTCCGGCACGTCAAGACCCAGCGGCCGGGTCAGCGCCTCTTCCTTCAGCTCCGCGAGCGTCAGCGCTCTCGCGTCCTCGGCCTGCTCCTGGACCGCCGCCTGGATTACCGCCAGCCGGTCCCGGTAGGACGTCTCTTCCGGCGCCAGAATGATCGCCGCCCGCAGGGCGTCTTCCGCCCCGGCGTAGTCGTTGAGCGCGGCGAGGCGTTCCGCCTCGTTCGCGTGCTCCTCGGCCGCCCGCACCTTGGCGCGGGTCAACGAGAGCTGGGCCGCCGAGTCGAAGGGGTCCTCGGCCACCGCCCGGGCGTAGTGGACCACGGCGTCGTCGTAGCGGCCCATCCGTTCCGCCGTCTCGCCCGCCGTGAAGTGGCGGCTCGTGGCGCAGCCGGCGAGGCCGGCCGCGAGGAGGAGCAGGGGGATGCCTCGGAGGCCCTCTCCGGCGAACGTCATGGGCGGATGTCCGATGCCGTCACCACGTCCGTCCCCGGCGGGATGGTGAAGGTGAACATCGAGTCGTCGGGGGAGGTCCCGAACCGGAAGTCGGTGAAACGGAACGTCGTCCGGTTCCCCTCCAGGTCTTCCGACTCGATCCCCTGGATCAGGCCGCTGTCGGCATCGACCGTGAGCGACAGCGAAGTGATCTCTGCGTTCGCCTGCCGCGGGACGAGCGCGACCGTGCGCAGGCCGGGACCCGGCGGCTCGCTCCCGAGCAGCGCGTCGAAGTGGTCGAGGATCGTGGCGTCCCCGGTCAGGAACTCGAGGGGGTTCAGTGCGCCGGCTTCCGTGTCGGTCCCCTGGCCGCCGCTGCCGAACGCGCCCACCACGACCTGCTGGTCGGCGGGTACGTGGAACCAGGTGTTGTTCCCGTCGCTGACGAAGACCTTCGGCTCGGGCGCCTCGTAGTCCCAGCGCATCCGGGCCGGCCGCTTGACCGTCAACCGGCCGGTCTCCACGCGGTCGCGCCCGAAGATCCGTGGGGAGAACCGCTGCTCGAAGCGCGCCTCGAAGTGGGGCAGGGACTGGTGGTACGCCTCGACGCGTTCGATGAGCGCGACCGCTTCAGGGTCCGGCGCGGATCGCGGGGACGGCGCGTTTCCGGATCCGGCCGACGCCGGCAGAGCCAGACCGAACAGGACCACAGCGACGGGGAGGATCCGCATACAGACGATTCGTCGCATGTTGGACTCTCTCCCAGTGGTGGACGGCACGGGGATCGAACCCGTGACCTCGGCATTGCGAACGCCGCGCTCTCCCAGCTGAGCTAGCCGCCCCCGTGGCTGGATTTTCTTCAAGTATAACTTGACACTGTTTCGCGGAAATGACCGTGCGCCTGCGACGTGGTCTCCGGATGGTAGCAATATAATACTAGTATGAGTTCAATACACATCCGTGACGTTGCGCCGGACACCGTTGACGCGTTGAAGCGGCTGGCGCGCAGTCATCATCGTTCGCTACAGGGCGAACTGCGGGCCATCCTCCAGCGGGCGGCTCGCATGGCTCCGGCGGATGCGGGTGCCCGGAAACTCAATCTGGTAACGGTCCGGGTCGGCGCTTCGACGTCGTGGCGGCGGGAGGAGATCTATGGCCCCGACGGCCGGTGAAGTCCTGTTCGTCGACACCAATGTGCTGCTGACCGCGACCGATGAGCTGCGTCCGCAGCACCACGAGGCGCAGCGCCTGCTTTCCGAATCCGGAGCGCGCGGCGTGCATCTGGCCGCGAGTGGACAGATCCTGCGGGAATACCTGCTGGTGGCGACGAGGCTCCGGGAGGCGAATGGTCTCGGACTCCGCACAGAGGACGCGGTAGCGAATGTGAACGCACTCCTGCGGCATCTCCACCTCTACGAGGAGAACGAGGATGTGTCTCGGCGGTTACGCCGGTTTGCCGTCGACTACGGACTGCGCGGACGGCGGCTTCACGACGCAAACATCGCCGCCACGATGTCAGCTCACGGTATCCGTTTCGTGGTTACGCAGAATGGCACCGATTTCGCTCCCTTTGACGGGATCGAGACAGTGGCGCTGTCCTCAACGGAGTGAGAGCGCGGCGAGAGACGCGTGCCGGTCGGTCGGGGTTCCAGACCGTACGCGTCGCCTCCGCTGTGGAGCGCCGCGCCGAGATGGGAGCCGTTTCTCCGCGCGGAGGAACGACGTGCGCGGTTCGGAGCACCGCGCGTGCCGGTCGGAGACCGGCGTTCCAAGCCGTACGCGTCATCTCCGCTGATGAGCGTCATGCCGAGATGGG
>JAJEIY010000001.1 GCA_022828085.1 Acidobacteriota bacterium | reverse complement strand
CACTCAGAGCCTCTTCCGGGGCCTCTCGCGGCCTCAAATCGCCACCTTCAGCCCACTTCGGGCACGAATCCGCCGACCTTCCGCTCCTTACTCAGCTCCAACGACCGCCTCTTCCTTCGAAAGTGGCGAAGTCGGGTTCAGGCCGGCACGGCCTCCGCAGGCGAGCGACCGGAATCGCTCCGCCTCTATTGCCCGGCCTTCACCCGCGCCACCACCTCGCGGATCTGGTCCGCGAACCCGCGGGCCTTCTCCATCACTTCGTCCTCGTCCACGGTGGTGATCTCGCCGTCGCGGACGACGATGCGCCCGTTCACCAGCACGGTGCGGACGTCGCTGCCGCGCGTGACGTAGACGAGCTGCGAGTAGGGGCGATAGAGCGGCGTCATCCCGGCGCGCCGGGTCTCCACCAACACGATGTCGGCCTTCTTGCCGACATCGAGCGAGCCGATGTGGTCCTGCTGGTTCAGCACCCGCGCGCCGTAGGTGGTGGCCATCCGGAAGACCGTCTCGGCCGGCAGCGCGGTCGGATCGCCGGTCGCGAACTTGTGGAGCTTCGCGGCGGTGTCCATCTCGCCGAACATGTCGAGGTCGTTGTTGCTCGCGGGGCCGTCGGTGCCGAGACCCACCGGTACGCCGGCGGCGAGAAGCGCCTCGACCGGGGCCGCCCGGTCGCCTCCGAGCTTCATGTTGCTCTCCGGGTTGTGGGCCACCCCGGCGCCTCCCGCCGCGACTTTCCGGATGTCCTCGTCCGACATGTAGGTGCCGTGCGCGAGGACGGTTCCCGGCCGCAGCGCCCCGATCGAGTCCAGCGCGTCGATCGTGCGCATGCCGAGCGCCGCCTCGATCCGCTCGTCCTCGTCGCGAGCTTCCACCACGTGGATCTGGAAGGGAGCGTCGTGGCGCGCCGCGACCTCGAAGGCGGCCCGGGTGGGCTCCAGGGGAGTGGTGTAGAGCGCGTGGGCGGCGGTGCCGGGGATGAGGAGCGGATGGTCCCGGTACCGCTCCATGAAGGCGTCCGCCTCGGCGAGCGATGCCTCCGGGGTCTCGAAATCGGGGGCAGGGAAGCCGATCACATTGGGCCCGACTACCGCGCGGATCCCGGCCTCGATCGTCGCCCGGGCCACGTCGTCCGGGAAGTAGTACATGTCCGTGAAGGTCGTCGTCCCGCTCTTCAGCATCTCGATGGAGGACAGGAGCGTTCCCCAGTAGACGAAGTCGGGCGCCACGAGTTCGGCTTCGGCCGGGAAGATGTTCTGTTCCAGCCAGTCCATCAGCGGCAGGTCGTCCGCGAGCCCGCGGAGCAGCGACATCGCGGCATGCCCGTGGGTGTTGATGAGCCCGGGGATGACCAGTTGGCCGGTGGCGTCGAGCGTGGGCATTCCGGCCGGCCGGGGCGCCGCCCGGTCGAAGAGCCCAACGATCCGGTCGCCCTCGACGAGCACCGCGCCGCCGTCGAGGACCGTCCCCGCGTCGTCCATGACCACCACGGTGCCGCCGTCGATCAGCAGGCGCTCGGCCGGCTGCACCTCGGGCGCTTCGGGGCCCGAGCAGGCGGCCCCGGCGAGCGGCACGGCGAGCAGCAGGCTGTGCGTGGGGATGGGGGTCATGGATGGGTCCTCTCGAGGGTCGGAAACCCTAGCAGTGGGAACTACTCCATCGGACGCAGTTCCTTCCAGCGCTCGATGAACGCGACCGCGGCCTCCACGAAGGCCTCGGCCCCCCGGCGGCCGCGCTCCACGCTCGATTCCTCCAGGTCGCGGACGCTCCAGACGCCGGTGTCGGTGATCTCCCGGGTGGAGGTGCCCTTGCCGGTCACCTCGGCCTTGAGGTTCTCCGCGAGGAAAACCCGGAGCGCAGTGGGATCGCCCGCAACCACCTCCGGGACCATGCGCTCCAGGTGCTCGGGCATGGTGAGGGTGGCGTCCCGGGCTCGCGACAGGTCCACGAGGTCGGGGATGAGGTAGAGCGAGCTCGACGTCTCGCCGACGCCCCCGTGCCGGTCGAAGACCGGTTCTTCGGCCTCGGACTCGCCCTGCGTCTCCTGGCGGAACGGCCCCGCCGCCGCGCCCAACTCGACGGCGATCCCCTCCGTCTCGTGGTTGATGCGGTCGGCGATGTACTGGGAGATGACCCGGTTGCCCCCGTGCGAGTTCAGGATCAGGAACCGCTTGAAGCCCTGCCGCATGAGGCTCCGGGCGGCCTCGAAATAGACCTGCTGGATCGTTTCCGCCGGCAGGCTCACGGTTCCCGGGAAGCCCAGGTGGTAGGGGGCGTTGCCGACGAAGAGGATCGGCGCGACCAGCACGTCGGTCCGCTGGGCGACGAGCTTGGCGCGCTCCATCCCGTTCAGGAAGTCGGTGCCGATGGGGAGGTGCGGCCCGTGCTGTTCCAGCGAGCCCACCGGCATGATCACCATGTCGGTGCGCGTGAGGAGGTCCTCGACCTCGGTCCAGCTCATGTGGGGCAGGTAGTTCCTGACCTTCGTTTCTCCCCAGAGCGGATTCGTCTGAGCGCCGGCGACGCTCGCTGCGAGGAGCGCCCCGATGATGGCAAGGCTGAAACTGTTCTTCGGCATGTCAATGACTCCCTTCCGAGTGGTTTGGGTTTCGTGAAGACCGGCTTTCGAAGCGGCCCCGGCGGAGCCGGTTCATGGCGGCGGCGATCTCGTAGCGGCGGGGACGGGCGAGACGGCCGGGATGTTGGCCGGCGCGACCGTCAGCGGTGAGCGATTCAAGCCCCGCT
This sequence comes from Acidobacteriota bacterium, assembly GCA_022828085.1. GTDB lineage: Bacteria > Acidobacteriota > Vicinamibacteria > Marinacidobacterales > Marinacidobacteraceae > Marinacidobacterium. The sequence continues at coordinate 108,986 of JAJEIY010000001.1, read as the reverse complement.
TCGTCTAGCCGGGCTTCGAGGACATCGAGGAGTTCGCTGACCGGTAGTCCCGCGAAGTCCCGGGAGGCAGCGGCCATGGCGTACCCCGCGGCCCGGGTCTGGCTCTCGTCGAAGAGCTGCTCCACCGCCCTGAGGTCCACCTCTTCCTCTCCGTAGTGGAGGAGGTCGCGGCGGGTGGCCCGGATCCGCGGAGTCCCCTTGCGGCCGGCCGGGTCGAAACTCCGCGGTTCGGGATGGCGCTCCCGCCCGTGGAAACCGGCGGCCCCGGCATCGGGGGACCGCCGCGTCGGATAGCGCGCGGCCACCTCGCGAGCCCGGGCGGTCACCTCGCGCGGGCGGTAGTCCGCCAACTGGATCACGGTGTCGGCGGTGTCGAGATAGTCCCCGGAACCCCCCATGACCAGAATGGTGGAGACCCGGTGCCGCTCGAAGAGTTCACGCACCCGGTCGAGCAGCGCGACGATCGGTTCCGCCTCCCCGGCCACCAGAGCCTGCATCCGCGCGTCCCGGATCATCAGGTTGGTGGCCGAGGTGTCCTCATCCATCAGCAGCAGGCGCGAGCCCGCCTCCAACGCTTCGACGATCGACGCCGCCTGGCTGGTGCTGCCGCTCGCGTTGTCGGTGGTGAACGCGGTGGTGGCCCGCCCGCCGGGAAGCTCGCGGATGAAGGGGCTCACGTCCACCGAGGACACCGCGCGCCCTTCCTCGGCGCGGATGGTCACGGCGTCCGCGCGGGTGACCGCCAGCTCCCGCCCGTCCCCGGGGACGTGAGGGGCCACCGAGCGGGCCAGCGCCTGGAGCAGCGTGGACTTGCCGTGGAAGCCGCCGCCGACGATGAGCGTCACCCCTTCCGGTATGCCCATCCCCCGTATCTCGGGCGGGCCGTTTCCGGGGTGGAGCAGGGACAGGCTCACCCGCAGCGATGCCGGGCTCTCGAAGGGAACGACCCGATCCGTCAGCGGGCGTTCGCTCGCGCCGTGCGCGCGCGGCAGGATCGCCCCGTCGGGCACGAAGGCAGCGAGGCTGCGAGCTTCGAGCTGCGACCGCAGGGAGTGCTGGTTCTCGATCGCGTTCACGAAGGACTCTGCCGCCCCCTCCGGAAGGCTCCGGAGCACGAGCGCCCGCCCCGCGATTCCAGGAAGTTCGCGGGTCAGCAGGTCGGCGGCCCGGTGGCCGAGGATGCGGCGCCCCGCCGCCGGCAGACCCACTTCCACTCGCGCTTCGACGAAACCGGGACCGGACGGATCGCCGGAGATCCGGACGGCGGTGCGTTCGAGAACCTCCTGGCCGCCCGCGTCGATGCGGATCCGGCCGCTGTGACCGGACCCCGCCGAGCTTTCCGATCGGGGAATCGCCCGGCGGAATCCCCGGGCCAGGAAGTCGGCGAGGGCGGTCCGGCGAGCCCGGTTGGAAGCGAGCGCAGCGGGAACGCCGGCCGTTTCCCCGTCCACCCGGACCCGGACGCGGGAGGGAGGGGCGAAGGGATCGCGGGCCACCCGGTCCACGAACACCGTGACTCCGTCGCCGAGGGCCCACTCCCCTTCGAGATCCCGGTAGGCCGGGTATCCGCGTCCGTCCAGCCGGCGGCAGGCGCCGGCCAGGTCGGAGCCGCCTCGCGAGGCTTCCCGGCGCTCGCCGCCAGGCGAGGCGGAGCGGGCGCGGGACCTGGTGATGGGATGCCTCCGGTGCGTTGCGGGCGGAACCGATCATATTGACCCGGCCTGCGGAGCCGCCGCGCCGGAAGTACCATGCCTCGCAAACCGTGTCATCCGAGTCCAAACGGCGTTCCTACTGGGCGGACCAGACCGGTGACCTGCGCGCCCGGCTCGCCGCCGCGGTGCCGGCAGAGGAGTTGAAGCGTCTCCATCGGCGGCGTCCCCTGCTGCACTTCCTGGTGCTGGGCTGGCAGTTCCTCCTGCTCTTCGGCGGCGGCGCCATCGCCTGGCGGGCTTCCGAGTGGTGGGTCTGGCTGCCGGCTGCCCTGGTCGTCGGGTTCACGGTCTTCAACTTCACGGTGATGCTGCACGAGGTGGTGCACGAACTGGTCTTCGGAGCCGGCGGACATCCCGGCCACCGGGTGCTTCGTCACCTGTACGCGTTCCCGAGCGGGATCTCGGCGACCCAGTTCACGCGTTGGCATCTCGACCACCACGCCCAGCTCGGGGACGCCGAGGCGGACCCGAAACGGCACTGGCTGTCGCCGAAACGCAACGCGCGCTGGTTCAAGGCGCTGTATCTGACCCCGGCGCTCATCCCGATCTACTTCCGGGCGGCGCGCAATGAAACAGCCAGCTACCCGGAAGACGTACGGCGCGCGATCGCGCGGGAGCGGAGGCTGACCGTGGCCGGCCACCTGGCCATCCTCGCCGTCCTCATCGCCGCCGGCGGGTTCTTCGCGGCCTTCAAGGCCTACCTCGTCCCGGTGTTCCTGGTGTTTCCGGTGGCGTTCACCGTGAACCGGCTGGGCCAGCATTACGACATCGCGCCCGGCAACCCCGCGCTCTGGGGCAGCGTTCTGCGGCCCTCACGGTTCTGGGACATCGCGTTCCTCTGGTCGGCGTACCACCTCGAGCACCACTACTTCCCGCGCGTGCCGTTTTACAACCTGCGCGCCCTCCACTTCCTGCTCCGGCCCTTCTTCGAGGAGATCGGGGCGCGCCCCACCAGCTACGGACGGCTCCTCTGGCAGTGGTTCGTGCAGAACCGCGCGCCGCATACCGATTGGCGGAAGCCGGCTGAATCGGCGGTCTGAGGCCACTGCCGTGGCAGAATCCGGGACCATGGCCGAAGGAACCGTCAAGTGGTACGACCGCCAGCGCGGGGAGGGGTTCATCCAACGCTTCGAGGGACCGGATGTCCACGTACCGAGCAGCGCGCTCGCTGACCGGGAGCCGGGATTCCTGATCGAGGGTCAGGCGGTGGAGTTCGAGTTGCTCAAGATTCCGGGGGGCTTCCGGGCGCGGCGAGTGCGAGTGGTGGGCCCCGGCGCGGCGGCCGGTCCCGGCTCCAAGGGAATCCGCTGAAGCAGGGCCGCTTGCCGGTGATGCTCCTCACCCCGCCGGGATGATGGATTCTTCGATCTGGTCCCGGGTGCTCGAAGCCGTCACCGGCGGTTCGGTGGAAGGGTGGTGGACGCTGGTGTTCCCGGCCGTACTGCTTCTCGCCGGATGGGCGATGGCCACGCTCGCCCGGGTTGCGGCGGAACGGGTGCTTCGCGGTCCCGCGGCTCGACTGGAGGCGCGCCTGGAGCAGCCGGAGTTCGCCCGGTTCGGCGGCTTGCTGGTCTCGGCCCCGCGGATCGTCGGGAGGCTCCTTTACTGGGTTGTCCTCCTGCTGTTCGCGGCGGCGGCTGTCGAGGCGCTGCCCTTTGCCGTCACCGACGGCCTGCTGGCGCCCGTCGCGCGATTCCTGCCGCGCTTCGTCCTGGCGCTCGCCATTCTGATCACCGGCGTCCTGGCGGCCCGTTTCGCCCAGAACCGGATCCTGGCGGCCGCCGCCGACCCCCGCGGCGAACGCGCGCAAACGCTGTCGCGGCTCGCCTGGGGCGGCATCCTGGCCGTCACGCTCATCGTCAGCGCCCAGCAGGTGGGCCTCGAGGGCGCCGGGTTCGTTTCCTCGCTGGTCCTCCTTCTTCTCGGGGCGGCGGTTGGGGCGGTCGCGCTGGCATTCGGGATCGGGGCCGGACCGGTCGTGACCAACATCCTCGCGTCCCACTACGCCGGCCGCGCCTTTCGGGTCGGCGACGTCGTTCGGTTGGGCGAGATCGAGGGCACCGTGTCCCGGATCGGAACCACCTCCATCGTGCTTGAAGTGAATGGCGATGCGGTACACGTCCCGGCCCGCGCCTTTTGCGACCAGGCCTCCGTCGTGAGAGGGCAGCAGCACTGAATGGCGACTGCCCTCCGGAACCTGGCGCTGGTCCAGCTCCAGCGCCGTCCCGAGGAGGCGGCGCGGACCCTCGAGCGCTGTTCCGGTTCGGAGGCAGCCGCTCTTCTCCGGCACGCCGCACCAGCCGTTGCCGCCGGCGTACTCGCCCTGGTTTCCCCGCGATTCGCGGCCCGCTGTTTCGCCGCGCTACCCGCCGAGACGTGGACCGCCGTGCTGAACGAACTGTCCCCGTTACCGGCGGCGGCGCTCCTCCGCCGGTGCCCGGGCGACCTGCGCGAGGCGTCGCTGGACGATCTATCCGCTCGGGTCGCGGCGCCGATCCGTAGCGCGCTGGCGTATCCGCCGGGGTCCGCTGGTGCCTCGGCGTCGGCGGAAGCCCTCACCCTGTTCGATGACTTGCCGGTAGGGCGGGCCATCGAGATTCTCGGAGATCGCCGGGATGCCGTCCCGGACCGGGTGGTCGTGCTGGACCGTTCGCGCCGCGTCCTGGGAGTCTTCCGAACCGCCGCGCTGTGCCTGCCCCCGCGGGATGCGACGGTGGGATCGCTCACGTTGGAATCCGTTCCTCTCATTTCCGCGAGCACTCCGGTCGCCGACCTGGCGGGCGACCGGCGGTGGGAAGGCTCCATCGCACCGGTCGTGGACCGTTCCCGCGCTTTCGTCGGAGTCCTGAAACCCGAATCGCTTCGCCGCGATTCGGGTCGGGACTCGGCACTTCCGGCGACGCAGTTGGTGGTCGCCTTCTCCGAACTCTTCTGGTTTGGCCTCACCACAGCCGTGGCCCTGTTGGCCGCGCGCGGGCGGCCGGCCGACACCGGGCGTCGTCTTGGCTGACCCCTCGGTCGAGAGCCGGTTGGCTCACGACTTCACGGAGCACCATGCCGCCGAGGTGGCCGACCATCTGGACTCGGCTGCGGACGCCGAAGCCGCCGAACTGCTCGCCGCGATGCAGCCGCGCACGTTTGTGAGGGCATTCCAGGCGCTCGGAACCGGGAAGGCGCTCGCGGTTCTGGAGGTGGCCGACCCGACTGCCGCCGGCCGGCTGGTGGTGCAACTGCCGCCTTCCCTCGCCGGGGTCATGCTGCGGGGACTCGCGACCGGGAGGCGGGACGAGCTGTTGGCCGGGTTGCCGGCGCGGGATGCCGCCGAACTGCGCAAACTCCTCCGGTTTCCGGAAGGCACCGCGGGCAGCCTCATGGATCCTCGCATCGCGGCCTTCCGCGGCTCGGCCAGGGTCGGTTCGGTGCTGGAACAGTTGCGGACCCGGCACTCCGGCCAGACCGTCTTCAACGTCTTCGCGGTGGACGACGAGGGGCAGTTGACCGGGGTGGTTTCGCTTCATGCCGCCGCCGTCGCCGACCCCGAGGCCACCCTCGAGTCGCTGATCGAGCCCGCCGCGGTCACCGTCTCGCCCTTCGCTCCCCGCTCGGAAGTGGTCGAGATCATGCAGAGCGGGCGGGTGACCAGCGTGCCCGTCGTGAGCGTGGACGGCGCCCCCATCGGAGTCCTCCGGCTGAACGAACTCATGCAGGAAGTCAGCCAGGAACTCAGTTCGGATCTGGTCAGCATGACCGGCGCCAGCGCCGAGGAGCGGGCGCTCTCGAGCGTGGGGTTCGCGGTGCGGAAGCGGCTCCCGTGGCTGCAGATCAATCTGGCAACCGCGTTCGTGGCCGCCGCCGTGGTGGGGATCTTCGAGGAGACCATCTCGAAGTTCACCGCGCTTGCCGTCCTGCTGCCCGTGGTGGCCGGTCAGTCGGGCAACACGGGAAGTCAGGCACTCGCGGTTGTGCTGCGCGGTCTTGCGGTGCAGGAAATCACCTCGCGGTCGGTGCTGCGGGTGGCGGTCAAGGAACTCGTCGCGGGGGCCATCAACGGCTTCGGGGTGGGAGCGGTCTGCAGCGTCAGTGTCTACGCCTGGAGCCGCTCGTTCGGCCTGGCGCTCGTCATCGGGGTGGCCATGGTGGCCGCCATGGCGATCGCCGGCGTCGCGGGCGCCGTGATTCCGGTGTTCCTGACCGTCGTGGGGAAGGACCCGGCGCAGGCGTCCTCCATCCTCCTGACCACCGTGACGGATGTCGTCGGCTTTTTGAGCTTTCTCGGGCTCGCGACCATTTTTGCGGATCTCCTCTGAGCGCGGCTCACCGGAGATCCGGGGAGTTCACGCATGTTCTGGCTGATCCTGGTGGCAGCGCTCACCGTGTTCATATCGAGCATTTGCTCGCTCTTCGAGGCCACCCTCTACTCGACCCGGCTGAGCACCCTGGAGGCCGCCAAGTCCGAGGGCAGGCACGCGCGGGTCGCCGAGCGTTTCATTGCGATGAAGACCAACATCGCGCAGCCGACGTCGGCGATCCTGGTGCTCAACACGGTCGCCAACACCGCCGGGGCCACAGTTTGCGGGATGTATGCCACGAGCGTCCTGGGCGCCGGCCGGGTACCCGTGGTGTCCGCGGCGCTCACCGTCGCCATCCTGTTCGTGGGCGAAATCCTGCCCAAAACGTTCGGGGCGATGCACTGGGGGAGCCTGTGGCGCTTCATTGTCTGGCCGCTGGCCGGCATGCAGCGCGCCCTCTCCCCGATCATCAAGGTCACGCAAGGCTTCGCCAACCTGTTTACCGGCAGCCGCGGTACCCCGGTGATCACCGAGGACGAGATCCAGGCCAACATCCGGCTCGGCCGCAAGGAAGGGGAACTGTCGGCCACCGAGCAGCAGCTCATGAGCGCCGCGTTCCACTTTGACGACATGTCGGTGCGTCAGGTGATGGCGCCGCGGCGCGAGGTGGTGTTGCTGGACGTGACCTGGGGACTACGGAAGTGCGTTGAGGTGGCGAAGGACACCGGGCACACCCGGTTCCCGCTGTGCGAGGGTTCGCTCGACGAAGTGGTCGGCCTGGTCCACATCAAGGATCTGCTGGGGCTGGCGGATTCGTCGGGTTTCGAGATTCGCTCCATCGCCAGGCCTCTCCGGCACGTCCCGGAGACCCTCCCCATCAGCCGGCTCCTGCGCGAGATGCAGCGCACCCACCAGCACATGGCGCTCGTGGATGACGAGTACGGATCCGTGGTCGGTCTCGTCACTCTGGAGGATGTCGTCGAACAGATCGTGGGGGACGTGCAGGACGAGTTCGATTCCGAGGCGCCCGAGATCGTCTCCGAGGGGTCGGGCGCCTACCGGATCCGGGGCGGCTGCCTGATCGAGCGGGTCAACCGGGAACTCGGTCTCGAGCTCTACAGCGCCGACGTTGAGACGATCTCCGGACTGCTGGCGGCGCGCCTCGGACGGCTGCTCAAGGCGGGGGACCAGGTCCGGTTCGAGGGTGCGCGGATCGAGGTGCTCGAGGAGGAACGGGGGACCGCCCGCGTCTTGCGCGTCCGGCTGGAGCGTTCGGGACGGGACGACTGAGCGCGCCGGCGCCGCGACGCTACAGCGTGGCCATGTCCACGTTGTCGAAGTTCCGGCGGTAATAGCGCATGTACTCCACCTTGCGCTCGAGGGCCTCGATGACGCCGACGCTGAAGTTCACCTTCTCGAAGCTCTGGGCGCTGCCGAGCCCTCCGGGACTGAAAACGTTGATCTCCATCAGCTTGTCCCCGACGATGTCGAGCCCGACCATGAACATCCCGTCCTGCACCAGCCGCGGACGGACGATTTCGGCGAGGCGAAGCGCCTCGGCCCCGATTCCCGCCTCCCGCTTGCGGCCGCCGGCGTGGATGTTGCTGCGCATGTCGTCGCCGGTCCGGACCCGGCGGAAAGCGCAGTACCTGCCCTTGTAGCGATACGGCAGCGCGTTCACCAGGAACAGACGCGTGTCGCCCTCGGCCGCCGCCGGCAGGTACTCCTGCGCGATGACGTAGCCGTCCCGGACGATGGACTCGATCATCTGGTTCAGGTTGGACTGATCGCCGGGGCGCACCAGGAAGACGCCGCGGCCGCCCGATCCCTGAAGCGGCTTCAGGACCGCCGTCCCACCTTCCTCCTTGACGAAATGCTTGATGTCGTCACGGTCGCGGGAAATCACCGTGCGGGGCCGCACCTCCTCGGGGAAGAGCTGGAAGTACATCTTGTCGGTGGCCTTGGCGAGCCCGTTGGGATCGTTCAGCACGACCACCCCCCGCCGCATCGCGATCCGGCCGAAATTGATGCCCGCGGTCGCGGCCCAGGACCGGGCTCCCGTCTCGGTGGACGGGTCACTGCGGAGGAGCAGGACGTCAAGGTCGTCCACCGAGATGGACTCGCGCCGCGCCTTCTTCCCCTGGAGTTCCGCGAGGAACCCCTCCAGGCTCTTGTATCGCTTCCCGCTGACTCCGCGTGCGTAGGCGCGGGTCTTTTCGTCCACCGCGTAGGCGAAGTCGCCGGCCCCGATGTGCCAGGTCTCGTGTCCACGGTTGGTGGCGTACATCGCGAGCCGGGTGGTCGTGTAACCCGCCTCCTCGGTCTTGACGTCGTTGACCATGAAACCGATCTTCATCCGGTTCTCTCCTTGAGCGAGTCGAGCAACAGTTGTGAGGGAGACCGCGCCGCGCGAACGCCTTCCAGCCGGGCCTGGGCGCCCGGGTCCTCCAGGTAGCGGGGGCGCAACGGGGGAGGCCGGAGCACCTTGCGCATCAGGAGTTCCCGCATCAGGGGAATGTGGCGGGCGCTGATCTTCCCGACCAGCAGCGGCTCGAAGTCTCCGCCGCCAACCAGGTAATCGAGAACACCGAGTAGTCCGCGCAGATACAGGGCGTCCTTGGTCAGTCCTCCGCCACGGTGCACCCGCGCGGCGATGCCGAACGCCGCCCTGCCGCCGAAACCCAAGTCCGAATTCAGTGTACGGTAAGTCTCGACGAACGAGGCCCCCGCGACCAGCGTGTCCGCCGCGACGACCCGGGCCGCCAGCAATCGGAGCCGCTTCCGGGTGAGGCCACCGGTGAGGTACTCGGCGACGACCGCGAAGCCTTCCTGCGTCTCGTCGTACCCGGCGAGCCCGGCGCGGAGCTGGGCAAACCGCTGGGCGCACCCGTTGTAGTAGGTCAGGACATGCGTCCCCACCTCGTGCTGGAGGAGCGCGTAGGCGCGCGACGGGGGAACCGTCACCCCGCTGCCCACGAGCACGTTGCCGCGCGAAACCATCAGCCCCTGGACGTCGTTGCGGATTTCGACCTCCGCTGCCAGCTCGGGCATGGACTCGCGGAGGTGGTCGATTTCGGTCCTCGCCCGTTCGGCGACCGCCGGCGCCTTGAGGAACCGGCCGGCGGACGGCTCCCGGGTCCGTGCGGGGATCCGGTCCAGGAGTTGCCGGGCGAAACGCAGCGTCACTTCGTCCGGACGCCCGAAGACCTGGAGGCTCCCGTAGAGGAAGTTCCTGGTCTCCAGATCGAGCAGCATCGACAGTTGCCGGTCCAATTCCCGCTGTTTCTCGAAGAACAGTGTTGCGATGACAGGGTCCTCGATCCGGGTGAGCGGCAGTTGGTACAGCTTGCGTTTCAACATGCCGGGCAGGACCGGAAGGGGCCGGTAGAGGAACCGGGGGGAATGCTCGAACCGGGAGCGGCGGAACGCGCTCCAGGCGGCCTCCAGGTTCATCGGCGTGACCTGGAGCAGGAAATCGAACCCGCCGCCCACTTCGGCGAGGCCCCGGTCCACCTCCCAGACCGACTTCACCAGCGCCCGGCGGCCGAGGGCGTGGTAATGGCGCACGGTCTGGGTGGTGCGGACGCGGGAGAACTCGAAGACCGTCTTGGCGAGGGGACGGTAGAGCTGGCGCCGGAGCGCCCGCAGCACCAGGGGATACACGTCGCGGGTGCGCGGGTCACGATGGACGGGCCGGATGCCGAGCCCGATCAGGTGCGCGCCCGCTTCGCCGAGTTCCGCGGCGGAAAGCAGCGGGGCGAGCCGCGGCGGTGCGATGCGCTCCCGGAAACGCGCCTCCACCTCGGCGGGATGCTTGTAGACGCGGACTCCCGTCAGCCCGGCGGCCAGCGCCTGGACTGTGGAGGAGAGGCCCTCCCCGCGCGGGGCGAGGATCCGGAAACCCGGAGCGACGGCGCCGGGTTCTCCCGGCAGTTCCCGGATGGGCGTCTCCCAGACTTCGAGAACCAGAAACCCGCCGAAAACCGGCGAGAGGGTGGTCGCGACGGTTCGTACCAAGGGGGCGATTTCGTCCTCGGCGCCGACCACGTACGACGCCTGCGTGGTGATCAGCCGCCCGGTGAGGCCGTCCGGCGCCCTCCGCGGACGCCGGTACACGCAGACAAAGGGGAGCTGCCGGTCGATGTGGACCCGGCCCCAGTCCGGAAGCTGGCGCCGGAGGGGTTGGTCCGCGGCCAGCCGCCCGGCGGCCGAGCGCAGAAAGCGGGCGGGTATCACCGGCAGCGCGGTTGCGGCGCCATCTCAGCGCCCGGCGCGCACCTTCTCCAACTCTTCGAGGATCCCCGGGACGGTGGCGCGCAGCGCCTGCGGAATCCGCCCGTGGATTCCCGGATGGGTCTCGCCGGTCCATTCGTCCATAAAGAACTTCTTGAACTCGATCGCGAGCCCGCAGCCGCTCTCGGCGAAGTTGGTGTGGACGAAGCGGCAGAGCTGAGCGCCGCGGAACCGGACGTTTTCCCGGACGTCGAGGTGGCGCCCTCCGAAGTCGAAGGACCGCAGGTCCTCCATGAACCGGTCGGCGAGGGCTCCCCAGCGGTGCCGGTCCATGGACCCGGTCCCCAGGTTGACCTCCGGGTTCGCGGCGGGATCCTGCGCGGGAGCGTCCGGACCGTCGCGGCGGTGGTTGTAGCTGTGGAGGTCGAACACCACGAAGGCGCCGTAGCGTCGTTCCTTCTCCTCGAGGATTCCCCGAAGCGTTGCATAGAACGCGTCGTGGATGGCCAGCGATCGGGCGCAGACGTCATCCGGGAGTTCGTCCCGCCAAACGCGGAGGCCCCAGGCGTCCTCGGGGCGGCGGTAGACGGCGTTTTCGCGCGGACGGTTGAGGTCCACCTCGAAACGCGAGCGCTCCACGACAATCCGGGTGGGCGCAACGGCGGTGAACGGGCCGGTGAAGGGGTCCTCCTCGTTGAGTCGCTTGTGTTCGGGGAGCGCCATTCGTTCCCGGATTTCCGGACGGACGTCGTGTCCGTGGTGGATCGCGGTGGCTACCAGCGGACCGTCGCCGCTGATGATGCGCCAGGGGATGTCAGCCATCGGAATCCACGTCTTGAGGCGTGCGGTGGGACCAGCCGCCGGAGTATAGGTGTGCTGGCGTCCGGGCGACGGACGCCCGGGCCGTCGGACGCCGACGGCGCTTCGCCGTGGGCCAGTCCACGGGCGCCAGAGATCCGGGAACCTCCGGTCTGCTCAGTTGCGGGCACTAGCGAGCAACCATCCAGCAGGTCGACGCCACGACGTGCGCGGTGCGGAGCACCGCGCGTGCCGGTCGGAGACCGGCGTTCCAAGCCGGCGGCGCCATCACGGCTCTTGGCCGACCCGCGGGACGGCATCTTCACAGCCACTGGCGGGCGTTCCCGGCCGTTGTCAGGCGTGTCACGCTCCCGTGTCATCTTGGTCCCGGGACCCGGCGAAGCGCGGTCTTGGCACCCGCCGGTCAGCCCGCCCGGGACTGACGCGCGGTGCTAGAAGCGCTCGAGAGCGTCGGCTTCGGTGTCGGTGATCGTCAGGATCTGGTTGAAGCCGCTGATCTTGAAGACTTCGAGAATGTGCTCCTTCATCTCGCAGAGCACCAGCTTGCCCTTCACGCCGGCCAGCCGCTTGGCGAGGATCAGCAGGACGCGCATCCCCGTCGAGTTGATGTAGTCCAGCCCGCCGAAATTCATCACCACCTGGGTCGCGCCTTCCGGCCCGATGGCGTGCGCCATCACCGCCTGCTCGAACTCGCTGCTCGTGCGGGTGTCGATGCGCCCCTGGGGCGACAGCACGAGAACTCCGTTCTTCGTTTCATCCGTCAGGTTCATTGAGTTTCCTCCTGGTCGCCGGCTGTTAGCGACCGGGTCAGGGTGATCCGGTTTCGATCCTTGATTCGTTCGTAATTGGTCGTGGTCATGAGGGACTGAACGAGAAAAACACCAAGCCCTCCGATCGGCCTCTCCTCGAGGGGAAGGGTCGTGTCGGGGACCGGCGCCTCGTGAAACGGGTCGAATGGTATCCCGTGATCCTCGATTTCGATGTGAAACGTCCCGTCCACGATCGTGGCCCACAAGTGGATGTGGGTGTGTTCGAGTGCCTGGGTTCCATACTTGATGATGTTGGTGACCAGTTCGTCCACCGAGAGCGTGATTCGCTGGCTCTGGAGCGGCGACACGCCATGTTTCTCTGCGAACTCCTCGAGCGCCACGAGCATCTCGCTGAGTTCGCCCAGGTTCTTGTCCAGCTTGCAGGAGAAGGCGGGAGCCTTCGACTTACCGGCTGGGCCGCGCCTCGGTGCCATCGGGGCGTCAACTTTAGCAGCCTGTGGTGGAACCCACGTCCGCCGGGAAACCGGTCAGAAACCCGGCGGACGCGCCGCGCGACAGAGGAATACTCGGCGTTTTCCGGGCGAATCGCAACACACAAAGGCGGGTTCCTCCGCGGTCCGTCACCGCCCGCGGGTTGGGGATTGCACGTCTGCGGGGGGCGCGGGACCGCCCGAGGGTTCCGGATCCACCATCGAAATCTTGACGCCGACCTCCAGCTCCTGCTGAGCGGATCCCCGAAAGGTGCCGCGGGTGGGTGGAACGTCACGATAGTCCCGCCCGCTCGCGACCCGGACGTGATGTCTCGGAGAAACCGTGTTGTTGGTGGGGTCGGCGCCCACCCAGCCGAGGCCCGGGAGGAGGCACTCGATCCAGGCGTGGCTGGCCTGCGCCATGGCCTGCTCCCGTCCCTTGTGAACCGGGAAGAGGTACCCCGAGACGTATTGAGCGGGGATCCCCCAGCCCCGCACGATGGCGAGCATGATGTGGGAGAAGTCCTGACAGACCCCGCTTTCCGCCGCCAGGGCATCGTCGATCGGTGAGTCCACCCGCGTTCGTCCCCGCTCGAAGTCGAGCGCTTCGTGAATGCGGGAAGTCAGTTCGCGAACGGACGCCAGCGGCGTTTCGCCGCGCTCGATCCCGTGCCGGGCGACGAAGGCGTCCAGCGCGGCGGTCGGCCGGGTCAGCGGGGTGGGGTGGAGCAGATGCCACGTCGAAGGGGTCCGCAGTTCCTGCAGATCGTCCCAGGCCGATCCCCTGGCTTCATCGGGATCGCTGGCGTGGAGGGCAACGAGGGACCGGGAGGTGACCGTCAGTTGTTCGTGCTCGCCGGGCACGTCGAAGAAGTGCACCGCGTTTCCGAAGCAGTCCTCGTAGCTGCCGAGTTCGGCGCCGGGATCCGTGAGGATCTGGAAGGACCTGAGATGCTGGGAAGCGTCGCTGCGGGGCTCGAGGTAGAGCGTGACGACGGCTTCCCGGATCGGTTCCGAATACCGGAACCGGGTCACGTGTTCGATGCGGTAGAGGGTGTCTTCGGAGGTCACGTGGCTGGTCGCGCGGGCCCTTATCTTCCCGGCAGGGCCTGGTCCGCGGGATAGAAGATGTAGCGGCGGTAGATCTCGTCGTGGAGCCCGCGGGAGAGCCGGCGCACCTCGGCAAGCGTGCCCGCAAGGTCCTCCCGGTCCTGGGATCCGTAGACGAGCAGCGCCCGAAGCTGCCCGGCGATCCGGTGCGCGGCCTGCAGGGGGTGGCGGGCGCCGCCGGCGGGATCGATGCGTCCCAGGCCGTTTCTGATCTCCTCGGCGGCGAAGCGGAGGGTGTGGGGTGACTCCGGTTCGTGGATCAGGAAGGTCATCACCTTCCAGGGATCGATTTCGGGCGTGTAGTGGCGGCAGTAGGGCTCGAAACTGGCGCAGTTGCGGAGCAGGAGCGACCAGTCCAGGTCGGTGTCCTCGTCGTCGAGGGCCGGGCGGTAGTTGTCGAGAATCTCGGTGGTCACCTGGATGCGCTCCATGAACCGCCCGAGCCGGATGAAGTCCCAGGCAAGTCCGTGCCGCAGGCCGTTGTCGGTCACTCCCCGGAAGAGGTAGATCTGCGCGGATGTCTCCTTGTAGAAGTTCTCGGGTTCCTTGTTCCAGAAGAAGTGCAGTTGCGTGTCGCGGAGCGAGAGGTAGGTTCGGTTGAGCTGACCCCACATCTCCTGGGTGATTTCCTGCCGCGCCTGCCGGGCGTTCTCCCGCGACATGCCCCACAGGGACACCATCGAGCCGGGGTTGTCGCGCTCGAAACTCATGAAGTCCGCGAGCGTGTAGGCGTCGGCGAGCAGGAACGAGTCCTCGAGCTGATCGCCGTAGAGCGGGTCGCCCCCGGGAGGCGCCACCTTCAGGCTGCGGAAGAGCCGGGTCCAGCCGGCAGCCACCTGGGCGGAGGTGTTGTCGGTCACCGAGCGCACCTGGACCCCCAGGAGACGGATCGTCTGGTCCGACCGCTCCAGGTACCGGCTCATCCAGTAGAGGTTGTCGGCGACGCGCGCGAGCATGATCAGGCGCTTGCGGCGGCAGCAGGCCCGGCCGCCTCCGGAACATCCACGATCCAGGCGTCCTTGGAGCCGCCGCCCTGGCTGGAATTCACCACCAGGCTGCCCTTCTTGAGCGCGACCCGGCAGAGGCCGCCGGGCACGATCTCGGTCCGTTCCGACTGCAGGATGAACGGCCGCAGGTCCACGTGCCGCGGCTCGATATGGGCCCCGATAAGGCAGGGGGCCCGGGACAGGGCGAGCGTCGGCTGGGAGATGTAGTCGTCCGGGTTCGCCCGGAGCGCCGCCGCGAACTCCTTTTGTTCGGTTGCCGAGGCGTGAGGACCGACCAGCATCCCGTAGCCGCCGGACTCACCCACCATCTTCACGACCAGCTTGTCCAGATTGGCGAGGGTGTAGGCAAGGCCCTCCCGCTCCCGGCAAAGAGTGGTTGGAATGGGCTTGATGAGCGATTCCTCGCCCAGGTAGTACTTGATGATGCGCGGCACGTAGGCATAGACGGCCTTGTCGTCGGCCACGCCGGTCCCGGGGGCGTTCGCGATCACCACCCGGCCCGCCCGGTACGCGTGGAAGAGCCCGGGCACTCCGAGCACCGAGTCCTCGCGGAACGTGACCGGGTCGATGAAGTCGTCGTCGATGCGCCGGTAGATCACGTCCAC
Organism: Acidobacteriota bacterium; assembly: GCA_022828085.1. Classification (GTDB taxonomy): domain Bacteria; phylum Acidobacteriota; class Vicinamibacteria; order Marinacidobacterales; family Marinacidobacteraceae; genus Marinacidobacterium. The sequence continues at coordinate 93,971 of JAJEIY010000001.1, read as the reverse complement.
CTGCCGGAGCCCGGCGGTCGTCCGCATGTACACCCGCCGGTTGTGGACGAGCAGGTCGCGTCCCTCGACGAGTTCGATGCCCATCTGGCGGGCGAGGAAGGCGTGCTCGTAGTAGGCCGAGTTGTAGACGCCGGGGGTGAGCAGGACGATGCTCGGATCGCTCACCTGCGGCGGCGCGAGCGACCGGAGCGTCTCGAGCAGCAGCCGGCTGTACTGCTCCACGTCCCGGACCCGGGAACGCCGGAACAGGCGCGGCATGCTGCGCTTGATCGCATCCCGGCAGGCGAGCATGTAGCTGACGCCGGACGGCACCCGGAGGTTGTCCTCGAGCACCGCGAACCCGTCGTGGGTGCGCACGAGGTCGGTGCCGCAGACCGAGACGTAGGCGCCGTGGGGGACCTCGACGCCCCGCATCTCGATCCGGTAGTGCTTGTTGCCGTAGACCAGTTCGGCGGGGATCACCCCGTCGCGGATGATGTGGCCCCGGTGGTAGATGTCGTGGAGGAACAGGTTGAGCGCCCGGAGCCGCTGTTCCAGCCCGCGGGCGACGTCGTCCCATTCGTCTCCGCGCACGATCCGGGGGAGGCAGTCGATCGGGAAGACGCGCTCGATGGTCTGTTCGTCGCCGTAGACGGTGAAGGTGATCCCCTCGTGAAGGAACGACCGCGTGACCCGCTCCTGAATCTGCCGCAGGTCATCCGGCGGCGTCTCCCGGATGGTCTCGAAGAAATCGGAGCAGTGCTGGCGCGGAGACCCGTCGCCTTCGAACATCTCGTCGTAGAACGTCGGGTTGTGGTCGTACTGGCGGAACGCGGGAGCGGCGCCGGGATGCACGGCGGTGTGGGTCATGAGAACAGCCGCACCGGCGTGCCGCGCGCCGGACCGGGACCGACGTTCATGAGAATCAGGCCGACTTGGGAAGGCCGTTCCGCGCGATGTCCTCGTACACGTTGCAGAAGTAGTCGAGCTCGGCCATGGTCGTGTAGAGGTTCGGAGTGATCCGGAGTCCCTGGAACTCCTCGTGCATGATGGGAGTGACGATGATGTGGTGCTTCTCCCAGAAGTAGTCGCGGAGCCGGGGCGGTTCGACGGTCGTCAGGTTGATGTTGCCGATGGCGCAGCTCAACCTGGGGTTGCGCGAAGTGTGGAGTTCGGTATTGGGGAGTGCTGACAGGCGATCGGCCCAGGTGTCCTTCAGATAGCGGAGCCGGGCCTCCTTGTTCTTCGCGCCCACCGTGTTGTGGAAGGTGATCGCTTCTCCGACCGCCACGAAGTTGGCGGCGGGATGGGTGCCGATCTCCTCGTACTTGCGGATGTCCTCGTCCATGCGCTCGGGGGCGGGCATCATGGGCCAGATCTTCGGGATCTTGTCCTTCTTCACGTAGAGCATCCCGGTGCCCTTGGGGGCGAGGAGCCACTTGTGAAGGCTGGTGCCGAAGTAGTCGCAGCCGATGTCTTCGAGCTTGAAGTCGAACTGGGCGAACGAGTGCGCCCCGTCCACCATGACCTCGATGCCGCGTTCGCGGGCCAGGTCGCAGACCGCCTTCACCGGCAGGATCTGCCCGGTGAGGTTGATCTGGTGGGACATCAGGATGATCCGGGTCTTGTCGGTGATGGCGCCGCGGAACCCCTCCACGACCTCCTCGTCGGTCTCGGCCGGGGTCGGGATCTGGATGAACTTGAGATCGATGCCCTCGCGGCGCGTCCGCTGGCGGATGGTGGTGAGCATCCGACCGTAGTCCTGGGTGGTGGTGAGGATCTCGTCGCCGGACTGGAGATCCATGCCCAGCAGCAGGATCTCCATGGCTTCCGAGGTGTTGCGGACGAGCGCGACCTCCTCGGGGTCGCATCCGAACAGCACCGCGAGCCGCTGGCGGACGTTTTCCTTCCGGGGCTGGAGGATCTGCCACATCGTGTAGACGGGGGCCTCCTCCGATTCCCAGATGTAGCGGACGAACGCCTCGGTGACCATGCGGGGTGAGGGGCAGACCCCACCGTTGTTCAGGTTGATGATCGAACGCGTGACGCTGAACGCCTGCTGGATCTCGCTCCAGTAGTTCTCGTCGCGCGCGAGGTCTTCCGGGCTTGTTCCCGCGGTCCGCTGCGCCGCGGCCTCGACGTTCCGGATCGTTTCCGGGCCGAACAGGGTGGTGACGAGCGCGGCGCCGCCGGCTTCGCCCACCGAACTCAGAAACCGCCTGCGCCGCATGATTCAACTCCTTTGAGGGAACCCGGAATCCAGACCGGAATCGGCGGGCGGGGCCCTGAATTCGGCGGAATTTACCACCGGGATCGGGGGTAGCCGCCGGTCCGGCAGCCTTTCTTTGGGCCCGCCGCCGGATGGCGGACGACGGATTCACTACCATCCCGCAAATGCTCGAAGCCCTGTCGGACCTGCTGCGCCGGATGCCCCCGATCTTCGACACGACCGTGGGTCACCTGGTGATCGCGCTGGGCGTCCTGGTGGCCGCTTTCGGTTTCGCGCTGGTGGTGGTCATCCTGCTCCGCCGGGCCCTTTTCCGGCTGGGTCTTCGCGAGCGGATCGCCTCCCGGGTCGCCGGCGGCGTCCGGCTGGCGCTCGGGCCCGAACGGGCCTCCCAGCAGGACGTCGAGGCGATCGCGGGCCGGATCGTCTTCTGGGGGCTCCTGATCCTGGTCGTGGCCGCGGTCGCGTCGGTCGTGGACGTCTCCGCGATCGGAGGCATCGGCGGGACCCTGCTGGGCCGCATCATGGGGATGGTCGCCCAGTTGGGGCGGGCGCTCGTGCTGCTCCTTGCGGCCTGGGTCCTCGCCGCCGTGCTCCGCCGCGCGGTGCGGGTCGCCCTCGAGGCGGCCGGCGTGGACGAGCGGCTCGACCGGGGGAGCGAGCGGCCGCCGGGCCGGGTCTCGCACGCGGTGCCCGAGATCGTCTACTGGGTCGTCCTCCTCCTGTTCCTGCCGCCTATCCTGGCGGCGCTCGACCTGGAGGGGGTGCTGCTCCCGATCGAGACGGTCGTGAATCAGGTCATCACCTTCCTGCCGAACGCGCTCGGCGCCATCATCATCTTCCTGGTCGGGTGGTTCATTGCCCGGATCGCGAAGGCGGTCGTCACGAACCTGCTCGCCGCGGTGGGGCTCGACCGGGCGACGGAGCGGCTCGGGCTCCGGCGGATCCTGGGTTCGCGGACCCCGTCGGCGCTGCTCGGCGGGATCACCTACCTGCTGGTGCTCTTCCCGGTGATCCTGACCGGGCTCGACCGGCTGAGCCTCGACGTGATCACGCGGCCGGCGAGCGACATGCTCGGGCGGGTCTTCAGCGCGTTGCCGCTCCTGCTGGTCGCGGTGGCGCTCCTGCTCACCGCCTACGTGGTGGGACGCGTCATCGCGAACCTGACCTGCGACCTCCTCCGGCAGGCCGGCTTCGACCACGTCCTGACCCGGATCGGGCTGACCAGCACCGCGACGGCCGACGACCACACGGCCTCGAACGTCGTGCGGGTGGTGGTGCTCGCGCTCATCATGCTGTTCGCGAGCATCGAGGCGGCGAGCCTGGTGGGGTTCGACAACGCGGCGGGGCTGCTCACCCGGCTCCTCCAGTTCACCGGCCAGTTCCTGCTGGGGGTGGTGTTCCTGGGCTTCGGGGTCTTCCTCGCGAACCTGTCGGCGCGCGCCATCAGCGCCAGCCGGGTCCCGCAGGCGCGGCTGCTCGCGCTGGCGGCGCGGGTCGGCATCCTGCTGTTCACGACCGCGGTGGGCCTCCGCCAGATGGGCATTGCCAACGAGATCATCGAGCTGGCCTTCGGCATCGTGCTGGGCGCGGTGGCGGTGGCGTTCGCGGTGGCCTTCGGCCTCGGCGGCCGGGACGCCGCGGCCCGGCAGATCGAGCGCTGGCAGTCACGGATTTCGGACGAGGATCGGTAGGGGCCGGTGGACAGTCAGCCAGGGAGCTTTTCCTGGCGCGGCCGGGAGATCCGCCGCGCCGCCGTCATCGGCTCGGGTCAGATCGGACCCGACATCGCCCTTCATCTGGTCAAGACCCTCTCCCCCCACGGGGTGGGCACGGTCGTCCTCGACATCTCCGAGGCCGCGCTCGCGTCCGGCCGCGAGAAGGTGTTCGGCAAGATCGACAAGGGGGTCCGCTCGGGCGCGTTTCGGGATTCCCAGGCCGAACGGATGCGCGGCTCCGTCGGGTTCACGAGCGACTACAGCCGGCTCGCCGGGGTGGACCTCGTCATCGAGGCGGCATCCGAGGACCTCGCGATCAAGCGGCGCATCTTCGCCTCGGTTGAGGAGCTCGCCGGCCCCGAGGCGGTGCTGCTCTCGAACTCCTCCCACATCGAGCCGTCCCGGATCTTCTCCGGGCTGGCCGAACCGCGCCGCGCGGCGGTGGCGCACTACTTCTTCCCGGCGGAGCGCAACCCGGTCGTGGAGATCGTCGCCGCCGAACCCGCGCGCGGCCTCGTGCCGTGGTTGCTGGGCTTTTACGAAGAGATCGGCAAGGTGCCGGTGGCCGTCGCGAGCCGGTTCGGCCACGCCCTGAACCCCATCTTCGAAGGGCTCTTCCTGGCGGCGGCGCTTGCGGTCGAGGAGGGGCTCGGGACCTCGAAGGAGGTGGACGACGTCGCCCGCCGGGCGCTCCGGCTCGGGATCGGACCATTCACCGCCATGAACCTGACCGGCGGCAACCCGATCACCTACGAGGGGTTTGCCGAGATGCACGAGCGTCTCCACCCCTGGTTCCGGGTTCCGCGGCTGCTCGAGGAGGCGGTGGCGGAGGAGGGGCCCACCGGCCGGGTGTGGGACGTGCCCGCGCGCGGTGAAGAGGTGTTCGTTCCCGAGGACCGCCGGGCGCGGATCGAGGAACGGATCACCGCCGCGTATCTGGGACTTGCCGCCTGGACCGCCGCGGACGGAGCGATCTCCGTCCCGGATCTGGACATGTCCTGCCATCTCGCCCTGGCGGTGGTGCATCCCTTCGGGCTCATGCGGAAACTGGGGGTGGCGCGGGTCTCGGACCTCCTCGCCTCCTACCGGGAGCGGGAGCCGGACTTCTTCGATCCCGCCGGGTTCGCCGGACACCTGCCCGAGTGGACATCCCGGCCGGTCTCCCGGGTGGGCCGGCGCGACGTTCCGGCGGGGCCGGGCGCGGTGGCGGTGCTGACCATCCGGCGGCCGGAGGTGCTCGGCGCGCTGGACGAGGACGTCTTCCGGGAGCTGGATGCCCACCTGGCCGAAGTGGCGGCGGACGACCGCGTCCTCGGAATGGTGATCACCGGCTTCGGGGTGAAGGCGTTCGTTTCCGGCGCCGACGTGCGGACGCTGGCGCGGATCGGGGGCCCGGAGGACGGCGAGCGGCTCTCCCGGGCCTCGCACGAGGTGCTGAACCGCATCGCCGGCCTTCCGAAGCCCGTCGTCTGCGCCCTGAACGGAATGGCGGTCGGCGGTGGCAACGAGCTGGCCATGGCCTGCCACGCCCGGATCGGCCGCGAGGGGCTCAGGGTGCTCGCGATGCAGCCGGAGCCGAATCTGGGGATCATTCCGGGCGCCGGCGGCACCCAGCGGCTGCCCCGGCTCATCGGGGTGGAGGCCGCCTGGGAAATCCTGCGGACCGGGCGGCCGGTTTCGGCGGCGGAGGCGCTCGAACTCGGACTCGTCAGCGAGCTGGTCCCCGGCGAGCGGCTCCGGGAGCGGGCGGTTCAGGTCGTCGCCGAAGCCGCGCGGGGTGAACGCGTGCTGCCGGCGATGCCGGCGGGACCGATCTCCACCCCGGGGACGTGTCCGGACGTGGACCTCGGCCATCTCTCCCGCGCTGTGGACGGGTTCATCCAGCGGGCGGTCCGCGAGGGCGCCGCGATGGATCTCGCCGCCGGACTGGAGCACGAGATACGGCTCTTCGGTGAGGGCTGCGCGCTCGAGGACATGCGCATCGGGGTCCGGAACTTCATCGAGAACGGCCCCCGCACCCCGGCGACCTTCGTCCATCGTTAGGAGCGCCGGCCTCCAGCCGGCATCGCGGCCGCAGGCCGCGAAACGCACGCCGCTGCCAGCTCTTGGCGTCTCCCGCTACTTCCCCAGGCGGTCCCAGATCTCGTTCATGCCGAGCTGGTAGGCGAGCTGGCGCAGGGAGTCCGTTGTCTTCAGGTCGAGGAGGATTCCCCGGGTGCGGCGTTCCTCCTCGACGGCGGCGGCTTCCTGCCCCGGATAGTCGATCCGGGCCCGCCGCAGTTGGGCGAGCCGTTCCACCATCCGGTTGCGGAAGCCGGCCCAGGGAGCGAAGGCCCGGACCCGGAAGGCGAGGAACAACTGTCCGGTCCCGCCGTGCACGGGTTCGGGCCGGGGTTCGGCGGTGAATTCCGCGGGGAGCGCGGCGCCCCCGAGACTGACGAGGAATTCGAGCGCCAGCGCGAGCGCCAGATCCCGGTCGCCGCCGTCGGGGAAGCGGAGATTCAGGACGAGCGGCGCGGCGGTTTCCGCGGTCGGCACCGCGATGCCGAGCGCCACCGGCTGGGCCGCGGCGGGAGGGGCGCCGGCTTCCGGATGCTGCGGATCGCCGGCGATCGCGATGCCCGCCATCTGGTGGGGCAGGGCCAGGGCTGCGGCGTTTCCCGCCGAGCCCAGACGGTTCCCGCGGCGCACCGCGGTGCTGCCGACGCCGTGCCGGTTCGCTCCGCCGATGGCCTCGGTCATTGCCCGATGGGCGACGGCGGGTCCCGGTCCGTTGTCGCCGTCGAGGACCGCCGTCCCGCCCGAGGAGGCCACCAGCTTCATTTCCGGCGCGGTGTTGACGTGCCGGGTGGAGAGCTTGCCGGCCAGGTCGGGCAGCCAGGCCACCCCGTCCGCGTCCTCGCCGGCGAGGTTGGCCGCCACCATTGCGTCCGCCGTCTGCGACGCCAGTTCCGGCGCCAGGCGAACGCGCTTCAGCGCTTCCCGGACGAAGAAGTGGAGCGCCCCGTGCCGGACGCGGAGCGGCGCTCCTTCCCCGCTCACGAGAAGAGCTCCCGCAGCGTCCCGCTCCAGCCCCAGAACAGCACCACCACGATGGCCGCGGGGATGACCCAGCGGATCCAGAAGAGCCAGAGGCCGCCGAGCGGCTGCGCCGAGCCCCGGCTCGCCTCGGCGAGCGCCCGGCCCCGGGAGACGAAGAACCCGAGGCCGATCAGGGTGAGCGCCGAGCCGATGGGCTGCATGGTCGAGCCCCAGATCAGGTCGCTCCAGCCCAGGTAGTCGGAGCTGACCATCGAAGGGAGCGCCAGGGGGATCTGAAGGGCGACCGCTGCGCCGACCACCGTCCGCCGGCTCCAGCCGGTCCAGGGAACCGCCGAGTTGACGATGACTTCGAGCGCGGCGAGGGCCGAAAGGAAGGCGGCCAGGAAGAGGGCGAGGAAGAAGACCGGCCCGAAGAACTCGCCGCCGGGCATGGCGGCGAAGACGCGGGGCAGGGTGAAGAAGACGAGCGGCGGACCCGAGGCCGGCTCCACTCCGAGGGCGAAGGCCGCCGGCAGCACCGCGAGCCCGCCCAGGATGGCGGCGCCCGAGTCGCCGAAGATCGTCGTGCCCGACAGTCGGCGCAGGTTGGCGTTCGAGGGCAGGTAGCTGCCGTAGGCGAGGAAGAAGGTGCCGCCGAGCGAGAGGCTGAAGAACGCCTGCCCGAGCGCGGCCAGGAACGTCTCGGCGCTCACGCTTCCGAGATCGGGCCAGAGGAGGTAGCGGATGCCCTCGGAGGCGCCCGGCAGCGTGACCGACCGGACGGCGACGACGACGAGGCCGATCGCGACGAGCGGCATGGCGATCCGTGACAGGCGCTCGACGCCCCGCTGCACCCCGAAGGCGGCGACCAGGCCCATCGCCCCGAACACGAGCACGGTGAGGCTGAGGTTCAGCCCCGTCATGCCGCCGAAGTTCCGGGCGTAGAACGCCTCGGGCTCGACGACCACACCACCGAGCGCGGCGTAGAAGAGGACCTGGGCCACCACGACCGTGTAGTAGGAGCAGGCCATGAACACGGTCAGGAAGAGCAGGCCGCCGATGAAGCGGCCGCCGGGCATCCCGATGCTGGTGAAGGCGCCGCCGGGACCCGCGCGGGTCAGCCTTCCCAGGCTCCACTCGGCGATCAGCGCCGGGGCCCCGAGCAGCAGGACGAAGGCGACGTAGATGGCGACGAACGCCCCACCCCCGTATTGCCCCGCCATGTAGGGGAACCGCCAGACGTTCGCGAGACCCACGGCGACCCCGATGAGCGTCATCGCGGTCCCGAAGCGGGTCCCGAAGCGCTCGCCGACGCTCATCTGGCTGGGATTACGACCGGAAGTAGTCGCGGGCGTTCAGGGCCTGGCCGGTGATCCCGGCCGATTCCCGAGACGCGAGGTAGACGAAGACCTCGGCGATGTCCTCCGGTGTCGGGAGGGTGAGGGGATCCTCCGCCGGATAGGCGGCGGCCCGCATCGGGGTGCGGGTGGCTCCCGGATTGACGCTGTTCACCCGGACGCCGGTGTCCTCGAGCTCCGCGGCGAGCGTCTGGGTGAACCCCTCGAGGCCGAACTTGGACACCGCGTACGGGCCCCAGTTGGGCTTGCCGATCCGGCCGACCGTCGAGCTGACATTGATGATGGAAGCGGTTTCCCGTTCGAGGAAGGCCGGGAGGAGCGGCTTCGTCACGTAGAGGAGGCTCGCGGTATTGATTCGCAAAGTGTCCTCCCAGACCTTGGGATCCTGCTCGATGATGGGCGCCCGCACCCCCAGGATCGACGCGTTGTTGACGAGGACCGAAAGGTCGGGAAAGCGGGCGAGCGCGGCCAGAACCATCGTCCCGGCCGATTCCGGATCGCCGACGTCCGAGGCGGCGTGGCCGATCCGCCCCGGGTGCGCCGCTTCGAGTTCCCCGGCGGTCTCCCGGAGGCGGTCCTCACCGCGTGCCGTGAGGAAGACCCGCGCTCCTTCCCGGAGGAAGACCCCGGCGAGGCCGCGCCCGATCCCCGAGGAGGCGCCGGTGATCAGCGCCGCAACGCCGTCGAGCCGTCTCACGGGTCTTCCGATCGGGCTTCGTGTTCTGCCAGCCGCGCCCGTTCACGGCGGAGAGTGCGTTCGAGGAGTCCCAAGCGGACCACGTACGCCCCGAGCAGCACGAAGAAGGCGGTGTAGCCGGCGGAAAGCCAGTCGTTCATGGCGCTTCCGCGAGCCGCTGCTGCCGAAGCGCTTCCAGGGCGCGCGCTTCCCGCCCGAGCTCCATTCGCCACTGGAAGAGCCAGATGAAGAGGAAGGTGAACGCGGCGAGGCAAATGAGCAGCGTGATCCACATGTCGGGATGCAACCCGGAATCCGGCCCGCCCATGATCACCGGCGCCGGATGCTGGGTGCGCCACCAGCGGATCGAGAAATAGACGATGGGGACGTCGGCGCCGCCGAGGATGCCGAGCACGGCGGCCAGGTTCGCCCGCCGGGTCGGGTCGTCCACATAGCCGCGAAGCATCAGGTAGCCGACGTAGATCAGCCAGAGGACGAAGGCGGTGGTCAGCCGGGCGTCCCACGTCCACCAGATGCCCCACGCGGGCTTTGCCCAGATGATCCCCATCGCGAGTCCGGTGGTGGCGAAGAGCGTCCCGATCTCGGCCGCAGCGAGAGCCGCCGTGTCGTAGCGCGGGTCCCGGGTGCGGAGCCACGCGACGCTGGCCCCCGCGACCAGCAGGAAGGCGGCGAAGGCGAGCCACCACGAGGAAATGTGGAAGTAGAAGAGCCGCTGCAGGTCACCCATCGTGAGTTCCGTGGGCGCGTAGAAGAAGACCGCCCAGATGGACACCAGGAGGCCCAGGGCGGCCGGCGCCGCCCACCACCCGCCGCGCGGCGGGGCGCCGCCGTGCATGCTTCCCGGGCGGTTACCGGGTGTCTCGCTGCTCATTCTTTCGGTTGGAATCGGCTCGGTTGGCCAGGACTATACTCGGCGAATGCGCCCGTTCCGCTCCCTTCCGCGTTTTGCCGCGCCGCTCGTCGGCGCCGTTTTTCTGACCGCCGGGTCGGCTTACGCTCAGCAGCTCCCCGGCTCCGCCGACACCGCCCGCGACCGGCTGAACACCTCCCCGCGGCACGGGGAGTGGGTCTCGGTGCCGGCGCCGGGCGGCGACGCCGTCGAGTCCTGGATCGTCTATCCGGAGCGGTCGGATACCGCGCCGGTGGTCGTGGTCATTCACGAGATCTTCGGGCTCACCGACTGGATCCGGGGGGTGGCCGACGAGCTGGCGGCGCAGGGCTTCATCGCGGTCGCTCCCGACCTGCTGACCGGCAAGGGGCCGGACGGGGGGCGGACCGATTCGGTGGATGGCGACGGGGCGCGGGCGCTGATCCGGGCGCTCGACCGCGATGAGGTGCACACCCGGCTGAAGGCGGTGGCGGACTGGGCCACCGCGCTTCCTGCCGCCCGCGATTCCTACGGGGTGGTCGGCTTCTGCTGGGGCGGGCGCACGAGCTTCACCTTCGCCACCCACGATCCGGAGCTCGGCGCGGCGATCGTCTACTACGGGACCTCACCTGACAGCGAGGCGCTCGCCGCCGTCGAGGCCCCCGTGCTCGGCCTCTACGGCGAGGACGACGCGCGGGTGAACGAGACGATTCCGCCGGCGCAGAACCGGATGGAGGAACTCGGCAAGTCCTTCCAGGTGGAGATCTTCGACGGCGCGGGGCACGGGTTCCTGCGCGCCCAGGACGGCCGCGAGGGACGGAATCTGACGGCGTCCTCGCAGGCCTGGCCGATGACCGTCCGCTTCTTCCGGGAACATCTCGGTTCCTGAACCCGGAATTCCCGGGGACGTCAAAGGAGGTACTCATGTTCCTGACGCGTCTGTCGTTGCTCGCCGCCATGCTCGCGGGTGCCTCCGCGTCCGCCTTCGCGCAGGCCGACGACGTTTTCCGCTTCGTCTTCGTCGGGCAGCGGGACTACACCACCATCGGGCACGGGGATCACTCGCTTACGGCCGGCTCGCTGCATGGCGTGCTGACCATTCCCTACGCGGGTCCGGACAGCCCGTTCACCGAGGAATCCCGGCTCCACGGGACCTGCGCCACCGCCATCAAGGTCGAGGGTTCCGCGATCGACATCGACTCGCATTGCACGCTCCACGATCCCGACGAGGACGAGGTGTTTCTGGAGGCCCATCGGGACTCGGGCGACGTCGAGGCCGGGGGCGGCGGCCAGGGTGCCTTCGTGTTCACCGGCGGCACCGGGAAGTTCGCCGGAATCACCGGGATCGAATGCCCGTACGAAGTCCACTACATGGAGGACAACGACACGGTCGTCACGGGGCAGTGCCGGCCCTGAACGCTGGAGCGCCGGCCTCCGGCCGGCATCGCCGACCGCAGGAAGGCGAAACGCGCCTACTGGCTCAGCGGACCAGCGTGAACGCCTTCCGCGTCTCGTAGACCTGCTCGCCGTAGAGGACGCGGATTCCGAGTTCGTAGCGGCCGGGCGCGAAGTCGCTCAATTCGATCTCCGCATTCGCAGCGGCCTGGCGGGTACTCGTGGGAAGCGCCTCCGGACGGACGAAACCGGTGTCCCGTCCCTCCCGGCTCAGGGTGTACTCGGCCACGATCTCCGGTAGCTCCCCGTCGTCCACGCGTTCCCCCGGGTAGAAGAAATAGAACGCGCCGAGCGTCTCGTCCTGCCGGAACACCGCCGTTGACCGGGGCTCGAAGTGGGTGCGCCCGAATTGAAAGGCTCGTCCGGGAACGCGGCCGCTGTATTCCTGCATGGTGGTGTCCCCGTAGAGGACCACCGAGGAGAACCCGGGCTCGGCCTCGGGAAAGGCCGGCGTCTCGATGTCCAGCCGGGCGGTGCCGAAGGCGTCCGACTGCTCGTCCACGACGCCGAGCAGCAGTCGGTGCCGGCCCGGAGGCAGCACCAGCGAGGCCTCGAAACGGACGAGGCCTTCCGCGGACCGGATCTCGGTGTGCGCCGTCTCGAGCCGGTAGGTTGCGGCTCCCGGGCCTTCCGCCTCGGCGGATGCGGTCTTGGCGAACAGCGAAGCCGCCAACTGGCCATCCGTCCCGGGGGCGAGCGCATCCGCGGGAGTCTCGAAAAGCAGCGCCACGTAGGTCGCGCGGTCGTCCACCCGGAAGTAGGCCGGGGTGACCCGGAAGGAAAACCCGTCCCCGGGCGGACCGTCGCCGCTCAGGCCGGCGAGCACGCGCCGGGCTCGTTCCGATCCTCCCGCCGGGAGGTTCGGGATCACGAGCCGCCCCTCCTCGTCGCGTTCGAAGCCGATCCCCGGCCGGGCGATGAGACGCCGCCTCATCGCTTCCAGGCTCCCGTCAACGGCGGCGCGGTTCTCGAGGAAGAGCAGGCCCTCCTCGTCCCGGTAATAGAGCGCCTCCAGGGTGTCCGCAAGGCCGTTCTCCGGGTCGGGAGGGAAGGCCCAGAGGAGGCCTTCCGGAGTCTCTTCGGTGGCGGGCTGGGGGAGCGCCTGCACCGGCATGCCGAGCAGCACGAAGACGCGCGACCGGTCATCCCCGCCGTACCCGCCGTCCTCGGAGAAGTTCGAATCGGCGAGCCGGACCCGCGCCAGATAGAGGTCGAGGGTCTCGTTCTGGGGAGTGGACGGGTCCGGGTCCCGGCGCATCCAGAACAGACGCCGGAAGGCCTCCCGGTCGCCGTGCGTGAACGCCTCGATGGCGGCGCCGCGCTCTTCCTCGGTCATCAGGAAAGACTCCAGCCAGCCCAGTTCAGTGTCCGTGGGCCGGTCGCGTCCCTGGGCGGGAACAGCCGCCGGGACCATCAACAGCAGGGCGGCAAGCAGGACAATCGGCACGACGGAAACCTAGCGCGGGGAAGGGGTGGGGCCTCGCTCTGGAAAAGCGGGGGCGGCCCACTGTGACACATCATGATGTCTAGTTGATGTGATGCTAAGATGTTCAGCGTGCGAACGACCCTGACGATTGACGACGACCTCGGACGAGTTCTTCGGGAGACCGCCCGCCACAGCGGCAGGTCGTTCAAGAGCGTGGTGAACGAGGTTCTCCGGCGCGGCATCGCTGTTGGCGAGAAACCAGCGGCTCCTCGGGAACCCTTCCGAGTGAAGGCCCGGCCCCTGGGGTGGGCTCCCGGGGTCGATCCCCTCAAGCTGAACCAGTTGGTGGACGAACTCGAAGTGGACCGGTTCCTCGAGAAGGCTCGCCGGGATATCGGCGGTTCCTAGAGCCTTGGTCGTTCCCGACGTCAACCTTCTGGTCTACGCCTACAACAAGGATTCCCCGCAACACGAGGCCGCCCGAAGCTGGTGGGAACAGTGCCTTTCAGGGAACGAACCAGTGGGTCTCTCCTGGATGGTCATGCTGGGTTTCGCCAGAGTGGTTTCCAGCCGGCGGGCGGTCGCGACACCCATGAGTGTCGAGGAAGCGCTCGCCGAGTGCCGGCGCTGGCTCGCGGAACCCTGCGCGCGTATTCTGGCGCCGGGGCCGTCCCATCTCGACGTGCTGGAAGGGCTCCTGCGCGGCCCCGCAATCGGTTCCTCACTGGTGATGGACGCGCACCTGGCGGCACTTGCCATTGAGCACCAGGCGGAACTGCATTCGAACGACTGGGACTTCGCGCGTTTCTCCGGATTGCGCTGGCGCAATCCGGTTCGCTGAGGGGCCGCGGCCCTTGCCCCCGAGGGGGGCCGGCGGTCAGTCCGTGGACGGGTGCGCGGAGCGCTCCTGGAACTCGAAATCCTCCTGGCAGCACCAGCAGGGTCCCGGGAGGTGCGAGGTGATGTTGCAGGTGAAGCAGAAGTAGTAGGGCTCGATCGTCTCGCCGTCCTGGATCGTGTAGAGGCGGATGATCTTGCCGAGCCCGTCCTCCTGCCAGAGCGCAACTTCCAGCGGATGCCGGCTCACCCGTTCGTCGGTGAGGATCTCGACGCGCAGGTCCGTCGGATCCAGCCGGTGGATCGTGCCGTCCGGCGTCTCGATTCCGAACTGCTCGCCGAAGGAGCAGTCCGCCACCGGTCCCGGCTCGCCGTTCCTCAGGCAGACCGCGCGGCCGGCAACGATGACCTCGCGGCCGTCGCGGGCGGCTCTCGTGACCGCGGGAGCGGCGATCAGGAGCAGCGTCGCCCGGAGCGCATCGCGTCTTTGCATGGGACTGGGGAGATTAGCAGGGAGGACTGTGGTGGCGCCGCCGGCGGCCCCCTGGCCCCGGTGGCCGACCCGGTGGTGGAGGCGCAAAGTCGGAGTGAAGGAGTCGCATTTGACGGCGCACCCCCCCGAGGCGAGTTAATGGGGTTTCCAAATCGGTTGCGGCTGTTACGCGCAACCGAGGAGAGCTAACCGCGACATGTCTCGAAGCAACCTGTCCGCTGGACGGCGCGCTTTGGCTCAAGCGGGCGTCGCGGGCCGCCTCCGGGCGGGCTCTCCGTTGAGTTCATGGACGGATCGCGTTCCTCCGGTTGCCCGGTTGCGCGACTGCATCTGTCCGTAGCGCCTCCCGACAGGCGCGTTCACCCAGAAAGGAGACGGGTATGAATTTCGGTAACTGCATCGGGGCGAGGCCCCTGGCGGTGCTGTTCGCAGCGCTGCTCGTCGGAGTGGCCGTCACCGCGGCCGCCCAGGAAGCAGGCGTCTACGGGCGCGTAACCGACGCCACCGGGGACGCGTTGCCCGGAGTGACCGTCACCGTCACGAACGCCGAAACCGGGCTGCAGCGGACGGTGACCTCCGGAGGGGACGGCCTGTACCAGGTGCCCTCGCTTCCGGTCGGCACCTACGCGGTGATGGCGAGCCTCGATGGGTTCCAGACCGTCACCAACGAGGGCCTGCGGCTGCAGGTGGCGCAGCAGGTGACGCTCAACATCTCGCTGGAACTGGCCGGAGTCGAGGAGGCGGTCACCGTCACCGCATCCGCCCCACTCATCGAGTCCCGGCAGGCGGACTTCTCCACCATCATCACCGAGGAACAGGTGGAGGTCCTGCCGATGCAGGGACGGAAGTGGCTCGATCTGGCCACGCTGAGTCCCGCCACCAGTCAGGATGCGATCCGCGGCGTTTTCTACAACAACGTCAACATCGGCGCCGGCGTCACGTTCTATTCGAACGGTTTCTACGTGGACGGGGTGAGCAACAACTGGCAGCAGCAGGGCGAGCCGCGGCAGGACTTTCCGCAGGAAGGCATTGCCGAGTTCAAGGTCCAGGCGTTCAACGCCAGCGCCGACTTCGGTTTCGCGCAGGGCGGCTACCTGAACGTGGTCACCAAAAGTGGCACGAACCGGGTCAGCGGCAGCGTCTTCGAGTTCTTCCGCACCAAGGCGCTGAACTCGAAGACGGTGTTTCAGGACGAAAAGCCCGATTTCTCCCGCCACCAGTTCGGCGGATCGCTCGGTGGCCCGATCGTCGAGGACAAGGCCCATTTCTACCTCTCCGCCGAGTACACCGACGAGACCTCCTTCTTCACGGTGAACACCGGAGGCGCGTTTCCTTCCGAGGAGGGCACCTTTGAGAAGCCGGACTGGAACTTCATGGGGTTCGCGCGCCTCGATTACGCCATCAACGACGATCACCGCCTGTTCGCCCGCTACGCGCACCACAACAACGAACTGACTCACCGCGGCTCCGGCGGCATCCGGGCGGCGAGCAGCGGCTTCAGCTTCGGGGCTCCACGGCACTCACTGGTGCTGGGCGAGACCTGGTTCCTGAGCCCCAACACTTTCAACGACTTCCGGGTCCAGGTGGCGCACGCCACCTACATCGGCTGGCCCCCCGGACACCAGAAGTGGAGCGCCTCCGGCGAGTTCCCGGCCGAGCGCGTGGATGTCGGGCCCCTCATCAACCGCCCCAGTCTCCGCACCGGGAGCCAGTCCGCGTTCCTGGGGCCGGAACTCCACATCCAGGTCAAGAACGACATCTCCCACTACGTTGGGGGCCACGAGCTGAAGCTCGGCGTGGACCTCACGTTCATTGACTGGGAACCGGACAACGTCGGCGTCGCCGAAGAGTGGTGGTTCTCCTCCGACGCGCCGTACGACCCGAACGATCCGTCCACCCACCCCGACCGGTTCCGGCAGCGGCTTCTGCCCCGCTACGACGATTTCGAGAACACGGAGCACTCCATCTACATCAGCGATACCTGGATCGTGAACCCCCGGCTCACGCTGAACCTCGGTCTGCGGTATGACCTGCAGCAGGGCGTCTGGAACGAGAACCTGCTCGAGGAAACGGTGCCCGAGATCCTGGTCCGGGACCGGGTCGTGCGCCCGGCCGGCCGGCTCGATCCGTCCCTCTTCCCGTTCTACGACAACAGCACCCGCGGGGACAACGACAACTTCGGCCCCCGGCTGGGATTGGTGTGGGATCCGACCGGCGACGGCCGCCAGTCGGTGCGGGCCGCCTGGGGGGTCTTCTACAACCGTTACCGGGCCAACGGCGCGCCCCGCGCCGAGCGGAATCCCGAGGACCTGCTGGTGGTGATCCAGAATCCCAGCTATCCCGATCCGTATCAGGGGCAGGACCCCTTCGAGGTAGCGCGTTCCCAGCGGAACTACTCCGTCCAGGGCAACGAGAACCGGACGCCTTACACCAACCAGTACAGCCTGGGCTACAGCATCCAGCTCGGGGACGATCTGAGCATCAGCCTCGACGGCATCGCCGCCGACGGTTTCAACCAGCACACGCAGATCGACTTCAACTACCCGTTGACGGCGGGAGGCGAACGACCCTACGCCCCGATCGGCCGGGTCACGGCCGGCATGACGGACGGCGAGATGAAGTACCGCGCCCTGTCGGCGAGAGTGACGAAGCGGCTCGCGGACAACTGGCAGATGCTCGGCTCCTACACGCTGGCTGACGTGCAGGCCGACTCGGAGACGTTCCCCGCCGACCACTACAACCGTGGTTCCGACTACGGGCACGTGCCCGCGGACCGGCGGCACCGCCTCACCCTCAGCGGCCTCGCGATGCTGCCGGGGGGTGTCAACCTGAGCGGCATCGTCCGCTACCAGAGCGCCCTGCCGTTCAACGTCACGGCGGGCAGCGACCTGAACGGGGACGGCATCGGCGGAGACCGGCCACCGGGGATCAACCTCCGGGACGGCTGCCGCGATCTCGATCTGAATGCGGCGAACGCCTACCGGACCGCGAACGGGCTGTCGACGGTTTCCTCGGTCGAGTGTCCCGCCTACGCCACCGTGGACGTGCTGGCGGCGAAGGAGTTCCGGTTCGGCGACAACGCCTACGCCGAGGCCATCTTCCAGGTGTTCAACCTGCTGAACCGCGCCAACTACTTCCCTCCGAACGGCAACCTCCGTTCCGGAGGCTTCGGACAGTCGACGCAGGTGTCCGAGGCCCGGCAGATCGAGCTGGCGCTCCGGATTCGCTTCTAGGCCGACTCACATTTGGCGCGGTCCTCTCCGGAGGACCGCGCCACCGGCCTTCGGGGAGGGCACGATGGACATCACCCGTCGCCAGTTCGTGCGGCTTTGCGGGGGCACGGCCGCGGTCGTCCTGCCCTTCGGGCTCACACGTTGCGCCGCCCCCCGTCCGGCCCACGAACTCATCGAGGACGTCGAGTGGAAGAAGGGGCTCGCGGACGCGGCCCTCCGCGTGACCACCAGCCGCGGCTCGACGTTCGCGGATGTGCGGGTGGTCCGGAACCTCATCCAGACGATCGCCGCCGACGACCAGGCGATCAAGGGCGTCCCCGGCGAGTGGCACTACGGGTCCTCGCCCGAGCACGTGCTGGAGAAGGTGGACATCGGGCTCAACGTCCGGGTCCTCAAGAACGGCGCCTGGGGATTTGCCGCCAGCCCCGTGCTCAGCGAGGACGAGGCGGTCGCGGTGGCCGGACTGGCGTGCGACCTGGCGGAGAAGGCCGCGCTGACGGTGCCCGAGCCGATCCGGCTGGTCCCGGAGCCCGTGCATGTGGACACCTGGGTCACGCCCCACGAGGAGGACCCGTTCACGGTGCCTCTCGACGAGAAGGTCGCTCTCCTGCTCCGGATCAATGAAGAGGTCCGGAAGAATCCCCAGACGGACCGGGCCTTCTCCTGGCTCGACTTCTGGGACGAGAACAAGTTCTACGCAAACTCGGAGGGCGCGGAGATCCAGCAGCGCCTCGTCCGCTCGGACGGGTCCTTCTTCGCCCGAGCCCGGGTGGATGGGGTCACCGCGCAGCGGCGGTTCTTCGTCAACCCGCTGAACATCGGCTACGAGTACATCCGCGGGCTCGACTTGCCCAGCCACGCCGAGCGGATCGCCGCCGAGGCGGTGGAGAAGGCGAAAGCCCCGATCATCGACTTCAGCGGCCAGCTGGACGTGGTCATGGACCCGCAGAACATCTGCCTCTTCGAGCACGAGACGATCGGACATCCGACCGAACTCAACCGGACGGTGCTGGTGGAGACGAACTTCGCGGGCAGCACCTTCCTCGCCGCCGAGGACATGGGGAGCTACGAGTTCGGCTCCCCGGTCATGAACTTCGTGGGCGACCGCAGCCGCCCGATGCTCCGTTCCACCTGCGGCTATGACGACGAAGGGGTCAAGACGCAGGAATGGGACGTGGTGCGGGAGGGGAAGCTGGTGGGTTTCCAGACCACCCGCGAGTTCGCCACCTACGTGGGTGAAGAGGCGAGCCGCGGCTGCTGCATGACCGAGTCGTGGGACCGGGTGCCGCAGGGGCGGATGCCGAACCTGAGCCTCGAACCGGGTGGCCAGGACGCTCCCTCACCGGAGGAACTCATCGCCGACACCCGGCGCGGGCTCCTCTTCCGCGGGTTCTCGAGCCGGATCGTCCAGGACTACCAGCGGCGCTACCACACCTACACCGGGAACGCGGTCTGGGAGATCGAGAACGGCCGGACGACCCGGATGCTCCGGGGCGCCCACTACTACGGCAAGAACCCGAGCGAGCTCTGGCACCGGCTGGAGACGGTCACGGACCCGGCGTCCTGGGAGCCGGCGGCGCTCGATTCGGACGACATCGGGCAGCCGACCCAGCGGAACCACAACACCCACGGGGCGCCCTGGGCGCGGTTCCGGAACCTGAACGTGGGAGGGCCGGCGAGTTGATCCTCACTGAAGAGCAGGTCCGCGGCATTTTCGACACCGCGTTCGAGGCGGCCACCGCGGACGAGGTCGAACTCACGATGGCCTGGTACCACGAGGTGAACCGGGAGGTCGTCTGCGGATCCACCAAGGTCATCCGCTTCTCGAACAGCTACATCCGGGACGACACGGTGGTGATGCCCTGCCACCCGCTCCAGGTGCACGTGGCCTTCGGCAACCGGGAAGGGGCCGCGATCACGAATCAGCTCGACCCGGCGGGGATCCGCGATGCGGTGGCGCGCGCGGAGGCGATCGCCCGGGCGGCCGCCCCGAACGGGTCCCACCGGCCGCTCCATGGTCCCGAGGAGTACCCGGAAATCCCGGGTTTCGACGAGGCGACCGCGGCGCTCACCGACGAGGAGCGACACCAGCCCGTGGCCGGGGTGATCGAGCGCCTGCAAGCCGAGGGGCTGAACGGCTCGGGCTACTTCCACGTGGACGACACGCTGGAGGCGCACGCGAACAGCGCCGGCGCCTGGTTCTACCGGCGGGCGACCAAGACCGGGTACGCGGTCACCGTGCGTTCCGACGCCACCACCGGGCGCGATTCGAGCCGTGTCGGTTCCGGCTGGGCGGCGGTCGGGGACCGGCGGCGCTTCGCCGATCTGGACATCCCCGGGATCACCGACGTCGCGACCCGGAAGGCGCTCGGTTCGGTGGACCCGCAGCCGTTCGAGATGGGGCCGCACACGGTCGTGCTCGAGCCGTCGGCGGCTGCCTCTTTCATCGGGCTCCTGATGCGGCTCTGGAGCGGGTCGGCGCGCACCGTGGGCGCCTGGGGGACCCCGTCCGAGGCGGGCGCCCGGGTGGCGAGCGAACACCTGAGTCTCAGCACCCAACCCGGCCATCCGCAGATCATGGGGAGCCCCTACGGTCCCGGCGGCATGCCGCTCGGGGAACGGGTCTGGGTCGAGGAAGGCGTGCTCCGCAACGTGCCGGGCGGGGAGAACGGTCCCGCGGTCCACCTGGTGGGGGACGGTGCGTCGAAGTCGCTCGAAGACGTGATCGCGGGCGTGGACCGGGGGATCCTGATGACCCAGAACTGGAACACCATGCTCCGGACCATCGATCCGCCGCATGTCAACGGGATGACGCGGAACGGTCTCTTCCGGATCGAGGACGGCCAGCTCGCCGGGCCGCTCGAAAACGCCTGGTATTCGCTGCGGCTCGACGAGTTCGCAAACAACATCGAGGACGCGTCACGTCCCTACAACGCGGCGAGCTTCGGGTCCTCGGGCCTGAACGGCAACCTGATGCCGGCGCTCCGGGTCGCGAACTTCAACTTCTACCGGCCTTCGGAGGCGGTGTGAGATCCGAAGAACTCAGGGGAGATCCGATATGAAGACCACCGATCTGTTGCTGCTCGCGGCGAGTGCTGCGCTCTTGCTGGCCGCTTGCACCCCGGCGCCCCCGATGGAAGAGGAGGACGAGGGCACCCTCATCACCGGGGTCTGGGCCTTCGTCTCGGAGACGAACACCGAGACTGGGGAGCTGGTCCGGGACGACTCCACCTGGAGCGGCATCTGGGTCTTCACGAACGGCTACCACTGCCTTGCCCGCATGGACAACAACCGGACCGCCCGTTCGGCCGCGGAACTCGCGGAACTCCCGCCCGAGGAACAGGTGGCGCACTACGAGCAGCTTCTCAACTACTCCGGTACCGCCGGCACCTACCAGATCGAGGGGGACACGCTCCGGCGCCAGTGGGACGTCAGCCTCGGGCCGGACATCATCGGCCTCGAATCGGTCGCCAAAGTCCGGGTGGAGGGCGACCGGATGTTCGTGGACCTGCCCCGCCGTACCGAGGAGTCCGGGCCCGCCGTTCAGGTGATCTATCGTCGGCTCGAGTAACGGGGAGGCCGTGCCCCGATCGTCCCTTCCGCAGAAAGGAGCAACGATGAGACTCACCACCCGGCTACTGGCCCTGACGCTCTTCGCGGCGCCGGCCGCTGGCGGCACGCAGAACGACGTCTACGACCCCGCCACTTACCAGGCGCTCAAGTACCGCATGATCGGGCCCCACAAGGGCTCCCGGGTCACCGCGGTGACCGGCATCGCCGAAGAGCCCTGGACCTACTTCATGGGCACGAACGGCGGCGGGCTCTGGAAGACCACGGACGCCGGCGAGAGCTGGGTCAACGTCTCGGACGGGTACTACGGCTCGAGTTCGATCGGCGCCATCGATGTGGCAGACTCCGACCCGGCCGTCGTTTACGCCGGCAGCGGCTCGGCCTGCATCCGGGGCAACATCTCCCCCGGAGACGGGATCTACAAGTCCACCGACGGTGGCGAAAGCTGGACGAACGTCGGGCTTCATGACGCCGGGCAGATCGGCCGCGTGGTGATCCATCCGCAAGATCCCGACGTCGCCTTCGCGGCGGTCCTGGGCCACGCCTTCGGGCCGAACGAGATGCGCGGGGTGTTCCGGACCACCGACGGCGGCGCCACCTGGGAGAAGGTGCTCTACGTCAGCGAGCGGACCGGTGCGAACGACATCGCGATGGACCCGTCCGACCCGAGCGTGCTCTACGCCACCATGTGGACCGCGGAGCGGAAGCCCTGGACCATCATCTCGGGCAGTGAGGAGGGCGGCATCTACAAGACCACGGACGGCGGGGATACCTGGACCGAACTCACGAACGGACTTCCCACGGGAATGATCGGGCGGACGGGAGTCTCCGTGTCCGCCGCGAATCCGAACCGGGTCTGGGCCCTCGTGGAGGCCCGGGACGGCGGCGTCTACCGCTCGGACGACGCCGGCGCGTCCTTCCAGCTCATCAACGACGACCGCGAACTCCAGAACCGGCCCTGGTACTACATGCACATCTACGCGGACCCGGTGGACGTGGACCGGGTCTACGTGGTGAGCCGCTACTTCCACCGCTCGGACGACGCCGGGGAGACGTTCGACCTCATCGCAACCCCGCACGGCGACAACCACGACCTCTGGATCAACCCCGGCAACAACCGGATCATGGTGCAGGGCAACGACGGCGGCGCGAACGTCTCCTGGAATGCCGGCCGCACCTGGTCGAGCCAGTTAAACCAGCCGACTTCCGAGATGTACCGGGTGAGCGTGGACAACCAGTTCCCCTACCGGGTCTACGGCTCGGCGCAGGACACCTGGGAGGTGATCTCGGTGCCGAGCCGGTCCGGCCACTACGGAATGCGCCTCCAGCTCCAGCACTGGGACGGCGTCGGCGGCATGGAGGGCGGGGTTGCGGTCATCCGGCCCGACAACCCGAACATCGTCTTCTCCGGGAGCACGAGCGGAGCGATCACCCGTTTCGACCGCGCGACCGGCCAGATCCGGCCCATCAAGGCGTATCCCGAGGTGGGGGGGATGCCGGCGAAACATCTCCGCTACCGGTTCCAGCGGACCGCGCCCATCGTGCTCTCGCCGCACGACCCGAACGTGCTCTACCACGCCTCGCACGTGGTCCACCGCTCGACGAACGAGGGCCAGACCTGGGAGATCATCAGCCCCGACCTGACGACGGGCGACCCGGAGCGGATGAACACCTGGGGCGGCCCCATCACCCGGGAGGTGACGAGCGAGGAGGTCTACTGCACGATCTTCGCGCTGGCCGAATCGAAGCACATTCCCGGCGTGCTCTGGGCCGGCACCGACGACGGGCTCGTCCACCTCTCCCGGGACGGCGGGGAGAACTGGCGGAACATCACCCCGGCGGACATGCCGGACTCGGGGACGGTGAACATCCTGGAGGTCTCCCCGCACACCGCGGGGCGCGCCTTCATCTCGGTAGTGCGTTTCCGCCTCGACGACTTCCGGCCCTACGTCTTCCGCACCGACGACTTCGGGGAGACCTGGACGCTGCTCACCGACGGGACGAACGGGATCCCCGCCGACCAATGGGTACGGGTGGTCCGGGAGGATCCCGACCGGAAAGGTCTGCTCTACGCCGGCACCGAATACGGGGTGTTCGTGTCCTTCGACGACGGCGCGCACTGGCAGTCGCTCCAGCTCAACTTCCCGGTGGCCCCCGTGACCGACCTGGTCGTCCACGAGAAAGACCTGGTGCTCTCGACGAAGGGCCGTTCCTTCTGGATCCTCGACGACCTGTCCCCGCTCCACCAGTTGACGGATGAGGTGGCGGCGTCGGGCGCGCATCTCTTCGCGCCGCGGGACGCCCACCGGGTGCGGACCGCGGAAGAGGAGGCCGTGGACGAGTACGTGGGAGGCTGGCGGTCGGTGGCCAACCCGCGGGACCTCTACGGTGGCGCCCGCATCACCCGGGACCGGCAGGGCACCGACGCGCCGAACGGCACGACGATCTACACCTGGTTCGCCGAGGCTCCCGAGGGTGAGGTGACCCTCGAGATCCTCGACGGGGCGGGGGAGGTCCTCCGGCGGTTCTCAAGCGAGGACGACCCCAGGGACCCCTCGGTGATCGCCCGGCCGGAGGCGCCCTTCTTCAAGGAGGAGAGCACCTTCTTCAATGCGGGGCTGAACCGCTTCGTATGGGATCTCAGGCATCCCTCGGCGTTCGGCGGGGCGCCGCTCGGGCCGCTGGTGGTGCCGGGGACGTACCAGGTCCGGGTCTCGACCGAGGGTTGGAGCGGGACGCAGCCGATCGAGGTGCTGCCCGATCCGCGGGTGACGACGACGGCCGAGGAGTTCCAGAGCCAGTTCGATCTGCTGCTCAGGATCCGGGACCGGATCACGGATCTCCACCGGGCGGTGGCGGAGATCCGGGAGCTGCGCGAGGGGGCGTCGGCGTCCGTCGCGGAACGGCTCACCCGGATCGAACGGGAACTGGTGCCGCTTCCCGAGGACTTCGACCGCGAGGACCAGGACTACGCCCCGAAGCTCATCCAGCAGCTCGACCTTCTGTACGGGTACGTCGAGGGGGCTGACTCGCAGCCGACCGATTCCGCGTTCGAGCGGTTCGACGACCTGGATCCGGTGCTCACCGGACTGCTCGCGGAGCTCCGCGGCATCGTGGAATCCGAACGCCAATAAGGGAGTACGTCATGCGTCCGAAGCGCACCGCGTGGATCGTGGGGCCGCTCACGGCCCTCACCCTGCTCTACTCCGCCCCGGCGGGAAAGGCGCAACAGGACCAGTCCCTCGCCGGACTCGAGGACGTCTTCGCTCCCGGCGTCTTCCTCGAGGACCGGAACGGCGACGGCGTGGTGGACTTCATCAACGCCCGGATCGTGCTGCCCGCCAGTCCGGCGCCCGAGGAGGTGGCGGCCGCCGCCAACATCGCGGCCCGGCTGGGCTTCGAGTCGTCGGCCTTCACGCCCGGCCTGGCGGTCCTCGATGCGGACATCGAACCCGGCGCGGAGACCCCGCCGCTCTTCCTGGTGGGCCGGTCGAACCGCTGGGTCCGGCAACTCGAGGAGGATGGGCGCATCAGCCTCGCCGGACTGACGCCGGGGCAGGGGCTCTTCGCCATCGTCCCGGCCCCGTTCGGGGGTCCGGACGCGGTCGTGGTCGCCGGCGCCGACCCGGCGGGGACGCTCTACGCGGCGAACTCGGCCTCCGCCCGATTGCCCTACCTGTGGCAGCTCCGGAGCGACACGATCTCCTCGGTGATGGACGACGTCGAGGAGTTTCTGGGCGAGAGCCGGGTGGACGTGGACGGGGTCCGGGCCACCGAAGCCGTCTACGAAGACGGCCGGGAGCAGGTCACCCGCCTCGTCATGGCGCTCGACGTGGTGGATCCCGGGAACGCCGCCGAGGTTCTCGACGAGCTCGCCGCCGACCACCGCGTGGGACAGGCGCGGTTCACCGACCGCCGGGCGGTGCGGCTCAACTACTACGGCGCGGGAGCCCTCGATTTCCAGCTCCCCGACGGGAACGGGGTGGTGGTGGACCGGTTCGGGCCTCCCTACAAGAGCCGTTTCCCGGAGAACCCGTGGCAGCCGAAAGCCGCGCCGCTGAATCTGACGAAGCTCTACACGACGGACGGCCTGCTCGGCGACTCGCGCGGGGACGACATGATCCCCGACGAGTCCGAGACGGTGCTCGTCATCGGCGCCGGGGCCGGCCCGGTACTGGGCGCGGTGGACCTCGCCGCCCGCATCGGGCTCGAGACCACCGGCCTGACCCTCCCGATCGCCTTCGTGGAGGGGGACATCGAGGATCCGTCGGTGCTCCCGAATCCGGTGCTGATCGGCCCGGGGAATCTCGCGGCGTCGCTACCGGGCGGCCGGGCGCTCGACCCCGGCGAGGGAGTCGTGGAGATCGTCCCGGGCGCGTTCGGAGACTCCCCGGCGGTGCGGGTCCGCGGCGGTGACGCCTCCGGGCTCGACGCCGCGGCGGCGTATCTGGCCGGACGGCTCCCCTCGCTCTGGGAGACCCGCCGCGGCGAGGTGGACTTCAGCGCCATCGAGGAGGACGCTCGCGCCTTCCTGCGGTCGCGCTCCAGCGCCGGGCAGGCGGCCCGGGCGCTCGTCCACCTCGACGACCTGAGCGGGATGTGGTCCGGCGGTGACATCACGTCGCTGGAAGTGGACGTCTTCCTCGAAGAGGCCAGCGCGGAAGTGGGGGTGTTCCTGGAGGAGCGGCTCCGGGAGGCGACCGGGGTACCGGAGGTCTCCGTCACGGCGGCCTCACGCTACGGGCCGGTCACCGTCTTCGACGAGGAACTCGACCTCGGCTGGGAGGTGGACGAACTGCGGGAGCGGTTCACCGCCGACGTCGTGTCGCGGGTCGGCGCCGGGGACCGGGTGGAGGTCGAGATCCTGGTCAGCGAGTCGCCCGAAATCCGGATGCGGCTCCAGGAGGAGTTCGAGTCCGCGCTCCGTGAAGCCGGCGCCGCGGAGACCCGGGTCCGGGTCATCTGCGCCTACAAGCAGGGGTTCAGCTGGCTCGCCGACTACGTGCTCCCCGCGGTCCAGGGCCAGGACGTCGGCCGGATCACGGTGCGGTTCCCGACCGCGCACTACCCGGCGAACGAGCGCTGGTACGGGCAGGACATCCGCTGGCTCCAGGAGATCTTCCCGATCGACTGGATCCTGGCGCGGGAACTGGGGATCGACGTGGATGACACCGAGTTCGTGAAGGTGGACGAGGGGCCGATGGAGTACGAGGTGGAGGTCACGGACGACGTGGGACGGGTGCTGCACGAGGACCGCTTCGCGCCGCGCTTCATGACGCGCGAGTACTTCCCCTACGTCCCGACCGCCAGCATCCACGCCACGACCGGCGGGTTCCGGGCGTTGGTGAACGGCGAGGAGATCGCCGACGTCCACGTCCGCACCGATCCCGAGCGCCTCTGGGACTACTACCAGCACGACGCGCAGCCGAGGATGTTCGAGTACGCGCGGGAGTACACCCGGGGCGACCTGAGCCTCAGGAACCAGCCCTTCTTCCGGGACTTCTTCCTGGACATCAAGATGAGCGAGCCGGACTTCCGGCTGGACCTCGATGAGGAGCGGATCTCCCCGATGGACTCGCTCCACGAGGACCTCACCTTCAGCACCATCGACTTCTGGGGCATCTTCAGCGGCCAGGAATCGGGGAGCCGGGAGGTTGCCCCCGGGCGGCTCATGCCGATGATCCATCCGCCGCGGGAGGGTCCGCCCGAGGTGCGGGTGCGGTTCGTGGGCAACGCCGTGCCGCACCCCGAGATCGCGGTGCAGTGGACGACGCGGGACGGCGCGGTGGGCGAGCGCCGGATCGGGCTGACCGAGCTGGACGTATCGCGGCCCCGGATCACTTCGGTGAAGGTGCGGGCGGGCGCCGAGGGCGCCGCGCGGCTTACGGCCAGTGTGGATGCCGAGGACTTCGAGACGGCCCGGACCGTCGGGCGGATGGTGGAGGGTCTCCGAGAGATGCAGGCCGCCGGCGCGCTCCGGACGGCGCTCGGCTACGCGCGGCTTGAGGAATTGGCGCTGTCGGCGCGGATCGGGAACGCGGCGATCGAGGAGTCGGTGCGGCCGGTGGACCCGACGCTCCTCACCCAGCCGGGCGGTATCGAGACCATCGAGCCGACCCCCGGCGAGCAGTTCGTCACCTGGGACCATGTGATCGGACCGGACGAACTGGAGGAGGAACTCATCCCGCGGCTCCAAAGCTTCCCCGAGTTCAACGCCTACGTCGCGGGCCGCACCTACCGCGGCCGGAACGTCTGGGCGATGGACGTGATGCTGCCGCACGAGGCCCAGCTCTTCTCGCAGGCGAAGGCAAGCGCGCTGAAGCCCGTCCTCTTCATCACCACCCGCCAGCACTCGAACGAGGTCTCGGCGACCAGTGGGGCCATGCGGTTCATGGAACTGGTGGCGACCGATCCCGACTACCGGAAGTACCTGGAACGGATGAACATCGTCTACCACCCGATGGAGAACCCGGACGGGGCGGCGAACCACTTCGAGTTCCACAAGCTCCGGCCGACCTACATCCTGCACGGCGGCTACTGGAGTTCGGTGGCGCGGGACGTGGGCGCCTATATCTGGGATGACGATCCGCTTTTGCCCGAGGCCCTGGTGCGCCGGCAGATCTACTACCGCTGGCTCCCGGACGTCTACATGAACCCCCACGGCTACCCGAGCCACGAGTGGGTCCACCAGTTCGCCGGCTACAAGGTGCCCTGGTTCCTGGCTTTCTGGATCCCCCGCGGCTACCACATCAACCTGCATCACATCGACGATCCGAACTACCCGGACCACAAGCCCGTGGGAGCCGAGCTGCGGGAGCGGATCATCGAGGAGGTGCAGGGCGTCGCCGACATCCGCGCCGCGAACGAGCGTCTCGTCCACCGCTTCGAGAAGTACGCCCGCCGCTACCAGCCCGACCCGTTCCGGCTCGAGATCTACGAAGGGATGAACATCCTCTTCGACCACTCCTATTCGTTCCAGGAGGGCGGTTCGTTCAGCGACGAGATCTACGTGAGCTCGATGTGGAAGCGGCCGGATCCGAACGGGAGGATGTTCATCGAGCGCCACCCGCAGATCACCGTGCTCGATCTCGGCTGCGACATGCCCGACGAGACGGCGGGTCCGGAGTGGATGGACAAGATCGCGGCCCGCGGCCAGTTCGGCTACCTGATGTCGGTGGTGAAGCTCATGTACGAGAGCGACTGGGAGGTCCAGCGCTTCGAGGAGGACTTCACCGACGG
Organism: Acidobacteriota bacterium; assembly: GCA_022828085.1. Classification (GTDB taxonomy): domain Bacteria; phylum Acidobacteriota; class Vicinamibacteria; order Marinacidobacterales; family Marinacidobacteraceae; genus Marinacidobacterium. The sequence continues at coordinate 65,850 of JAJEIY010000001.1, read as the reverse complement.
GGTGCGGCTGTCACTCTTCCGGCCCCGGCCGGTCAAGGCGGCGCGGCGGGACCAGTTCTCGAACTAGGGGGACGGCGCCATCGTCTTCCGACGGGAGGAATGACCATGCGGGTACGAGCCCTGCTCTTCGTCCTGCTCTTCGCGGCGGCCCCGGCCGTCGCCCAGGAGAGCCCCGACTCCCCGGTGCAGGCGGGCATCACCCTGCTGGACACGTGGATCCAGAGCCAGATGGAATTCGGCGGCCTGCCCGGGCTGGTGATCGGCATCGTTCACGACCAGGAACCGGTGTGGGTGAAGGCCTATGGCCACGCCTCGCTGGATCCCCCGGTCCCGATGAGCGCGGACTCCATCTTCCGGATCGCCTCCCACTCGAAGCTCTTCACCGCGATCGCGGTGATGCGCGCCCGCGACGCCGGGAAGCTCCGCCTCGACGACCCGGTCACCGAGCACCTGCCGTGGTTCGACATCCGGAACCGGCATCCGGAGGCGCGGCCGGTCACCGTCCGCCACCTGCTGACCCACACCGCGGGGCTGCCGCGCGAGTCCATCCATCCCGCCTGGACCGACTTCGAGTTCCCGGAGGTCGAGGCCCTGCGGGAAACGGTCTCGGATCAGGAGACCACCTACGCCACCGAGACCAAGTGGAAGTACTCGAACCTCGGGTTCACCCTCGCCGGCATGGTGGCCGAAGCCGCCACCGGCGACTCCTTCGCCGACCTCGTGACCGACGGGATTCTGAAACCGCTGGGGATGGACTCCACCAGCGTCGGCCAGGTCCCGGCAGACCAGCAGGACCGGCTCGCGACCGGCTACGGCCGCCGGATTCCCGATGGCCCCCGCGAGGTCTTCCCGTTCGTGGACGCGCGGTCGTTCGACCCCGCGACCGGCCTTTCCTCCACGGTCCCCGACATGCTCCGCTTCCTCTCCTGGCAGATGCGGGTCCGCGACCGCCGCAGCGAGGAGGTCCTCGCCAGCAACACCCTGCTGGAGATGCAGCGGGTCCACTGGCTCCAGTCCTCCTGGAACAGCGGTTGGGGCCTCGGTTTCTCGGTGCGCCACACCGAAGACCGCGACCTGATCGGCCACGGCGGCGGGTATCCCGGCTACCGGACCCAGACGCAGCTCAGCCCGGGGGAGAAGATCGGCGTCGTCGTGTTCACGAACGGCGGTGACGGCAATCCCGGCCGCTACCTCGACAAGGCTTTCGAATGGGTCGCCCCCGCGCTTGCCGCCGCCCGCGCCGAAAAGGAGAAACCGGCAGTCTGGTCCTCCGACTGGGACATCTACCTCGGGACCTACCGGAGGCGGAGCGGGGACACCGCCGTGCTCCGCCAGGAGAACGACCTGGTGATCCTGTCGCCCCTCTCCGAGGATCCGAACGGTTCGAAGGGGGTGCTGAAGCCGACCGATACCCCCCACGTCTTCCGGCTGGAAAGCGACGGCTTCGGTGCGCACGGGGAGCTCGTGCGCTTCGAGGTGAACGACGCGGGCGAGGTCACCCGGATCTTCGTGGGGGTGAACTACTCGCGCCGGGTGCGGTAGGGAAGGCCCTCGGCATTGCGATGCGACTTGTGATTCGTCATGGCTTCCAGACTCGACCGGTACTTCCAGCACACCAGGGACTGGCGGGCGGAGAAGCAGCGACTTCGGGCGATCCTGCTCGACTACCCGTTCTCGGAAGAGCTCAAGTGGCGCCAGCCCTGCTACACCTTTCAGGGAGCGAACGTGGTCATCCTCGGCGGGTTCAAGCACACCTGCGACCTTGGCTTCTTCAAGGGAGCCCTGCTGGACAACCCGCACGGGCTGCTCATTCCCCCGGGACCCCACTCACAGGCGTCCCGTCAACTGCGGTTCACGAGCGTCGAGGAAATCGAGGAGAAGGAACCGATCATTCGCGCCACTCTCGAAAACGCCATCGAGGTGGAACGGGCCGGCTTGAGGGTGGACTTCAACCAGAAGCACGATTTGGTGCTGGTGGAGGAACTCTTGGCGAGGATGGAGTCGGACCCTGAGTTCAGGGCGGCCTTCGAGGCGCTGACGCCGGGGCGGCAGCGGGGATACAACCTCTTCTTCGGGGCGGCGAAACAGTCGAAGACGCGTGCGGCGCGGATCGAGAAGCACGCGACGCGGATTCTCGAGGGGAAGGGCATGCACGACCGGTGATCGGTCGGCGATCTGTGCTGGGTGGGCGTTCCCGGCGGCACGCGCCGTGAGGCTGGTTGGGGTTGCGACGTGCGCGGCTCGGAGCGCCGCGCGTGCCGGTCGGAGACCGGCGTTCCAAGCCGGCGGCGCCGTCCGGCGTTGCGCCTTACGCTTCTGCGCGGGTTTTCAGGGCGGCCGCGAGGTCGTTGAAGCCCTGGCGGATGAGGCGGCCGAAGAGGAGCGCCACCAGCGGCGTCAGCAGCCCGGTCGTCCGGTCCGTCGTCGAGTAGCGGCAGCGCGTTTCGCCCAGCGCTTCCACCCTCTGCTCCCGGAGCGCCGACAGCAGGACGGGATGGCCCATCGTGGTGCCCCAGGCCAGGAGATGCGGGGGTTCGACGGTCTCGATCCGCTCGGGCTGTTTCCGCTTCAGCCACCCGAGCCTGACGTGCAGCATGACGGGCGCACCGATTTCGAGGCTCGCCTCGACCCGGGTGGTGAACGGGTTCCATTCCCCGTAGCGCTCGAAGTCCACGAGGATGTCCCACACCCGTTCCGCGGGCGCTTCGATCTCGACCGGGTCCGAAGCGGCCACGAAGCGGAACACGTTCACTCCCGGGCCGGCGCGTGCTACCCCTGCATGCCGGCCGGACCTCAGCGGCTCAGGAGGATCCGCAGTCCCAGCGCCCCGAGGACCGCCGCCGCGCCGCGGTCGATCCAGGTCTTCGCCCGCAGGTAGCGTCCGGCGACCGCCTCGGTGTTCAGGCAGAAGGCGAGGGCCGTGTAGAACGAGATTTCGATCAGGAGGTGGTTGACGGCGATGAGCGCACTGTTCACGGCGCCCAGCCCGCCCGGAAAGATCGCGATGAGGACCGCCGCCGCGAAGAGGACCGCCTTCGGGTTGAACACGTTGATGAAGAGGCCCTGACGGAAGGCCCGGCGGGCCGGCTCCGGGAGCGCGCCCGCGGGAGCCGAGGCGCCCCGCCACATCCGGTAGGCGACGTAGAGGAGATAGAGCGCCCCGGCGACCCGGGCGCCCGTGTACGCCGCCGGGAACACCTCGAAGACCACCGCGAAACCGACGAGCGCCATCAGCGTCCAGGTCGCCGCCATCAGGCCGAGGCCGCACCCAACGGCGATTCCGGCGCGCCGTCCGGCGCTCAGGTTGGTCTGGACCGCGACCAGGAGCGCCGGCCCGGGGCTGAACATCGCCACCAGCAGGGTGACGTTGAAGGCGGCGAGCTGCGCCAGCGTCATGGCGTTCTACGGTATCGCGGAGGCGGGGAAATCGGGGCGCGGCGGTAGGCTGCGGGGATGTCGTACGAAGCCCTGATCGCCCTCCTCGACTACCACTACTGGGCCCGGGACCGGTTGCTCGACGCCGTCGCGCGGATTCCTCCCCTCGAGTTCCACCGGGACCTCGGCAACAGCTTTGGTTCCATCCGCGGCACGCTCGTCCACCTCGTCTCGGCCGAGTGGATCTGGTGCTCGCGCTGGGAGGGGCAGGGGCCGAGCGCCCACCTGGCGCCCGAGGACTTCGGGACGGTCCAGGACATCCGGACTCGCTGGGACGAGGAAGAGCGGCGGATACGGAGCTTCGTCGACGGGCTCGGACCGGACGGAATCGGCCGCGAGATGGAATATGCGGCCCTCGGCGGCGTGCCGGCGCGCTCGGTGTTCCGGGAAATGCTGCAGCACGTCGTCAACCACGCCAGCTACCACCGGGGACAGGTGACGACCATGCTCCGCCAACTCGGCGCAGAGCCGCCGCCGAGTCAGGACCTGATCACGTTCTACCGGGCGCGGGGCTGAGGCGCACGGCTATCGTTTCGCCGCTTCGGTATGGCCAGGAACTCGGGCGCGGCAGGGATGCGGTGGCGGCACCGGTTCACCGTCCTGACGGTCCTCTCCACCCTCCTGCTCATGGGGTGGGGCGCGTTCGTCACCAGTATCGAGGCGGGCCTCGCCGTCCCCGACTGGCCGTCGTCCTACGACTCCTACGACCCCTTCAATCCCTGGCCGGGATGGTGGCGGGTCACGCCGCTCCTCGCCGAGCACGGCCACCGGCTGCTCGGGCTGCTGGTCGGATTCCTGACCACCATCCTCGGCGTCTGGACGTGGTTCGCGGAGTCCCGGCGCTGGCTCCGCCGGCTCGCCCTCGGCGCGCTGGCCCTCGTGTCCTTCCAGGGCCTGCTGGGCGGGCTGCGGGTGGTGTGGCTGTCGCTCGACCTGGCGGTCGTCCACGCCGCGACGGCGCAACTCTTCCTCGGGCTGGTCGTGGCGCTGGCGGCCTTTACCTCGAAGTGGTGGCTGAGCCTGGATGCCGCGAGGGACGGTCCCCGCGACCAACGCCTCTGGCGGCTCGCCCTCGCCGCCCCCGCCGCCGTCTGGCTCCAGATCATCCTCGGCGCCCTGCTCCGCCATCCCGGCACCGGGATCCATCCGTGGCTCGTCGGACTCCACATCGGCGGGGCCGTCCTGGTGGCTGCCGTGGTGGCGGCCTTCCTGCTCCGGGTCTGGAACGGGTACCGGAACTCGCGGGTGCTGCACCGGGGGTCGTGGGTGCTCGCCGGCCTGGTGGATCTGCAACTGATCCTGGGGCTGACTGCCTACCTGGTCACCCTCGACGACGCCGGGATGCTCCAGCCGAGCAACGTGCAGGTGGTGGTGAACACCTCGCACGCGGTGATCGGCGCGCTGCTGATGGCGGGTGCGGTGCTGGCCGCGCTCGGCACCCACCGCTGGGGCCGGAACCCGGTCACCTCAACCTGACCCGTGCGGCCGAATCTCACCCCGTACCTCGAGCTCACGAAGCCCGAGATCGCGCTCGTCGTCGCGCTGTCGTCGGCGGGAGGATTCGTGCTGGCGCCGGCGGAGTTCTTCGGCTGGAGCCGGCTCCTCCTGCTCCTCCTCGGCGTCACCCTCGCCAGCGGGGGCGCCGGCGCCCTGAACCACTGGGTCGAACGGGAAGAGGACGCCGGCATGCGCCGGACGCGGGGGCGTCCGCTGCCGTCGGGACGCCTCGCGCCCTCGGCGGCGCTCGGCAGCGGGATCGGCCTCGCCGCGGCGGGGACCGGGGTGCTCGCGCTGGCCGTCAACCCGCTGACCGGCGGCCTGACGCTTCTGACCGTCCTCCTCTACGTTTTCGTGTACACGCCCCTGAAGCGCCGGACCCACTGGAACACCCTCGTGGGCACGGTCCCGGGCGCCCTGCCGGCGCTCTGCGGCTGGACCGCGGCCACCGGGTCCGTGGGTTGGGGCGGCGCGGCGATGTTCTCGATCCTCGTCGCCTGGCAGATGGCGCACTTCCTGCCGCTCGCCTGGATGTACCGCGAGGACTACGGGCAGGGGGGCTTCGTGATGCTCCCGGCGGTGGATCCGTCGGGACGTTCGACGGTGCGGCAGACCCTGTTCTTCACGGTCCTTCTCGCCGCGCTGAGCCTCTGGCCCGTCGCGCTGTCGCTGGCGGGATGGATCTACTTCGTCGGCGCCGCCGCGCTCGCGATCTGGTTCATGACCGCGGCCGCCGAGTTCCGGTGGAGCCGGGGCAAGCCGGATGCGCGGCGGGTTCTGAAAGCGTCCATCGCCTACGTTCCGGCGCTGATCCTGGTGCTGGTGCTGGACCGGGCGATCCTGGGCTGATCGAACGTTGAACCCCGGACCCGCGAGGGCGGGCGTCCCCTAGCTCCTTTCCTCCAGCTCGGCGGTCACCGCATCCGCCATCTCGCCGAGCGTGAAGAAGATGAAGTCGAGCCGCGGCATCGCGGCGACCCTGGCGGTCGCGCCCCAGCTCCCGCCCTCCGAGAGCCGCTGGCGATCGATCCAGGCGCTCGCGAGGCCGAACCGGTTCGCCGGGACGTGGTCGTGGTGGAGACTCTGCGCGGTGTGCAGGACCTCACCCCGCTCCAGCCCGAAGTCCGACTTCAGGTGGTCGATCAGGTACTCGAAGTTCGCGTCCGACGGCTTGTAGGAGCCGATGTCCTCGGCGGTGTAGAAGGCGTCGAACTCGACGCCGAGCGTGCGGGCGGAGGCGGCGATGCCGTCCCGGTGGACGTTGGAGAGGATCACGAGCCGGAAGTGGCGTTTCAGGATCTGGAGGGCCGCTGCGCTGTCGGGGAACGCCGGCCAGCGGGGCACGGAGTTTCCGAAACCGGCGTCGAGCTCCGGGTCGGTCCGCAGGCCGAAGCTCCCCGCCAGGTCCCGGTGCACGCGGGCGAGGAGGTCCGGGTAGGCAAGGTCCGGGGTCGCGTGCTCGTGCTGTCCCTCGAAGCGCGCGAAGGCGCGGAGGACCTCGCCCCGCGTGAGTCCCGCGGCGCCGTTCGACCGGATGACCGGTTGCAACGCCTCCCAGATCCCCGCCTCCCAGTCGATCAGGGTCCCGTAGCAGTCGAAGGTGAGGACCCGGTAGTCGGTCAGGCGCGCCATTTCGTCGTCCCCGATGGCCCCGAACGTCGCCGTGGCGGGGAATGTTCCGTTCGAGGCGGAGGGCCGGAAGGCTGGTTCAGGAGACGAGTCGCCGCGGCAGCGTGGGGTTCAGGTGCATGACGAGGTCGTAGACCGAAGCGCCGGAAGCCGCGCTCGCGTCCTCGGGCCGCGAACCGTCCCGCCAGTCGAAATAGGTGGCGACGTCACCCGCCTCCACGGTCTTTTCCGGCCCGATCTCCACGATCGTGTGGCTTGCGGAAACGCTGGCGATGATCGGGTAGCGCGTGTCGCGGATCCTCACCCACCCGCCGTTGGCCGCGATCCGCGGAACCCCGTCTACGTGACCCGCGGGGACGGTCGCGATCCAGACGTCCCGGTCCGCCCGGTAGGCCGCCTCGTAACCGGCGGTGTCGCCCGCTTCCAGGCGTTTCACGAGCGCCACCCGCGCCTTCAGGCTCATGGACGGTCGCAGGTCGAGCAGATCCAGCTCACGGAACCGCTGGGTCGAGTACTGACCGAAGAGCGCCATGCCGGGCCGGACCGCATCGAGGTAGGCCGGCGGGTTGTCGAACAGGCCGTAGCTCGAAGCCGCGTGCCGCCTGCCCATGGCGATCCCGCTCGCGGCGAGTATTTGTTCGACCTCCCGGAACCGCCGGAGTTGCAGCTTCTCGAACTCGGGGTCTTCGTTCAGCGTGGTCATGGTGCCGGCGAGGTCCACCCCGTCGCGCCCGGCGAGATCGGCGATGAGTCCGGCCGCGCGCCGGTGCGAGATGCCGACGCGGCCCATCCCGGTGTCGACGCAGACCTGCACCGGGACCGCCGACTGCCGCCGCGCCGCCAGCCGGTCGAGCGCGTCGCCCACCTGCGTATAGACCATCGGCGTGATGCCGCGCATCACCGCCTCTTCGAGGTCGGCGTCGTCGAAAGGCCCCATCAGGAGAACCGGCTTGGCGATCCCGGCGTCGCGGAGCTCGAGGGCCTCGCTCAGCTTCACGACCGCCATGCCGATTACGGCGGTCTCCGATTCCAGGATCCGCGCCATGTTGTTGAGGCCCATCCCGTAGGCGTTGTTCTTGATGACCGCCAGGATGGGGCGGCCCTCGACGAGGCGGCTCACCTCTCGGACGTTGTGCCGCACGTGGTCGGGCCGGATCTCGATCCACGGATCGAAACTGGAATGGCGGGCGGCGGTCTGCGCCGCGGCGCGCGCGGCTGGGGCCCACGCCAGCGCCGCGGGCGCGAGCGCTGACCCCAGCAAGGCGCGTCGGGAAACTCTCATGGCCGCAACTCTACGGATTCGCGGATCGACCGACCAATGCCCCGCACCCGGATAATCCGCGCCACCGAACCGAACCTTGCCGGACGTGACCCTTGCCTGACGCACCCCTGAGCCACCGCCCGCGACTGAGGCCGGTTCTCGCGCCGCTCCAGGTCGGGTCGCTGGCGCTTGGCTGCGTCATCGGCTTTGGCTGCTTCATCCTCGCCGGCGACTTCCTCGAGACCGCCGGGCCGCTCGGCGCGGCGCTGGGCATCGCGCTCGGCGGGTTGGCGATGGTCGTGATCGCCCGGAGCTACGGCCTCATGGTCCGCGCCTTTCCGGTGGCGGGGGCCGAGTTCGCCTACGCCTACCGGGCCGCCGGCCGGCGCCACGCGGTGGTCTGCGGCTGGCTCCTCGCCCTCGGCTACCTGAGCATCGTGCCGCTCAACGCGACCGCGCTCGCCGTCCTCGGCAGGTTCCTGGCGCCGGAGTTGTTCGCGCGGGGCGCCCTCTATACGGTCGCCGGCTTCGAGGTGTTCGCTGGGGAGGTCGCCCTTGCCGCGTTCGCCGTGGTTCTGGTCGGGTCCCTTCACTCCCGGGGCGTCGAGGGCGTCGGGAGGGCGCAGGCGATCCTGACCGGCCTCATGGTGGCGGCGGTGGCGCTGGTGGGGCTCGGGGCGCTCACCGCCCCCGGCGCCAGCGCGGTCAACTGGGAGCCCTGGTTCGCCCCCGGCCGGTCCGCCTGGACCGGCGTCCTGGCGATGCTCGCGATCTCGCCCTGGCTCTACGTCGGCTTCGACACCCTGCCGCAGGCCGCCGAGGAGTTCGCGTTCCCGGCCCGGAAGGCGTTCCGGCTGATGGCGGCGGCGATCGTGGCGGGTGCCGGGATGTACGTGGTGGTGCTCTTGGCCACCGGCGTGGTCCTGCCCTGGCGCGAACTGGTGGCCGGCGAGTCCGTCTGGGCGACCGGCGCCACGGTGCGGGCGAGCCTGGGAGCGGCGGGCGTGGCCATCCTGAGCGTCGCCGTCGTCACGGCCATCTTCACGGGCATCAACGGCTTCTTCATGGCGAGCAGCCGCCTCCTGTTCAGCATGGGACGGGCGCGGTTGCTGCCGGCCTGGTTCGGCAGCGTCGACCCGGCCCGCGGCACGCCGCGGAACGCGCTGCTGTTCACCGGGGCGGTTTCGCTGCTCGCGCCCTGGTTCGGCCGCGAGGTCATCGTCTGGGTGGTGGACATGGCCGCGGTCGGCACCGCCTGCGGCTACCTCTACACCTGTCTTGCGGCGTTCTTGGTGGCACGCCGCCGGCGCGCGCGGGTGGAAGCCGTGCTCGGTGCGCTCCTGTCCGCCGGGTTCCTGGTCCTCCTCTGCGTTCCCGGGATGCCCGGCTTCATGGCGCTGCCTTCCTGGATCGCCCTGGCCGCCTGGGTCGCGCTCGGGGCGCTCTTCTACTTCCGGCGCGCCCGCGAGTTCGCGGCGATTCCCGACGCCGAGCTGGACGGACTGATCCTCGGGCCTTCGCGGGACCGCCCGTAGCGGTGTCCCATTCGCAGTCGTAGTTACGAAATTACGCGGTTTTTTGGAAAGTACACCTGCGTTTTCCGCGATAGCGCCCGTTTCAGGTCAACCGGATCGAGCCAGGGCCTCCCGGAACATCGTCCCGGGACCTCCACCGTCAGTTGGCCGACTCGATGGCCTGGTAAACGAGCGCGCGGAACTTCGCGTGGTCGTCCAGGTTCCCGGAGGGGATCAGTTGCGCGAGATAGACGGCGACCAGCTCCTCCTCGGGGTCCACCCAGTAGCTCGAGTGGTAGGCCCCGCCCCACCCGTAGACGCCTTCCGAGCCGGGCGCGCCGTGCGCGCCCACGTCCTCCACCACGCGGAAGCCGAGCCCGAATCCGACCCCCCTTTCCGCGCCGAACACGGCGCTGGCGTCGTTCAGGTCCCGGACCAGCAGCCCGCCGAGATGGTCCACGGTCATGAGCTCGACGCTCTTCGGCGAGAGGATGCGGGCGTCCCCGAGCTTCCCGCCGTTCAGCAGCATCTGGAGGAACCGCCCGTAGTCGGAGGCGGTCGAAAGGAGGCCGGCGCCGCCGGAGAAGCTTGTCCGCGGCCCGTCCACGTACGCCCCCTGTCCCACCATGCCGCCGGGATCGGGTGCGCGGGTGAAGCCGCCCTCGCCGGCCGAATAGACCACGGTGAGGCGGTCGCGCTTTTCGGGCGGGAGATAGAAGTGGGTGTCCGCCATCCCCAGTGGCTCGAAGATGCGGGTCCGGAGGAACTCGTCGAGCGACGTTCCCGAGGCGACCTCCACCACGGCGCCCAGGATGTCCGTCGCGTAGCCGTAGACCCAGTAGTCGCCGGGGTGGGCCTCGAAGGGGAGGGAGGCCATGCGGCGCACCGTTTCGCGGACCGGCTCCTCCCGGTGGGCGAAGTACCAGCCGGTGATGTCCGCCTCCGCCCATGCGGCGGCGGCGGTCCCCCCGCCGTACGTGATCCCCGCGGTGTGGGTGAGCAGGTGCCGGATAGTGATCGGCTGCCGCGCGGGGACCACGTCGTAGGTTCCGTCGGGGTTCGCGCTCGCGACGGTGGTTTCGAGGTACTCCGGGAGATGGCGGCCGACCGGGTCCGAAATCAGCAGCCGTCCCTCCTCCTGCAGCATCAGGATCGCCACGCTGACGACCGCCTTGGACTGGGAGGCGATCCGGAAGATGTCATCGGTTTCGAGCGGATCTCCGGCCTCCTTGTCGCGGTAGCCGAAGGCCTTGAGGTACAGGACTTCCTCGCGGCCGGCGACGAGCGCCACGGCGCCGGGAAGGGCGCCGGAGGCGACGTAGTCCTCGAGGGCGGCATCGAGCCGGGCCAGCCGGTCCGGGTCCAGTCCGGAGGAGTTGTCCGGGGGCGGAGGGGCCGCGCACCCGCCGGTGAGGGCTGCCAGGACGACTGCGAGAGCGGACAGCGCCGCTCCGGCCCGGTTCGCGGGCTTGTCGCGGATGAATTTCATGGCCTTCTCCCGAGGCGGCGGATCATTGCACTGTCCGCCCGTTTCCGGTCCCGCGGGTGTGCGAGACCTGCGGTATCGTCCGGCGGCGTCATGCCCGGCTGGTCGCGAAGACGGATTCTCGCAAACGCACCGGCGGCGGCAGCGATCGCCGCGGTCTGGGGATGCGGGCCCGGCGAGCGGGCGGGAACAGGCGCCTCGCCGGGCGTGATGGAGCCTCCGGCCAACCCTCCGCCGCTCACCGGTCCGCGCCGCTCGCTGGCGGAGCCCGGCCCGATGATCCCGCCCTGCCCGGCGATCCTGCTCACCGTGAACGGCCGGCCCGGCGACCCGGACGAGGTCTCGGTGCTCTGGACGTTCGTCGTGAACGGCGACCCGCCCCAGATCGGGGTGAGCGCGGGGTTCGAGCATCAGGCGCGGGAACTCCTCGAACTCCACGACGAGTTCGTGCTGAACGTCCCGCTGACCTCCATGATCGAAGCGTTCGACACCGTGGACATGAACTCCAGCCGGGTCGCCGACAAGTTCGAACTCTCGGGCCTGACCCGTGGCGCGGCGTCCGTGGTCGCGGCGCCCACCGTGGAGGAGTCCCCCATCCACTGCGAGTGTCGCACCATCGCTTCCCTTGAGGTCCCGCCCGTGCGGAAGCTTTTCATCGCGGAAGTGGTGGCGACGACCGCTGTCGAGGGGGCGGTTGACGACGGTGGCCGCCTGATCGTGCCTTCCGTGGAGTTCTTCGGGATGACCGCCGGGAGCGGCGAGCACTACACGATGGGCCGCCGGGTCGGCAACATCGGCATGACGGTCGGCCGGACCGACATCAGGTACTGACGGCCTCGCGCCGCATCGCGCGAGAGCTATCCGGGCTCTCCCACCCGACGGATTCCGGGATCGGACGGGAAGAAGCCGATCGACTTCCACGAGAGCAGCAGCAGCGCGGCCGCGAAGGCGGTCAGCGCGAGACCCGGCATCCAGACGGCGCCGGCGGCGACCCACAGCGGCAGCGTCGTGAGGATGGCGATCTCGATCACCGCGATCGGGAGGTACGCCACGCCGTAGTCGTCAAGCGTTCCGGACTTCCGCTGGGGGTCCACCACGCGGAGCAGCGCGATCCCCATCCCGACCACGCCGGTGGCGTAACCGAACGTGAACAGGCCCCGCTCGAACCAGTAGTTGCGGAAGGTCCGGCGGGCGATCCACCAGGTGATGAGGGCCGCGTGGGCGAAGCCGAACGCGGACATCACCAGGATGGGCGCCGCATACGCCGCCACCGTCGAGAGCGGGATCGAGGCCACCCCGAAGGCCACCAGGAAGTCCGAGACGGAGGATCCGATGCGCGCCATCGTGGCCCGGTCCACGTTCCGGCCCACGCCCAGCCGGTTGAGCGCGCCCTGGAGCAGCGCGCCGCAGATCACCGCGAGCGCGAACATGGGGAGGGCGTTGAAGAGGCTTCCCGCCGACCGGAGCGCCCAGCTCGCGGCGTGGGCGGCTCCGTAGGCGGCCAGGACGAGTCCGAAGTGCCAGGAAAGGGTGTCGAGGGCCAGCGGGCTGACGGTTTCCTTGACGGCGTCCCGGGCGTCTTCCGGTGCGATCAGGCCCCGCCGCTGGTCTTCGGGAAGCTCGTGCGGGCTGGAGACGAGGCGGGTCCAGCCCGCCCGGGTGGCGAGGTTGATCGCGGCGACGCCACCGAACACGGCCGCCAGGAGTCCGATGGTGGCGAAGGTGTATCCGACGGGGAGGGCGTCCGCGTACCCCTGTTCGGCGAGGACCGACCCGATGGCGGTGGCGGTGCCGTGGCCGCCGACGAAGCCGCCGGGAAGCATCAGGGCGAAGGGCCCGCCCACCTCGGGGAACAGCGGGATCAGGACCGCGCCGGCGAAGAGGAGCGCGAGGCCGAACTGGCCGACCCAGGCCGAGAGGTTGTAGAAGAAGGTGTCTCCGACGTCGCGGAGCATCTGCCCGAAGCGCGGCGCGTTCGGGCGCCAGCCCATGAAGAGGGTGCCGAAGAGCACCACGATCAGTTCGCCCGGGTAGCGGCCCATCACCGGAGCGCCGGACGCGTCGCGGGCGAAGGGGAGGAGATCCGCGCCCTCGGGTCCCGCGGCGAGCCCGATGAGACCGGCCAGGATCGGCGTGGGCAGGAAGATGGCCTGGAAGAACCGCACCCACGTCCGGAGAAGGTGCGCGACGACGAGCAGGCCGGAAATGAGTGCGAAATCGAGGAACAGGTCCGTCACCATCGCCTTGCGGTCCTCAGTAGCCGAGCAGGTTCGGCAGGAACAGCACCACGCCCGGCATAAACGCGATGACGAGGGTGAGCGCCAGCATGAGCGCCAGGTAGGGCGCGAGCGGCCGGGCGACCTTCGCCGGCTCGACCCCTCCCACCGAGCAGGCCACCAGGAGGCTGACTCCCACCGGGGGCAGGAACACGGAGATCCCCTGGGTCGCCACGATGACGGCGCCGTAGTGCACGGGGTCGATCCCGAGCTGGCGCGCGATCGGCAGCAGGATCGGCGTCAGCATGACGACCGCCGGCACGCCCTCGAGGATGGCGCCGAGCGGCAGGAAGACGAGAATGGTGAGGATCAGGAAGCCGGCCGCGCCGCCGCCCATTCCCACCACCGAGGAGGCGAGCGCCTGGGGCACCTCCTCGACCGCGAGGACCCAGCCCAGGAGGCGGGCCGCGCCCACCACGAAGAGCACCATCCCGGACACCAGAGCGGTCTGGACGACCTTGTCCCAGAGCCCCCGGGCGGTCAGCGACCGGTAGACCGGCCCGGCCAGCAGCAGCGCGTAGGCGACGGCGACGGCCGCGGCCTCGGTGGGCGTGAAGAGGCCGAAGCGGATGCCGCCCAGGATGACCACGATCATGAAGAGCGGAAGCACGGCGTCGAGCCCGGCGCGGCGAACGTCTGCGAAGGAGGCGCGCTCGCCGGCCGGCCACCCCTGCCGCCGCGCCTGCCACCCGATCTGCGCCATCAGGCCCGCGGCGATGAGGAGGGCGGGCGCGATGGAGGCGACGAACAGGGCGCCGATGGAGACGCCCCCGATCACGCCGTAGATGACCATCACGATGGCCGGCGGAATCAGGATCCCCATCCCGCACGCCGCCGAGACGATCGCGGTGGAGCGCTCCCGGCTGTATCCGTTCGCGGTGAGCTGGGGCACCATGATGCCCCCGATGGCGGCCGCGTCCGCGGACGTGGAGCCCGAGACGCCCGAGAAGAACATCTCGGCCATGATCACCACCTGTCCGAGACCCCCGGGGAGGTGTCCGACCAGGGAACGCGCGAGCGCCACCAGCCGGCGGCTGATGCCCCCGACGTCCATGAGGAAGCCCGCCAGGATGAAAAGCGGCACCGCGAGCATCGGGAAGGAGTCCATCCCGGCGACGATCTGCTGCGGGATGAGGACGAGCGGCAGATCCGCCGCCACGATGGCGATGACGGCGGCGGTGGCGAGCGCGAAGCCGATGGGTACCGCCGCCGCCACCAGCGCGCCGAAGGCGCCGAGGAGCAGGCCGCCCATCATCCGTTCTCCTCGCCGCGGCCTGCCCGCCCGGCGAGCAGGTGGATCGCCATCAGCAGCCCCGACACCGGCGCCGCCGCATAGACGAGCGCGACGGGCAGGTTCAGCGCCGCGGAGCGCTCGCCCAGGGTGAGGTCCATCAAGGCGATTCCGGTCGTGATGAGGACGAGGGAGAACGCCAGCACGACCGCCCAGGCAAACCGCTCCACCGTCCGCCTCACCCGTGGGGCCAGCTTCTTCGTGACCTGGTCGAACCCGAAGTGGGCCCGGTGCTCCACCGCCAGCGAGGCCCCGAGCAGCGACACCCAGATGAAGGCGAAGCGCGAGAGCTCCTCGCTCCAGGGGTTCGGGGCGGCGAAGAGGTAGCGCATCAGGACCTGAAGGAGGACGACGGCGCAGACCGCGACCACGAGGGCGCCGGCTGCGCAGGTTTCGGCCGCTACGAGGACGCGGTTGAGGCGCTTCATTCGTTGCGCCGTCCCTGGTTGGGTGGTGACGACGGGGACGATTGCCGTCGCGAGTTTGCTGTGAGAATGCAGTCCTGCGGGTCGGTCAAGCGCCGTGATGACGCCGCCGGCCTGGAACGCCGGTCTCCGACCGGCACGCGCGGTGCTCCGCCCCGCGCACGTCGTGACGCCGACCCGCGGCATGGCTCTCTCCTTCGGAGCCGACCGGAAGCGAGGGCACCTGTTTGTCCCGGCGTCCCATCGGGGCAAACAGCGACACGTCGCCTGCGGCCCTTCGGGCCGCGTGCCGGTCGGAGACCGGCGTTCCAAGCCGTTTCCGCCATTCTCATGACGGGCGCGGTGCGCAGGAGGACGCGCGCCTGGGCGTTTCTCCCGGCACCGCAGCGCGTAGCGCCGCGAAGGACATGAATCCGACCCTCGTGAAGCGCAGCGAGGCAACAGTAGATTCCTCCCCGCCAAAGCAGTCCCTCGCATGCTCGACCTGATCCTCCCCGTCGCGCTCTTCGCGTTCTCCATGTCGATCACGCCCGGGCCCAACAACGTCATGGTCACCGCCTCGGGGGCGAACTTCGGCTACCGGCGGACGATCCCGCATCTCCTGGGCATCGGCCTCGGGTATCCGGCCATGGTGGCCGGGGTGGGGTTCGGCCTCGGGGGGGTCTTCGAGGCCGCCCCCGCGGTGCACGTCGTCCTCAAGTACGTGGGCTCGGCAGCCATCCTCTGGATGGCCTGGAGGATCGCCACGGCCAGCGGAACCGGACCGGCGACGGAACGCCCCGGCCGCCCGTTCACCTTCCTTCAGGCCGCGGCGTTCCAGTGGGTCAACCCCAAAGGGTGGGTGGTTGCCGTCGGGGCCGTCAGCGCCTTTACCACCGTCGAGGGAGACCTCTTCCTCGAAGTGGGCGCGATCACCCTGAGCTTCGTCTCGGTCAACTACGCCTGCGCTTCCGTCTGGACGCTCTTCGGAGTCGGGATCGGGCGGCTCCTGAAGCGCCGCAACCGGCTCCGGATCTTCAACGTCGCGACGGGACTGCTGCTCGTCGCCGCCATCGTGCCCCTCTTTATCGACTGAACCCGCGGAAAGTTCGCCCGGAAACACGGAGATCGCGGGGGCCGACACCCGCCGGGGAACGCCCCCTCCCGTCAGGCCGCGACGCGCCCCCTCTGTTAGGATGCCCGGCTCATATGTCCACCTCGGAAGGGCGCGGGAATCCCGGCGCCAGCGGAGACAGTCGCCCCGGGCCCCAGGTGCCGCAGGGCCTCTTCGTCCGCTGCGAGGGTTGTTCCGAGATCGTTTACGGACGGGCCCTCCGGGAGAACCTCGAAGTCTGTCCCCGGTGCGACTTCCACCTGCGGCTCGGCGCCCGCGAGCGCATCGAGATGCTGGTTGACGAGGGGGTCTATCGGGAGATCTCCGCGGACATCCGCTCCAACGATCCCCTCCGCTTCCGCGACCGGGTGGACTATTCCGACCGGCTCCGGAAGGGCGCGGAGAAGACTGGCCTCGACGACGCCGTCATCGTGGTGCGCGCCGAGATCGAGCGCACGCCGGTGGTCCTCGCCGTCATGGAGTACGCCTTCATCGGCGGCAGCATGGGCGTCGTGGTGGGCGAGCAGATCACCCGCGCGGTGGAAGCGGCCTGCGAGGCCCGGATCCCGCTGATCGTGGTCTCCTGTTCGGGCGGCGCCCGGATGCAGGAGGGCGCCCTCTCGCTGATGCAGATGGCCAAGATCTCAGCGGCGCTCGCGGTGCTCGACGATGCGGGCCTGCCGTACATCTCGGTGCTCACCCATCCGACGACCGGGGGTGTCACCGCCAGCTACGCGATGCTCGGCGACATGAACCTTGCCGAGCCCGGAGCGCTGATCGGATTCGCCGGCCCCCGCGTGATCCAGCAGACGATCCGCGGCGAGCTGCCTCCCGGCTTCCAGCGTTCGGAGTTCCTGCTCCGCCACGGGATGCTCGACCGGGTGGTCCACCGCCGGGACCTTCGGGGTGTGTTGGGCGGTTTCCTGCGATTCATGTACGAACCCGCCGAAGCCGCGGCTTCGGTGGAGAAGGACACCGCCGCCACGGTGCAGACCGCACCGGAGCCGGCGCTGGCCCGCACCGCCCGGTAGAGCCGGCGGTTCCTTCCGCTTCACTTCCATGAGGTACGAGGAGGCGCTCGCTTTCCTGAAGAGCCGCGAGCAGTTCCACGTCAAGGTGGGGACCCGGAACATCCGGCTGCTCGCCCGGGCGCTCGGCCACCCCGAGCACCGGTTCCCGTCGGTGGTCGTCGCGGGGACGAACGGGAAGGGCTCGACCGTGGCCATCCTGGACTCGATCCTCCGGGCCCACGGGCTTCGAACCGGGCGCTTCACCTCGCCCCATCTCGTTTCCATCGGCGAACGCGTTCTGGTGAACGGCCGCCAGCTTCCGGAGGACGAATTCGCCGGCCTGATCGGCGATATCGCCAGCGCGGCGGAGCGTCTGCCGCCGGATCAGCAGCCGTCGTTCTTCGAGACCATCACCGGCGCCGCCTTCCTTGCCTTCGCCCGGCACGAGGTCGACGCGGCGGTCTTCGAGGTGGGGATGGGCGGCCGCTGGGACGCCACGACCGCGACCGACGCGCCGCTCGGACTCGTAACCCGCATCGCCCTGGATCACGAGCGCTATCTGGGGAAGACGGTGCGCGAGATCGCCGGAGAGAAGGGGGCGGTGGCGCGGCCGGGCGGTGAACTGCTGATCGCCCGGCAGGATCCCGAAGCGGCCGAGGTCCTCGTGGCCAGCGCCCGGGACCGCGGCGCCCGCTTCCGGGACGTGGCCCGGGAAACGACTCTCGATTGCACCGTCCACCGAACCGGCGCTTGCGGATCCCTTTCGACCCCCGTAGCGACCTACGACGACCTCTGGTTGCCGCTTCCCGGCAGGCATCAACTGGACAACCTGGCGCTCGCGGTCCGGGGAGCGGAGCGGCTCTTCGCGCGGGAAAGGCTCGGAACCCTCGACCCGGTCCGGGTCCGCCAGGGCATCTCGGCGGTCCGGTGGCCGGGACGGCTGGAATGGCTGCCCGCCGACGACGGCCGTCCGCGATTTCTTCTCGACGCCGCCCACAATCCGAGCGGCGCCGAACGACTTTCGGAGTACCTGGACACCCTGGGCACGAACGGGCGGCGGGTACTGGTCTTCGGGGCAAGTCGCGACAAGCGGGTCGAGGAAATGCTGGCGCCGCTGGCGCCGCACTTCGAGCGGGTCTTGCTGACCGCCGCGGCGACCCGGCGCGCGCTCCCCACTGCCGACCTGAAGGACAGCGCGGAGCGGGTGTTTGCCGGAAATGGCACCCGCGCGGAAACCGTCGAGGACGTTCCGCAGGCGCTCGCCAAGGCCTGCCGGCTCGCCGGCCGGAAGGGCGAGGTGGTGATCGCCGGCTCCATCTTCCTCCTCGGGGACGCGCTTCGACTGCTCCGCGAGGCGAAGGGCGACCACCTCGATCAGGAAGTGATCGAGATGCCGTTGCTCCCGCCGGGACCTGCGGGCCGGACGAGCGCCGAGCGGCGATCTTCCGCCGCCTGAGACGCGGGGCGACCATTCGGGTCGTCAGTACACTCCGCCCCGCTTCCCCGATGCGACTCTCCCACCACTTCGGTCTCACCCTGCGCGAGGCCCCCGCCGGAATCGAGGCCGAGAGCCACCGGATGCTGCTCCGCGCGGGCTTCATCCGGCAGCTCGGCCAGGGTCTTTATTCCTACCTGCCGCTGGCGCACCGCTCGATCACCCGCATCGAGGACATCCTGCGGGAGGAAATGAACCGGATCGGCGGCCAGGAGATGACCATGCCGGTCGTCCATCCGGCCGAGATCTGGCGCCGGTCGGGACGCTACGACGCCGTCGGGCCGGAGATGGCGCGGTTCAAGGACCGCAAGAACAGCGATCTCGTCCTCGCCATGACCCACGAAGAGGTCGTGGCCGACCTCTGCCGGAGCGAGATCCGCTCCCACCGGCAGCTCCCCCAGCTCGTCTACCACATCCAGACCAAGTTCCGGGACGATCCACGGCCCCGGGCGGGACTGATCCGGGTGCGCGAGTTCACCATGAAGGACTCCTACACCCTCGACCATGACGCCGCGGGACTCGAGCGCCAGTACCGCGCCCACTACGAGGCCTACTTCCGCATCTTCTGGCGCTGCGGGCTGCCCACGATCGCCGTCGGCTCCGACGTCGGCATGATGGGCGGCAGCCAGGCGCACGAGTTCATGTACCTGACGCCGGTGGGCGAGGACACCCTGGTCCTCTGCGACGCCTGCGGCTACTCGGCGAACCGCCAGATCGCCCGCTTCGCCAAGACCCCGGCGGAGCCGGAGGCCCCGCTGCCCCTCGAGCGGGTCGATACCCCGGGCGCCCGCACCATCGACGAACTCAGCGCGTTCCTGGAGATTCCGGCCGCCCGCACGGCGAAGGCGGTGTTCCTCACGGCGGGGCTCGACGGCGGCGCCCGGGAGGAGCTCGTGGTCGCGATCATCCGCGGCGACATGGACGTCAACGAAACCAAGCTCGCGAACGCGGTCGGCGCCTCGTGGCTCCGTCCCGCGGAGGACGAGGCGATCCTGAACGCCGGCGCCACGCCGGGATACGCCTCGCCGATCGGCTTGACCACGGGCACCGTGGTGGTCGATGACTCGATTCCGGCGTCGCCGAACCTGGTGGCCGGCGCGAACGAGCGCGACGTCCACTTCCGGAACGTGAACGCGGGGCGGGACTACGACCCGGGTCTGGTTACCGACATCGCGGTGGCGGACGACGGGCACGCCTGCGCGGACTGCGGGGAGGCGCTTCGCACGTCGCGGGGCGTGGAGGTCGGCAACATCTTCCAGCTCGGCACCCGCTACGGCGACGCCGCCGGCGCCCGCTTCCTCGACGACGAGGGCGCCGAGCGGCCCATCTGGATGGGTTCCTACGGCATCGGCTCGGGCCGGCTCCTCGCCTGCGTGGCGGAAGAGCACCACGACGAGAACGGCCTCCGCTGGCCGATGAGCGTGTCCCCGTACGACGTCCACCTGATTCCGCTGACCGGGCGCGCGCCGGAGGACCAGGCGGGTGCGGCAGCGGAACGACTGCACGACGAACTCCAGGACGCCGGGCTCGAAGTCCTGCTCGACGACCGGGACGAGCGGGCGGGGGTGAAGTTCGCGGACGCCGACCTCATCGGCATCCCCCTGCGGGTGGTGATCTCGGGGCGCTCGCTGGGCCGCGGCGGAGCGGAGGTTCGCATCCGGGGTGAGGACGCGTCCGCAATCGTGCCGCTGGAGAGCCTCGCCGAAGCCCTCACCGCGCGCCGGACGGAACTCCTGGACCGCATCGAGGAGGCCGTCCGGGTCCCGGAATTCGGCTGACGGGCGGGGGCGGAAGGCCGTGTTCGAATCCATCTCCGTTCCGCTTCCCGTCTTCGCGCTGCTGGTGGCGGGGTGCCTCTACGGACTGGTCGTCCGGCCGCTCTGGCGCCGGCGCCGGGAGCGGCGCAACGCGCACGCCTTCCACGAGGCGCAGGGCCGGCTCGCGATCCAGCCGTCCGCCTTCCAGCTCCTGAAGCCGACCAGCACGGCCGACCTGCTGATGGTGGACCCGCTCGTGCAGGACGCGATCCTCAAGGAGACGGAGCGGAGCGAAGCCGACCAGTGCGACGCCCTCGCGGAGGCACGCAGTTACGCCCAGGAGATCGTTCCCTCGCTCAGCGCCGGCCTCTACTTCCGGGTCATTCACGGCCCGGTGAAGCGGATCATGCTGAATCTCTTCCGCGTGCGGGTCCGTTACGTGGACGAAGGGGCGATCGTGCGGGCCGCCCGGACCTCCACCCCGGTCTTCGTCCTCAACCACCGCAGCAACCTCGACTACGTGATCGCGGCCACCTCGCTCGCGGACCGGGCCATCCTTTCCTTCGCGGTGGGCGAATGGGCGCGCTACTGGCCTCTCGAGGGCCTCCTCCGCGCCCTCGGCGGCTTCTTCGTCCGCCGTGGATCCGGGAGTCCCCTCTACCGCGCCGTGCTGGCCGCTCACGTGAAGACCGCCGTCGGCGCCGGCGTGCCGCAGGCGTTCTTCATCGAGGGACGCTTCTCGGAAGACGGGAAGCTCAGGAGGCCGCGTCTCGGTCTCCTCGACTACGCGGTGCGGTCCTTCGACCCCGAAACGGGCCGCGACGTGGCGTTCGTGCCCGTGGCGGTGAACTACGACCGGGTCATCGAGGACAAGAACCTCCAGATCATGAAGGCCAGCGGCAAACGGGCGACGCGGTTCGGGTCCTGGCGAGCGACCGCGGCGTTCGTGGGCCACCAGTTCTGGCTACGGCTCAACCGCCGTTGGAAGCCCTTCGGTCATGCGACCCTCAGCGTGGGCGCACCGGTCTCGCTCCGGGAGTGGCTACGGAGTCGGGACTTCGACCCGCGGGCGGTCGACCGCGAGGAACGCTTCGCCGAGGTGGGGGTGCTGGCCGACGACCTCATGCGGCGCATCGCGGACATCATGCCGGTGCTCCCGGTACCGCTGATGGCCACGGTCATTCGGGACCGGGGCGATCAAGGCGTCACGAAGACCGAGGCGCGGGCGGCCGCCTTCGAGATCCTGGAGACGCTGGCGGCCCGCCTCGGCGAGCCCGACATCCCCCGGGAAGACTGGGAGCCGGCAGTAGAACTCGGAGTCCAACTCCTGATTCAACGGCAGATGGTGAAGGCCGACAAGGGGCGCCTACGGATCCTCGAGCCGCGCCGCCACTTCGTCGACTACTACGCCAACTCGATCGGACACCTCATCGCGGAGCGACCCGCCGCACCATAGAAAGACACCGCCGGAAGCGACCGGCGGCGTGACGGCTTGGAACGCCGGTCTCCGACCGGCACGCGGGCCGCAGGCCCGCAAGCGCGTAGGGCTGTCTGCCCGGATGGCACCCCCGGCTTGGAACGCCCTCTTGCTGCACTGACGCGTGGTGATGGCGACTGGAGGTCGCCGTTTCAGGCCGCTTCCGCCGCTTCCATGACGGGTGGGTTGTGCAGCAGCACCCGATCGGGCGTTACCGGCTTCAGGCGGCGGAGCTCCGGGTGACCCTGGGCAAGCGGCCGTAGGTCAGCGTTCGCCACAGCCATTCGAGCGGGCCATAGGAGAACCGCCGCAGCCAGATCGGGGACAGCCAGAGCTGGAGCGCCCACACCGCGAAGACGACCAGGAGCTGCTGGGAGCGCTCGACGCTCGCGAAGAGGCTGAGCCCGTGACCGTAGAAGATCGCGGTGCAGAGGATGGTCTGCAGGAGGTAGTTCGTGAAGGCCATCCGGCCCACCGCCGCGAGGCGCGCCTGGAGACCCGGCAGGAAGCCCCGGCGCACCGCGAGCATCACCAGGCCGAGATACCCAAGCGCCATCGGCACCGCGCCCCACTGGTTGAACTGCGTGCCGAAGAACATCGAGCGCTCCCAACTCCAGCCGCCGGCGAAGTTCCACCAGATGCCGAACGCGATGAGCGGCGCACCCACCAGGAATCCGGCGGTGGCCAGCCGGGCGTAGAACGCGTCGCTCCGCTCGGCGCTCAGCACCCCCCAGCGATAGAGCGCCATCCCGATCAGCATCAGGCCGCCGCTGAACCAGAACAGCAACAACGGAAACACGGAGAGTTGAGCGCCGAGCGAATGCTCCACCCGCTGGGCCTGCTGCTCGCTCCAGTCCCCGCGGTAGGCGAAAACCTCGTCATCGAGTTCGGTGGCAGAGGGAGCCCACTGCGCCTCGATCTCCCGGATCGCTTCGTCCGGGACATCCGGCAGCGACAGCACGGCTCCCAGGAGCAGGAACACCAGGCTCGATACCGAGAAGAGGGCGATGCCGGCCGCCAGCAGGGTCCGTGGACGGCGGCGGCGCAGCAGATAGACCACCGAGCCGCAGAGGGCATACCCCACCAGGATGTCGCCGCTCCACAGCAGATAGGCATGGGCCATCCCGAAGACCAGGAGCCACCACATGCGCCGGTAGTGCAGTCCCGCCGGCCGGCCGCCCCGCGCCTCGATCCGGTCAGCGAAGAGGGCGATGCCGGCGCCGAACAGGATCGAGAACAGCGTGACGAATTTGAGCGCGAACAACCCGTGACTGAGGGTCCAGACGCCGAGGTTGATCCCCGAGAGATCGCCCCACGCCGTCGGGTTCTGGTACGCGGCGAACGGCATCGCAAAGAGCTGGATGTTCATCACCAGGATGCCGAGCAGCGCGAAACCGCGCAGCACGTCCAGGCTGGCGATCCGCCCGACGGCCTCCACCGGTTTCGCCGGGCGCTCCGTCAAGTCAGGATCCCGGTGAGTCCTTCGCGCGGTACAACCAGGCTGCGAACGGCGTTGCGATGAGCGCGCCGACGATCTCCATGAGCACGAACATGGGAGCGTCCTGGGGGCGGATGCCACAGAAGGTGTCCGTGAAGCTCCGCGCGAGCGTCACCGCCGGGTTCGCGAACGAGGTCGAAGCGGTGAACCAGCAGGCCGCGAAGATGTAGATGCCCACCGCGGCCGCCACCGCCTGCGGGCGGACCTTGATGCAGCCGAAGATCGTCAGGATCAACCCGAAGGTGGCCACCACCTCGGACACCCACTGTCCCGGACCGGTCCGCACCTGGGTCGCGGTCTGCAGGAGCGGCAGGTCGAACATCAGGTGGGTCACGAGCATCCCGGCGAGGCCGCCCGCCGCCTGCACGAGCACGTAGAGCCCGGCGTCGCGCCCGGAAATCTCCTTCCGGAGCAGGAAGGCCAAGGTCACCGCGGGATTGATGTGGCAACCGGACACCGGGGCGAAGAGCCAGATGAGGACGACCAGGCCCGCGCCGATGGCCGCCGTGGTCCCGATGAGCGCCACCCCGTCGTTCCCACCCGACAGGTTGACCGCCATGATGCCGGCGCCGATGATCACCGCGAGCAGGCCGGCGGTGCCGAGGAATTCGGCGACGAGGCGACGGGTCAGCATGGAAGTTCCGCGCCGCGTACGGTAATCCCTCAGTCCGCCGCGGCGGTTCGGGTACTCAGCCGAGGAGGCTCAGGTCGGCGCGTCCGTCCCGCATGGGCGGACACCAGAAGTACGCCCCGGTCACCGGCCGGGTGAACCGGAACAGGTGATCCGCGATCCGGTCGGCGGCCCCGGTCATCCGAGACAGGTGGTACTCGAAGGCGTCCAGGCTGCGGCTGAAGGCGACGAACACGAGGCCTGCCCGGCGCGCGTCCGCCCAGGGCATGGAGCGGCGGAGCAGAAAGACGGGCGGGTCCGGGGCTTCCTGTTCGGTGCGTTGGACGTGGGCCGCATCGGGCCCGTCCTTGAGCTCCACGTTGTCGCTCTTTCGGCGCCCGATGATGTGGTCCCGCGTCCGGGACGAGAAGGACTCGAAGCGGTCGAGGTCGTGGACCCACTGCTGCACCGCCGCGAACGACGACCCGTCCAGACCGGGGCCGCTGCCGGAAACGATGGCCGCCTCCGCCGCCGCCTCGCCCTTCGGGTTCTCGGTTCCGTCCTCGTAGCCGGTGAGGTCGAGGCCCGTCCGGTAGCGGAATGCGTCAAGCACGTCCTCCAGCACGAAGACGCCGGCGAGCGCCTTCTCCACCCGGCGGGTCTCATGGACCAACTCGCCGCGCTCCTCCGACCGCAGCCAGACCCAGAGCGCGGCGGGAGAGGAGGGGACGGTGAACCCCGGTCCGCTCGAGGCCGGGAACTCCCGGAGCCCCGGGACCTCGGCGCCCAGTTCGCGCACCAGGGACGCGCCCAGGCCGAAGACGAGCGGCAGCCCGGGATGGGGATCGGCGAGGCGCTCCAGCGCATCGCGCGGGCCGGGCGAGGACGCGCGCCTCCGGAAGGTCAGATAGCGCGCGTGGGACGGGATCTCGGCCAGCACGCCGGGCTGGGGAAGCGAAGGTCCGTTTTCAGTTTCCAATGTCATGTTCACTCTGTTTCTATTGGAAGCCTAGCGCCCGACTCCGCTCTCCAATGTGCGGTTCGAACCACCCGGGGGACCCTCCGACCATGATCCCAACGCCCACTCCCGTTCGTTGTACCTCCGCCCTGATCGGCTGCCTGTTCGCCTCGATCGCGACGGCCCAGGACGCCCCGATCTTCACCCGGGATTTCCCCGCCGAAGAGTTCCAGACCCGCCGCGACGCCGTCCTCGACGCGGTCGGACCGGGAGGCGCGGCGGTCCTCCAGGGAGCCGGCTCCCCCCTCGCCTACCAGCGCTTCCGGCAGACCAACTCCTTCTACTACCTCACCGGGGTGGAGACGCCGCACGCCTACCTCCTGCTCGACGGCGCCTCCCGGCGCTCGGTGCTCTACCTGCCGCACCGGAACGACCGGCGGGAAGCCTCCGAGGGGCGCCTCCTGACGGCGGAAGACGCGGACCTGGCCCGGGAACTCACCGGGGTGGACGACGTGTTCGGAACCTGGAAGCTGAGCGACGACCTAGCCCGGATGGCCTGGAGCAATCGCCCGCCGACCCTTCACACCCCGCTCAGCCCCGCCGAGCTCGCCGGCATGAGCCGCGACCTCGCCACCCGGGGCAACTCCGACATCGCCAACGACCCGTGGGACGGCCGGCCCTCCCGGGAGGCGAACTTCGCCGCCCGGCTCCGGAACCGCTTCCCCAAGCTGGACATCGAGGACCTGTCACCGGTGCTCGACCGGCTGCGGCTGGTCAAGAGCGAACGGGAGGTCGCCCTCATCCGCAAGGCGACCGATCTCTCCGGACTGACGCTCATGGAGGCGATGCGCTCGACCCGTCCCGGGATCTACGAGCACGAACTCGACGCCGTCGGGAAGTTCATCTTCTTCCGGGACGGCGCCCAGTCGGAGGCCTACTACTCGCTGGTGGCGACCGGGACCAATGCCTGGTACCCGCACTACCACCGCGGGGCGAGCCGGCTCGAAGACGGGCAACTGATCCTCATGGACTACGCCCCGGACATCGGTTACTACACGAGCGACGTCACCCGGATGTGGCCGGTGAACGGCGTCTTCAGCGCCTGGCAGCGCGACCTCTACGGGTTCTACCTGGCGTGTTACGAGGCGATCCTGGACGCCATCCGGCCGGGAGACGTGGCCACCATCATGGGCGAAGCGGCCACCCGGATGGAGGAGCTGGCGCGGACGTGGCCTTTCACGAAGCCTCACTACCGGCCGGCCGCCGAAGCGTTCGTCGCCGCCTACCGGCGCCGCGCTTCGGGACGCAGCTCGATGGGGCACGGCGTGGGGATGGCGGTCCACGACGTGGGTGACGCCGACGGCACGCTGACCCCGGGGATGGTGTTCACCATCGAACCCCAGTTCCGGGTGCCGGAGGACCGGATCTACATCCGCCTCGAGGACGTGATCCTGATCACCGAGGACGGCGCCGAGAACCTCTCCGAGTTCGTGCCGATGGAAATGGATGCGATTGAGGCGCTGATGGCGGAACCGGGGCTGCTCGAAATCTATCCAAGCCCACTCGCAGAGCGGGCCAAGACCCGCAGCGAGTAGGCCGGCGCTCCGAGCGGGAACGGGCCGGTCCGGGGCGCGTTCTGACATGCGGGAGAATTGCCGCGGCACCGCCATGTTCCACGAGTTCGCTGAAGCGCTGAAGAGCCTCTCGAAGCGGCCGGGGTTCGCGCTGCTGGTGTGCGTTCCGCTCGCCCTCGGGATCGGGGCGACTTCGACCGTCTTCTCGGCGGTCTACGGAGTGCTGCTGAAGGCGCCCGACTACCACGAGCCGGAACGCCTGATGCAGGTGTGGGAACGGCGTCCCCGCCTTCCGATGCCGGACGAGGTGGCGGCGTTCTCCACCGACCACTTCCGCCGCTGGCGCGACGCGAATACGGTGTTCGACGGGCTCGCGATGTACGGCGACCGCCCGGTCGCCTACCGCGGACTCTCGGCGGCTCCCGGCGAGCCGCGCCCGCTGTCCGCGGAACAGGTGTCACCCGAGCTGTTCGAGATCCTGGGCGTCCCACCCGCACTCGGGCGATCCTTCCGTTCCGAAGAGGCGATCCCCGGGCGCGACGCCGTCGTGATCCTGAGCCACGCCTTCTGGGTGCGGGAGTTCGGAGGCGATCCCGGGATTCTCGGGCAGGCCCTCAGTCTCAACGACCGGAGCTTTCAGATCGTCGGCGTCATGCCTCCGGACTTCGGCTTCCCGATTCCCACCACCGAGATCTACGTCCCCTACCCGACGGAGCCGCCCGCCAACCTCCAGCCCGGCCAGGTCCGGCTCGAACTGGTCCAGGTGGTGGGCCGGCTGCGGGACGGCGTCGGCATCGAGCAGGCCGAGGACGAAGCGGCGGCGCTCATCGCCCGGCTGAGCGAGGAGAGCGAGGTCCAGCGGATGCTGAACGAGGGCGTGAGCGTGCACCTCGGCTCGTTCACCGAGCGCTCCACGCGCCGGATCCGGCAGCCGCTCATGGCGCTCTTCGGGGTCACCCTGCTCGTGCTGCTCATCGTCTGCGGGAACGTGGCGAACCTGCTGCTCACCCGCGCCGCCTGGCGGGAACGGGAACTCGCGGTACGGAGCGCCCTCGGCGCCGGCCGGTCGCGCCTCGTGCGCCGGCTGCTCGCGGAAAGCGTGCTGCTGGCTGCGGTCGCCGGGGCCTTCGGCGCCCTCCTGGCGGTGGCCGGGGCCGGCCTGGTGCGTTCCCTGACGGTCCTCGGCCTGCCCCAGCTCGCGGCGGCGAGCGTGGATCTCCGGGTCGTCGGCTTCACGTTCGGGGTCGCCGGGCTTGCGGCGCTGTTGTTCGGAACCCTCCCGGCGCTGAAGGCGTCTTCGCGCGACCCGGCAGCGGCGCTCGACGCCTCGGCGCGGGGCGAATCGGCTCCGCTCGGCGCGAGTTCGCGCGGCCTGGGATACCGGGGCCTCTTCGCGGCCCTCCAGCTCGCGCTGGCGCTCCCGCTGCTGATCGGCGCCGGCCTGCTGACCCGGAGTTTCCTGGCCCTGGTCAGCGCGCCGCCGGGGTACGAGCCGGCGAACACCGCGGTCTTCGAGGTCCAGGTCGCCGCCGACCGCTACCCGGACACCGCGGGACAGACCGCGCTGTTCGACCGTATCCGCGAGTCCCTGGCTGCGGTCCCCGGGGTCACCCACGCAGGCGTCGTGGACACACTTCCGCTGAGCGGGGAGCGGGCGGTCATCGGTTTCCAGCGGATCGACGAAGCACCCACGACCGACCCGAACCGGGTGCCGCGCGCCCTTTTCCGCCGCGTGTCGCCGGGATATTTCCAGGCCATGGGGATCCCGCTCCGGGAGGGGCGGGCGTTCGAGGAGAGCGACCGGTCCAACCCGGGCGCGGTCTCGATCGTGAACGAGAGCCTCGTCCAGCGGTACCTGTCGGACCCGCCGGTCGGTCTCGAACTGGCGGGCATGGGCATGATCGTCGGGGTGGTGGGCGACGTGTACGAGGAAGGCGTGGACACGCCGCCCGAGCCGATCCTCTATCGCCTGGACGGCGACGAACGGATGCCGGGCGGCGGAGACGTCATCCGGAGGAGCGTGGTGCTCCGGCACGCGCCGGGCGCCTCCGTCCTGGAAGCCGCCACGGCCCGGCTCGGGGAAGTCGACGCCGAGTTGGCCGCCCTGAATCCCCGCACGCTGGGAGACCGCATCCGGGAATCGGTCGCCCAGCCCCGGCTCTACGCGTTGCTTCTCGGCGGCTTCGCCGCCGCGGCGCTGCTGCTCGCCGCCTGGGGCGTCTTCGGGGTCGTCGGGTTCCAGGCGAACGCGCGGGTCCCGTCGCACGGCGTGCGCATGGCATTCGGCGCCACCCCGGCGGACATCCGCCGGCTGGTGCTCCGCGACGCGCTGCGCATCGCGGCTTTCGGGCTGTTACCGGGGCTGCTCCTCGCCTTCGTGCTCGTCCGCGTGGCCGGCAGTGAACTGAGTCCCCTGCTCTTCGAGATCACGCCGCTCGACCCGGTCGTCTACGCCCTGGTGCCGCTGCTGCTCCTCGCCGCCGTACTGGCGGCGGCGCTTCAGCCCGCCACCGCCGCCTCCCGCCTGAATGTGGTGCAGGCGCTCCGGTCCGAGCACCCGCAGGCGCGGAAGAGCTGGCTCGCCTGACGGGTTCGGGCCCCACTCCCGAGTCCGGGAGGGGAACGTTCGGCCAGGCATCGGCGTAGCAAGCCCCCGAACGAGAACGAAATAGGATTCGGCAAGTTGTCAGGAATTCCACGCAGGTGGCGCCTCCTCGCCGCGCTGGGAATTGCCGGGGGCGTGGTCCTTCTCCGATCCGGGTCCGAGGACCCGGAGGAGCCGGCCGACGGGGAAGCGGAGCCGGCGAGCGTCGTTTCGGACTGCGCGCCCGGCGAGGGACCCGAAGGCGCGCTCTGCGGGGTCCTCGAGGTTCTGGAGAACCGGGCCGATCCCGAAGGACGGAAGATCGGCCTGAACATCATGGTCCTCCCGGCCACCGAACAAAACGCCGAGCCGGACCCCGTGTTCTACCTGGCCGGCGGGCCGGGGCAGGCGGCCACGGAACTCGCGCCGCTCCTGCGGGGCCTGGCCCCGGACCTGTTCCGGAATCGCGACTCCGTGTTCGTGGACCAGCGCGGCACGGGCGAATCCAACCCGCTCACTTGCGATTTCCTCGAAGAGCGGACCGGGTACTTCGACAGCATGCCCGAAGAACTGTCGGAGGAAGACTGGCAGGACTGCCTGGACTCGCTGGACGCGAGCCCGGAGCACTACACCACCCCGGTCGCCATGGACGATCTGGAGGAGGTGCGGGTCGCCCTGGGATACGGACCCGTCAATCTCTGGGGCGGCTCCTACGGCACCCGGGCGGCCACCGTGTTCCTCCGCCGGCATCCGGACAGCGTGCGGAGCGTCGTCCTCGACGGAGTGGCGCCGGTGGACATGCGGATCCCGCTCCACTTTCCCGAGGACGGCGAACGGGCGTTGAACCTGCTCACCGCCGCCTGCGGCGCCGACCCGGCGTGCGACGCCCGCTTTCCCGGCCTGCGGGACTCGATCGAGACGCTCCTCGCGAGCCTCGATCAGGACCCGCCCCGCGAGTACCGGATCCGCCACCCGCGAACCGGGGACTGGCAGGAGGTCCCCATCAACCGCGAGCTGGTGGCCGGCGTGCTGCGGGCGGTCCTCTACAGCCCGTCGAGCGCCGCCCTCGTGCCCCTGATGGTGGAGAGCGCCCTCGACGGTGACTTCGGACCCCTGATGGTGTTCGCCGACCCGGTCGCCGGGCCCCAACTGGCGATCGGCATGTTCCTGTCGGTCCTGTGCGCCGAGGACGTTCCCTTCCTGACGCTCGACGAGGCCGCGGACGCCGCCGAGGAGAGTTTCGTCGGCGAACTCATGACCGAGCAGATGCTCGAGGCGTGCGCCGTCTGGCCACGCGGCGAGATCCCGGACGGCTACCGCGAACCGGTGCGTTCGGACGCGCCGGTCCTCATCCTGTCCGGGGAGCTCGATCCGGTCACCCCGCCGCGGTGGGGGGAGCACGCGGCGGCGACGCTGCCGAATTCGCGGCATCTGGTCGTCCCGGGGACCGGGCACGGCACCCTCCGGGCCGGCTGCGCGACGCGGCTGATCGGCGAGTTCTTCGATGGCGCCGATCCGGCGGGCCTGGATGCGTCCTGTCTGTCCGGCGTCGCGCGGCCGCCGTTCTGGCGGTCGGCCACCGGACCGGTCGATCCCAGACCGGGCAACCAACAATGATCCGGGTCTCGGGTCTTCGCAAGACCTTCGGCGAGGTCGTCGCGGTGGACGACGTGAGCTTCGCCGCGGAAGACGGAGCGATCACGGGGCTCCTCGGCCCGAACGGCGCCGGGAAGTCCACGACGCTGCGGATGCTCTACGGCCTGATGGCGCCGGAGGCCGGCGAGGTCGCGGTGGACGGGGTGGACGTCCAGCGCCGGACGATGGCGGCGCAGGAGCGGATCGGGGCTCTCCCGGACACCCACGCGCTCTATCCCCGGCTGACCGGCCGCGAGAACATCCGCTACTTCGCCCGGCTTCGCGGCATCCCGGCGGACGTGACGGAAGCGCGGCTCGACGACTTCGTCCGACTCCTGGAGATGGCGGACTTCGTGGATCGCCGGGCGAAGGGCTATTCCCACGGGGAGCGTTCGCGGGTGCTGCTGGCCCGGGCGCTCATCCATGAACCCCGAAACGTCCTGCTGGACGAGCCGACGAACGGACTCGACGTGATGAGCACCCGGCGGATGCGCGACCTGATCCGGGAACTCCGGGGCCGGGGCTGCGCGGTGCTCTTCTCGAGCCACATCATGCAGGAGGTGTCCCTCCTGTGCGATCACATCGTGATCGTCGCGGCCGGCCGCGTGGTCGCCGCCGGATCCCCGGACGCGATCCGCGAGACAGCCGGCTGCGAGGACCTCGAGGACGCCTTCGTGCGGCTCACCGGTCCGCAAGAGGACGCGGCCTGATGCGGAGCGCCGGCGTCGTCTTCCGGAAGGAACTCCTCGACGGGTTCCGCGACCGGCGCGCCTTCATCGCGGTGCTGGTCTCGATCAGCATCTTTCCCATCGTGATGCTGGTCATGGGCCGCTTCGCCGAGGGCATCCAGGACGAGCTCCGGAACATGGAGCTTCCCGTGGCCGGGCAGCAAAACGCTCCCGCGCTCGTCGAGTGGCTCGGCCAGCAGCCGGGCCTGGAGCTGACCCCCGCCCCGGAGGACCCGGAGTCCGCGGTGCGCGACCGCGAGGTGGACCTCGTGCTGCGGATCCCGGCGGACTACGAGGAGCGGTTCGCCGAGGGACGGCCGGCGGAAGTGGAACTGGTCGCCGACAGCTCCCGGACCGCCGGGGGAGCCAAGGCGGGCCGGGTGACGCGGCTCCTCGAAAGCTACGGGCAGGAGGTCGCCGCCCTGCGGCTCGTCAGCCGCGGCATCAGCCCGATGCTCGTCCGCCCGCTCGCCGTGGAGCGCGCGGAGGTCTTCAGTACCCGGCGGCGCCGGGCGTTTTCCGCGCTCGGCTTCATCCCGTTCTTCCTGCTGATGAACGCCTTCTTCGGCGGCATGCAGATCGCCTCCGACGCCATCGCCGGCGAACGCGAGCGGGGCTCCATCGAGGCGCTCCTCCTGAACGCGGTCCCCGCGCGGTTCCTGATCCTCGGAAAGTGGGCGGCCGCGGCGGTGTTCGCCGTCTTCCTGACGCTGCTCGGCATCGGCACCTGCGTCCTGGTGCTGCGGCTCATGCCGGGCGCGCTGAACATCTCGCCGAGTGTCACCGACTGGTTCCTGGTGGCCGTCACCGCGATTCCGCTCGCGCTCTTCTGTTCGGCGATCCAGGTGGTGCTCTCCACCTACGCCAAGTCCTACAAGGAGGCGCAGACCTACTTCGGGTACGTGGCCTTCCTCCCGATGATCCCCTTCTTCGCGGTCACCTTCAATTGGGTGGAGCAGGGGACCTGGACCGCCTTCATCCCGATCCTGGGCCAGCACCTCATGATCCTGAACGTGATGGCCGGCGAAGCGGTGGCGGCCTGGGAGCTGGCGCTGGCCGGTCTGATCGCTCTCGGGGCGGCGGCGGCGTTGCTGCGGTTCGCCTCAGGCCTGTTCGTCCGCGAGAGCGTCGTCTTCGTCCGCTGAACGAACGACGGCCGCAGCCTGAATCCGGCGGCCTTCCAGCCGATACTTGCGCTCGAAGTTGGATCCGGCGAGTTCCCCCTCGTTCGCCGAAGCGGGCGGTTCGTAGCGGCTGCGGACCAGCTTCGGCCGCGCCGCCAGCGCCGCTTCGATCTGATCGAAGTAGCCGGGGTCGTCGGTCACGACCCGGAACGGGGCCCCGGCGGCCAGCACCCGCTCACAGGCGCTGAGGAATTCGGGCTGGATCAGCAGGCGCCGGTGCGCGTGCCGCCGTTTCGGCCAGGGGTCCGGGAAATACATGTGCAGCCCGGCGACCGATCCTTCCGGCATCGCCTCAAGCACTTCCCGGGCGTCCCCGCGGACGATCCGGGCGTTCGGCCGCCCCCGCCGCCGCAGCCGGTCGGCGGCGTAGAGCCAGTAGCGGCGGGCGCGCTCGACGCCCACGAACAGCGTGTCCGGACGCAGCTCCGACTCGGCGACCAGGAACGATCCCTTCCCCGATCCGATCTCCACTTCGAGAGGCGCCTCGCCCGGGACCCCTTCGAACAGCCCTCGCGGATCGAAAGGACGTCCCACCGACTCCAGGTCGAATCCGTACCCAGCCGGATCCGCGTCCCGGCGGGTGCGGACGTGGCTACGGCCCATGGCCGGGAGCGCTGCTCGTCGGTCCTTTCAGCGGGGGGAGTCGCTCCGGCGCTGGCGGAAGAGCCATTCGTAGAGGCCCTCTTCGCGGTAGGCGGGGACCCACGAGTCGTGCCCCACTCCGGGGTATTCGGTGTAGCGGGGCCGGGCTCCCGCGGCTTCGAGCGCCGCCACCATGCGCCGGGACTCGTCCGCCGGCACCCGCCGGTCGTTCGCGCCGTGGAACACCCAGGCCGGAATGCCCGCGACGACCCGCGCCGTCTCCGCCCAGGGATCTTCCGGGTGCGTGGCCGACGGATGCCAGTCGGGCACGGGAATCCTGGTCCGCCGCGTGGTGATGCCGCCGCAGACGGGGACGAGCGCCGCAAACCGCTCCGGGTGCCGATAGGCGAGCGCCCAGGTCCCGTAACCGCCGAGCGACAGCCCGGTGAGGTACGTCCGCTCGGGATCGCCGCCGAACTCGGCGGTCGCCGCGTCGAGGGCGGCGAGCGCCATGCGCTCGATCTCCGGGGTCCCCCACCAGGCGCCCCGCGGCGTCTGGGGCATCACCACCAGCGCGGGGAAATCGGAGCGCTCCCGAAGCACCGCGGGCAGCCCGATCTCGGTCTGCCGCAGGCCGTCGGTTCCCGTCTGTCCGTTGCCGTGCAGGAACAGGATGACCGGGGGATT
Organism: Acidobacteriota bacterium; assembly: GCA_022828085.1. GTDB lineage: Bacteria > Acidobacteriota > Vicinamibacteria > Marinacidobacterales > Marinacidobacteraceae > Marinacidobacterium. The sequence continues at coordinate 32,164 of JAJEIY010000001.1, read as the reverse complement.
CGTTTCGTCGCCGGACAGCACGGCGGCGGGTACGAAGACCTGCCAGGCGTAGCTTCGACCGTCCAGTTCCGTGGTCCGGGGAAGGACCCGCCCGGACGCGGCGGAAGCCGTGGAGACCGGCAACAGCGCCAGCGCCAAACCGAGAAGAACGACGCGCATGGCGCGGGATGCTACTTCGTGAGCTGCCAGGCAGGCGCGCGCCGACCGCACGGTATATATCGCGATATACTGCACGACACAACCAGGAGGGATCCATGGCAGAGGAAGTTGTTTATCGAGGGGTCGCCAAAGTCTTCTGGAACGGTCGCAGCCAGGCGGTGCGCCTGCCCAAACCGTGTCGTTTCGAGGCGTCAGAGGTGGAGGTCCTGAAGCGTGGGCGTGACGTCATTCTGCGACCGCGGGGCAAGGATTGGGACGCTTTCTTCGACGCCCCGGGACTCGGATCGTGGCCCGATGGGGAGCAGCCTCCTCATCAGGAGCGGGACCTCAAGCTGTGAACTTCATGCTGGACACGGATGTCTGCGTCCATTTGCTCCGGGACCGGAGCGCACCTCGTGCGCCGTTCCGGGGCCACGCAAGGGAGACCGGAATCTCCGCCGTTACGTATGCCGAACTCCGTTTCGGGCTGGAGCGCTCAGCGCACCGACGCGCGGGCGAGAAACGCCTGGAGCTCTTGTGCCGTGACCTGGATGTCGCGCCGTTCGACCAGGAGGCGGCGGCCGACTACAGCGAGATCCGGCAAGAGCTCAGCCGCCGGGGCGAGTTGATCGGCCCCCTCGACCTCTTGATCGCCGCGCACGCCCGCAGCCTGGACGCGACGCTGGTAACGAACAACGAGCCGGAGTTCAGGCGGGTGCCGGGCCTGCGGGTCGAGAACTGGCTGCGGCCGGCGGAGGCCGCTCTAGACTGACGGCGAAGGGAGCACCTGCCCGATGACCATTGCCGACACCTTCGCCGCCGAGTTCCGGGAAGAAGCGGGCCGCACCCGCCGGTTTCTCGAGAGGTTCGAGGATGAGAAGGCCGACTGGAAGCCACATGACAAGTCCATGTCCCTCGGGCGGCTGGCGGCCCATGTCGTGGAATCCCCGGACTGGTGCTCCACCATTCTCGAGACCGCGGACTTCGACTTCGCGACCGCCAACTATCGGCCGCCCACGTGGAACACCCGCGCCGAACTGCTGGACAACCACGAGCGGATCAGTAGGGAATTCCTTGAGCGGCTCGGGGGACGCTCCGACGAGCAACTCCGCGGCAGTTGGCGGATGCTGATGAACGGAGAGGTGCTGGAGGAAAGAACCCGCGAGGACGCCATCCGCAACTACATCCTGAGCCACCTGGTCCACCACCGCGGCCAGCTCAGCGTCTACTACCGGCTGCTCGGGATCGCGGTGCCGGGTCCCTACGGCCCCTCCGCCGACGACCGCGACGGGTAGGCGTCGCGATCTCCGCCGGGACCCCACAGAGCCGGAGCACGACGCGTCCTGCGACGCGTGGAGCTTCGAAACCGCACACCTATACTCGCGGAGACGCGGAGTGGACCCTAGGGACCCTGACAATGACGTTGCCGGCGAAGAACTCCTCCCGGGGCCGCTTCTCCGACATCGGACTGTTCGTCGTCTCGGTCATCCTCGTGCTGCTCGCGGGGGGTGTCGCCGGCCTGTTCTTCATCGGCAATGCCATCCTCGACATGACGGACGACCTGCGCGGCGTCGAGGTTGCTCTGCGGGAGATCCGCCAGGACATTGGTGAGTTGCGGGGGAGCGTCCGCGCCCTGCGCGACGATGTGGCAACCGTCCGGCAGGACGTTTCCCGTCTCCGGGAGGAAACCTCCAGGCAATTCGACGTGAAGACGCGGTGATCCGCGGTGGAAACAGTGATGCGAATTCGCCACTGCCGCGTGCTTCGGGCCGCGAACTGATCCCCGCGCCACCAGCCCGCCGAGGCCGTACCCCGAAAGCTCCCTTCGCTCCCTCGGAGACAGGTCGCATCCGTGCGCGCTGACCGTACCGCCCTCGTCCTCGGCGCGGGTGTCATCGGCCTGTCCTGCGCCTATTTCCTGCGCCGCGCGGGTTGGGAGGTCACCGTCGTCGACCGGGGCGAGCCCGGCCACGGCTGCTCCTGGGGCACCGCCGGGCTGCTGTGCCCCGCCCATTCCCAACCGCTTCCCGGACCGGGGGTGCTCAGCAAGGCGCTTCGGTGGATGCTCCGGGAGGACAGCCCGTTCCACATCCGCTTCCGGCTCGACCCGTCCCTGCCCGGATGGCTGCTCGGATTCACCCGGGCCTGCACCCTCGCCCGCTCCCGCGAGAGTTTCCGGGCCATCCGCTCGGTGTCCTCGCTGAGTCTCCAGCTCTTCGAAGAGGTCCGCGAACGCGGCGACGCCGACTTCTACTTCGAGCGGCGCGGCGGCTACTGGGCTTTCGTGACCGAAGCGGGGGTGGCGCGCGCCCGGGAGGAGGCCGAGGAACTGCGGCGGAACCGTTTTCCCGTGGACTTCCTCGGGGGCGATGCCGCCCGCGAGCGGGAACCCACGCTCTCCGCCGCGGTGCGGGCCGCGATCTTCCTCCACGGTGACGCCCACGGATCGAGCCTCGGTTTCGCGGAGTCGCTGGCCGCCACCCTGAAGCGGCAGGGGGTCCGGGTGGAGACCGGAGTTCAGGCGCTGCGGCTCCTCCGGGAGGGAAACCGCGTCTCCGGGGTCGAGGTCCAGACCGGCGACGGAGTCCGGGAGGAGCGCACCGCCGACGAGACGGTCCTCGCGCTCGGCGCCCACTCCCCCCTGCTCGCGCGCACCGCCGGCGTTCGCCTTCCCATCCAGCCGGCGAAGGGGTACAGCGCCACGGTCCGGACGTTCGAGGGAGTCCCTTCAATTCCCGTGACGGTGGCGGAACGCAAGGTCATCATCACCCCGCTCCAGGACGTGGTGCGCTTCGCGGGCACCCTGGAACTCGCCGGCTACGACCCGGGCCTCAACGACCGGCGTTACCGCGCCGTCATCGCCGGCGGACAGGCGGGGCTCGCGGCGCGGGTCCCGCTGGAGGACGAGGTCGCGTGGGCCGGTATCCGGCCGCTCACCCCCACCAGCGTGCCACTGATCGGGCGGCCGCCCGGCAGGGACGGGTTACTGGTCGCGGCCGGCCACGGGATGCTGGGCTTCACCCAGTCGCTCGGCACCGGCCGGCTGGTCCAGCAACTTGCCGACGGCGACGAGCCGAGCGTGGACCTGGCGCCGTTTACGCCCTAGCAGGCGCCACCAGGACCGACACCGACGCGCGGGTCTACCCCGGCTCGGTCAGGGCAGAACCCGGACTCCGGCGCGGCGAGCCGCGGTGCCCAGGTCGCCGTCGAGCGTCGCGAGCGGGATCCGCCGCCGCATCGCGAGTTCGAGATATGCGGCGTCATATACCGAGAGCTGGTGGTCACGCGCTACCCGCAGCGAGTCCGTCCAGGCGCGAACCCCGGTCTCCGGGTCCGTTTCGATGGGCAGCGCCGCGAGCCGGTCGAGGAGCTGGGGCCAAGCCTCCTCCTCGATCCGTCCCCGCCGGGTCGCCACCAGCAAGACGTTGGCAACCTCGATCGGCCACAGCGCCGGCACGAGCGCCGTGGTCTCCACGAGCGACTCCCCGAGCGCCTCCGCCCCGGAATCCGCCTCGTCCGGAAGGATCCACGCCATCGTGACGGAGCAATCCAGAACGAACGGCATCAAGGCTTGCGCGCCGCACGCGCCTCTCGCAGCAACTCCCGGACCGTCGGGGTGCCGGAGGCGTGTGCTGCCCGAAACTCGGCCAACCAATCAATTGCCGCTTGAATCTCGTCGCGTGACCGGGTGTGGACGGGGCGCAGTTCCGCGATCGGCGTACCGTGTTTCGTGATGGTGAACCGCTCGCCCTGCCGAACCCGTTCCAATAGCCTCGGTAGATGCGTTTTGGCCTCGTAGGCTCCGATTTCCATGATCGTGTCCGCCAATTAGACTAGTCGAACACTAGTCGAATCGCCCCTGTCAGTCAACATCGGATGGCGGCGCAGGCCGCGATGAAAGGCGCCGCTAACCGCTGTCCCGCACCAGTCGCCCGAGCACAAGCACGGTGACCCATCCGTACATGGCGCCGAAGAGGGCGCCGAACAGCGGGCTCTCGCCGTCGAGTCCCGAGAACGAGCCCACCGCCATCGTGACCAGCGCGGCTCCCAGGAACCCGGCGGCACAGCCCCCGGCGAGCCACATGGGACGGGAGACGTGCCCTCCCAACACCAGGGTGTGTGCGCGGAGGAAGGCCGCGATCCCGAAGACCAGCACCGCCGCCGCGCCCAGCACCTCGGCTCCCAGCAGAGTCAGGCCGGCCAGTGCGCCAAAGCCGGCCGCCGCCCCCGCCGCGCCTCCGGCGGCCCCCGCCGCCGGCCAGCGGCCAGCCCAGTCGACCCGGCCGCGTAGCAGCGGCCACTGCGCCAGCGCCACGCCCCCGAGCGTCCCGCCTCCCGCCACCACGCCCACAATGGCCTCTCCGAAGACCGGTCCGAGCGCCTCGTGCGCCGCACCCCCCACCAGATAGGAAAGAGGCCGGGCCACCGCGGCAGCCACGGCCATCCCGACCGCGCTGGCGAGGATCCAGCGAATCCCGAACGACCGGTCCGTCAGAGTGGGACGTACCACAGTCACATCGGTTCCAGGGTCAGCCTACCCTAGTGCGTGGCGAGAGCGCCATCCAGCACTTTCGTCGCCACAAGACGATCGAGATGGGGATGCGCGAACTGGTTGCGGTAGCTCCGCAGGCAGCCATAGCAGCTCCGGTCACAGCCGCATTCCCCCGAAACGCGGTCCCCGGCCCGCTCCAGGACCCTACGGAAGCTTCGTTCATTTGTCAGTTGGGCTACGAGTCCGGCGCCGCCGGGAACATCGTCGTAGAGCACGACCGCATCCGGGGCGAGTGTCACGTTGAGGTCACGTTCCGGCACCGCGACGGCATCGGCGGCCCCGAGAAGCAACGCATATCCGAGGGAGTAGCGTTCCCATTGGTTTAGCGGCTGAGGAAAACACACCTTCACGACATCGGTGGTCAGTTCGTGGCCAAGCGCGAATCTACGAAGAATCCCCTCGCACGGCCGTCCCTCTGGGTTTTGATGCTGTCGCTCCGAGTTCTTGCGGGCGATCTCCGGCGACTTGCCGCACACATCACACAACAAAAACGCATTCCCTTTCCTTCCTTCACAAAGGACGACCAACTCTCCGGGAACCGCCGGCGTTACGCCTATTCCGAACAGCCGCCTCTCCTCCACCGACGTGCCCGGTTTCGCGAATCCCTTGAAGAACGGACGAGTGGAGAACAGTCGTTCACTCCGTCGCTCGGGTGGTTTAGGTTTGTGCCATAGCGGAGTGACGAATCCGAATTCCGGCACGATGTACTTCTTACCAAGCTTCGAAGGAGCAGTCCCTTGTACCACGGGCTCGCACCGGAAGCTCCCTCGGTCGTCATACTCGTATGCGCGGACTCGCGGCTCCTTCCCCACAACCCGTCGGACACCGCACGATTTCCATTCCAGTTTGTTCGCCACTACGCGGCTATCCGGCGCGTACTCTGCGATTGCCAGAGCCAGATCCCGAGATAGTTCGACGGATTCGCCCGCCTTCGCGATCCCAGTGTGCAACTCCACGACATCCACCGGGAATCCGTATTTGGGGATGACGGCCTTGCGTGCGAGGAACTGCACGGAGTCTTCGTCCGCGATGGTGCGCATTCGCTGTGTAGCGCGACCTGCCTCCCAGAACTTCTCGTCCCGAACACACTGGTCTCTTATGTTTTTCGTCTTTACGTACTCATCACAGATGTCAAGGGACGCCTTCGCCAGACGGCTGCCCGGCCCAGCGACTCCGTCTGCCCAGGTCCCATTGCGGAGGCCGAGGGCGTCGTGGAGGTCGGACGGGACGATCCGGAGTAGAGCATTGGTAAGCGCTTGGTTACCTGTGCAATAGCGCTTCAGAGAATAAGCCGCCGACGGAGCGCTCCAGTCACCACCCATAAAGGCCGCGACGGATTGGAACCGGTGACGGTTCTCCTGATCCCGGAAGAACTCAGACAGCGCCACCGCCGTCATATGGCGGGTCACGATGGTCGGGTTCCGAACGACTAGGCGTGGGGGCACCACTTTCCCGTCGATCAGTGTGTCGTGCTTCGAAAAGTAGTGTAGGTCATGTGGGCTCCGGCGGCAGTATGTAAGAGCGAGGCCCGGCCGTTGCCGGCGTCCGGCACGTCCGACTCGTTGGGCGTAGTTGAAGGGCTCCGGAGGAACATTCCGGAGGAACGTGACTTCCAGGTCGCCAAGATCGACCCCGACCTCGAAGGTTGTGGATGAACTGAGCAGGTTCACGCTTCCACCCTTGAACTCGGCCTGCCGCGTTCGCGCCTCGTCGTCGGCAAGCTGAGCCGTGTGTTCCGCCGCAGTCATGGTTGGCGGGAGGTCACGCACTTCATAGAGCAAGCGGTAGTGATTTTGTCGCAGCCGTTCAGAATCGGCGACACCAAGGGTGCCCGGACACCGATTCCGGACGCAAACACCCTGGACGTTGTACGCCGTCACACGCGCGCAGATCCGGCATTCCCAGAGCTCAGACGGTTCGAGAGTTCGCACTCGAAGCCACTCACCCCTAAGCCGGAACGCACCGCCTCGTCCCGTCCGCTCAAGAAGGCGTTGCCCTTCCGGAGACTGTTCATGGTGCGCCATCAGAACACGCCATATAGTCTTCATTAGCTCTTGCGCCGCAGAGTGTTTGTCGTCGCCCGAGTACTCCCGATCACGGAGGAATCTAGGCAGTAGGTGCCGGACCGCACCGCTCTGCGGCCCACCCCACTCCCGGACGTTTTTCCGGCCGCGCGGAGCGGTGCCGACAAATGCATACGGTGGGCGTCGGCTAACCTCCTTCCAGGTCGGAAATTCCGGCCCGTCGGGAAGGGCGATGGCTCCGTTGCTCCAGAACAGACTTAGAAGAATCTGGAGAACGTCAGTGGCCTCGTGGGGGGTGAGGTCCCATGGCGGACACAGCATCTCCTGCGGCGGAGTCAAGCCCGCCGGGAGCTGCACAGACCAATGGGCGAGTCCGACGCCACTCAGAGACAGCCGGGAGTCCTCGGTAACGGCTTCGGCGTATGCCATCTCATGCGCGCGCCGAAGCGTAGTCTCGGCGGTGTCCGACGGCGCGTCCACTCCACACCGCTGCCGTAAACCTGCCAGTCGGTGGCCGAGGTCCGCGATCGACAGTCCGGCATCCGCTCGAGGAATCCGAGTCGTTCCCTGCATACGGAGCGCTCGCAACATAAGGTTCCGGTCGCGAAGGGTTGTGTAAGACTCCTCCGCGTACCAAGCGAAAAACGCCGCATCCTGCCGGCTGTCCGCGAACGCCAAGATCTTGCGCGCGTCAGGAGGCAACAGACCGTGCACCGCAGTGGCTAGGACCGCGTTTGGTCCATCCGCCCCGTGGACGATCTCCTGGACCGGGTCGCCGATCCCGCCGCGGGTGTAGCCGCACCGCGCACACTCCCTCATTTGGTCCGGTTGATTCGGCCGGTTCGGACATTTCTCCACGCCGATTTCCGCGCCGCACCCGCACCCCGGAACTCCGCGTCCCAACGCCCCGCAGTGCCGGCACAGGCTGAGGCGGGCTGTTTCGCGGGGTACGGGGGCGTAGAAATCCACACCAAAATCCGGGCGGCTTGGATCGCGCACCGCCTCCACGAGCCGACCATTCGCTTCCTTTCCAACGTAGTAGTGCTGGCCACATTCGCGGCAGAGCGCGATTTCCAGCGGAACGGGTTCCGAACCCCCTTGGCCGTTCCCGGACGCCCGGTTTAGGACTACGCGGTCTTCCCCTTGGTCGTAGAGCAGGAAAGCACCCTCCAACGCCCGGAAGAAAACGTGGTGGCGGCGTACGTCTAACCGCCGCTCGGCCTCTGATTGAGGTTTCTCATGCTGACCGAAGACGACACCGCGGTGTTGGAACGGCTCGCCGAAGAGACTTACCGCGAACTGCGCGACGGCGCGTTGATCATCCTCCGAGTGGCCGGACGCGATGGTTGCGCTCGTCGCGATGCAGCGGAACGGATGCCTACGCCCCCCCCGGTATAGGCGCTCCTTGACGCGGCGGAGCAGCATCGCCATTTCGATACCCTTGGCTCCTCGGTAGGCATGCGCCTCATCGAGGATCAAGAAGCGCCAGAGTTCGCCCCGCCCGTCATCGAAGAGAGGGCTGTCCTGGGGACGGATCAGGAGGTACTCAAGCATCGAGTAGTTCGTGAACAGGATGTGCGGAGGGGTCTGCCACATGTCCTCGCGAAAGACCATTTCCCCAGGAAGCGCACTTCTGCCCCGCTCAGCGCCGTTCCTATAACGATCACGCGCGCTGTATGGCGTCTGCCCAATGTACTGACCGAATGTGAAACGAAAGTTGGAACCGCCATCCTCAAGATCCCGACAGAGACCACCCAGCCGTTCGCGCTGGTCGTTAACCAAGGCGTTCATCGGGTAGAGCACCATCGCACGGACACCGGGGCGGGTGAGCGTCCCGGCCAAGTGTTCCCGGAACAGCGAGAAGAGGACCGGGTAGAGAAAACACTCGGTCTTGCCGCTAGCGGTTCCGCTGGCGACCACGACGTTCTCATCCTTCATATGAGCCGTACGGATGGCCTGCTCCTGATGAACGTGTAGAGGTGCGTCGAGAAGTGCCGGGAAGAGCGGTTCCGCACCTGCCGGAAAGGCTTCCTGCGCAAGCTTGCGGGCGTTGATCCCCTGCGGAAACCGCCGACCCAGTTCCCGGAACGGTCCTTTCCGCAGTTCCTCCCCGCCGAGAGAATCACGGAAGGAACGCCGCAGCTTCGGGTCGCGGAAGTAGAACGACGTCGTCAGATAGCTGACGTAACGGGATCGCAGCGTCTCGACCCAGGAGTTGATTTCCCTGCTATGTGGCACTGTGCCCCTCCTCTATCCAGAACGGCAAGACGCGAACGACCTGACGCAAGAATCGACTGGTCGTTGGACTAGTCCGGATCGCGATGCGGCTTGTCTGCGCTAGAAGCGCAGCACATTCCGCAGCGATTCCTCCGAATTGACGCCCGCATCGAAGATACGCCGTTCGCGCGAACCTGGAGGCTCACAGCCTCTGCGGCTGACGGCGAGCGTGTGTGCTCGCCTCGGTTTGGAGCCGAGCAAGACTGTCTAGTGTGGCCTTGATCAAACTCAACTGATCTCGGCTACCCGACACAACTGCTCGGGCGTCGCGAACTCCGCAAAGTTCGAGAATCGCCTTGACAGGTTGGGGTGCGTCTAGGCCATAACCCTCGGGAGCAGGATGCAGCACGACCTTTGTCTTGTAGAAGATGCCCACGGCTCTTTTCGGAATCGTGCCATGCGCACGCGGGGTTGGGAGGAGGCGCTCTATCACTCTCTTGTGCCTCTTCTTTCCCCAAATAACCCTCACGAAGCGGTCGATGTTCGCCTCTAGGACGACTCCCCGAAAGACTCTGCGCCTTATGACATTTCCCCGAAATACGCGTGAGGATGCGGCGGAATCAACAGCAAGTGGCGGACGCGCATCTGGCACAACTTCCACTGCCGTCGCCGAGCCTTCGTGGAAGTGGATGCGCAGAGCAACGTCCTTTTCGCACTGTTCGTCGAGCACGTCCGCGAACTCATTGAGACCGATGCTCGCTTGTTTCTTCCCGGGGAATTCGGGCACGTAGGAGGCCTGTAGAGAGCGAACTGAGTCTTCCACCTCATCCAACGCGACTGTTAGCGATTCGATGCTCGAGGGTACCAACAACTCCAAATTCTCTGCCGTAGTCCGGAACTCCTTGCGGGGAATTGGGATTGGTTTGTCGGTCCACTCCCCTTTCCCCGCCAAACGCCACCAGACCCGCGGAATGTTCACGACAACATTCATTTCCTCACTTGTGTCCGGATCTCGGAGGAGGAGACACGCCGCGTCCGCCAGCGGGGTTCGCTCTACGACGACAGACGCCCCGTCGAGTCGAGCGTGCTTCCCCTGCTCCACGGGAATCACAGGCCCGTTCCGACCAATGAGTTGGATCCACACTCGTTCGTGTCCGGCTTCGGACGGGAGGAGGAGAACACACTCGTCTAGGGATGATGCGTTGATTTGGATTTCCCGCAGATCGGGCCAGTAGCGGAACGCCCTGCTGTCGGCAAGACGGACTTCTCCGGGCGGATACGTCCGCAGAAAGAACCGCCCCTTACGCCCCTCGAGCACGTCGGCCATCGACTCGACATCTGCGAGAAAGTTCTGTCCCTTCCAGCCTACCTCACGCTCTTCCCCGACTCTTGCCCACTGAATGCCATCATCCCTCAGCAGCCGTGGGGGCTCGCCGACGAACAAATCGCCGTCGTCCGAAGAGTCGGAGACCGTGGTTCCCACGAGGCGAGCGCTGCGGTCCGCGCCGAGTCGGTACGTACCGATCGAACCGAGATCCTGTGAACTATCGCCCCTGGCCGCGAAGACGTGATGGGCGAGGAACGCTTCATCAAGACAGCGCTCGGGTTCCAGGACCAAGTGATAGTCGGTTGGACTCTCGCACGAAGCGATGACCAGAAAGTGTCCGTCGGTGATCCGGCGGCACTGCCGTCCAACAGACGCATCCCTCGCGTTTGGCAAACGGAAGATGAGTGGACTGTCTCCGTCGGAAAGGGGGATGTCCTTGTGCCGCCCTTCATCACCCGAGAGAGTGAGCATCCCTTGGAATCTCGGCAGACGATACTCCTCACCCTCGGCGATGAGATCCTCTCCGTCCAGTTGCACTCGGGAAACATCCAGATCCGGCGTCACGCTTAGGAAAATAGCCCATGTCCATCCCTCCCGACGGCAACGTAATTCGGGCGGACGAGGATGGTCCGTACTGGGGCTTCCGGAACCTTCATAGTGCCGTCTCGCACCGAACCGCCAAGGCTCTCCCCGCGTGCGCGGTCCTTCATCTGTTGAGAGTCGGCGAGTCCGCGGCGCTCGCTGGGGGTTCGCGCGGGGAGGTGCCGGGGCCGTCTTGCGCTCCACGGGCGCAGGCGCAGGGGCCGGCCCGGGTTCCACGGGCGGAGGCACAGGTTTCGGCTCGGGCTTCGTGGGCTGAGGCGCGGGTTCCGGCTCCGGTTCCGGTGCGGGCTCCGGCTCCGGCTCCGGTTCCGGTTCCGGCTCAGGCTCCGGTTCCGGCTCAGGCTCCGGTTCCGGCTCAGGCTCCGGTTCCGGCTCAGGCTCCGGTTCCGGCTCAGGCTCCGGTCCCGGTGCGGGCTCGGCTTTTCGGCCCGGCTCGGGCTCCGGCTCCGGTTCGGGCTCTGGCACCGGCGAAAGCGCCCCACGCCCCCTCCGCAGGGACTGGATGATCTCGATGCAGCGTTGAACGATCCGCGTCAGCAGTCGAAAGGCCATCAGTCTCGACCCACGGGATGTTGGGTCGGAGTGCGGGACTCGTAGTCGAGCGGCGGATCGGTCCCGTCATACGGCGGCCTCCCTCTGGTGCTGGCCGCTGTTGTCTTGACGCGGATGGGGAACATGCAGCGCGATTATGCGGCGTGTAAGTGACAGAACAGTACATTCGGCGATGATCAACGAACGCACGCACCACTCGACCGCCCGGAGAGCCCCGGCCGCTGGTTTCGCGCTCCCGCGCGATGCCGGTCTGAAAGACCGGCGGTCCGTGGCGGTCTCCGCGGCTGGTCCGCCTCAGCGGACCTTCTCGGAGTAGTTGACGCCTACGTAGATGCGGACCGCCGCGCCCTCGTCGTTCACCTGGAAGCGGACGAGCTCTCCGTGGGCGCCGAATCCGTCGCTCTCCAGCCGGAACACGTGCGCCTCGCCGGTCGGCTTGAGGACGCCCCGGGAGCGGTCCGGGTTCTCCGAGAGCGGCGAGAAGACCACCAGTTCGTCCTCGAGGCGGAGAACGCTGGTGTCTCCCCACCGGTTCCGATAGGTGCCGACATAGATGTCCCAGGCGGCGTCGTACGCCGCCTTTTCTTCTTCTTTCTCCTTGAGGTGCGGGGCGACCCATTCGAACGCCTTTTCGACGAAGCGGCCGGGATTCCCGTCGCCGGCGTTCGTGAAGACGACCACGCCGACCTTCTCTTCCGGACTCAACTGCGTCTGGGTGCGGTAGCCGGGGTAGGAGCCCCCGTGACCGACGAGATCGCGGTCCTCGGTGTGGCGCACCGAGAACCCCAGTCCCCAGCCCCCGGTCCAGGAAGACTGGACCCAGTGGACCCGCTGCATTTCGCGCAGGGTGTTGGTCGCCAGCACCTTGTCGCTCTTGCGGTCGCGCGCCCGCATCTGCCACTGCAGGAACCGGAGCATGTCGGGCACGCTGGACGAGAACCCGGTCGCGGGATCGAAGGAATGGGCGTCCACGAAGGGCATGCTCTGCCGGGCGCCGTCCGCCATCCGCCGGCCGTAGCCGATGACGAGGCGGCTCTCGTGGTCCGCGGGAATCGGTCCGACGCTCGTCGAGTCCATCCCGAGCGGTTCGAGGATGCCCTGGCTCACGAGTTCGGCGAAGGACTTCCCGGAGGCCGCCTCGGCCACCATTCCGGCCAGCGTGAAGCCCAGGTTCGAGTACTTCCACTTGGTCTCGGTGGCATACGTGGTCTCCTGGTCCGAGACGGTGTCCCGCACCGCCGCGGCCTCGGGGAACTCGAACTCGGTCCAGGCGGGATGGATGGACTCGCGCGGCAGGCCGGCGGTGTGGGTGAGGAGGTGCCGCACGGTCACCGCCCGGGCTTCCGGATGCCGGTTCTCGATGTCGAACCAGGGGAGGTGCTCGGTGATGGGATCGTCGAGACGAAGCGTCCCGGCGTCCCGCTCGCGCAGCACGCTGATCGCGGTGAAGAGTTTCGAATGGGAGGCGATCCGGAAGATCGAGTCCTCTTTCATCGGCGTCTCGGGATCCAGGGACGAGTGTCCGTACGCCTTCAGGAACACGACGTCCTGATCGTGGACGATCCCGATCACGAGTCCGACCCCCGAGTACTCGACCTGCGTGCGGACCCACTCGTCGAGCATGGTGATGCCGGCCTGGACCTTCGGGTCCGGATGTTCCGCCACGGCGGCCGGCTGGGCGAAGAGGAGGGCGGCGAGGACAGCGCCCGCCATGGCGATTCGTCGAAGCATGGTTCCGTGAGAGCGGCTAACGCCGGAAAACCACGGCGCCGTCCACCAGGACCGCAACGGTCCTGGCGTAGGTGCCGATCGGGTGGGAATCCCAGATAACGACGTCGCCGTCGAGTCCGACGGCGAGACTCCCGATCCGGCCGTCCACCCCCAGGATCGCGGCGGAGTCCGCGGTCACCGCACCGAGCGCGGCCTCCTGCGGGAGTCCGTGGGCCCAGGCGACGATCGCTTCCATGGCGACCGACCGGCCCCGCGAGCCGAAGGTGGAGAGCGCGATCCGTACGCCGGCCTCGTGGAGGTGGCCCGCCGTCGCGGGCGAGTGGCCCTTGAGTTCCATCGGGCCCCCGTCGCCGATCCCGATGACGGAGGGTCCGACCACCACCGGGACCCCGGCCTCGGCGAGCCGGGACGCCACCGCCGCGGCGCCGGCCGCCTGATCGAGGACCAGCCGCACGTCGAACTCGCCGGCCACCCGGAGCGCCGTCTCGATGTCGTCGGGCTTGTTGGCGAGCATCCGGAGCGGGAGCTCACCGGCCAGCAGGCGGCCCAGCACTCCTCCGGCCTCACCCTCGATCGCATCTTCACCGGCGCGGATCAGGGTGCTGCGGAAGTCGTAGATCATCCCCTGCCGGGTGGTGCGCCCGACCGGCGCCTCCCTTCCCGGCGCCGTGTCCCCGACGGCCGTCTCGCCGAACGACGCGGCCACCGCCGTCTCCTCGGCCACGATGGCGGTGTCCGCGGCGCCGGCCAGCTTCACCACCGCTCCCGTGCCGCCGATCAGCAGCCGCGGATCGGGGGCCAGATAGACCGCGGTGACTCCCGACTGGAGCCACAGCGGCGCCAGGTCCTCGGCGAACCGGTCCACCGCGCGGACCTGCGGGGCGATGGCGTCACCGGCTTCCCCGACCAGGTTGATCAGCGCGCCGCCGGCGGTGGGACCGCTCCCGAGGAAGGTCTGCGCATCGATGAATCCGGGGGTGACCACCATCCCCTCGGCCGCGATCACCTCGGCGCCCTCGGGAACCTCGACGCCGGCCCCGACGGCGGTGATCTTCCCGCCTTCGATGACCACCGTCGCCCCGGCGAGGACTTCTCCGCTTCCGGTGTGGACTTCGCCGCCCACGACGGCCACGGCCTGACCGGCAGCCATCCCCGGGCAGGCGAGCGCCAGGGCGAGGACGATCAGCCGGCGGCGAAAGCGGTGCATCACCAGCCCTCCGGCACCACGTCGCCGAACACGTTGTGTCCGGTGGCGCGGTTGAAGACCTCCACCCCGTCCACGAACACCCGCATCACCAGGCTCTCGTAGGCGAGCGGGTCCTCGCCGCCGAGGATGACCACGTCGGCGTCCTTCCCCGCCTCGAGGCTGCCGATCCGGTCGTCCACGTGGAAGATGCGGGCGCCGTTCAGGGTGAGCGCGGCCAGCGCGTCCGCGTGCGACATGCCCTGGCGCACGAACATCGCCCCGGTGTGGCGCAGCCAGTACGCGTGGCCGTCCGGGGGATCCTGATGGAAGGCGACCAGACCGCCGAGTTCCACGAGTTTCACCGGACCCAGGAGTTCCTCGCTCTCACGGCTGTCACCGGGCAGCACCGGGCCGTAACTCACCGGCATCCCGAGTTCGTGGAGTTCCTCGGCGAGTTCGAGGGTGGCGCCTCCATGATGGATGTACGAGTCCAGGTTGAACCGGCGCTTCAACTCCATGGCGTGGCGCATCTGCTGCTCGGTGCTGGAGTGGACGCCGAGCACCCACTCGCGGGTGAGCAGCCTGCCGAGAGCTTCGTAGGTCAGGTTCCGCGCGGGCCTCGGGTTCGCGGAGTCCGCCTCGTGGGCGGCGATCGCGTCGAGGTATTCCTGGGCGGCCTCGAGTTCGCCGCTCAGCAGGTCGAAGACCTCCTGCTCGGTCTCGGGGAAGCCGGGATAGGGCGTGGTGGCCCGGATCGCCATCTTGATGCCGCCGGGAGCGAAGAACATGTCGTCGACGGTACCGCCCCGGGACTTGACGAGTACCGCCTGGCCGCTGTTCGGACTCCGGCTGCCGGTGGTGATGTTCTGGGTGGTGATCCCCGAGGCCAACATCAGCGCAAAAGCGGGGTCTTCCGAGTCGAGCCCGTCGATCGCCCGCACGTGGGCATTGATCGGGACCGAGAGTTCGTTGTTGTTCGCTCCCGTGGCCGGGATGTTGAGCACCTTGAACCCGGTGTGGGAATGGGTCTCGACGATCCCCGGAATGACGCTCATCCCGCTGGCGTCGATCACCTCGGCTCCGGCGGGAACGGGCACGCCGGCGCCGACCGCCTCGATCTTCCCGTCGCGGATCACCACCGTGCCGCCGGGAATCGGCTCGGAACTGACCGGATAGACGAGCCCGCCGGTGATGGCGATGAGCCCCTCGTCCGGCACCCCCGGGCCGCACGCCGATACGGCAAGGCCCGTCGCAAGCGCAAGAGCAAGAACCCGTCTGCTCTTCATGGTTCGAGCAAGCGACTGTATCAGGGGTGGGCACGCCGGGTGGTTCTCGCGGTTGCGGCCTTCAAGAGGCCGCGATGCGCGGCCGGTCGCTCCGAAAATGCAGTCCCGCGGGTCGGCCGAAAGCCTTAGCGGCGCTGCCGGAGCGCCGAGGTGCGCGGCGCGCGGTGGGACGAGATTAATTTGGAGGCGCGGGAATGGCGCATTCCGGCGGAGCGGATGAAGACGGATCGGGACCACCGGGTTCCGCTGTCCACAGGAGCGCTCGCGGTGCTCCGCGAAGCGAGAGAGTTTGCCACCGGATCGGGTTTGGTGTTCCCTTCGGCACGGGGCGGCCTGCTGCCGGAGGTGGCGATGTCGAAGCTGGTCCAGGAGTTGGGGATCGGTGCGGTGCCACACGGGTTCCGCTCGAGCTTCCGTGACTGGGCGGCGGAGCGCTCTGACGCCCCGCGGGAGGTCTGCGAGCTGGCGCTCGCGCACGTGAACACGAATGCCATCGAGGCGGCGTATCGGCGCACGGACCTGTTCGAGCGGCGGCGGGCGCTCATGGAGCAATGGAGCGCCTTCGTGGCGGAGTAGGCTTGCACCTCGATCCTGCCTTTCGAACCAACCGTTCCGGGTTCCCCCCGGCACCGTCACGGCGTCTGGCTCACGTGCTAAGGCAGCGATAGCCAGCCGACCCAGTGTCGAAAACTGGGCACTGGCCACCTGCTAAGGCAGCTAGGAGCATACCCTGTGTGTACACACTTGGGCTGGCGAGGGAGGCTGCGCCCCCCCTTCGAACCCCCGGCCTCTCGCACCGCTGCCGAAGCACCGGACGACAGGAGGCCCAGCCCCCGGACCCCCGCGCCGGTGCGCACACAGCGCTAGCGGCGCACCGCTGTGGTCCCCGCCGACCTCACCCAGGCGGAGCAGGTCGCCTTCGACCAGGCCGCGGAGGCCCTCCGGCTCCAAAACGCCGGGGAGGGGGCCCACGAGCGCCGTCCGCGAGCTGTCGCCGGACCTCCCCCGCGTCCGCATCGAGGATCGGGTCGCCTACGGAGGCTCCGCCGCTCGCTGCCGGGACCCGCCGTAGGCGGAGCCGGAAGCCTTTCCGCAGGGATTCATCGCGCCGCAGAGATCGCCAGAACTGGCCGGACCGCCACGTCGACGATGCTACGAACGCCATCAAGGCGGCCTACCGTCGGACGGACATATTTGAACGGCGGCGGGTGCTCTTGGAGCAGCGGGCCGCGTTCCTCGCCGGGACCGAGGAGAAGGTGCTGCTGCGGCCCGGTTTGGAGATTGCGGGACCAGTCCGACTGAGTTCGCCGTTGCCGGAACTCCGAGTGGTGCCGGGCGCGGATAGCGGGTCGGAGCCGGTGGTAGCGCCCGTCATCGTTTCTATCCGAGCGTGAGACCCGCTGGCCCCTGTGGGCTCGACGGTCTGCTCTTCGACATCTCGTGCAGGGGCACGTAGAGTCGCGGATCTGGAGGTGGCTACCCATGGAAGAGAGCAGGGTGCCAAGTATTCCGGTTCCGCATTTGCGCCTCGCGTGGACCGTGCTCGTAGGGCTAGTAACAGTCTTCGGGGGAGTGCTCGCTTGGATCCACGACGATCTGGAGGACGAAATCCTGCTAGCAAAGACGGAGCTAGCAACCCAGATAGAAGGGCGGGTCGAAGAACTGGACGAGAAAATCAGCGCAGTTAGCCAGCGGGCGGCTCCGAAGAACGAGAATCAGGAGATTCAACCAGCCAAGGACAGCGCGCCGATCGAAGCGGAGGCTTTTCCTCAAACAGAGCGCGAAACACCTGCCGCAGCATCTGAACAGCAGGTTTTTGCTCTGCTGGGTTCCGGTCCCTGGAACGGCCCGCAGGAGATCGAACTGCGGGCGGGGGCGACTTCAGTCTTTCAGGTTTCGCTACAGGAAGGACTGGAATACGCGATCCACGGTACGTGCGACGCAGATTGCGACCTTGCTGTGCACGATTCAGCAGGGGAAATGGTCGGTACGGATGATGCTCTTGATTTCGTTCCAGTGGTCAGGCTGGAGCCGGACCAGTCCGGCGTTTTTGATGTGGAGGTTTCCTGTCCAGGGGATGCTTGCCGAGCGCTGATTCGGACCGAAGAAACGAGACTCGGCGTGCTCGCCGAGGACGAGGCAACGAGCATTGCAGTCCGCCTTGAAGCGGGCACGGAATACCGATTGTCCGGGCTCTGCGATGAGGACTGTGGTGACCTCGACTTGGTTCTCCGAGACCCCCAGGGGCAGACCGTCGTCGAGGACGTGTTGCCGGACGCGCTTCCGGTACTAATGTTCGAGCCCGATGAGGATGGGGAGTTTGAACTCGCGGTCACAATGTACGAGTGCTCCGTTGAACCCTGCGTCTTTACCGTTCTTGCTTCCCTTGGGAACTGAACCGAAGCACGCGCTGCCGACACCCTCGCGGGGGGTCGCCGTGACCGGGCCCCGGAACAGCATCCAGGTCGCCTATTGGCGTTCGGAGGCCGTACGGCCTGCCGGAATCGCAGAGCAGGCCGAGCTGTTCCATAATTCCCGGCCACCGCCAGAACCTCCACTTACGAGACCCTCGAGAAGGTGAAACACGACTGCCTTGGAGGGGCGAAACAGATCACATGGAGCCGCCGCTCGGGAATCGCGCCCTAGAGGCGGACACGAGAACGACGATGCCCAAAAAGAATGTGCGGCGCCAGGTTGTCGGCTTATTTGCCGGGACGTTTAGCAGCGCCCGCGGCGACTGGGTACCGATGCGGCAGCTTCGGAGAATGACGTCCACCGCGGCATGGCTGCTCTGTTTCGGGTTTGCTGCCTACGGATTATTCAAGCGCGGACCCTCTCTGAAACACGTCACGCCGCCCGAACTGCTCTGTTTCTTGGCGGGACTCATGGTGGTTGCGGCGGCCTCTTTCTGGGCGTTCCTATGGCTCGGGAGCCGAGTATTCCAAGGGGAGAAATCCGACGACGAGACTGCGGAGGGAACCCACGATCCGGGAGTGCAAAAGGATAGTCAGTCGGTTACTTCGGATTCCTGCTGAGGCTCACGAACTAGCCCAAGCCTGACCGGTCGGAGAGGAAGGCAGCGACCGAATCTCTGGTCCGTTCCCATCCCGATGCTCCAGGTTCGACCCGCCGCTCTCGGAAGCGTCGGTTTGTCGGTTCTCGAGTCCTGCGCCGAAACCGCGTGAGCGGAAGTCGACGTGTCACTTGAGACTCGTCCAGACGCGTATCAATTGGCGGCACCAAAGACATGCTCTGCGAGAGCGGAGCGGCGCGCCTTTGTGGTCGCCGCCGACCCCACGCGGGCCGAGCAGGTCACCTTCGACTAGCCGGCGGAGGCCCTGCGGCTCCCTAACGCCGGAAAGCGGGCCAGCGAGGCCCTAAGCGGCGTCCGCGGGCTGTCGCCCGACCTTTTGTGCGTCCGCATGGCGGAACGCGCCGCCTAGGAGGCCTTCGCTAACCTCCGCCCGGACCCGCCGAGGCGGGCCGGAAGCCTTCCCGTAGGGATCTGTCGTGCCGAAGGCGCGGGCTGGGAGCGCCCCCCCGACAGGTAGCAGAAGGGCTTGCCTAGGCCCGGACTGCGGGGCTGTAGATCCGGAGGAAAACGGGGGTCGTTCCCAGCCCCACGCTACGCCCAAAAGCGGAGCGTGGATCCGCCAGCAGGCAACCGAAACGCAACAGGGCCAACGGGTTCCGTGAACAACGGGAGTGGAACCCGTGAAACAAGCGATGAGACAAGGAGGCTTCAAGCTGGGTCTCGTACGAAAGCGACCCCGGGAGCGACCCCGCAGCGTGCATTCCTCGCGAGAGTCGGACGAGCGTCGCCCTCGGCGCGGAACGCGCGGTGAGCCGGTAATTCTGGTCGGCAGCGCTCTGCCTCGCCGTCCGATGACGGCCGGTGATCGTCGTGGAAGGCTAGGTCATCCTCGTCACGCCAGAGGTCGTCCCGGTGGCGGCGTCGCGGGTAGCCGTTCGAAGGTGCCATGCGCTCGGTTCGCGGGTCCGCCGAGTGCGGCTCGCGAGCCCGGAACTGGTCGCCTAGTGGACTCTGATGGAGCCCTGGGCTACGTTCGTGGCCGGGAGCAAGGAGGGGGATCACAATGATGTTCGTGCGCGATCAGACCGAGGATCGGAACGCCCCGGGGCTAACGGAGTTGCGCGCGGCCGAGGGTGACGGTCACTGCCGCGGACGACGGCGCAAGGTTTCGGGAATGGCAACATCGAGTTGTGCAGGGCCGCCTTCCAATGGCAAATGTGCTGCTACGATCCGTGGCAACCGGCAATCGAAGAGTGAGCGTCGCCAGAGTCCAGCGGGTCGTTGAATCGGGCACATTCGTTTGGCCATGGCAGTCCAGCCGCGGTTTGGCCGTCATCACCGGAGGCTCCGGTGGTGGGGGGGGGGGGGCGGCGCGTTCTGCATGCAAGGCCTCAATCTCTACGGCGGTGGCGGTGGCGGCGGCGGAGATGGCGGCGAGGGGACAACCTTGGTGGCTGGGCCGAAGGTTTACGTAGCCCGCGGAGGGAGGGGAGGCAACGGAGGTGGCGGCGGTGGCATGCAGAACGGGCAGCCGGCACCGGGGCGGCCTGGAATTGGATCTGGATTCGGGGGTGGAGAAGGTGGCCGGGGCGCTCGCGTCGAACCCAGGTCAGACGGTGTCGTGGCGAAGGGTGGTGATGGGGGCAGAGGGTTTGCTGGGGAGACCGTGGTTGTGGAGTTGGAAGGCTTATCTTCCGGCGATCTGTTCCAGATAACCATAGGTCCCGGCGGCGGCGGTGGGAATGGCGGGGGCGGATACGAACCTGGGGAACCTGGTGTTGAAGGAGCGAGCGGCCATGTCGTCCTCGTGCCTCTCACCGGTAAGGACGCGGCGTCATGATCCTGGGCACAGCAGGCCCGGCGGGTCCCGTTGACATTGATCCGGCCGTGTTGTCCGAAACTCTTGTTGGGGGTGAGCTGTCCGTCCACCGAGACGATGGTTCCTTGGAGGCTTTCCTTGAGTTCCGCGCCGCTGCCGCGCCGCGTATTACCTGGCCTCCCGCGCCGGCGACCGCGTGCAGGCTCCCCGGTACGATCCAGTTCCTCCTAACGCTGCTGCCGCAGTGGAATCTCGAGCAGAGCCACGCTGCGGCTCTGCTCGGCTTTCGAGACAACGAGCGCGAACATGTTGCGGCTCTTCTGGACGGGAGGCGGCCCCCCCTAGGGCGCGACACACAGGATCGGATCGCACACCTATTTCGAATTCACGAAACGCTCTCGTCCGTGTTTCGAGATTCCGTGGTCGAGAACGAGTGGCTACGAGAGCGCCACGCACTGCTCGATGGGCAGTCACCCATGTCCATCTTGCTAGACGGTTCGATGGAAGGACTCTTGTGGGTGAAGGAATACGTCGAACTCACCGGGCGTAGGTAGTTGCTCGAAGCGATCCCCACCAAGCACGAGACCCGTCAGGTGGTTCGGCTCGCCTATATGCCAGTTCCAGATCTGATGACGGAACTCGGAATCGATCCCCAGGGCCAGGTGGAGCTGAAGGCGAGTCTCGCCGCCGCTGGGTATGGATCCGACGCCGAAGAACTGTGTAGCGGTCCATTTCGGCGGCTACGGAAACTGAGGAACCAAACTCGGTTCTCAGACGGCTCGTTCCCGGTGTTCTACGGCTCCCTAGAGGCCGCCACTGCTGAGGCCGAGGTCAAACACTGGTTTCCACGGCACGCCGGAACGCCCAGTAAACGTCGTCCTGCCCACTATCAGTGGCTACGCTGCACCTTCCGCGGCACCGAAAAGGATCTGCGCTCCAAGGTGGCGGACTGGCCGGACCTGCTGCACCCAAGCGACTACGAGTTCTGCAACAAGATTGGGGCGGAAGCCAGCGACGAGGAACTGGATGCTCTCGTGGTGATGTCCGCGCGATGCCCGGGAGCGAATCTGCCGGTGTTCAGGCGTCCAGCGCTGAGTAACCCGATCTTGGGCGACACAGTGATCGTCACGCTCGACCCGGACACAGGCGACGTCTCTCTAGCGGTCTGAGTCCCGGGCGGCAACTCGCGATAGTGAGGACCATTGGGCGGCTTTGCCGGCAGGTCGCGTTTCGAGAGACTTGGTGGCGCGAACGACGTAACGGCACGGGGTGTTGTCTTCCGCTACAGCCAACGCGGCCCCTAGAGTGACCCTGCGGGAAGAGGTCGAACGCTAAACGGGAGCGACTGGCTCCCCGGATCAACTAGGCCGTTCCACTGCTCCGCGGCTCGATGTCCTCGACCGCGTAGAGCACAGCTCTGCCGCTGGAGCCTTGCCGGTCGCCCCTTGCACCTGCGGCAGGGAGATCGACGCCTTCCCGTAGGGATCGATCGCGCCGCAGACGCGGACCTGGGATCGCCGACAGGAACGACTTCGTCAAAGACGTGATCACCCAATGTGGACTGTGGAACAACGGACGGGCCGAAGGCAGAACATCGCGAGGCTGTGGAGAAGTACCTGTCCCCCGACGCCGACGGCTGGGTCGTAACCCTGATCGAGGTCAGCGTCCCACCACCGGACGGGGCACCGTCCGGGTTTTGGCGTGCCCTGTCTCCCCACAGCGACATCTGCGGAAAGCTCATTTCGGACCTCGTCGCAGATGCTGCTCTGGTCCAGCGCTAGGTCAGCTCCCACCCCGCCTGTTAGGCCCGCAGCCTAGTGAGAGGATTGACGAGACGCGCCGATCCCGGGCACGGGCTCGTTTTCGAGACCGTGGGTGCCGCCGTCTAGGACGTCGCAGTTGCGGCCGCCGCCCTCGCCCGCGCCGAGGAACAGGGCCGTACGCTGCTGAGCGCGTCACTCAAGGTGTTCTGGCTTCCTGCCGTTACCCCCTTCGACTCGGGGCCGCCGGCCTTTCAGCATGTGCTGCCCGAGGTGATGTCGGCTGTCGGGGATTGCGTATAATCATATATATTATCAATGACTTACGAGGAATCTGCGGCAGCCCGCAGGGCCGCGGGAGGTTCGTCGCTACCGCGGGGTGCATTGGTGCGCGCAGCCGAACCATCCGGGCCAATGAGGTGCGTCCCGCCGCCCACCTGCGGCGGGCTGTCCCGGCGAAAGCCGGCGTTCCAAACGGTCCCTGCCGCCCTGAGCCCCAGCGCCCCAGCCCGTACTTTCACGCACGGCGGGGTCCTCCTGGTCCGAAACCGCCCGGAACCGGAGGTCTATGGGGTAGTCCTGACGGGCCAGCTTTCGGCCTCACCGCGCCGATAGATGCTCTCAACCTCCTCGGGTGTCATCCCGTGAGCATGGGCTATGTTGGCTGTCAGTTTGGCCGCCCGTCTCCTGGCTTCTCTCTCCATCTTGGCGGCTCCCTTGTGGGAGCCCGCCGGCGTCGTTAACACGCCACGACCTCCTGTTCGCGGTCTCCCGATCCCTGCCTCTCGCCGTGCCGCGATGATCTCTTGAAACACCGCCAACTCGTACGGCTGCGGCGTAGGCGTCGCGAGGTTCTCCGACACCGGTGCACCCGTGAAGTCGAGCTTGACAAGAGCCACGCCGATCCCCGCCACCCCTAGGCCCACGGCCACCAAGACCATTCGCCAAACCGGTACTCGACGCATATCACGGATCCCCGTCTAGTTGTAGTAGTCCCTCCCTGACCAACCTCGTCGCAACGGTCAGTTTGCCTTCGCCATCGAGGCAGTCAGGGAGATCACGAACAATGAAAGCGGGGGTCACTGAGATGAACTCGATAGCCGGCCAAGTAGACGAGGGAAACTGCAACTCCAATCCGCAGAAGCACAAGCGACATCCCTCTGCACCACGCTCGGGCGTCACGAAAAGTCCTCTTCTTCGCCTCAATCTCGAACCAAGCCCTATATCGCCCGCGGAAACTCGCGACGTTAGGAGATCCGTAAACAGCGGCGTGTTGAGCACCATAAGCTCGCTGCGAAAATGATCCCAGACCTCTGTCGGATCGAGGCGTGATGCCAGAAGCGCCAACTTGTCACGGACGAGGCCGTCCAGAGTCTCCGGTGGAACGCTCGGGTCGGCGAACCGCGTCGGAAGCGACCGACGCAAGGACTCATCTCGAAGCGCCGTTGCAGCCACGCTCTCGACGAGGAGATTCACCCATGTGAAGGATGTGATGCCGAGTGTGATGTGAAGCGACACCTCGGTAGTCGATCGTGCTGAATGCATCAGACCACGTGGAATGTAGACGCATTCCCCCGGCGCGATCTCAAACTCCGCCGTTACTGGTCCCGGGGGATCACTCTCAGGCTCAAAGGCCTGGCCCTTCAGCGGTAGCGTCACCTTCGTGTCATACACTGACCAGTGTTTCCGGCCGGATACCTGTAGAACAAAAACGTCATGAGTGTCCCAGTGCGGCTTGAAACCCTGAGCCTCAGGTGGCGTCAGATAGATGTTTGTCTGCACGCGCGAACTGAAGGCTCTTCCGATTGAGGCGCAGAACTCGCTCAGAACGGGCACGTATCGATGAAGTTGGTTGAACGTGATCGTCGCGCCGTCGTCGAACATCTTCGCGACCGCAAGAGGGTCAATGCCACCTGACGCATGGACGTAGGCACCTCTCGGAAGACTCTCGTCGCCGCGCACAAGCGCGATCACTGACGGAGTGACATTGCACGTACCCAATACGGCATCGAGATCCTCGAAACTCAGGAGACCCGCGTAGTAATCTGGATCGGTTCTCGGTATGAGGCATAAGCGCTGCTCGTAGAAGTCTCTCTCGAATCTGTTTGGACTCATGGGCGATATCAACCAGGAAAACGCATCTGATTGAAGCCCCCGAGCGATGGTCACGTCTCGGTTCGTGCCGGGTGAGGTCCGACTGGCTCGGGTAGAGGAGCGAGTGAGGGTCGACATACAACGCCGCGCCTCTGCCTAGAGACCGTCCGCCCGAGTGTCTCGATCGGCCCTCAGTGCACGCACGGTGACACCGTTATCACGTGGGTTTCGCGCTAAAGAGTGCCGGCGCGGCTTGGCGACAATGGGCACATGCCGCGCTAGCACCTCGTCACTCATCCCGTGTCGGGTTGGGCCGTGTCCGGCGAACCCGGCCGTTTTCCCGTGGTGAAATGCCAGTTGACACTGGCTCAAATCCGATCCCGGGAGTGTTCACGTCGGTGATTCGCCTCGCCTCGGCCACGCCGAAACAACGGCGGGCTTTGATCGTGTCGGTGAGCCTCGACGTATCGGAGGATCGTGTCGCCCCGCGAAGCATGAGCTTCGAAGACCAAATGGTCGTGGGGAGTTGTTGCGAGAAGTGAGCTGCGCCGCGAGGTTGGGACCTCAAGCCGAGATCGCGGAGCGGTGTTCCAGAGGCATTCACGCCGGCGAGAAGCGGACCGTGTCGTGGATCGGGAGCATGGGATGGCGATCTACGCGGCGGAGGGCCGGACTCTGGGTCCGGAGCGTCGCGCGACAAAACGGGTGTGACTCGATACGCCTACCACGAGGCCGACAACACGTTGCGGACGACGGGACACTTAGTCGCTATCGCAGGTATCTGCTACCTAGGCGGGATCTGCGACTGTCGTGACGTCAGTATCGACGAATCGTCCTTGGCCGGGAGGGTCAGCGAAAGCGCCTGAATCCCTATCTGTCACGGACGCCGGGTCCCCGGTTCTGGTAATGTCGCTGTCACTACCCCTGTCTGTGTCGCATGAGGGATCACTGACTACGCACGAGTTCACTAGTACCGCGCTGACTCCCACCGTGCCCAAGCCGATCGCTCGGGTCAGGAATGATCGGCGGTCCGACTTAACGGACACTATCTGACCGTCCGTTAGGGAGTCATGCTTGGTTGTACTCTGAGCATTCTGTTGAATGTGTTCCGTTGACATCCTCGGCCTCCTGACGAGCTAGTTGGCAACAATCGAGGAGGTTCATCGCTGCCGATACATCATTTCCCAATACGTCACTGGCAACCCCTCGCGAGGAGATTGTGTTACCCGGAGTTCGTCCCCCACAGATAGCCCCACCATAGGAGTTGTCGGCCTCAGCGGCACGCGAGTCAGCGACTTGACGCGTCGGTGGGCAGCAACTGGTGCTCACGGGGAGCATTGATACCACAGATTCTTGTATTTGTCACTCACGGATTCATTGCGGCGGGCAATCGGATCATAAGAGAACCTAACTGTCGCACTCACTCCGAGTCGGACCAGCTAGAAACACGGAATTACCATGCAGAGGGATCGACCGTGCTCGGGTCGCACTCCAGCACCCGCTCTGCGATCGAACCGCTGATCTGCATTGTGCGGCCCTGCGGGCCGCGGTGCCGACCGGAGGTCGGCGTTCCAAGCCGGACGCGCCACCTTGGGCATCGCGATGGGCCGCGGTGCCGGTCTGAGGACCGGGGTTCCCTGACGTTCCCGGTACAGTCGCGGCATGACGGGCGCGTGGGCCAACGTGGACGGCTGGATCGGGCCGGCGCGCGAGGCGCGGGTGAGTCCGGTGGACGCGGGCTTCCTCTACGGCGAGGCGGTGTACGAGAACCTGCGCACCTACGGCCATGTGCCGTTCCTCTTCGCCCGGCACCTCGTCCGGCTCCGGCGCTCGGCGGAGTTCCTCGGGATTCCGCTCGCCGTCTCCGACGCGGAGATCACCGCTCGCCTGCGCGGGACGCAGGAAGCCAGCGGCATCACGGGCGAGCACTCCCTCCGGGTGATCCTCACCGCCGGACCGCAGGGCGGCGGGCCCTCGCTGATCATCCTGGTGCGGCCCCTGCCGCCGCTTCCGGTGGACCCGGAACGGGAGGGGGTCGGCGTCTTCCGGTCGGACTGGGTCCGGGCGGCGCCCGGAGGGCTCCCGGCCGACGTGAAGACCACGAACCTGCTGGGGGCCCGGCTGGCCGTTCGCGAGGCCGAAGCGGCGGGAGCCCACGAGGCGGTGGTTCGCGGAAGCGGCGGCGACCTGACGGAAGGCGCAACCTCGAACCTGTTTCTCGTGGACGACGGCCTCGTCCTCACGCCGCCGCTCGAGGAGGGCCTGTTGCCCGGGATCACCCGGGCTCTGGTGCTGGAAGTCCTGCGGGAACTGGAGATCCCGTGCGAGGAGACCCCCCTCGGACCTGGATGGCTCGCCACCGCCGACGAGGCGTTCCTGACCAGTTCCTCTCGGGAGGTGCTGCCGGTCACCTGGTCGGCCGCGTCCGGCGAGCCGCGCCGGACCATCGGGGACGGGAAGCCCGGTCTGCTGACCCTCCGGGCCCTCGCCGGCTACCGCCAGGCGGTGGCCCGGCTGCTCCCGGAATCGCTTCCCGCTCCCTGATGCGGAGGCCGCGGTGATCGAACTCGGACTCCTGGGGGACCTGGCCCTGCTGGTGGGCCTCGCGATCCCCATCGTGGCGCTCGCCCACCGGGTGAACGCCCCGCCGCTTCTCGGATTCGTGCTCGCCGGGGTGCTCGTGGGCCCCGCCGGGCTCGGGCTGATCGCGGTCCCGGAGAACATCGAGACCCTGACGGAACTCGGCGTCGCGTTGCTGCTGTTCGCGGTGGGCCTCGAGCTGTCGCTCTCCCAGGTCCGGGACTGGGCCCACATGGTGTTCGTGGGCGGCGGCGTTCAGGTGGGCGGGACCATAGCCGTGGTCTTCGTGGCGGCGCTGGCGTTCGGCGTTCCTGTGCCCTACGCCCTCTTCTACGGCGCGCTCGGCGCGATGTCCTCCACCGCGATCGTGGCCAAGACCATCGCCGACCGGGAGGAGCTCGAAACACCGCATGGTCAGGCCTCGATCAGCCTGCTGATCTTCCAGGACCTCTCCGTCCTGCCGCTCGTGCTGCTGCTCCCGCTGGTGGCGGGGTTTCAGGGCGAGGCGGCCTCGGCCGCGATCACCGAACTGGTCCGCGGGCTGGTGATCGTCGCCGTCCTGATCTTCGGCGGCCGCCTGCTGGCGCCGTGGGTCCTCGACCGGATCGTGCTGCTCAAGGATCGCGAGCTGTTCACGCTCTGCGTCGGGTTCTTCGGGCTGGGCGCCGCCCTCGTCACCCACACGGCGGGCTTCTCGCTGGCGATCGGGGCCTTTCTCGCGGGCCTGATCCTGTCGGAGTCCGAGTACGGGGTGCAGGCCCTTTCCGACGTGCTGCCCTTTCGTGCGCTCTTCACCGGCGTGTTCTTCAGTTCGATCGGGATGCTGCTGGATCCGTCGGTCCTGCTGGGCAGCCCCCTGCTGGTGATCGGGCTGGCGGGGGCAGCGCTGGTGGTGAAGACGATGCTGGCCGCCGCCGGGGTGCTGGCGGCCGGCGGCCGGCTCTCCACGGCGCTGGCCACCGGCGTGGGCCTCGGTCACGTCGGCGAGTTCGCCTTCCTGCTGGCGTCGGTCGGCATCCCGCTCGGCCTGTTCCGCGGCGCCGACTACCAGTTGTTCCTGAGCACCGCGATCCTCTCCATGATCGCCGCGCCGCTCCTGATCCGGGCGGGCCCCGCAATCATCGAATGGGTGGACCGGCGCCGGCCCCAGGACTCCCACCCGGACGCCGAAACGATCCACGGGGCGGCGGATCACACGGTCGTCGTCGGCTACGGGCTCGCCGGCCGGTATCTGGCGCGGGTGCTCCAGGCGGCGGGGATCGCCTGCATCGTCGTCGACCAGAATCCGGAACTCGTGCGCCGGGCCCGCGCCGACGGCATCCCCGCTCTCTTCGGAGACGGGACCCAGCCGGCCGTGCTCGATCACGTGCAGGTGCACCGGGCGCGCACGATCTTCTTCACGATCAACTCCCCCGGCGACGAGCGGCGGGGAGTGCTGCTGGCGCGCGAGCTGAACCCGGCGGTCCGGATCGTGGTCCGCACCCGCTACGTGCGGGCCATCGACGACCTGCTGGCGCTCGGCGCCACCGACGTCGTCGTGGAGGAGTTCGAGGCGTCGCTGGAACTGTTCGCCAAGGCGCTCGAGAGCTACGAGATCCCGATCAACCGCATCTGGCACGAACTCGAGTCCGTGCGGGCCGAGCACTACGGCCTCTTCCGTGACCGCCCCCATCCCGATCTTCGCCTCGACGCGCTGAAGCACCTCGGCATCCACGACGCGCTGGAACTGGTCGAGGTGGAGGCGGCCGCCGGAGCGGTGGGCGAGACGGCGTCGACGCTCGACCTCCGAAAGCGAACCGGCGCGATCCAGGTCGCCGTGGTCCGCGACGGCCGGCCCATCCATGAGGGGCAGGCCGAGACCCGCTACCGGGCCGGCGACACCGTGGTGCTGATCGGGGACCGGACCAGCCTGGACGCCGCGCTCGGGCTCTTTCGATCCCCGGCGCCTCCCGCTCCGCCGTCGCTTCCATTCTGAAACTCGCCGGCGCCGGCGTCCCCCGGCGGTGGTACATTGGCCGCCGGACATGTTCGCGGCCCTGCTCCGCGGAAGGGCCGCAGCCCGTCTCCTGCTGCCAGGAATCGCCGCGGCCCTTTTGCCGTTCCTGACGCCGGGCACCGGTCTTTCCCAGGGGCAGGTGGACTTCGAGACCGCCCGGTTCGACCGGCGGCTCCCCGCCGTCCGCGCATCCCAGCCGGTCAGGATCGACGGCATCCTCGACGAGGACGAATGGGCCGGCGCTCCCCTCGCGACCGACTTCGTCCAGGGCAACCCCAACGAAGGGATGCCGGCGACCTTCGTGACCGAGGTCCGGGTGCTCTACGACGACGAGTTCCTCTACGTCGGCGCCGTCGCCCACGACGAACCGGACGGGTTGATCGTGAACGACCTCTCGCGGGACTTTTCGACGCGCGCGGGCGACATCTTCGGCGTCATCGTGGACACGTTCCACGACCGGCGGAACGGCTACATGTTCGAGACGAACCCCGCCGGGGCGAAGTTCGACGGACAGGTCTTCAACGAGGGGCGGGAGTTCAACCGCGACTGGGACGGCGTCTGGTACGTCGAGACGCTGCGCACCGAGCACGGCTGGCAGACGGAAATCGCCATTCCCTTCAAGACGCTGCGGTTCCGGGAGAGCCCCGAACAGACCTGGGGGATCAACTTCCTGCGGCGGATCCGGCGGCTGAACGAGGACTCCTTCTGGGCGCCCATTCCGCGCTTTTTCAACTTCGCGCGCATCTCCTACTCGGGCACCATCGAAGGACTCACCGGCCTCCGGTCCGGCGGCCGCTTCAAGGTGACCCCCTACGCGGGCGCCGAGACCAGCCAGGGGGCGGCCGACTCCGACGAGGGAACCACGAACTCCGCGGATCTGGGCGTGGACGCCAAGGTGCTGGTGGGCACCGGGCTGAACCTCGACCTGACCGTGAACACCGATTTCTCGCAGGTCGAAGCGGACGTCCAGCAGGTCAACCTCACCCGATTCAATCTCTTCTTTCCCGAGAAGCGGGACTTCTTCATCGAGAACTCCGGCATTTTCCGCTTCGGGGTCCCGAACGATTCCAGGATCACCCAGTTCCGGGCCGACTTCGGGCAGGCGTTCAATCCTTCGACCCTGCGAGCCAGCCAGAGCCGGGGCGACGACCTCTACCTGTTCTTCAGCCGGCGCATCGGCCTCTCGCGGACGGGCACCCCGATCCCCGTGCTGGGCGGGGGGCGGCTCACCGGCCGGGCCGGGGCCTACGAACTTGGGGTGATGAGCATCCAGACCGGCGAACACGAGGACGCCCCCGGAACCGAGAACTTCACGGCGGTCCGGGTGCGCCGCAACGTCGGGGGCAACTCGGACGTGGGCGCCGTCTTCCTGAACCGGGAAACGGGGTCCGGGAGCGAACACTACAACCGCTCGATGGGCCTCGACGCCAACATCCGGGTCACTCCCGAGCTCGAGGTGAACTCCTTCTGGGCCCGGACCGCGACGCCCGGCCTTGTCGGCGACGACCAAGCGGCGCGGGTGGCGGCGAACTACGACGGCCGGCTCTGGCAGTTCCGGGGCGCCTGGACCAGGCTGGGGGACGACTTCAACCCCGAGATGGGCTTCGCTCCGCGGACCGGCGTCCGCCGCCTGCTCGGCTACGTCGGCTACCACTACCGCCCGTCCTGGTGGAGCGACATCGTGCGGGAGATCAACCCCCACTTCGAGTGGAACGACTACGTGAACTCCGACGGGGAGCTGGTGAGCCGCTACACCAACTGGCACGTCGGTGTTCGGCACCAGAACGGCGCGTTCTTCGAGTTCGGCTACAACGACAGCATCGAGAACACCTTCGCGCCGTTCCCCCTGCACCCGACCACCACGGTGCTGCCGGGTGAGCACCCCTACGACGAATGGTTCGTCATGCTCTTCTCGGACCCGAGCCGGCCGATTTCCCTGAACGGACGCTACGACTGGGGAGGCTTCTACTCCGGCGACCGGAAGGCGCTGAACCTCAGCACCGTGATCCGCGTGGGCGGGAAGCTGACTTCCTACGTCGGGTGGAGCCGGAACGACATCGCGCTCCCCGAGGGCGCGTTCGTCGCCGACCTGCTGACCGCGCGGGTGACCTACACCTTCACCACCACGATGTTCCTGAATGCGCTCATCCAGTACAACAACATCACCGAGGACTGGAGTTCGAACATCCGCTTCAACCTGATCCACCGGCCCCTTTCCGACTTCTTCATCGTGCTGAACGACCGGCGCGATCCGATGGGCAACCGTCTCGACCGGGCGCTCATCGCCAAGTACACGATCCTGATGGATTTCTGACGAATACCCCGCAGTTGCGGGGGAAGGAGAACACCATGAAGACCATGCTCGACCAGCACAAGGACACCGCCTATGCGCTCTTGCGCATCGTGTCCGGTTTCCTGTTCCTCTGTCACGGCGCCCAGAAGCTCTTCGGGGTCATGGGCGGAACGCAGCGTGAGCTGATGTCCCTGATGGGGTTGGCGGGAGTGATCGAGTTCGTCGGCGGACTCGCCCTCATGGTCGGTTTCATGACCGGCATCGCGGCGTTCATCTCGAGCGGCCAGATGGCGGTGGCCTACTTCATGGCGCACCAGTTCCGCACCGACGACGCCGGGATGATGCTCGGCTGGTTCCCGATCGAGAACCGGGGAGAACTGGCGGTGCTCTACTGCTTCCTGTTCCTGTTCATCGCGATGACGGGGGCCGGGAAATGGAGCGTGGACAACCGCTGACCTGACGGAGCGCCGGTCTTCAGACCGGCATCGCCCGCAGAGCGGGCGAAACTCCCCCGGCTATGCCGCCGCATGGCGCCGGACACAAACGGGGGTAGCGCAAGCCGTCCCCGCTCGGGTCCAGACCACGGGGCGCATTTGACTGGGGGAGTTTGCTGTGAAAATGCAGTCCCGCGGGTCGGTCAACGGCCGTGATGGCGCCGCCGGCTTGGAACGCCGGTCTCCGGCCGGCACGCGCGGCGCTCGGCGCCGCGCACGTCGTGACGCTGCTCGCCTAAAGCGGCGCGCACACTTTGGATCGCCGACCTCCGGGATGGTTCTCTCCTTCGGAGCCCACCGGAACCCATGGGCCGTGCCTGTCCCTGCGTCCCGTAGAGGCGAACCGCGACACGCCGCCTGCGGCCCTGCGGGCCGCGTGCCGGTCGGAGACCGGCGTTCCAAGCCGTTGCGCCCTTTTTCATCACCGGCGGGGTGTGCGGGAGGCCCCGATCGTGGGAGTTTCGCCCACCTGGAAGCG